>CAUWGX010000001.1:0-316992 GCA_963558565.1 uncultured Atopostipes sp.
ACTTAAAGTTAGGCAAACTGATCATGCTGTATGACTCGAATGATGTACAGTTAGATGGCCCTACAGATAAAGCGTTTAGTGAAGACATCGAAAAACGCTTTGAAGCTTATGGTTGGGACTATGCGCGTGTCGAAGATGGTAACAATTTACAAGATATCGATGAAGCAATTGAACAAGCCAAAACCGTCACGGACCAACCTTCCATCATTGAAGTACGGACAGAGATTGGTTATGGGGCAGAAAACGCAGGAACGGCTGAAGTCCATGGTGCTCCTTTAGGCCCCGACGGAACCAAATACGCCAAAGAAAGTTATGACTGGAAAGGTGAAAACTTTACTGTACCGGAAGAAGTCTATGAACGTTTTGCTGAAACCATCGGTCAAAATGGCGCTGAAAAAGAAGACCTTTGGAACACACTTGTCGACGACTATCAACAAGTATTTCCAGAACTTGGTGCGCAATTTGCACAAGGCGTCTCTGGGGAGTTACCAGAAGACTGGGCTGAAAGTTTACCGGTCTATGAAGAAGACGCCGAGGGTGCAGCGACACGAGGTGTCAGTGGTGAAGTGATTAATGCGATCGCTGAAGTTGTTCCCAACCTTTGGGGTGGGTCAGCAGACTTATCTGGCTCTAACAAAACGACGATTGATGGTGCAGGGGACTTTTCACCGGAACATTATGAAGGACGTAATATTTGGTATGGAGTGCGCGAGCATGCGATGGCTTCTGCCTTAAATGGGATCTTACTCCATGGCGGAACCAAGTCGTTCGTTTCCACATTCTTTGTGTTCTCGGACTATTTACGTCCAGCGGTTCGTCTTGCAGCGCTTTCCCAGATTCCAAGTATTTACGTGCTAACGCATGATTCAGTCGCTGTCGGGGAAGATGGCCCAACGCATGAGCCGGTCGAACAATTATCCAGTTTCCGAGGTATGCCTAATGTGACGATGATGCGTCCAGCGGATGCGAACGAAGTGGCTGCGGCGTGGAAAGTAGCGTTAGAATCCGAGACGCGTCCAACGCTCTTAGCGCTCACGCGTCAAGATGTGCCCGTCCTTCCAAACACAGACGAACTTGCGCCTCAATACGTGCAAAAAGGGGCTTACGTCTTATCCCCTGCAGCCGAGCAACCGGATGGCTTATTATTAGCGACCGGTTCAGAAGTGCAGTTAGCGGTTGCCGCCCAAAAAGAATTATTAGATCAAGGGCATGATGTGATGGTTATTTCAATGCCAAGTTTTGAGTTGTTTGAACTTCAAACGGATGAATATAAAGATTCTGTCCTACCAAAAACCGTGAAGAATCGAGTGGCGATTGAAATGGGCTCCACCTTTGGTTGGGATCGTTATGTCGGTCCAGAAGGTCGCATTATTGCGTTAGATCGCTTCGGTGAAAGTGGGCCGGGCGATGAAGTAGTGAAAGATCTCGGCTTTACCGTAGACAATGTGGTCGAAGAATATTTATCCTTATTTGAGTAAAGATAAATATAAAAACGAAGAGATTGCAGCTGGTCTAAATCAGCTGCAATTTTTTTCTGATGAACGACGATTTATTTATGATTTTTTAATTTTTCTTTAGAAAAAGACTAGAATAGTTTTACTTTGAAGTATTTTTCGGTAGAATAGTAAGCGTATAAGTATAAACAGATCGATTGTTTATATAGTGAGTAATGAGATAGGAGTGAGAAGTATGAGTTTAGGTTGGGCAATATTTTTAATTATTCTTGCATTAATCGGAGGTTTAGCTGCTGGTTTCTTCCTAGCGCGTCGTTATATGATTAAATATTTTGAAGAGAATCCACCGATTGATAAAAATATGATTCGTACGATGATGCTTTCGATGGGTCAAAAACCCTCCGAGCGTAAAATCAACCAAATGGTTAACCAGATGAAATCACAATCTAAAAAAAATGATAAATAATGAAATGAAGAAAACGAACAGTATATAAAGCTTTGCTGTTCGTTTCTTTTTATACCTAAAGCATTTAAAGATATGGGGCAATATAGAGAAGGTGCATAAATGAATATATATAGAAAACTTAGTTGGTTTTTTAAAGATAAATGGAAATCGTATACAACAGCTGTGATTGCTTTAATGATTGTAGCGGTTTTGCAACTCATCCCTCCACGTATTATCGGTGTTGTCATTGATGAAATTGCCACCGATAGGATTACGACAAATTCTTTGATTCGTTGGCTTGTATTGTTGGTGCTCACAGCGCTCGCTCAATATGGTTTACGTTATGTATGGCGTGTCCGTATTTGGGGGAATGCTGCGAGGTTAGAACGGATTGTTCGTAATCGTTTGTACCGTCACTTTACAAAGATGGATAGTGAATTTTATCAAAAGTATCGTACAGGGGATTTGATGGCGCACGCTACGAATGATTTGCGCGCTTTGCGCATGGTAGCGGGAGGCGGTATTGTTACGATGGCGGATTCTTTAAGTATCACATTGGTTACCATTAGTGCGATGTTTGTTGTGATCGACTGGCGTTTAACATTATTAGCCATTATTCCTTTACCATTTTTAGCTATCGTTTCGCGCTACTTAGGACGAATGTTACATACTCGTTTTCGCGAGGCGCAAGCTGCATTCTCACAAATGAACAATAAAGTGCAAGAAAGTCTCCAAGGAGTTAAAGTGATTAAAACGTTTGGGCAGGAGCGAGAGGATATTCTCCAATTCCAAGAACAAACAGAAAATATCTTAGATAAAAATCGGGCGGTCTACCAAGTTGATTCACTCTTTGATCCAGCTTTACAGTTAATTATTGGGATTTCTTATGTTATTGCGATCATTGTCGGCGGTTTTTTAATTTTAGATACAGAAATTACTGTTGGTGAATTTGTTACTTTTATTAGCTATATTGGGATGTTAGTTTGGCCAATGTTTGCTATTGGACGTTTATTTAATATTATTGAACGAGGTTCAGCAAGTTATGATCGGATCGAATTATTACTAAATGAAAAATCTTCCATTGTTGAAAGACAGGGCGCTTCGAATGACCCGGTTGCTGGAGATATCGAGTATAAAATTGATTCGTTTACCTATCCAGATGATAAGATGCCTGCTTTAGAAAAGATTTATTTTGAGCTAAAAAAAGGAAATACTTTAGGTATTGTAGGAAAAACAGGCTCTGGAAAGACCACCTTAATTAAACTATTATTGAGAGAATATGATCATTATGTGGGGCAAATTAAATTCGATGGACAAGATATTCGAGAAGTTACATTTGATGCTTTACTCAATAGTATTGGTTATGTCCCTCAAGATAACTTTTTATTCTCGACATCTATTCGTGATAATATTCGCTTCAGTGATCCTACGATTCCTCAAGAAGAAGTCGAAAAAGCAGCCAAAATTGCTGATATTCACCAAGATATTATGGAAATGCCGGAAGGTTATGACACCCAAACCGGTGAACGTGGAGTTTCTCTTTCGGGTGGACAAAAACAAAGAGTTTCGATTGCCCGTGCGTTAATCAAAAACCCCGAATTAATGATTCTTGATGACTCTTTATCAGCGGTGGATGCTAAAACCGAGGAGAAAATTTTAGAAGGTTTACGTGATTTACGCAACGATCAGACAACGATTATTATTGCCCATCGTATCAGTTCTTTGATTCATGCGGATGAAATTATTGTGCTTGAAGATGGAAAAATTAGTGAAAGAGGCACACATGAGGAACTACTTAAAAACGAGGGCTGGTACAGTGAGATGTATGATAAACAACAGTTGGAAGAAGATTCATCCGCGTTAGGGGAGGAGGAATAGGATGGCTGCAAACACAAACGTTGAAGAAGAAGCTCGTTCAATACCTGTTAAGGAACAGATGCATGTCTTAAGACGCATCGTAAAGTTTACAAGACCTTACTTAAAACAATTTGTGACAGCTGTGCTTCTTGTCATTTTATTAGCTGTTATTAATGCGATGCAACCCCGCGTGATTCAAACGTTTATCGATGATCACCTAGCCATTGGAACAGCCACTCAAGCGACAGCTGTGAAGTTTGGTCTCATTTATTTTGGATTAACTTTAGTCAAAATGGTTTTTACATTTTTAGAACTTTATTTATTTAGTATGGCTTCTGAAAAAACAGTGCAAAACGTGCGTGATCAACTCTTTGAAAAAATACATCACTTAGGGATGCGCTTTTTCGATAGTACCTCTACCGGTTGGATTGTCACTCGTGTGACCAATGATACGGAAGCTTTAAAAGATTTTTGGAATGTACTATTGAATATTATTCAAAGTTCTTTAAGTATTTTGACAACTTTTGGAGCAATGCTCTTGCTAGATTGGCAAATTTCGCTTTGGATATTAGCTTTTGTGCCGGTGCTTATTATTATTACACGTTTTTATCAAGTGTATAGTTCACGCACATATTCTGAGATGAAAAATAAAAACAGTCTGTTAAATACACAATTAGCGGAATCAATTAATGGGATGTCAACGATTCAGCAATTTCGCCAAGAACAACGAATGATTGAAGAATTTGAAGCGACCAATGATTCTTATTTCCAATCACGTTTTTCAATGACGAAAATCAATGCCATTTTACTGAGTCCCATTATTAATTTATTGTATACGATTGCTATTGTCGCTATCTTAGGTTTATTTGGTTATGATGCTTTGCAAGGCCCCGTGGAGGTAGGAGTCATTTACGCTTTTACTTCTTACGTGAATCTCTTTTTCCAACCCCTTACTCGTTTAATGGATAATTTAAGTTTATTTCAAGACGGAGTTATTTCAAGTGAGCGAATTTTAAAAGTGATGGATGAAGAGGCCTATGCTCCTGAGCAACAAGCCATCTCGAATTTGCAAATCGAAGAAGCAAAGATTGAATTTAAACATGTGACCTTCTCTTATGATGGAGAGACAGAGGTTTTAAAAGATATTAACTTTACAGTGAATCCAGGAGAAACCGTAGCTTTAGTAGGGCATACCGGGAGTGGGAAGTCTTCTATTATTAATGTACTCATGCGCTTTTATGAGTATCAAGAAGGAGAGGTTCTCATTGATGGTCATTCACTGCGCGAATTTCCTATTGAAGAGCTACGAGCGGAAATTGGTTTAGTCTTGCAAGACTCCTTTATGTTTTATGGCACGATTAAAGATAATATCCGTTTACTTGATGATACCATCTCTGACCGAGAAATTGTGGAAGCGGCTGAATTTGTTCAAGCGAACCGCTTTATCGAAAAATTACCCGATAAATATAACCATAAAGTGGTGGAACGCGGAGCTGGTTTTTCAAGCGGTGAAAAACAATTGCTATCTTTTGCTAGTACGATTGTGAAAGATCCAAAGATTTTAATTTTAGATGAAGCTACTGCCAATATTGACACAGAGACTGAAATATTAATTCAAGAAGGGCTCAATCGAATGCGCGAAGGGCGTACGACTGTCGCCATCGCCCACCGTTTATCGACGATTCGTGATGCGGATCAAATTTTAGTGTTAGAAGCGGGCGAAATTGTCGAACGAGGAACGCATGAAGAATTAATAGAACTTGGTGGACGTTATAATGAAATGTATGAACTACAAAATCTAGGTTTACAGGCCGAGGAATAAAATAAAAAGTCTATGAGTACCGCTGACTAGCGATCACTCATAGACTTTTTAAATACTAAATCACGTTCTTTTCTGCATTCTCTTCAAGCGCATCGAATGAATTTTGCATAACTTCTGAATAGTACGCATTCACATCATCGACCCCTTCAATTTTTCGTTTAATTTCAAAAGGTTGACCAAAAGCAACCGTCGCTTTTTTACGTAGGAGCAAATCTTTAATTGTTAAAGGGCCTGAATAAACAGCGGGGACGATTTTACTCTTCCCAAGTTTCGCAATGGTTATGGCGCCTCCTTTTAACTCAGTGGAGTAACGACTGCCAGTAGGGAAGATTAAAACATTTAGTTCGTTATTTTTTAAATAGTTTACGGGTGTTTTGATGGCACTGACTCCTGGTTTTTTACGATCAACCGGGAAAGCATTTAGCCCGCGGATGATCCAGTTTAAAACAGGAATATTAAACAGCTCTTGTTTTGCCATAAAAGAGAAACGATGAGGATAAGCAGCGATTCCTATAAACACGGGGTCTAAGATTGAATGATGGGGAGCAACGAGGACAAATTTTTCATCCTCAGGAATATTTTCCTTTCCATAAACGCTTGTCTTACCGTTCAGAAGACGAATTAATATTTTTAATAAAACCATTATAAAATTATAAAACAAATGTCTCACCTCAAATAAAAGTTAATTTTAGTATGCTTTAATTTTAGAAAAAGTGCAAGTTTTATTTGCTAATGAAAAACATTATTGGTATAATATTAGACGGTGCAAATGCACTGAAATTTTCACTTGAACGGATTACTCAACTGTTGCTCCGATGCCAGGAGTTGTTTGGGTGTGGGAAGTTCAGGGAAGATAAAAAACAAAAATGGAGGAATTTAAAATGGCAGTAGTTACTATGAAACAATTGTTAGAATCTGGTGTTCATTTCGGTCACCAAACACGTCGTTGGGATCCAAAAATGAAACCTTATATCTTTACTGAAAGAAACGGCATCTACATTATTGACTTGCAACAAACGGTACGTGCAATTGAAACAGCTTATGATTTTGTACGTGATCTTGGTGCAAACGATGGTCATATCTTATTTGTAGGTACTAAGAAACAAGCAGAAGAATCAATTAAAGAAGAAGCTGAACGTGCTGGTGTTCATTACATTAACCATCGTTGGTTAGGTGGAACAATGACAAACTGGGACACAATCAGCCAAAGAATTGATTACCTAAAAGAATTAGAAGAAATGGAAGAAGACGGAACATTTGATGTTCTTCCTAAAAACGAAGTAAGCTTACTCATGAAAGAGCGTGACAAATTAGAGCGTACGCTTGGTGGAATTAAAAACATGCCTGGTTTACCAGACGCACTATTTGTTGTTGATCCTCGTAAAGAATATATTGCAGTACATGAAGCAAACAAATTAGGAATCCCAGTCATCGCTATGGTAGATACAAACACAGATCCAGATAACATTGACTATGTAATCCCTGCTAACGATGACGCAATCCGTGCGATTAAATTGATTACTTCAATTATGGCAGATGCTTACATTGAAGGAAATCAAGGAGAGTCTCAAGCAGCAGATGATGAAAAATCACAATCTATTGAAGAAATGGTTGAAGCAGTAGAAGGCGACAACGAATAATTCATCATTAGAAACTTTATATTTAAAACGAATCTTTATTTAACGATTGAATAAAAAACGAGTTAAATTTACAGGAGGAATCATCGTGGCAGAAATTAAAGCAGCTCAAGTTAAAGAGCTTCGTGATAGTACAGGCGTTGGAATGATGGATGCGAAGAAAGCATTAGTGGAAGCGGATGGCGACATGGAAAAAGCAGTAGACTTTTTACGTGAAAAAGGTGTTGCAACTGCAGCTAAAAAAGCAGACCGTATTTCAGCAGAAGGTTTATCACATATTTATATAGAAGGTAATACAGCAGCTGTCGTTGAAGTGAACAGTGAAACAGACTATGTAGCTAAAAACGAACAGTTCCAAACACTAGTTAAAGCCATTGCAAAAGCCATTGCAAAAGAAAAACCTGCTTCAGTAGAAGAAGCACAAGAAGTGAAACTTGAAGATGGGAAAACAATTGCTGAAGCAATCACTGCTGCAATTACAACCATTGGTGAAAACATTACACTTCGTCGTTTTGAACTTGTTGAAAAAGAAGATAATGAAACATTTGGTGCTTATGAGCACATGGGTGGAAGCATCTCCGTTCTTACATTAATTGATGGTGCGGACGAAGAGGTAGCTAAAAACGTTGCAATGCATATTGCAGCTCTTAACCCACAATATTTAAACCGTGAAGAAGTACCTCAAGAAGTACGTGATCACGAGTTAAACGTATTATCTGAACAAGCTAGAAACGAAGGAAAACCTGAAAATATTGTTGAAAAAATGGTTGAAGGTCGTCTAAACAAATGGTTAGGAGAAATTTCATTAATTGACCAACCATATGTTAAAGATGGCGACAAAACCGTTCAAGAATATCTAAATGATAATGGCGCTACAATCCGTTCATTTACCCGCTTAGAAGTAGGCGAAGGTATTGAAAAACGTGAAGAAGACTTCGCTGAAGAAGTAAGAAGTCAAATGAATCAATAAGATCAAGATTTAGACAGGAGCGTCTATCGTTCCTGTCTTTTCTTATAACCAAAAGTGTTAATCTCTGATTAATCAGTGACTCACAGTCAAAATTATGCTAATATTAAGATGTGAATCTAGGAGGACAAAAGATGGCAGAGCCTATATATAATAGGGTTGTTTTAAAAATAAGCGGTGAAGCAATCGCCGGTGATAAAGGTTTTGGAATTGATCCAACAACTATCCAAACGATCGCACACGAAATAAAAGAAGCACATGACCTCGGTGTAGAACTTGCAATCGTTGTGGGTGGAGGAAACATGTGGCGAGGAAAAACCGGGGAAGAGATGGGTATGGACCGCGCGCAAGCTGATTACATTGGAATGCTAGCAACCGTAATGAATGGTCTAGCTTTACAAGATGGCTTAGAAAATTTAGGGGTTCCAACCCGTGTACAAACAGCGATTAATATGAGTGAAGTCGCTGAACCATATATCCGTAGAAGAGCGATTCGTCATTTGGAAAAAGGACGTGTTGTTATTTTTACAGGGGGTACTGGAAGCCCATATTTCTCTACAGATACAACAGCTGCGCTTCGAGCGGCTGAGGTAAAAGCTGATGTCATTATGATGGCTAAAAACAACGTAGACGGTGTTTACTCAGCCGATCCAAACATCGATGAGAACGCGGTAAAATATGATGAATTAACTTACTTAGATATTATCAATAAATCTTTAGAAGTGATGGATTCAACCGCATCTTCTTTAAGTATGGATAATAAAATTCCACTCGTTGTCTTTAAGTTTAATGAAAAAGGAAACATTAAACGTGTGATCTTAGGTGAAAAAATCGGAACAAATATTAGGGGGAAAGTATAATGAGTCAACAGGTGTTAAGAGAAACGGAACAAAAAATGCAGAATGCTGAAAAAGCATTATCACGTGAACTAGGTGGTATTCGTGCAGGACGAGCCAATGCAAGCTTATTAGAAGGGGTACACGTATCTTATTACGGTGCAGCAACTCCTCTAAATCAACTCGCACAAATTTCGGTCCCAGAACCACGTATGCTAATGATTACACCTTATGATAAAAATACAATCGAAGATATTGAAAAAGCAATCAATAAAGCAGATTTAGGCATTACGCCATCGAATGATGGAAATGTTATTCGCTTAGTCGTTCCACAATTAACAGAAGAGCGTCGTCGCGAAATCGCAAAACAAGTAGGAGAAGAAGCAGAAAGTGCTAAAATCTCTGTGCGTAACATTCGACGTGAAGGAATGGAAGAGTTAAAACAAGCTGAAAAAGCTGGAGATCTTTCTGAAGATGAATTACGTCGTTATGAAAAAGACGTTCAAACATTGACAGATAATTCTGTTGCGAATATCGACGAATTAGCTGCTGCAAAAGAGAAAGAAATTATTGAAAATTAATTCCTTAGGATTGGATCTTTGGTTTTAATGAAATAAAACAAATCCGCTAGAACAGTTTGTTTTAGCGGATTTTTAATGGTTTTAAGCCATTCGTCAATCCATTTTAGTTTAAATTTCAAAGTATTTCTGACTAAACATGGTAGTTTAGTTACTTTTTTAATATAATAGAGCATGTAGTGAATGAAACAAGGAGGGTCAGGATGAACGCTGAATCTAAATCTACCCAAGACCTAAAAAAAGGTGTAATCCCTAAACATGTTGCCATTATTATGGATGGTAATGGACGCTGGGCGCGAGATCGAGGTCTTGAACGGTCTGAGGGACATAAAGAAGGTGTAGAAGCCATTCGTCGTGTCACAAAAAGCGCGAACGAACTAGGCGTTAAAGTATTGACTTTATATGCATTTTCTACAGAAAATTGGAAACGACCTTTAAAAGAAATTCAATATTTAATGGGCCTTCCCAATCGGTTTTTCAAGCGCTTTGTTCCCGAATTAATTGAAGAAAATATAAAAGTAACAGTGACAGGTTTTGAGCAAAAAGTACCTGATTTGACAAAACGTGCGATCGAAAAAGCTGTTGAAGATACGAAAGAAAATACAGGGATGATTCTAAATTTTGCTTTTAACTATGGTGGACGAGCAGAGATTGTAGAAGCGGCTCGCACACTTTCAAATGAAGTATTAGCGGGAAAAATAAATCCCAAGGATATTAACGAAGAAAATTTTGCCGCTCATTTACTAACTAGCCCACTGGGTGACTTACAGGATGTTGATTTTTTAATTCGTTCTAGTGGCGAGCAAAGATTAAGTAATTTTTTATTATGGCAAAATGCTTATAGTGAATTTTACTTCACCAAAGAATATTGGCCAGATTATAATGAAGAATTATTTGAACAAGCAATAAAAGAGTACCAGGAAAGAAATCGAAGATATGGTGGAGTTTAAACTTCATGATCGTAAGAAAAAATAGTTAAGGTGGGATTGTTTTGCGAACGCGCGTTAAAACTTCTATTGTATTATTATTAATTATATTACCGGCCGTCTTATACGGAAGCTGGGCCTTTAGTTTGGTCATTGGTATTGTGGCATTATTAGGAAGTATGGAATTGCTTCACATGGCTAAAATTAGTCGAGCGATTGCTCCTTCTTTTATTACATATATTGGGACATTATCGATTGTGTTTTATGACTATATTCAAGCAATGATTCCTGGGCATTTAAATGATGCCATTATTCCTATTTTCGCCGTTATTTTACTTTTAATTTGTACGGTTTTAGTGAAAGGCTATGACTTCACGAAAGCCGGCATTTCTGCTTTAACCCTGTTTTATGTCGGAGCGGGTGCTTATGCAGCCATTACCATTCGAAATGCGGATTTAGCTTTATTTATTTTTATTTTATTAGTTGTTTTGAGTACGGATATTGGCGCTTACTTTATTGGCTCGAAGATAGGGAAGCGAAAATTATCGCCCCAGTTATCGCCGAATAAAACTATTGAAGGCTCATTAGGTGGGATCGTTCTATCGCTTGTTATGGCGACCATCTACTTGAACTTCTTTTCGTTTAATTATACGTATATTACGATGCTCGTGCTGGCAGTTATTCTATCCATCACAGGTCAATTTGGTGATTTATTAGAATCCGCCTTTAAGCGTCATTTTGAAGTCAAAGATTCAGGTCATGTATTACCAGGGCACGGTGGTATCTTAGATCGATTTGATAGTACACTTTTTACGTTAACCATGGCTTTGCTTTTAGGGTTAGTGTAAAAAAATAATGGTAGACAGGAGTTGTAAATGTTGCAAACAATACTTGCTTTTATTATAGTTTTTGGAATTATTGTCATCGTCCATGAATTTGGACATTTCTATTTCGCGAAAAAAGCGGGCGTCCTTGTCCGAGAATTTTCCATTGGAATGGGACCGAAACTTTTTCAAACGCATCGAAATGAAACTTCCTATACAATTCGTGTGCTGCCATTAGGAGGCTATGTGATGATGGCTGGATTTGAAGAGGAAGAAGATATCCGGCTAGGCATGCCTGCTTTATTGCATTTAGATGAACAAGATCAAGTCACTGAAATAGACTTAAGTGATGAAAGTATGCGAACAACTGGAGTCCCCGTTGAAGTTTTAGAATATGACTTTGAAGACAAGCTCTTTATTAAAGGGAGCGTCGGCGGAGATTTAGAAAATACCGTGACTTATTCGGTGAAAGAAAATGCAATTGTCGTGCAAGAAGACGGAACGAAATTACAAATTGCACCCGCTAATCGACGTTTCCAAAATGCTTCATTAAAAGATCGCATCTTAACAAACTTTGGTGGACCTTTAAATAACTTTTTATTAGCGATTATCGCTTTTATCGCATTAGGTTTCTTACAAGGAGGCGTTGCTTCCAATGAACCACTGATTGGCGAAGTGCAAGAAAATTCACCAGCCATTGAAACACAGATGGAGACAGGCGACCGCATCTTGTCTATCAATGGGGAAGAAATCTCTTCCTGGAATGAAATGCTGATGACGGTACAAGCCCACCCCAATGATCCTTTGGAGTTTGAAATCCAAAAAGAAAACCAAGATGTTATCATTGAAACGATCACTCCGCGAGCTGTAGAAGCTACAGACGGCACAGAGATCGGGCAAATAGGCGTTCAAGTCTTGATGAAGGATTCTTTCCTTGATAAGCTAGCTTTTGGTTTTACGGAGACTTGGTTTTATATTAAAAATATTTTTACAAGTATTCTACTTTTAGTTACTGGACAGATATCCACCGATAATTTAGGGGGACCGGTGGCGATTTATCAAATGACAAGTGAAGTGACACAGACTGCGGGTTGGTTAGGTATAATCAATTTTATTGGTTTCTTAAGTGTTAACTTAGGTTTAATGAATTTATTTCCAATTCCTGCTTTAGATGGAGGTAAATTATTACTAAACTTCATAGAAGGTGTACGAGGAAAACCGATCAGCGAAGAGACAGAAACCATGCTAACTTTAATCAGTGTCGTTTTACTACTATTACTCATGGTTTTTGTAACGTGGAATGATATTCAAAGATTCTTTTTTAACTAGATAAAAATTAAGACAAGGAGTTTGATACAGAATGAAACAATCACAAATTTTTAGTCCTACATTACGTGAAGTTCCAAGTGATGCGGAGGCCGTCAGTCACCAACTCATGCTACGGGCCGGTTATATTCGCCAAATCTCTGCAGGCATTTATTCCTATTTACCTTTAGCATGGCGCGTGATTCAAAATATAGAAAATATTATTCGTGAAGAATTAAATGCGGTAGGTGGTACCGAAATGATGCTGCCGGCGTTAGTTCCAGCAGATCTATGGCAAGAATCAGGGCGTTATGAGACTTATGGACCGGAGTTAATGAAGTTAACTGATCGTCATGGCCGTGACTTTATTCTTGGGCCAACTCATGAAGAGACTTTTACTAAACTGATTCGGGACGATATCAAATCTTACAAGAAATTACCCCTACATTTGTATCAAATCCAAACAAAATACCGTGACGAAAAACGCCCACGATTTGGTTTGTTAAGAGGACGCGAGTTCATTATGAAAGATGCTTATACCTTCCATGATTCAAATGAGAGTTTAGACGATTCATATAATGAAATTTGGCAGGCTTATGATAATATCTTTACTCGCTTAGGTTTAGATTACCGTTCAATTATTGCAGATGCAGGTTCAATGGGAGGACGCGAATCGATTGAGTTTATAGCTGTTTCAGAAGCAGGCGAAGATACGATTGCTTATTCCACAGAAAGTGATTATGCAGCAAATATTGAAATGGCCAGCAGCAAATTTAAAGAACGCACCAATACCGAAGTTCAGTTGCAAAAAGAACTTATCGATACGCCAAATACAACAACGATCGAAGAACTAGCAAACTTTTTAGAAGTAAAACCTGCAACGATCTTAAAAAGTGTTCTTTTTGTAGCAGATGGAGAAAAACCTATTTTAGCAATTGTACGTGGAGATCACGAAGTAAATGAGACCAAAGTACGTATGGCTGTTGACGCTGAAACGCTTGAGCCAGCAACTGATGAAGAAATTGTTGAATTATTTGATGGGATTCCAGCAGGATATGTAGGTCCCGTTGATTTACCAGAAGAAGTCACCGTTGTGGCTGACTTATATGTTAAAAACATGGTCAACAGTGTAACGGGTGCCAATCAACCAGAAAAACATTATATAAATGTCAATGCCGATCGTGACTTTGAACCTGCGCAATATACAGATATTCGTATGGTTGAAGAAGGAGATCTTTCCCCTGACGGAAATGGTGTTTTACAGTTTACAACGGGTATTGAGATTGGCCATATTTTCAAACTCGGTACGCGCTTCAGTGAGACAATGGGGGCAGAAGTTCTAGATCAAAATGGTCGACCAGTCCCTGTTATTATGGGAAGTTATGGGATTGGAATCAGTCGTTTACTGTCAGCGATTACTGAGCAGTATGCAGATGAAAAAGGCTTGAACTGGCCAGTATCAGTGGCTCCATTTGATGTGCACATTGTGCCAATTAATTATAAAAACGAACATCAGAAAGCACTAACGGATGAATTAACCGATCTATTCCAAGAAGAAGGTTATGAAGTCTTAATTGATGATCGTGATGAAAGAGCCGGTGTTAAATTTACGGATGCTGAATTAATGGGCATTCCAATCCGCATCACAGTGGGTAAAAAAGCAGAAGAAGGCGTCGTTGAAGTAACGATCCGCCGTACAGATGAAATGGTTGAAACGAAAAAAGAAGATATTATTGATACCATTTCTATTTTAACTTCCACCCAAGAAGAAGTATAATAAGAGAGCAGAATATTTTTAAAAAAGGAGCCAGGATACTGTCTCCTTTTCTTTCGCAATAGAAACTACTCAGGAAAATATGAAATAAGGAAGGGTAATTATGGACCAAGAACCACGTATGTTGTTCCAGACATTACTAAAACAAATTCAATTATCACTTACTGAAGCAGAGGCTTCTTATTTAGAAAATGGAGAAATTACTTCAGTGAAGGTACATCGCGAGGAAAAAATTTGGGAATTTCATTTTAAATTCGATCAAATACTCCCTTTTGCTTTGTATCAAAAGTTTGAGTCTGCTTTAAAAGTTGCTTTTTCAAAAATTGCAAATATCGATATCTATATTGAAGTGGCAGAACCTCAAATAACGCAAGAATTAATCAGTGATTATTGGTTGTATGTTTGTCAAAAAAGTGGGGTAGATTCACCCATTTGTAATCAACTATTTAGTAATAGTTCACCACAATATCAAGAGGGACAGTTAATTTTCTATATTGAACATGAAATCACATTACCAAAATTTTCAGAAGAATTTTTCCCGCCAATTACGAAGCAGTATGCAAAATTAGGTTTCCCTGAAAAATTAAAAATTATACCGCGAGTGAATAAAGAAGCCGCTGCAAGAGTGGTTCAAGCGGTTACTGAAAAGAATGAATCTGAGAATGCTATTTTAACGAAACAATTGACTGAAAGACATCAGCAAAATGAAAGAAATGGAGGCAATGGCGCCGCAGCCAATGGACCTGTGAAGATGGGACGCAAAATTGCCCAAAACACCCCTGTTGTCCAGATGAAAGATATTCTTGAAGAAGAACGCAGCCTTTTAATTGAAGGGTATGTTTTTGATGTAGAAATTCGAAAACTGCGTTCTGAACGAGAATTAATTATTTTAAAGATTACCGATTACACCTCTTCGCTTACCGTTAAAAAGTTCTCAAATAATGAAGCAGATGAAGCGGTTTTCGCCCAAATTAAAGAAGGTATGTGGCTAAAAGCGCAAGGATCTATCCAAGAGGACAATTATACGCATGAATTAACGATGATGGCCCAAAGTTTACAAGAAACTTTCCATGAACCACGGAAAGATACAGCTCCTGAAGGGGAGAAACGGGTAGAACTTCACGCACATACAAATATGAGTCAAATGGATGCTGTAGTGAGTGCTACTGATTTAATTGAAACCGCAGCTAGATGGGGCCATGAAGCTATAGCGATTACGGATCACGGCGGTGTTTATTCTTTCCCTGAAGCGCATCAAGCCAGTGTCGATAATGATATCCAAGTGATTTATGGTTTAGAAGCAGATATTGTAAATGATGGCGTACCGATCGGGCACAATCTAGCAGATGTTGATTTAGATGAAGCCGAATATGTGGTCTTCGACGTGGAGACAACGGGCTTATCAGCAGTCTATGACTCGATTATTGAATTAGCGGGCGTCAAAATGTATAAAGGGAATGTGATTGGTGAATTTCAAGAGTTTATCGATCCCGGTGAAGAGCTCTCTAATTTTACCACGCAATTAACAGGTATTACGAATGAAATGGTGAAAGGCTCTAAATCAGAACAGCAAGTATTGGGAGAGTTTAAAGAATTCACAGAAGGAACGATTCTAGTCGCGCATAATGCTCAATTTGATATGGGCTTTATCAATAAAGGTTATACGAAAAATGATTTACCTGTAGCTACGGAGCCTGTAATTGATACTTTAGAACTCGCTCGTTTCTTATATCCTGAATTTAAAACATTCGGCTTGAGTGCGCTGGCTAAAAGATTTGATGTGAGTTTAGAGCAACATCACCGTGCGATTTATGATGCGGAAACAACCGGTCATTTACTGACGATCTTTTTAAAAGAGCTTGCGAAAAGCCATGATGTGACCAATATGAATCATATCAACGATTACATTGGCGGTAGCAATACTTATAAACAAGCTTATCCTACCCATGCTACTCTTTTAGTTTCTTCGAGTACTGGACTTAAAAATTTATTCCACCTTGTTTCTGAGAGCTTGACCGAATATTTCTATCGGACACCACGAATTCCACATCGTGTATTAAAAGAATATAAAGAAGGTATTTTAGTGGGCAGTGGTTGTTCCGAAGGGGAAGTTTTCACAACCATGTTACAGACTGGGTATGAAGAAGCAAAAGAAGTGGCGCGTAAGTATGATTTCTTAGAAATTATGCCCAAAGATGCTTATTTACATCTAAAAGAACGCGAATTAGTCAAAAATGATGAAGATTTAGAAGAAGTGCTACGAAATATTGTGGCTTTAGGGGAAGAATTAGATATTCCGGTAGTCGCAACAGGAAACGTGCATTATTTACATCCTGAAGATGATATTTCGCGTAAAATTATTTTACAGTCTTTGAATCAAAATAATACAGAAGACACTTTGTATCCGAAAGTTCACTTTAGAACGACGGATGAAATGTTAGAGGCTTTTTCATTCTTAGGTGAAGAAAAAGCACAAGAAGTAGTCGTTACAAATTCTCATCAAATTAAAGAAATGATTGATCCGGAAATTTCTCCTATCCGTTCCAAATTGTATACACCGAAAATGGATGGTGCCGAAGAAGAAATTCGGGATATGTCTTATGGCAAAGCGAGAGAAATGTATGGCGAAGATTTACCCGAGATCGTCGAAGCACGGATTGAACGTGAATTAGATAGTATTATCGGTAACGGCTTTGCGGTAATTTACCTCATTTCTCATAAACTAGTCGATAAAAGTAAGTTGGACGGCTATCTGGTAGGGTCTCGAGGATCAGTTGGCTCCAGCTTGGTAGCTACCTTGACAGGAATCACCGAAGTCAACCCATTAGCGCCTCATTATCGTTGTAAGTCTTGTCAATACAATGAGTTCTTTGATGATGGTTCTGTAGGTTCGGGCTTTGACTTGCCGATGAAAAACTGTCCAGAGTGTGGCGAACCTTTAGTAGCGGATGGTCATGATATTCCTTTCGAAACCTTCTTAGGCTTTAAAGGGGATAAGGTACCTGATATTGATTTAAACTTCTCTGGGGAATATCAAGCGAAAGCGCATGACTATACGAAGGAATTGTTTGGTGAAGACTATGTGTATCGTGCAGGAACAATCGGAACAATTGCCGAACGAACAGCCTTTGGACATGTAAAAGGCTATGAAAATGATATGCAAAAATCTTATCGACGAGCAGAGATTGACCGCTTGGTTAAGGGAATTACAGGTGTGCGCAGAACGACTGGACAACACCCGGGCGGAATTATTGTTATCCCGGATGATATGGATGTTTATGATTTTACGCCGATTCAATATCCAGCCAATGACCAAGATTCTGAATGGTATACCACTCACTTTGATTTCCACTCAATTGAAGATAATGTTTTGAAACTGGATATCCTAGGGCATGATGATCCAACGATGATTCGTATGTTGCAAGATTTATCCGGCATTGATCCTGATGATATTCCGTTGAATGATCCCGGAGTGATGTCTTTATTCCAAGGGCCCGAAGTATTAGGCGTTTCTTCGGATCAAATTTATTCAAAAACAGGTACTCTAGGTGTGCCTGAGTTCGGGACTCCGTTTGTACGTGAGATGCTTGAACAAACAAAACCTGATACATTTTCTGAGTTACTCCAAATATCGGGCTTATCTCACGGGACAGATGTTTGGTTAGGAAATGCGCAAGAATTGATCAGAAATTACGATATTCCGTTATCTGATGTGATTGGTACCCGAGACGATATTATGGTTTACTTACAATATAAAGGCGTCGAGGATAGTTTAGCCTTCAATATTATGGAGTATGTCCGTAAAGGGCGTGGAATTCCAGATGAATGGCAAGCGGAAATGCGCGCGAATGACGTACCCGAGTGGTACATTGAATCTTGTCTAAAGATTAAGTATATGTTCCCGAAAGCCCATGCGGCAGCTTATATTATTATGGCTCTGCGTATTGCTTACTTTAAAGTGCATTATCCGTTGTATTATTATGCAA
The DNA here is from genome assembly GCA_963558565.1 of uncultured Atopostipes sp. Classification (GTDB taxonomy): domain Bacteria; phylum Bacillota; class Bacilli; order Lactobacillales; family Carnobacteriaceae_A; genus Atopostipes. The sequence goes on from CAUWGX010000001.1 coordinate 18,412, forward strand.
CCTTCTTTTCGATTCGGGCCAAAGACTTTGACTTAACCGCAATGACGAGCGGAAAATCTGTCCTTAAAGCAAAAATAGAAGAGATTTATGCGAAAGGGATGGATGCAACGGCGAAAGAGAATACCTTAGTGGTAACTTTAGAAGTCGCAAATGAAATGTTAGAGCGGGGCTACGAGATAAAGATGGTCGATTTAAATAAATCACATGCTCGTGACTTTATTATTGAAGACGATGCATTGATCGCACCCTTCCAAGCAGTCCCTTCTTTAGGAGCTAACGTGGCGAAACAAATTGTACAAGCCCGAGAAGAAAGTGACTTTTTATCAAAAGAAGATCTAGCTAAAAGAGGAAAAGTAAGTAAAACAGTGATGGAATATTTAGAGAATCATAATGTTGTCAACCACTTACCGGATGAGAACCAATTATCCTTATTTGATTTTTAAGCTTAGAAGAAAGAGTTGACGAGAGTGCTTTGTTGTAGTCTAATGAGGCAATCACTGGTAAAATGCTTATGAGAGGAAATGAATCGAATACAATGGCTCGCATTGATTGCATTCATTCTTCATTCATGGTAATATTTAACAGTGGTAATTAATGAAGAGATTAGGGAGTGAGCCGAATTTTTGGCTCACTCTTTTTGCTGAAAAATCTAAATTTAAAAAGATAAACGATTAATTATTCAATGAAAAAAGAGAATTCAAAGAGGTGATCGAATGAATAACACAGTTGAAGTCGTCGCAGATATTGCCCAGCCTATTGCAGAAGAAAAAGGCTTCCGCGTGGTAGATATTGAATATGTGAAGGAAGGAAAAAACTGGTTTTTGCGTATTTATATAGACAAACCAGGGGGCGTTGATCTCAATGACTGTGCAGAGTTTAATGAATTAGTGAGCCAACAACTAGACGCCATTGAACCTGATCCAATTCCATATGCATATTATTTAGAAGTTTCCTCTCCAGGGGCAGAAAGACCATTGAAGACAGAAGAAGACCTTGAACTAGCTGTAGGTCGCTATATTCATGTTTCCCTTTTTGAACCTGTAGAAAAAGAGAACGTTTATGAAGGTACTCTACAGGAATTGACGGATGAAAAAGTTGTTTTAGAAGTGAAAGATAAAAACAAAACGAAAGAAGTCGAGATTTTACGATCCAATCTTTCAAAAGCGCGTTTAGCGATTGAATTTTAAAAAATAATAGGAGCGAATTAAAATGAGTGATGCATTAGTTGCTGCTTTTGAATTACTGCAATCTGAAAAAGGCATCTCGCCAGAAGTAATTCAAGAAGCACTTGAATCAGCATTAGTTTCTGCGTACAAAAAAGAGTATGGAACTTCTCAAAATGTGGAAGTAACATTTAATAAAAAAGATGGTAGTATTGCTGTCTATCAAATTAAAGATGTCGTTGAAGAAGTTGAAAATGAGAGTACCGAAATTTCATTAGCAGATGCTCAAGAAACAAACTTTGCTTATGAAATTGGTGACAAAATGAAGTTTGAAGTAACACCAAAAGATTTCGGACGCTTAGCAGCCTCAACGGCTAAACAAGTTGTGACTCAACGATTACGTGAGGCAGAACGTTCAGTCATTTATGATGAATATATTCAATATGAAGATGACTTAATGACAGGAATTGTTGAGCGACAAGATGATAATTTTGTCTTTATCAACTTAGGAAAAGTAGAAGCAGTTATGTCAAAACGGAACCAAATCGAAGGGGAAGTTTATAAAGCACATGACCGTATCAAAGTCTATGTCAGCAATGTGGAAGATGCGACAAAAGGGCCTCAAGTATTTGTCAGCCGCACACATCCTAACTTAATTAAACGTCTCTTCGAACAAGAAGTGCCAGAAATTTATGAAGGAATCGTGGAAATTAAGTCCATTGCTCGTGAAGCGGGTGATCGTTCTAAAATAGCTGTTTATTCATACGATGAAAACGTAGATGCAGTAGGAACTTGTGTGGGCCCTAAAGGGACGCGTGTGCAATCAATCGTCAATGAACTAAACGGCGAGAACATGGATATTGTTGAATGGGATGAAGATCCAATTGTATTTATTAAAAATGCCTTGAATCCAGCCGATGTAATTGATGTTTATATTGATGAAGAAAATAATGAGTGTACAGCGGTCGTTCCAGATATGCAATTGTCTTTAGCAATTGGACGTCGCGGACAAAACGTGCGTCTAGCAGCTCGCTTAACTGGCTATAAGATTGATATTAAAGCTGAAGATGAGTTTGATCCTGCTGAATTTGCGAAAGAAGAAGCAGAGAAAGATATTGCAGAAGATGAAGAAGTTTCAGGAATTTCATCAGATGTTGCTGCTGAACCCGTGATTGACGAATCGGATGAATTCTTCGACTCGATTGAAGAAATGTCAGATGAAGCCGATCCCGATGCTTATGAAGATACTGAAAATTTCTTCTCGATTTTTGATGATCAAGCCGATCCCGATGTTCCGACAGAACGAGAAGGGTTGGAAACAGACGAAGATACTCCGCGTGAAGCAGAAGAAGTAACGGAAGAACTCGCAGATGAGAATCTTGATCCAGTCGTAGAAACCGATTTGGAGCCAGCTGAAGATCCAAAAGAGGCTGAAGAATATGTAGAAGATACAGAACCAGGATTAGTCCCGTCAGAAGATATTGAAGTTGAATCGATTGATGACGAAGAAGTCGATGAAGACTTGATTGGTGATTTTGAGTCTGAAGTTGATGAAAGTTACGAACCAGATACTGAAATCACACGTGAAGTTTCCGAAGAGCTTGAAGAAGTGGATGAGGAATTAAAAGAACAAGATAAAGACGAAGAATAAAAAATAAGATTTTTATTAATATGAGGTGGGTGGACATGGCAAAAAGAAAAGTTCCAATGCGTAAATGTGTCGTTACCGGTGAAATGAAACCAAAAAAAGAGATGTTAAGAATTGTAAAAACAAAAGAAGACGATATTTTTTGGGATGATACAGGCAAGAAAAACGGTCGTGGAGCTTATGTTTCTTTAGATCCTGAAGTGATCGAAGAAGCCAAAAAGAAAGACGTTTTAAGTAGCACATTAAAAACAAAAGTTTCCGATGATTTTTATGATGAGCTATTAGATCATGTCAACTATCGTATCGCAAGATTGGAAATCATGAAACAAAATGAACAATAAACAAAAAGCATTAAACTTATTAGGGCTTGCCTTACGTGCACGAAGACTAGTAAGTGGAACGCCGACTGTCTTAGCGAATATACGTAACCAAAAAGCCCAACTAGTTATTATCGCAGATGATGCTAGTGCAAACACAAAAAAGCAATTTTTAGATAAATGTGATTATTATAAAATACCCTCTTATATTATTTTTTCCAAAGATGAGATTTCTCAAGCGATTGGAAAAGAAAGGACGGTATGTGCATTCACAGATAACGGATTTGCACAATCCTTTAAAAAATTGCTATAAGAGAATAGAAAGGTGATTGTATGAGCAAAAAACGTGTCTATGAATTTGCTAAAGAATTAAACGTTGAAAGCAAAACAATTTTAAATAAAGCCAAAGATTTAGGAATTGACTATGGAAACCATATGTCATCCATGACTGATGCAGAAATGAATCGCGTCAAACAAAGCTTACAAGATACCAAAGCAAATAAAGAATCTAAAGAAAAGAAGGAAAATACCTCGAAAAAAGAAAATAGCAAGCCTAACAATCAAGGGCAAAAGCAGAATAATCAGCAAAAACAATCAAATAATCAGAATAAGAACCAAAAAAATAACCAGAAGAAAAATAAAAATAACAATCAACAAAAGAATCAAAACAAAAAGAATGGGAAAACAAACATACCAAAACGTACGACAAATGAACAAGAACGTGCAGAAATGCGTAAACAACAAAGAAATAATCGTCGTAAAGGAAGAAGATTCCGTGGAACACGCGGAGGACCTGGCGGTAAAAAACGTCGTAATCGTAATAAACAGCAAGAACCGCAACGTACACAACCGAAACCTTTACCAAAAACGGTAGAATATTCGGAAGGTATGACGATCGCGGACATTGCTCAAGAAATCCATCGTGAGCCAGCAGAAATTGTTAAAAAATTATTTATGAATGGTGTTATGGCTACACAAAATGATTCTTTAAGTAAAGATGTTATTGAAGTTTTACTCATGGATTATGGAATTGAACCGATTGAAAAAATCGAAGTCGATATGACGAACCTAGACAATTACTTTGACCAAGAAGTGGATGAAGATAAATTAGAAAACCGACCACCAACGGTTACTATTATGGGACACGTTGACCATGGTAAAACAACATTGCTCGATACTTTGCGTGAAACAAGTGTTACGCAAGGAGAAGCAGGAGGAATTACCCAGCATATCGGTGCGTACCAATTAGAAGCCAATGGAGAAACCATTACTTTCTTAGATACTCCAGGACACGCGGCCTTTACAACAATGCGTGCACGTGGAGCGGATGTCACAGATATCGCAATTATCGTAGTCGCAGCAGATGATGGCGTCATGCCACAAACTGTTGAAGCGATTAACCATGCGAAAGCAGCGGGTGTTCCTATTATTGTAGCGGTCAACAAAATAGATAAACCAGAAGCGGACCCAGACCGTGTGAAACAAGAGCTTCTTGAATATGAATTAGTCCCTGAAGATTGGGGCGGCGACACAATCTTTGTAGAAATTTCAGCACTATTCAATAAAAACATTGAAGAATTGTTAGAAATGATTCTTTTAGTAGCAGAAGTTGAAGAGTTAACGGCCGACCCAAGTGGTTTGGCTGTGGGAAGTGTGATTGAAGCGCGTCTGGATCGTTCAAGAGGACCTATTGCGACTTTACTCGTCCAAAACGGTACTTTAAACAAAGGAGATTCAGTAGTGGTCGGTACGACTTACGGTCGTATTCGTACAATGACTGACGATAAAGGTCAACGCATCGAAAACGCAGGACCATCAACCCCTGTTGAAATTACAGGATTGAATGATACACCGAATGCCGGAGATCAGTTTGTTGTCTTTGAAGATGAGAAAACAGCTCGTCAAATTGCGGAGTCTCGTTCAGATGAAGCAGTAGAAGAACAACGTCAATCTTTAAACAAAGTAACATTAGACAACTTATTTGAAAGTCTAGAAGAAGGCGAATTGAAAGAAGTAAATGTGATTGTTAAGGCAGACGTTCAAGGTTCTGTTGAAGCACTTGCTAGTAGCTTAGAGAAAATAGATATCGATGGCGTAAGAGTTAACGTTGTTCATACAGGGGTCGGTGCAATTAACGAAACGGACGTGACACTCGCAGCAGCCAGTCAAGGAATCTTAATTGGTTTTAACGTTCGTCCAACGCCTCAAGCAGCTGAAAATGCGAAGACTGAACAAGTCGATATTCGAACTTATCGAGTCATCTATGACGCCATTGAAGAAATTGAAGCAGCAATGAAAGGTATGCTCGATCCAGAATATGAAGAACAAGTCACCGGTCAAGCAACGGTTCGTGAAACGTACTCTGTTTCTCGTATTGGTACAATTGCTGGTGCTATGGTATCAACAGGTGTCATTAAACGTAGCAGCTCGATTCGTTTAATTCGTGATGGTATTGTTATTCATGAAGGAGAACTAGCTAGTCTACGTCGCTTCGATGATGACGTTCGTGAAGTAACGAAAGGTTATGAGTGTGGTCTAACCATTGAAAACTATAATGACATTAAGGAAAATGATGTTATTGAAGCATATGAAATGGTTGAAATTGAAAGATAAATAACAACATATTAATGTAGGTGAATATAATATGGCAAATTATCGCGTGGGTCGAGTATCACAAGAAATATTAAAAGAAGTGAATGATATTCTTTTAAACGAAATTCGTGATCCTCGAGTCGAAGGAATTACAATTACGGATGTTGAACTAACAGGTGATCTACAACAAGCAACAATTTATTATAGTACACTAAAAACAGATGATGAGACGAAACAAGAAACACAAACAGGACTAGATCGAGCAACCGGTCTTATCCGAAAAGAATTAGGCAATCGTTTAACGACTTATCATACACCTGAATTAACATTTACAAGAGACGAATCTGTAGAACATGGAAATCGTATCGATGAATTATTAAATCAGATCCGTAATGAAGAAGAATAATTAAAAAACGATGCTTATAAATCCTGATGGGAATTAGCTTTCTCATCAGGTTTTTTTCTTGTATACTAGAGCAACTGTGAAAACTGAATTTCTTAAAAGAATTGAGGCAATAAATTAAATGATTACTGTGACAGATGTAAGTTTGAATTTTTCTGGTCGAACGCTTTTTGAAGACGTGAATCTAAATTTCACTCCTGAAAATACGTATGGAGTGATTGGAGCCAATGGCGCAGGAAAATCTACTTTTTTAAAAATATTAACCGGTGAAATTGAACCCTCGACGGGGACTGTTTCCTTAGCACCCAACGCACGAATTGCTACTTTGAAGCAAGACCAATATGCGTATGATGAATATACCGTATTAGATACTGTTATTATGGGACATAAACGTCTTTACGACGTGATGAAAGAAAAAGATGCACTCTATATGAAACCTGATTTTTCTGATGAAGATGGTCTGCTTGTTTCAGAACTTGAAGGGGAGTTTGCGGCTTTAAATGGTTGGGAAGCAGAACCAGAAGCGATTGATTTATTAAAAGGATTGAATGTTCCGACTGAGCTCCATCAACAAAAAATGAGCGAGCTAGATGGTGGGAACCGTGTGAAAGTTCTCCTCGCGCAAGCCCTATTTGGTGAGCCCGATGTTCTCCTTTTAGATGAGCCGACGAACGGCTTGGATGCGCAATCGATTATGTGGTTATCCGACTTTTTAATCGATTTTCAAAATACAGTCGTTGTCATTTCCCATGACCGTCACTTTTTAAATAAAGTATGTACACATATGGTTGATGTTGATTTCCAAAAAATTCAGCAATACGTAGGAAACTATGATTTCTGGAAAGAGTCGAGTGAGTTAGCCGCTAAATTACAAGCCGATCGTAATAGTAAAAAAGAAGAGAAAATTGCGGAATTAGAAGCATTTATTGCGCGTTTTAGCGCCAATGCTTCAAAGTCCAAACAAGCGACTTCGCGTAAGAAACAATTGGACAACATTACTTTAGAAGATATCCAGCCATCATCACGACGTTATCCGGTCATTCAATTTAAACCCGAACGTGAAATCGGAAATGAACTATTACAAGTAAAAAATGTATCAAAAACCATTGATGGGAAAAAAGTATTAGATAATATTAGCTTTACTTTAAACCCTGACGATAAAACAGCCTTTACAAGTATGAATGAAGTTTCCATTACAACCCTTTTCAAAATTATTATGGGGGAGATGGAACCAGATACCGGTTCGGTCAAATGGGGCATTACAACCACCCAAGCTTATTTACCGATTGATAATTCGGATGAGTTTTCTAATGAAGACTTAACGATTATCGAATGGCTTCGTCAATATGCGACAAAAGAAGAAAATGATAATACTTTCTTACGTGGGTTCCTCGGACGAATGTTATTTTCGGGAGAAGAAGTGATGAAAGAGATTGCTGTATTATCGGGTGGAGAAAAAGTCCGCGTAATGCTTGCAAAATTAATGTTAAGTAAAGCGAACGTTTTAGTGCTAGATGATCCGACCAACCACTTGGATTTAGAATCGATTACAGCCTTAAACGATAGCTTAATTTCTTTCAAAGGAGCGGTATTGTTTAGTTCTCACGACCGAGAATTCATCGAAACAATTGCTAATCGTATTATTGAAGTGTCTCCGAATGGCGTTGTTGATCGTCCTGAAACCACGTATACTGATTTTCTAAATAACGAAACACTCCAAAAACAAATCGAAGCATTATATGAATAAATAAAAAAGGAACAGCGTCTGGCTTGGTTAAAAAGCAGATTCTGTTCCTTTTTAGATGAGCAATGAATAAGAAAAGAGTTCGGGAAAGCCCCCGAACTCTTTTACTCTCACAATGTTTAATTTTATCTTAGTAGCGTAATATAGCAGCGATCGATATGCCTTCTGGCGTTTCATTCTCATCTAAGATATATACAGCGCCATCGGTTCGAAGGACGTTTTGTACGACTTGTTGAACAAAGTCGTTTTTATCGTCTTCCCGATCATAGCGACCTTCAGCTGTAATCGTTCCAGGAATCTCAAAATCTTTTTCAAGATAGAGTGTCTCGATTCGTCCTTCTAAACTAGCAGCCGTTAAGTCATCTGGAATATTTTCAATTCGATTCTCAGGTGTTGTTTCATTTAAACGATCCAATAGTTGATTCCGCTGATAAGCAACGATCTCGTCGATTGTTTCAGCCGCACGTTCTTGGATTTCATTTTTGTTCATATTCGCTGCTGAACCGTTAATACCTGTATCTGCTAGATATTCATTGGATGAAATATCTCTAAATACCGCTTGGTTTTCTTCAACCGTATAAACAATAAGCGGCAATTGTTCTTCATTTGAATAATGATTATAAACAAATTTATCAACAATACGGAAATAATTTTCACGGTCAATATCTTTTTCAGCACTTGTTTCACCATGTCCGTGGAAGAATTGACTTGTGCCAGCTTGTCCAGCCCCACGGCTTCCAGCGCCACGACTGTAGGATCCGAAGTTTAAGCTACCACCGTCTTTTTCCGTTCCAAGCGCGGTTTCTAAGTCTACAGGGGCATCTTCAATTTCATCAATCGGAAGCTCTTCGATATGGTCACCATGTCCTTCAAATAAACGAATGCTTTCCTGATTCAATACGAGGAGATGATAGTCTCTTGTATATTGATAGTTAGAAGCTAAGGGAAGAACATAAGGTAATTCACTGATTTGTACTCGATCGTTTACAGGAATCGCGAGATGATAGAAGTAAATATCATCTACAGTCACGTAAACAACTAAGCTTCCAAGAAATTGCACCAGTTCATCACGGTCACGATCAACAATATCTAATTGTTCTAATAATTGATCTTTTTCTTCTAAATCAGAATCTTTTAATTCTTTTCTTGCCTGATTAACAAGATTTTCAAATTGAATGCGGTCTTTATCGTTTGTCAATGTTGTCGCATGCAATTCCATTGCAAGCGTAATGTAAGTCGTATTCTCTTGTTGTAATTCTTCAGTTGGAAAAGTAAATAATTGTTCCATAGTATATCACTGCCTTTCTATATTGTCATTTCTATATTAACACAGAGCATTATTCTTTTGAAAGCAAGACGCTGTAAGCGCCCCTCATTAAAAATAAAAGAACCTCGAAAATGCGCTATACTCAAACGTCTACAGGTTTATTTAAAATAGAAGCGGGGGATGATTCAGCCATTTAAAAACAGATAAATAGGCATCTATTTTAGTTTAGGGTGCTTGGTATGATATAATACCAAAGGAAATCAAACATAGAATCGAAGTGATAAAATGTTAGAAGGAATTATACCTCTTTGGAAAGAAAAAGGAATGACTAGTTTTGGCTGCGTGCGTGCAATTCGTAACATCTTAGGAATGAAGAAAATAGGGCATGCTGGCACATTGGACCCGGAAGTGGATGGCGTTTTACCGATCGCTGTGGGCTCAGCAACCAAAGTCTTGGAATATATGCTGGAAGGGGATAAAACATACACGGGCGAAGTGAAGCTTGGTTTTTCAACTTCGACTGAAGATGCAACCGGTGAAATTATCGAGAGACTTGATGTGATCGAAGAGTTACTAGAAGAAAACGTCGATAAAGTGCTCCAAAGTTTTGTAGGTAAAATTGAGCAAACACCTCCGATGTATTCCGCAGTAAAAGTACAAGGAAAAAGATTATATGAATATGCCTTTGAAGGCATTGAAATTGAACGTCCTTCGCGTGAAGTTGAAATCTATTCCATTCAACGGACTTCAGCAATTACTGCCGATCCAAAGGAAAAAACGGCGCGCTTTTCTTTTGAAGTGACTTGTAGTAAAGGGACTTATATTCGAACGTTAGCCGTCGATATCGGAAAAGAACTGGGGTACCCGGCCCACATGTCTCAACTTACTCGTCGTAAAAGTGGGCTTGTTGAAGTGGAACAAACTTATACTTTAGCCGAAATTAGAGAAGCGATGAATACCGGGAAAATCGATGATATTTTATTACCGATTGATTATGGTTTAACGCAATTTCCAAAAACGTCGATCTCAGATGATTTGTGGATCAGAGTAAAAAATGGCGCTTTGCTCGATAGAGAAGAGATCCAAGCGGATGAATATCCCGTCCTTTTAACTTATCAAGATACTATTATTGCTCTTTATGATATCCATCCAACCAAAACCGGAAAATTAAAGCCAAGAAAAATGTTTAGAACAGAACTGTAGGTGCATGACAAATTGAAATTAATAAAAATAAAGCATCCTTATGATAAGGATGAAATCATTGATGAGGAGATCGTTCTTATCTTAGGTTTTTTTGATGGTGTTCATTTAGGCCATCAAAAAGTCATTCGAGAAGGTATAAAAATTGCCAAAGAACGAGGGTTAAAAGCAGCACTCATGACGTTCAATCGTCGTCCTAAAATGATTTACCAAAAAATGAAACCGGAAGAATATACATACTTAACGCAACCCCAACAAAAATATGCCATCCTGGAAGATTTGGGGTTAGATATTGTCTATGAAGTTTTTTATAATTCGGAGTTTGGAAATCTCCATCCTCAAGCCTTCGTGGATCAGTATATTGTCGGCTGGCATGCAACAGTTGTCGTTGCTGGCTATGATTACACTTATGGCAAGCCTGAAATTGCTTCTATGAAACATTTACCCGAATATGCGAAAGATCGTTTTGAAATCGTACAAGTAGGCGAAGAAAAGGTAGCAAATCAAGCGATCAGCTCTACGGCTATTCGCTCCTATATTCAAAAGGGAGCCATTGAGAAAGCAAATGAGATGCTCGGTTACTTCTATGAAACTCTTGGCTTTGTTGTTCGTGGGGATGCTAGAGGAAGGGAGCTAGGTTATCCCACAGCGAATATTCATTCTCACCCATATACTTTGTTACCAAAAGTAGGGATCTATGCGGTCTGGTTTACGGTGAAAGGCAAACGGTATAAAGGTATGGCCTCCATCGGCTATAATGTGACCTTTTTAGATCCACAGGATGTTACCGTTGAAGTCAATATCCTCGACTTTAATGAAGAAATATATGGTGATAACGTTAAAGTGGAATGGGTCGCTTACTTGCGTGGAGAAGAAAAATTTGAAAGCGCAGAGGGTTTAATTGAACAGTTAAAACAAGATGAAATAGATGCCAAACAAATTTTAGAAGAAACAGCGAAAAAGGAATGAATTTATACTTTTTAAACCCTTTTACGTTGACAGTTTTAATGAATTTTGTTAAATTATATACAGTGATTAGCACTCGACCGCGTCGAGTGCTAATTTGTTGAAAAGTAATTGTCTTTCAAGCGAAAGGATGTTGCGCATGTTGACACAGAGACAATTATTAATATTATATAAAATTATCGAACATTTTACAGAAGATGGCCAACCGGTCAGTTCGAAAACACTTGTAGATGAAGGTTTCGTCGCTGCAAGTTCAGCAACGATCCGTAACGAAATGAGTGTTTTGGAGGAATTGGATTATATCCAAAAAGTCCACAGTTCATCCGGAAGAGTGCCGTCAGTAAAAGGTTATCGTTTTTATGTGGATCACCTATTACGCCCCAAAAATGTTCGTGAAAATGAAAAAATGCGTATAAGAGATACAATGGATTCTCATATATTTCAAATGAGTGATGTCTTTTATCAATCGGCTCAATTACTATCTGAATTAACCAATTATACAGCGATTGTTTTAGGTCCTCAATCCAATCTCAATACGTTGACAGGCTTTAAAATAGTTCCTTTGAATAGCAAACAGATGATGCTTGTTTTACAGTTAGATAATTATGAAGTACAAAACATGCTCTTCAAAATTCCTTATGGGTTAAAATCAGAACACATAAAACAAGTGACAGATTTTATAAATAGGAATCTTGTCGGAGAATCATTAACGACCGTTTACTATGCTTTACGAAATGACTTACCGAAAATGTTTGAAAAGTATTTAGCGATGAATTGGAACATTACTGAAATGCTTGAAAAGACATTACGACGATCAAATCAGGAGCAGATGTTTGTTTCGGGTAAAATGAATTTACTTGATTTTATGGAAGATATGGAACTTCGCCAAGTAAAAGATCTTTATAATTTACTCGATAATGAAGGAACATTAATCACACTCTTTAACTCGCTATATGATGAAGAAGAAACCATTGATATTCGAATTGGTAATGAACTTGAGCATCGTTTATTTGAACCATTTTCCTTAATTACGGTGCCTTATTCTGACGATCATTTTGGAGGCGGCTTTATTGCAGTACTTGGCCCCACGAATATGATGTACGATTCGACATTAGGAGCGATTCAATTATTACGAGAAGAGTTATTAGATAAGTTAGAAGATTTTTATTTAGATTAGGGTTTGAAAAACTTTATTGATTTAAAATAATCACTGTATGTGCTACTATTAAGTAGTGCATAACGAATGAAAGAAGGTAGAATAAATTTGGCAGATAAAGAAAAAGATTTCGAAGAGGAAGAAGTGACTTCATCAGCAGATGCAGAAGTTGAAGAAGAAGTTACATCATCTGATACCGAAATTGAAGATAAAATAGCTGAATTAGAGCAAAAATTAGAAGAACAAGAAGATCAAAATCTGCGCTTACAAGCAGAGATCCAAAATATGCGACGTCGAAACCAAAAAGAACGAGAAATAGCTACGCGCTATCGTTCACAAGACTTAGCAAAAGAAATACTGCCCGTTATTGATAACTTAGAGCGTGCATTAGAGACGGAAGCAACGGATGAAGCCAGTAAAAACTTAAAACAAGGAATCAATATGGTTCTAGACAGTTTTTACAAAGCCCTTGAACATGCAGGTGTCGAGGAAGTGGAAGCAGAAGGACAACCGTTTGATCCGAATTTCCACGAAGCTTACGCACAAGTTCCTGCAGAAGAAGGACAAGAAAGTGGTATGGTTGCACAAGTCTTTGAAAAAGGTTATAAATTGCACGACCGTGTTTTACGCGCGGCAAAAGTTACAGTAACAGAATAAACTATAAATTATAAAAGGTAAAAGGAGATATTCATTATGGCAAACATTATTGGTATTGACTTAGGGACTACAAACTCAGCAGTTGCTGTTCTTGAAGGTGGAGAACCAAAAATAATCGCTAATAAAGAAGGAAATCGTACAACACCATCTGTTGTTGCATTTAAAGATGGTGAAATTCAAGTAGGTGAAGCTGCTAAACGTCAAGCAATCACCAATCCAAACACAATCATGTCTATCAAGAGACATATGGGTGAAGATTATAAAGAAACAATTGAAGGAAAAGACTACACTCCTCAAGAAATTTCTGCTTTAATTTTACAACATTTAAAAGGTTATGCAGAAGAGTATTTAGGAGAAGAAGTAACGAATGCAGTGATTACAGTACCTGCTTACTTCAACGATGCTCAACGTCAAGCAACAAAAGACGCTGGTACAATTGCTGGTCTAGAAGTTGACCGTATTGTTAACGAACCAACAGCTGCTTCACTTGCTTATGGTTTAGATAGTGAAGAAGAAGAAAATATCCTGGTCTTTGACTTGGGTGGAGGAACTTTTGACGTTTCTATCCTAGAATTAGGGGATGGAGTCTTTGACGTTCTTTCAACAGCTGGTGACAACGAGCTAGGTGGGGACGACTTCGACGACAAAATCATTGATTATTTAGTTGATTCATTTAAATCAGAAAATGGGATCGACTTATCAAATGATAAAATGGCGCTACAACGTCTAAAAGACGCTGCAGAAAAAGCGAAAAAAGAATTATCAAGTGTTTCATCAACGCAAATTAGCTTGCCATTTATTTCAGCAGGAGATGCTGGACCATTACACTTGGAGCAAACATTAACACGTGCTAAATTTGATGAATTAACACAAGATTTAGTAGATCGTACAAAAGAGCCTGTACGTCGTGCATTAAGTGATGCAGGTCTTTCAAAATCAGATATTGATGAAGTCATCTTAGTCGGTGGTTCAACGCGTACACCAGCAGTAGTAGAAGCTGTTAAACAAGAAACTGGTAAAGAACCAAACCGTTCAGTAAACCCTGATGAAGTTGTTGCAATGGGTGCTGCTGTACAAGGTGGAGTGATCTCTGGTGACGTAAAAGATGTTGTTTTACTTGACGTAACTCCTCTTTCATTAGGAATTGAAACAATGGGTAACGTCTTTACAAAATTAATTGAACGTAATACAACAATCCCAACAAGTAAATCACAAGTATTCTCAACAGCGGCAGATAATCAGCCAGCCGTAGATATTCACGTCTTACAAGGTGAACGTCCAATGGCTCCAGATAACAAAACACTTGGTCGTTTCCAATTGACGGATATTCCACCAGCACCACGTGGCGTTCCTCAAATTGAAGTAACCTTCGATATCGATAAAAACGGTATTGTAACGGTTTCAGCAAAAGACCAAGGAACTGGAAAATCACAAAACATTACGATTAAATCTTCTTCTGGTTTAACTGACGAAGAAATCGACCGTATGGTTAGCGACGCGGAAGAAAACGCAGAAGCAGATAAAAAACGTAAAGAAGAAGTTGAACTTCGAAACGAAGCAGACCAATTAGTCTTCCAAACAGATAAAACATTAGAAGACTTAGAAGGTAAAGTGGACGAAGAAGAAGTTCAAAAAGCAGAAACAGCTCGTGATGAGTTGAAAGAAGCAATTGATGCAGACGATTTAGATTTAATCAAAGAAAAACGAGACGCATTAAACGAGATCGTCCAAGACTTAACAGTCAAACTCTATGAACAAGCAGCAGAACAGCAACAAGCTCAAGAAGGCGAAGCTGGAGCTGGCGACTCATCTGACGATGAGGACGTTGTCGATGCTGACTTTGAAGAAGTAGACGACGAAGAAGACGAAGAGTAATTTGTAAGGACAGCGTATAAAACTTAAGGAATACATTTGTTGAGAGAAAGCTGAGAGAATTCTTTTGGCTTTCTCTTTCCAATGTATTGAAGGCGATGCGCTGATTTTTTAGATATAGACGGAGGACAAAATGGCTGAAAAAAAAGATTTTTATGATGTACTAGGCGTCTCGAAAGACGCATCGCAAGATGAAATAAAAAAAGCATACCGACGACTATCTAAAAAATATCACCCAGATTTAAATGACGCTCCAGACGCTGAAGATAAATTCAAAGAAGTAGCAGAGGCTTATGAGACGCTTTCTGACGAATCCAAACGATCACAGTATGATCAATTTGGACATGCTTCAACGGATCCGAACTTTAATGGTGGCGGATTCGGTGGCCAAGGTGGATTTGGCGGAGGAGATGCATTCTCTGGTTTCGATGATATTTTTAGTCAGTTTTTCGGTGGTGGCCGATCTGCTTCACGTGATCCAAATGCGCCAAGAAAAGGTGAAGACTTACAATATGTAATGGATTTATCTTTTGAAGAGGCAATTTTTGGTAAATCGACCACCATAAAATACAATCGACAAGATACTTGTCATAACTGTGACGGAAGTGGCGCTAAACCAGGTACAAGTCCAAAAACTTGTCCACGATGTAGTGGAGCAGGACACGTTAATGTGGAACAAAACACACCATTTGGTCGTGTCATGACTCAAACAACTTGTCCCGACTGTCATGGAACTGGACAGATCATTGAAGAGAAATGTTCAGTCTGTGGAGGAAGTGGACATGAAACCAAACGTCATTCAGTTTCAGTCGATGTTCCAGCCGGAGTAGAAGATGGTAACCAAATCCGTCTTCAAAACCAAGGAGACGCTGGTCGAAATGGTGGCCCTCATGGAGACTTATTTATTGTCTTCCGTGTGAAACCATCAGAAACATTTAAACGACAAGGAACTGAAATTTATTATGAACTCCCGATTAATATCGTCCAAGCAACTCTTGGTGATGAGATAGAAGTGCCGACGGTTCATGGGAAAGTCAAATTAAAAATACCTGCGGGTACACAACCAGGAACAACTTTCCGACTACAAGGGAAAGGGGCTCCTTCTGTACGTGTCAAACGGACAGGAGACCAACACGTCAGAGTGAAGGTCGAAATCCCGAAAAAACTTTCAAACGAACAAGCAGAAGCTTTACGTGAATTTGGAAGAGAAAGTGGTTATGACAAAACCGATGAACAAAAAAGTGGCTCTTTCTTTTCTAAAGTAAAAGATGCTTTTTCCGATAAAGATTAATAATTTTAACTAAATGATAGTCAACAATGTCCATTGAACACGAGAAGCTATAAGTATATTCGAGTGTAATAAAATGTAAGTTGTTGACTATCTTTTTTTATAAAGGATGGCTATAATTTTTACGAGATAAAAGATGTCTTCTGAAAACGAACAATTACTAACCATTGTATCTCGTCAAAAAGGTTGGTATAATAATGATTGTAGTTTTTTTATGAAGATTAAGGACTGAGGAAATAAATGATAGATAAAGAAAAAGCACGTGAACGTCAAAAGATGGTGCGTAATTTCTCGATCATTGCGCATATTGACCATGGAAAATCGACATTAGCTGACCGTATTTTAGAATATACTAAAACACTTGCCGATCGAGAAATGCAAGAACAAGTTTTAGATTCGATGGAATTAGAACGTGAACGTGGAATTACCATTAAATTAAATACAGTAGAAGTAGAATATACAGCTAAAGATGGCGAAACTTATGTTTTACACTTAATTGATACGCCAGGGCATGTGGACTTTACGTATGAAGTATCGAGAAGTTTAGCTGCCTGTGAAGGGGCGATCTTAATTGTAGACGCAGCTCAAGGAATTGAGGCGCAAACATTGGCCAACGTCTATTTAGCGTTAGATAATGATTTAGAAATTTTACCTGTCATTAATAAGATTGATTTGCCTGCAGCTGATCCAGAGCGTGTAGCATTGGAAATAGAAGATATCATTGGCTTACCAGCAGAAGATGCGGTGTTAGCAAGTGCGAAGAGTGGCATCGGTATTGAAGATGTTTTAGAAAAGATCGTTCAAGAAGTTCCCGCCCCTCAAGGTGATATCGATAATCCACTACAAGCTTTAATTTTTGACTCTGAATATGACTCTTATCGAGGCGTTGTTTTAAGCATCCAAATTGAAGAAGGAATGTTGCAAAAAGGCGATACAATTCAATTAATGCATAATGGGAAAGTGTTTGAAGTGACAGAAGTGGGCGTCTTTTCACCGGACCCTCTCGTTCGAGATGCGTTAACAGTGGGCGATGTTGGTTATGTTACGGCAAACATCAAGAGTGTAAATGACACGCAAGTAGGGGACACGATCACCTTAGCGAATGATCCTGCTCCTGAACCACTACCTGGTTACAAGCAAATGAACCCAATGGTGTACAGTGGAATGTATCCTTCTGACTCCGGAGATTATGAAGATTTACGCGAAGCACTTGAGCGTCTACAACTGAATGATTCATCGTTACATTTTGAACCAGAAGTTTCGCAAGCTTTAGGCTTTGGTTTCCGTTGTGGCTTTTTAGGCATGTTGCATATGGATATTGTGCAAGAACGACTTGAGCGTGAGTTTGATTTAGACTTAATTACAACAGCTCCATCTGTTATTTATGAAGTGGAAAAAACGGATGGTGAAACGGTGGATGTTTCTAATCCTTCGGAAATGCCTGAACAAACACAGGTCGAAAAAGTTCGAGAGCCTTTTGTAAAAGCCACTATTTCAGCGCCTAATGATTATGTGGGACCTATTATGGAGCTTTGTCAAAGTAAACGAGGCGAATTTATTACGATGGAATATTTAGATGATGTGCGCGTCAATGTCATGTATTATCTGCCATTGTCTGAAATTGTCTTTGACTTTTTCGACCGCCTCAAATCAAGCACGCAAGGTTATGCATCATTAGATTATGAAGAAGCAGGCTACCGTGAAAGTAACTTAGTCAAAGTGGATATTTTAATTCATGGCGATAAGGTAGATGCCTTGAGTTTTATTGTGCATAAAGATGAAAGTCAAAGTCGTGGTCGTAAGATTGTAGAAAAACTGAAAGAAGTTATTCCACGTCAGCAATTTGAAATTCCAATTCAAGCAGCGATCGGTCACAACATTATTGCTCGTTCAACAGTTCGTGCCTATCGTAAAGACGTTACAGCGAAACTATATGGTGGAGATGTCACTCGTCGTATGAAACTTCTTGAAAAACAAAAAGAAGGGAAAAAACGTATGAAGAGTGTCGGAAATGTAGATATTCCACAAGATGCGTTTATGGCTGTGATGAACTTAGACGAAGAAGACAATTAAATATTGAAAGTATTGAAGATCCGTTGACTCTCTCTGTGAAAGAGGAGTGAACGGATTTTTTTATGATAGAAGATTTATGTTTCAAATAACAAATAAGAGATAGCGATTTTAAAGTATCCCTCTCTTTAAAAATACTGCTAGCATAAGCTTTGTCTGGGAAGGTCACTTAAAATACTAAGGTATTTGTGTTATACTAGGAATAATGAGAAAAACTTAGGTAAAAATTAATCATATTTTTATATGAACGAAAGAGGTTTTGCGGCAAAAAATAGACAAAAATATTTATATGGGGGATAAAAAAATTGTCAATATTAAATACGGATGCGTTAGAGTGGGATAGTTTGCGAATACCTGAAGATTTATCGTCAGAAGAGCTGGCAAGCCACGAAGAGAATGTTGCTGAATATTTAGCGAAGCGATCACTTGATCATTCGCTTGATTTATCTGCAATTGACCAAGTGGTGGAACTGACGGTTGAGGATCGTTTATTGGAGACGGAAGAGCTAGGATTAGATAAGATCACAAATGATGAACTGTTTAATTATTTTCAAGAAGAAACAATAGAACCTGATCCAAATATTTTATTTCCAAAAATTGAGAGAATTAATATTTTGTTTTGGTTTCTGCATAATCTAGGACAGCAGGATATTCGTGAAGCGAAGATTATAATAAAAAATCGCGATGAGCTATCCATTATTTTTTACTGTTTAATTGAAGCGGCCGTATTTTTTGGCTTTATCAAACGTGGCGAAGAAAATGGAGACGTTTATTTAGTGCCTACGGATGTGTATGAGGAATTTATGGGTCAAACGACAGAGATGCAATATCCAATCTTTCTAAGAAGACTCGGTCGTAATGAAACGATTAGTGAAGTTTTAAAAATCCAATTAAATGATCCGATCTATGATAGTATCAGTCGTCAAATGGTGCATAATACCCTAGTGACAGATCCAAATATTGAAGCAGAAGGACTGTCTAACGATGAGGTTACTCAAATTGTTAATGGTTTAAGATATTGGTATCTCGGAATTAAACAAGTCGTTTTAGAAAATTAGAACTTAAAAAAAGACACCCATTTATTTAAAAAATAAATGGGTGTTTTTATCTTATCTTTATGAGGCGTTTACAAGATATGCTAAAATGATGCTAACAAATTTGTGGTGAGGGTGGGATGCTATGAGAAAAATTGGATTGCTAACAAGCGGTGGCGATGCACCAGGGATGAATGCTACAATTAACGGGATTGTCGAGGAAGCTAGAAAACATGGGATTGAAGTCAGAGGTTATCTTGAAGGATTTGACGGCTTAATTGACAATCAGTTCCTTAAGCTTACCCCTAGAAAAGTGAAGCCTCATGTCAGTAGCGGAGGAACGTTTATTGGTTCCGCACGCTCTCAACGATTCTTGCAAGCTGATATTCAGCGACAAGTCGTCCAACGACTCTACAAAGAAAATATTTATGGACTGATTATCATCGGAGGCGATGGTTCTTTTCGTGGAGCGCTCAAATTATCGGAGTTAGGGCTTTTAACAATCGGGATTCCGGCAACAATTGATAATGATGTTAAAGAGACACAAATTTGTCTAGGTTTTAATACCGCGATCCGAAACGTCGTAGAAACAGTTGATATTATTATGCAATCTGCCGCCAGCCATCGGCATTTATATGCGATTGAAGTGATGGGAAGAAAATCAGGTGATATTGCAAGACGAGCCGGAAAAGCGTTAGATGCGGATGGTATTGTTGCCGAAAGGGGAGATTTTGACGCCAAAGAAGTCGAACAAGCGATTAAAAATTCGCAAGCGATTGGAAAGAGATACCAGTTGTTTGTTATTGCTGAAGGCGTGATGTCTGCTGAGGCGTTTCAAAAAATTATGGAAGAAGAAACGAACTTTTCCTTTCATGCTTTACGCTTGGGCCATATTCAAAGAGGGGGCAATCCGGTGGCGGAAGACCGTATTTTAGGGATGGATTTTGGTGCACTAGCGGTCAAAGAACTTCTCCAAGGGGTTACAGGTAAAGCGCTAGCTGTAAAAGATAATAAAATATTTACCTATTCGTTAAAAAAGACGAATAACTGAACATACAAAACCCCACAGCTCTTATTATCTGTGGGGTTTGCCAATTTAAATCATATATTTCCCGTCACTTCCAGGTTCCATTTTATAGGCTTGTTGGACCATCAGATGACGCTTACCCAGGCGCCAAGTCGTACGTTTCATCCATTGGAATTTGTTGACAGCTTCTACAAGGGGGAACATTAATTTAGGAATGATATTTCTATACATTTTGGTTATCCCTAAAATCGTTTTAATCATCGGCGCTACCGCTTTGGCAGGATCCATCTGTTTAAAAGGAAAGGCGAGTTTTTCATAATTAAAGATCCGTTCCGTCGGATCATCTCGCCATGTTTTCCAAGTATTGAATTCCCGATCATTAAAGCCTGTTAAATAAGGACCGAGATTAATAGTAGCAACTTCCACATTAAATTCCTTTAGTTCTTGGCTCATCGTGCTTGCTAACCCTTCAATTGCAAATTTTGAAGAAGCGTAAGGACCTGAAAAAGGATTCACCATTAAGCCTGAAATAGAAGAAACGAAAATGATGCGTCCTTTTCTTTTTCGAACCATTTTCCGTGCGAACTCTTGCGTGAATAATAAGGTACCAAAAACATTCACCTCATATTGTCTTCTGAAATTCTTTTCAGGAATATCTACCAAGGAGCCCCCTTCTTTGACCGCTGCGTTATTGACAAGAATATCGATCTCCCATTCCCAAGCTTTTTCTCGGTCTACGGGATCTGTAATGTCAATCTTCTCAACGAATAGTGGAATATTTAGTGCATCCGCATCCTTTTCCAATGTGGTCGCCTGCAATTCTGTTTCTGTGGTTGCCATAACTTTCTTTCCGAGTCTACCTAAAGTCAGAGCCGTTAGCTTTCCTAGACCAGACCCGGCTCCAGTAATTAAGATTGTTTCAGCATGCATGTTTACTTCCTCCTTTTCTCTTTTTGAGCACTTAAACTTTACCAATAGTCGATTAAACCATAAACTATTTTGCCTCCTACCTGCTAAAATTTATCGTCTCATCGGCCTAAACATGAAATCCTTCGCTATATTTGTTAGGATGAAGTTGTAAGTAAAGCAAGAATATTGAGGAGGACTTATAGTGGATAAAATCGAACAGTTAAAAGAACAGTTAGCTGATAGTCAAAAAATTGTCTTTTTTGGAGGAGCGGGTGTTTCGACAGAGAGTGGGATTCCAGATTTTCGTTCTTCAGAAGGTTTATACATGCAAGATAGTGGCACACAAGTTTCAGCAGAAGAAATGATTTCTCATACTTTCTATAAACGTTATCCTAAAGAATTTTTTAAATATTATTTTGAAAATTTAGTTTTTGAAGAGGCTGAGCCGAACGAAGCACATGTGTTTTTAAAGGATTTAGAAGACGAAGGAAAAGACGTCAGTATTGTGACACAGAACATTGATGGACTGCATCAAAAAGCAGGCAGTACGACAGTCCATGAGTTACACGGCTCAACTTTGCGAAATTATTGTACCCAGTGCGGAAATCGCTATGAGATTTCCGAATTAGAACTAGACGAAGAGGGGATTCCTCGTTGTCCAAATGATGGGGCGATTGTGCGACCGGATATTGTGTTGTATGAAGAAGGATTAGACCAAAGCGTGATCCAAGCAGCTATCCAAGATATTTCTGAGGCGGATATGTTGATGATTGCTGGGACTTCTTTGGTGGTCTATCCAGCGGCTGGACTTATCCATTACTTTAACGGGGATCATTTAGTCGCTATTAATAAATCACCGATTCGCATACCAGAGGATGCTTTAGTGTTTGAGGATTCTATTTCAAATGTTTTTTCAAAATTATAGACTGATTTCTGAAATATTTTACAATATTTGATCGGAACCTTTTGATCTGTATATACGAAAGTGGTATAATATTGACGAATAGAGAGTGAAACCGATTTCAAATACCGGTAAATTCTTTAAAATAAAGCGTTAAAGGGAGGATAGTCGTCATTTTTATATGCACTAATTTCGTTTTATATTTTGATATACAGGAGGAAAGACAATGAAATCATATTTACAAAGAATTGGACGTTCATTGATGCTCCCGGTAGCCGTTTTGCCAGCAGCAGCGATTTTATTAGGGATTGGTTATTGGATTGAAACGACCGCTGGTGCTGGGACAGTTTCCGCCTTCTTAACTGGAGCAGGTGGTTCACTGATTGACTACATGCCTATTCTATTCGCAGTAGGAGTCGCGTTAGGAATGTCGAAAGACAATAATGGCGCCTCCGCATTGAGTGGTTTGGTCGGTTATTTAGTCGTAACGAACTTATTAAATCCAGACTCTGTAGCGATGTTGCAAGGAATTGATGTTGAAGCGGTAGATGCTGCTTTTGGAAATATTGAGAACCAATTTATCGGGATCTTAGTTGGAGCACTTGCAGCGGCCATTTATAATAGATTCAGTCAAACCCGTTTACCTCAAGCATTAGCGTTTTTTAGTGGACGCCGTTTACCACCCATTTTAACAGCTATGCTGATGTTAGTTCTATCCGTTGTTTTAATGTTTATTTGGCCACCGGTTTATAATGCCTTAGTGGCCTTTGGTACAGCGATTAGTAGTTTAGGTGCATTAGGTGCTGGACTCTATGGCTTCTTTAACCGTCTACTTATTCCGGTTGGTTTACACCACGCCCTCAACTCTGTATTTTGGTTCGATGTGGCGGGAATTAACGATATCGGAAACTTTTGGGCAGGAGCTGGAGAAATCGGAGTTACCGGAATGTACCAAGCTGGTTTCTTCCCAGTTATGATGTTCGGTTTACCAGCTGCTGGTTTTGCGATGTACCAATTAGCGGACGAAGACAAAAAAGCTGAAACAGCTTCCTTAATGTTGGCTGCTGGGTTCGCTTCTTTCTTAACAGGAGTAACTGAACCGTTAGAGTTCGCTTTTATGTTTATCGCGCCCCAACTTTATTTATTACATGCACTCTTTACTGGTGTCTCTTTATTTGTTTCAGCTTTCTTCAACTGGACCGCAGGGTTTGGATTTAGTGCCGGATTGATCGACTATATTTTATCCTTTAACTTACCCCTTGCGAACATGCCATACATGTTGTTAATTCAAGGAATTATTATGGCGGCCATTTACTACTTTGGTTTCCGCTGGGCGATTGTTCAATTTGATATCCAAACACCAGGTCGAGGAGTAGAAGTAGGACCTGCTGAAGGAAAAGTTGAAGATTCGTCGGAGGAGACAGCCACTGTTAGCGATACTGGACGTAATGATGATTCACAAGTTCGAAGACAAGCACAAATTATATTAGAAGGACTAGGTGGTCCTGAAAACTTAGATACGCTAAATTATTGTGCTACTCGTCTACGTGTCGATGTGAATGATATCGATAAAGTCGATGAAGCTCGTATTAAACAAGCCAATGTCCCTGGAACAAATATTACAGGATCTAATCATATTCAAGTTATCGTTGGAACGGAAGTCCAATTTGTTGCCGATGAAATTGAAAAAATGAGAATGGAAAATGCTTAATGCATTAAATAATTGAGCCAATGAAACTCCCTTTTAACCAAGAGCCGTTTGCATATCAAAAGGTATGTCAGGTGAACGACTCGCAAAGGGAGTTTTTTTATTTCTCAAACCAAAGATGAGGATCGATAAATTCGATATTACGAATCTCTACTAAAGTAGCTTCAACCATGCGCCCGCTCTTCAACTTTAAAAATATAACCTCTTCAAAAAAACCAACCACCATACAAAGCACATCTTTAAAATATGAGCCATTTTGTAAAATGTTCGCTTGAATCGCTATCGGTTTTTTAGCGAGGTAAGCTTGGCTTATATACGCGTCCCTTTCAGCTAAGGTTTGTTGAGGCTTTGCTGGAACTTCTATTTTCTCTTCCTGTTGAGTCATTTGGGTAAGTGCTTCTGTATGATCAGAAAGCATTAACCCCATCCATTTCATTTTTCCGCGATCTTTGTAACCTAATTGATCAGGTGTTCGATGAATGATTCTCTTTTCCATTCTCTTCCTCCTTACTTTTTATCACTATCGGCTTGGTGCCCACCTAATAACTTACTGCGTTGGAGCGCCATACTATTGGGCAATAAGCTACTCGCATGTAATAGAGAAGTATAACCATACTTTTTACGAATGAAATCCACCGTATCTTCTAGTTTTTCATCTTTTAGCACTTCTTCTAAAGGTTCAAACAAATCAAGTTGGACGCCTTGTTTAGGAACTATTTTATTAAAGGAGATATTGATAACTCGCACTGGATAAGGTTCATAATATTTTCTGAATAATTGGAACATATAGTCGACAAGTTTCTTCGATGAACTTGTCGCTGCAATAGCCATTTGATGGCTAAAACCAGACTGAGCAGTATGTTTTGAGTAGCCGATCGTTAGTTTTACTGTACTTGTTGTGAGTGAATGCTTGCGGAGGCGTTGGGCGTTTTCTTCAGTCATTTCTCGAATAACCACTTTAATATCTTCTGTATTTTTATAATCGTGATTTAAAATTTGATTTTTTGAAAAAGTATTTTCTTTAGCCACAAACTGATCGGATAGCAGCGTCCGATCAATCCCATGCGCATGAAAAAATAATTGTTCACCTAGTCCATTAAATTTCTTTTTGATTTTTTGTAAATCATATTGAGCCAAATCAAATAAGTTATAAATACCTAGATGATTTAATTTTTCTTCCGTACGAGCGCCAATCCCCCAAAAACTGGATAATTTTTTAATCTGCCAGATGGTGTCTGGGACTCTTTCATAACTCCAATAAGCTTGGTATTGATTGCGTTCATCCTTTTTTGCTTGGTGGTCTAAAGCTAGTTTTGCTAGAAGCGGATTGTCGCCAATCCCAATCGTTGCCACTAAATTTAATTCTTTCCAAATAGCTTGTTGAATGTTGGTCGCTATTTCCCAGACAGTTCCAAAAAGCTCTTGGGACTGTGTCACATCTAGAAAAGATTCATCAATGCTATAAATATGTAAATCAGAATGAGGCACATAGCGTTTAAAAATCTCCACAATCGCTAAATTCTTTTCTAAATATAAAGCCATCCGCGGCTCCACAATTTCAATATCGGCCTGTTTGGGAATTTCATAAATGCGTGTTCCTGTTCGAATATTATATTGTTCTTTCACACGAGGAGAAGCGGCTAAAACTAACCCACCGTTTTGATTCGGTTTACTGACCACGACAATGTTTGCTTTGAGTGGATGCTGTTGTCTCTCAACAGCTTCAACACTGGCAAAGAAGGACTTAATATCAATACATAAAATATTCCGCCGGGGCTCATTTGTATAATCCATCTGTAAAATAAAGGTTTCATTTTTAGCCATGTCCATGCTCCTATTCGTCTTAAAAGGGAACGTGTGTTTGTTTACTATTATAGAAAATAGATAAAAGAGAGTCAAGAAAAAGAACAGCAGGGTTTTAGTCGAATAAAAAACAGTATTCATAGAGTAAGACTAGATAAATATGGTAAAATAAGGAAAATGGTGGGGAGGCTAAAAAATGGAAACAGATCTTATAAAATATATTTATGAAAAAATGCTAGCAGAAGCAAAAAACTATCAATGGAAAATGATTTTTGATCGGCATAAACATGCTTTAGAAATTTATTTTACAATTTCTTTAGAACTGAACAAAGAGCAGTATATGCAAGATATAAATGGCAATGTGAACGATCCCAACCTGTTGCAATTTGAAGAGGTTGTTTGTCTTTATGATATCAATAAGCAACGGGTGCTACCAGAAAACTATGTTTATGCGGTACCGTTTAACCCCGATACAGGAATTGAACAAGGGGAAGTAGACGCTTTTTTAAAACAATTAAATATTCAAATCTCACACGCCCGCAATCAGCTGCGTGAATTTTTACTAGATGAAGGTCAAGAAGTATTTACGATGGAATGGAATGAAAAAAATATGGACAATACGCTAGCAACAATGCGTGAAACGAATCGATATTCCACCAATCTTTTAACTTTTTTAAAAGAAAATCAATCGATTGTCAATCAGTTCAAGGAGGAACAGCATGACGGTTTGGAAAGAATATAAAGTACATATAAATAAAGAGGCCGAAGAGAGTGTTTCTGAAATATTAATAAATTTAGGGTCAGCAGGGGTCAATATTGTCGACCGTGCTGATTTTGAAACGCTCCCTGAATATGGTTTTGATACATTATGGGAATTAAATGAAGAGAAGTTTCCAAGCGAAGGAGTCATTGTGAGTGGTTATTTTGACCTTGATCAAATCACGTCAGATTTTGAAAAAACTCTCCATCAAAGACTGGAACAATTGAAAGAAATGACACTGGGTATCGAAGACTATACCGTTGAATCTCATGAGATCGCGGATTCAGATTGGAATGAAAACTGGAAAGAATTTTATCATTCCGTCGGGGTAACTCGTTATTTAACGATTGTCCCAGAGTGGGAAGATTACCCAAATAAACGACCAGATGAACAATTAATTGTTCTGGATCCAGGTTTAGCTTTTGGGACAGGGACTCATCCTACTACCCAACTCTGTATTCAAGCGTTAGAGACCGTCCTGCGGGGCGACGAAGTGATTTTAGATGTCGGAACAGGCTCTGGTGTTTTGACTATTGCGAGTTCTTTATTAGGGGCTAAAGAAATTCATGCCTATGATTTAGATGAAATGGCTGTTCAAGCAGCTAAAAATAATATTGCTTTAAATCATTTAACAACAGAAATTACAGTAAAAGAGAATAATTTGCTGAAAGATGTTACAATTGAAGCGGATGTTGTTGTTGCAAATATTTTAGCTGGAATTGTCATGGAACTTATTCCAGATGCAATGAAGGTTTTAAAACCTGGCGGATTTTTTATTTCTTCAGGGATTATTACCCAGCAACAAGAACAAGTGCTCGGCGCACTAGAGGCAGAAGGGTTCAAACTGGTACAAATTAACCAGATGAAAGATTGGATTGTCATCATTGCGCAGAAGCCAAAAGAGGCAGATAAATTAAATTAAGAATTAAAAGGGGTTATTATTTATGGAAAATATTGCACAATACATTGATCATACGATCCTCAATGCGGATGCAACAGACGCAGACGTGCAAAGAATATGTTTAGAAGCAAAAGAGTATCAGTTTAAAACGGTTTGTATCCAACCGTTTTGGGTGAATTATGCAAAAGACTTATTAGCAGGTACAGATGTAGGAATTACAACTGTCATCGGTTTCCCTCTAGGCGCGAACACGACGGAAATTAAAGTTGCAGAAGCGGAATTAGCTGTAGCCCAAGGTGTTTCTGACGTGGACATGGTTATTAATATTGGTGCACTAAAAAGTGAAGACTACACAAGCGTTGCAAATGATATCCAAGCCGTTGTGGATGCAGTTGCGGGCAGAGCGATTGTAAAAGTCATTATTGAAACATCGTTACTTTCAAAAAACGAAAAAATTCGTGCTTCTGAAATCGCTAAGCAAGCAGGAGCGGATTTTGTTAAGACATCGACAGGCTTTTCAACCGGTGGAGCGACCTTAGAAGATGTACGTCTTATGCGAGCGACTGTAGGCCCTGAAATGGGCGTAAAAGCTTCAGGCGGCGTGCGTTCTTATGAGGATGCAGTCGCGATGATTGAAGCAGGAGCGACGCGAATTGGTGCTTCTAGCGGCATTTCAATCGTCGAAGGTGCAGCGAAAGCAGAGGAATAATCGCAATCGCTTGAAACAAACCCTTATAATCGTTATAATTAACAGAACAAACCAGCACTGTATAGTGCTGGTTTTTATCAATCATTAAATCAATTATTAAATGGAAATAATAAAGAAGGTGTCCAAGATGACAAAGAAAACAAATTATACGGCACAAGAAGTTATTGCTTTGTGTCTAACTTATATGAATAGTGAGCATGTTAAGTTCGTTAATAAAGCTTATCAGTATGCTGAACAAGCTCATAATGGACAAATGCGAAAATCAGGCGAAGAATATATTGTCCACCCGATTCAAGTGGCAGGTATTCTTGCTGAAATTAATATGGACCCTGTAACTGTGTCCGCAGGCTTTTTACATGATGTCGTCGAGGATACAGAACACACATACGAAGATATTAAAGAAGAATTTTCCGAAGAAGTAGCGGACTTAGTAGAAGGTGTTTCAAAACTTGGTAAATTTAGATTTACTTCAAAACGAGAACACCAAGCAGAAAACCATCGTAAAATGTTGCTGGCGATGGCCCAAGATGTCCGGGTTATTTTAGTAAAACTAGCAGATCGATTACACAATATGCGTACATTGAAATTTCATAAACCAGCTAAGCAACGAGATATCGCGACAGAAACCCTTGAAATTTACGCACCGTTAGCAGATCGATTAGGGATGAGTCGTATTAAGTGGGAGTTGGAAGATTTATCTTTGCGCTATACCAATCCCCAACAATTTTACCGTATTGTTCACTTAATGGATTCTCGTCGTGAGGATCGAGAGCAATATATTGAAGATTCTATCGGGGCGATTAATACAGCGATTGATGAATTAGATATTGAAGCAGAAATTACAGGACGGCCTAAACATATCTATTCGATTTATCGAAAGATGAAAACACAAAAAAAGAAATTTGAAGAAATTTACGATTTATTGGCGATTCGAGTCTTAGTTGATTCAATTAAAGATTGTTATGCGGTTTTGGGAGCCATCCATACACAATGGAAACCAATGCCTGGACGTTTTAAAGACTATATCGCTATGCCTAAGGCAAACATGTACCAATCACTGCATACGACTGTTTTAGGTCCGAATGCCACTCCTTTAGAAGTACAAATTCGAACCCACCAAATGCATGAAATTGCTGAATACGGGGTGGCTGCACACTGGGCTTATAAAGAAGGAGTCACAACAAAGGTCCAAAGTGACGAGTTAGGAGATCAACTATCCTGGTTTAGAGACATTATTGAACTCCAAAGTGAATCCGACGATGCATATGAATTTATGGATTCGATTAAACAAGATATATTTACAGATAATGTCTATGTCTTCACACCAGGTGGAGATGTGATGGAATTACCAGATGGCGCAAGTACTCTTGACTTTGCTTATCATGTCCACTCCGAAGTCGGTGACCGTTCAACGGGCGCTAAAGTCAATGGAAAAATAGTTCCTTTAAACTATAAATTGAAAACAGGGGATATTGTAGAAATTATTACATCCTCTTCATCAGCAGGACCTAGTCGAGATTGGTTGAATTTTGTCAACACGTCAAAAGCGCGCAATAAAATTCGACGTTATTTCAAAGTGCAAGAATTAGATGAAGCGGTCGAAGACGGGAAAAAAATCGTGGCCGAGCTTATTCGCGAGCAAGGTTTTGAGCCTAGCGATTATATGACCGAAGAAATCATGGATGAACATGCGAACGAGTATAACTATAAAGATAGTGAAAGTTTATATGCGGCTATTGGTTTCAATGAAGTCAGACCGATGACCGTTGTTAATAAACTAACGGAAGCTGCGCGGAGAAAACGCGCTAAAGAAGAAGATTCGTTATCGAATACCATCGCCCGAACAGCTGAAAAGCAACCGGAAAAAGAAAAAGTTACGATTCATCATGAAGATGGTGTGGTCGTGGAAGACGCTGAGAACTTGTTATTACGCTTAAGTAAATGTTGTAACCCCGTTCCTGGTGATGATATTGTCGGTTATATCACGCGTGGACGAGGAATATCTGTCCATCGTCGTGATTGTCCAAACGTGGCGAAAGAAGACGATTTACAAAATCGTTTAATTGAAGTCGAATGGGAAAATAAAAATACAGATAAAATTTATGATACAGATCTTGAAGTCTATGGCTTTGACCGTTCGGGTCTATTAAATGATATTCTAGAAGTGGTAAATGGTCTAACGAACCGCTTAAGCAATGTGAATGGTCGTGTAGATAATGATCAGATGGCGACTATTCGCCTCTCAATCGGGATTCGAAACACTGCAGAATTGGATGATATCATTGATAAAGTGAGCCAAGTTCCGGATGTGTATTCAATTAAACGCATTATTATATAAGAAAAAAGATCAATGAACGAAGGAAGTGGAAATAAAAGTGAGAGTTGTAATACAACGTGTGTCACAAGCCAGTGTGTTGGCGGACGGGGAAGAGAATGGGAAAATTAATCAAGGATTTGTTCTGCTCGTTGGAGTAGAGGAAGCAGACACGGATGAAGATGTTGCCTATCTAACAAGGAAAATAGCCAATCTTCGAATCTTTGAAGATGATGAAGGTAAAATGAATTTATCACTTCGAGATGTTCAAGGAGAAATTTTGTCCATCTCTCAATTTACCCTCCATGCAAACACGAAAAAAGGAAATCGTCCCAGCTTCATCGAAGCAGCTAAACCAGAAAAAGCGGATGAGCTGTATGATCAGTTGAATGACAACTTACGTCAAGAAGGTTTTACTGTTGAAACAGGTGTATTTGGCGCAGATATGGATGTTTCCTTAGTGAACGATGGTCCAGTAACCATCTTAATTGATTCAAAAAATAAATAAATTAAAAAACTCAGTGAGCTGGAAGTTTTGTATGAAAGACGTTCCAGACTTACTGAGTTTTTGTTTGGCTTTTTATTAACTTTATGGGTAGTAAATAGTCGTAAAATTATAAGCTAAAATATTTTTTACTGTCGCCTCATCTGTTTTTGAAAAAAGCTAAAAATCGCTCTGATCGGCAAGCTACAAATCTTATAGCAATTTTATTTTTATGAAAGTTTTCGCTTCATACATTTTTAGTCTCTTCAAAAAGTTCCTTGTTTCATTTGATATAAATATAAAAAAGCTCAGCGAGTAAAGAATTCTGCATAGAATCCTTTCACTTGCTGAGCTTATTGTATTAATTAGTGTCTCTTATTTATTGTCCATAGTAATCACGTAAAGCTTGATAAATTACCTCTACAACCGTGGATTGATAGGCTTCCGTATCAATATATTGAAGGTCCGTCTGACTATTCATATAGCCTAACTCAAGTAAGATAGCAGGCTGACGGTTTGTACGTAAAACGTAGTAATCACCTAAACGAACGCCATTATTATCTAATGGTCCACTTTGACTGAGGTAACGATTGACTGTGTTTGCTAAGTCAAGATCATCTTCAGAATAATAATAAGTTGTGGTTCCGTTCATTGTGTTTGCTACTTCCACCGCATCATAATGTAAACTAATAAATAAATCTGCCTGATGCGCATGAGAAGTTTGGACACGTTGATCTAATGAAATAAAATCATCCGTCGATCGAGTAAGAATAACATTACTCCCAGCATCTTGTAGACGATTGCGAAGTAACAAGGCCGTACTTAGCGCTATATCTTTTTCTTGAATCGCTTCATTGCTTGAAATGGCGCCTGAATCATGCCCGCCATGACCCGCATCCACAACAATGGTAGCTTCTGCTAAGTTTGTAACGGTTCGAGCATATTGGGCTTGCGAAGACTCTGTTTCGACCGCATCCGTTTCTTCAACATCTTCTCTTGTACCAATACTCGCCACAGTACCAGAAACATAACCCGTTTGATTTTCATTTACTCGAATATGGTACCAATCACCGGCACTTTCAATATATTCGAATTGTTCACCAGGATCTGCTCGATGGATCACTTCACCTGACATGGAAGGTTCGCTGCGGATATTGGTTGAAGGAGCCTCTCCAATCACAACCACTGAAGAATCAGAAACAGCTTCAGATGTTGTTTGCACATCTTCTGCGGGAGCAGCATCAATAATTTCAATATAATCACCATGAATCCAAGCAACACGTCCCATGTAGAGGACTTGATACCATTGACCTTCTTGGTAAAGGACTTGTAATTCGGTATCGCGATAAACTGTGCCTAAAATTTCAGAATCTGTATTTGAAAACTGACGAATATTAACGGCTTCGCCGGTTACCCGTGCAAACTGTTGGTCTCCTTGGATGACATCATTGGAATCAACTAACCAACTAGCTACCCAACCTACTTGATCATCGCCTAGGCGAACTTTATACCACTTATTTTCTTCACCTAGAAGAAAGAGACGGTCATCTTCTTCCACTTGGGTCATCACATCGTGGGAAAGGCCAGGACCGTACCGTACGTTTAATATATCCGTTTCAACAACAACTGTATTTTCGTTGGCTAAGGCAACCATTGCACCAAAAGTTAAACTAATTAAGACAATAAAAAAAGTAATAAAAACACTCTTTTTAGGTAATTTATTTTTTAATTTATCTGATAAAGAATCCGAGGACATTATGCAGCCTCCTTTTCTAGTTGAAAACGGTACTATTATATAAGTAATATTATAGCAAGCTTTGATTAGTTTGTTAATGCAACTGACGCAATTAAGTCCCGTCGTGCGAAATTCCCTTTGACATTTCACTAAGAATTTAGTAAAGTTGAGTTAATAAAATAAGCTTCCAGTGATAGAAAAAGTATATTTACAAAACTCTTATTACAGGAAAGACTTCATTGTTGAGAGAAGTCATAAGTTGTAAATGGAAAGACATTCTTGAGGATTGGCAGTAAAAAGCTGTCACGTTAAAGGCGTTAACGAAGAGGGAATATTTTGTAGTGATTCCATAAGTTTCATTACATTAGAAAAACCAATGATGGTGATTTCATGTTCGTCATGGAATGGCCAGAAGAAAGTTTTTCATCATTCCAAATCAAGGTGGTACCATGTGCTTGGACTATAATAAATGAACGCGTCCTTATTCGAAAGAATAGGGGCATTTTTTAATGCTTATAATAGAAAATCGAGGGGAAGGAAAATAATGAAATATCAAAAAATTAGAGGAACTGCTGATTTTTTACCAGACGAAACGAATAAATGGCAGTATGTCGAAAATAAAATTAAAGACTTATTGAAACAGTATTACTATCAAGAAATACGTCTACCTATTTTTGAACAATTTGAACTATTTGCTCGAGGTGTAGGTGAAACAAGTGATATTGTCTCAAAAGAGATGTATGAATTTTATGATAAAGGAGACCGCCATTTAGCATTACGGCCTGAGGGAACCGCGGGAGTAGTGCGCGCTTATGTTGAAAATAAAATATATGGGCCTGAATACCATAAACCAGTGAAATATTATTATGAAGGCCCAATGTTTCGTTTTGAACGACCGCAAAGTGGTCGTATGCGTCAATTCCACCAGATTGGAGTGGAAGTTTATGGTAGTAAAAATCCAGCTGTTGATGTTGAAACGATGACTTTAGCGATGGAAATATTTAAAGGATTTGGGATTCGAAATTTATCTTTAGTCATTAATTCTTTAGGTAACACCGAATCTCGATTAGCATATCGCGAAGCATTAATTGAATTTTTAACACCGCATATAGATGAACTGAGTGAAGATTCACAGGAACGTTTACACAAAAATCCTTTGCGCGTATTAGATAGTAAAGACAAAAAAGATCAAGAAATTGTAAAAGATGCACCGTCTGTTTTAGATTATTTAGACGAAGAATCCAAGGCACATTTTGAAGCTGTAAAAGAAATGCTTGAATTGCTTGAGATTCCTTATGAGATCGATACAAATATGGTGCGCGGTTTAGACTATTATAATGATACCATTTTTGAAGTGATCACAAATGATCCGAACTTTGGCGCGAACACAACAATTTGTGCAGGCGGTCGCTATGATCAGTTAGTCGAAGAAGTAGGCGGACCAACGACACCAGGTTTTGGTTTTGCAATCGGCTTAGAAAGACTAATTATGCTATTAGAAGCTGCAGATTTTGATTTTCCAAAGCTTACGCAACTAGATGCTTTTGTTGTCACTATTGGTGATGAAGTGAACAGTGAAGCTTTGAAGTTAGTCATGGCTTTAAGAAAACAGGGCTTAACAGCTGAGCGTGAATTTGTGGGGCGTAAACCAGGAAGTCAATTCAAAACAGCGGATCGGTTAAATGCTAAAACAGTCTTTACGTTAGGTAGTCAAGAATTAGAAGATCGGAAAATAAATATGAAACTATTAGAAACTGGAAAAGAAGTTTCACTAGATTTTGATACGATCTATGGGGACGATTTTAGAAAAATTTACGAAGAAACTTTACAAAAATTAGCAAGCGAGGAATAAAAAATGACAAGAACAATATATTGTGGACATATCAGAAAAGAGCATGTCGGAAAAACAGTTAAATTAGACGGTTGGGTCCAAAAAAGACGAGACCTGGGTGGAATGATTTTCATTGATTTACGGGACACCACAGGTTTTGTCCAAGTGGTTTTTAATGCTGATGAGAAAGCAGAACTTTTAGAAATTGCTGAAACGCTACGGGCAGAGTATGTAATTGAAGTGGAAGGAACCGTTGTAGAACGTTTAGAAGGTACAGCTAATCCAAACATGGCAACAGGAGAAGTTGAAATTGAAGCATCTGCTGTGAAGATTTTAAATAAAGCAAAAACACCATCTTTCGAGATCAAGAATGACTTGAATGTTGCGGATGATATTCGACTAAAATACCGTTATCTCGATTTACGTCGAACACGAATGCAAGAAAACATTCGTATCCGACACAAAACAAAACGAGCGATCCATAATTTCTTAGATAATGATCACTTTATCGATATTGAAACACCTTATTTAACGAAATCTACACCAGAAGGCGCACGCGATTATTTAGTTCCTTCTCGTGTACATCCAGGTGAGTTTTTCGCTTTACCGCAGTCCCCACAACTGTTTAAACAGTTATTGATGGGTTCAGGTTTTGACCGCTATTATCAAATTGTACGTTGTTTCCGCGACGAAGATTTAAGAGGAGACCGACAACCAGAATTTACACAAGTAGATATTGAAACAAGCTTCATGTCGGAAGAAGAAATCCGTCAAGGGACAGAAGACATGTTAAAATATGTCGTCAAAGAAGTAAAAGGATTAGAAATAACAGAAGACTTCCCGATGATTACTTATGACGAAGCAATGGAGCAATATGGTAGTGATAAACCAGATATTCGATTTGATATGAAATTAAAAGACGTAGGAGAGGTTGTTGAAGATTCTGATTTCCGTGTATTTACCTCAGTTCTTGAAACAGGAGGCGCCGTTAAAGGGTTAGCTGTAAAAGGCGGAGCAGATGCCTTTACTCGTAAACAAATTGATGCACTAGAAGACATAGCTAAAGTACATGATGCAAAAGGCTTGGCTTGGATGAAAGTGACGTCTGAAGGCTTGACAGGACCAATTTCTAAATTCTTTAGCGATGAAGAACTACAAAATAATTTATTAGAAGCGATGGATGCTGAAGAAGGAGACTTATTATTATTCGTTGCCGATGAAAAACAAGTTGTTTCTGAGGCATTAGGTGCTCTGCGTGTTCATTTAGGAAAAGAATTAGAATTATATAATCCTGAAGAATTAGCTTTTGTTTGGGTCATTGATTGGCCACTGTTGGAATATGATGAAGAATTAGAACGTTATGTGGCTGCCCACCATCCATTCACGCGACCAAAAGAAGAAGATATTGAAAAACTAGCGACTCACCCAGAAGAAGTGTATGCGCAAGCTTATGATATCGTCTTAAATGGTTACGAAATAGGAGGCGGTTCTTTACGTATTCATGAAAAAGAATTGCAAGAGCAAATGTTTAAAACTTTAGGCTTTACCCAAGAAGAAGCAGAAAACCAATTTGGTTTCTTACTTGAAGCCCTTGAATATGGTTTCCCACCGCATGGAGGAATTGCTTTAGGTTTAGACCGTTTTGTGATGATTTTAGCGGGAGAACCAAATATCCGAGAAGTCATTCCGTTTCCAAAGAATGGACGAGCAGCGGATCCATTAACAGATGCACCAACAGTTGTATCAAACAAACAGCTTGAAGAACTTTCGTTGCAGGTAACAACTACTGTGGAAGATACTGAAGAAAATAATTAAAGGAGAAATTGGATGGTACTTTTAGGCTCACATGTTAGTATGAAAGCTCCCTATTCTGTACTGGGGTCAGTGAAAGAAGCGGTATCCTATAACGCAAATACTTTTATGATTTATACTGGGGCTCCTCAAAATACACGTCGTCGTGCAATTGAAGACCTGAAAATCCCCGAAGCTCATGAAGCAATGCAAGAATACAATATTGATTTAGAAGATATTGTCATTCATGCGCCGTATATTGTAAATTTAGGGAATACGTATAAACCTGATAATTTTGAATTTGCGATTGAATTTATGCAAGACGAAATTAAACGGGCAGACGCTATTGGTGCTACTCAGATGACCATGCACCCTGGTGCTCATGTAGGAGCAGGTCCTGAAGCAGGCATTGAGAAAATTGCCGAAGGATTAAATCGGATTTTAACGCCGGAGCAAAATGTGCAAATTGCTTTGGAAACAATGGCTGGAAAAGGAACAGAAATTGGTCGTTCTTTTGAAGAACTCGCACAAATTATTGAACGAGTAGATTTAGAAGATAAATTATCGGTTACTTTAGATACTTGTCATACGAATGATGCAGGCTATCCAATCCGCGATGATTTTGATTGGGTACTTGATGAATTTGATCGTATCATTGGTTTAGATCGTTTGAAAGTTATCCATGTCAATGATTCAAAAAATCCTCAAGGTGCTGCAAAAGATCGTCACGCAAACATTGGCTTTGGCGAAATTGGCTTTGATGCTTTGAATTATGTCGTACATCATCCAACCTTAGTGCATCTACCGAAAATTTTAGAAACACCTTTCGTTGGGGAAGATAAGAAAAATAAAAAAGCGCCTTATGCTCATGAAATCCAAATGCTAAAAGCTCAAACGTTTAACGAAGATTTACTTGAAGATATTATGAATGAGACACCCGTCAATTAATGATATTGAAAGCATAAGAAGGAGTAATTCTTTTTTATGCTTTTTCTTTATTTGTTTATAGAGTCAATACTCTAGCTGAAGGATTTATTGAGGAGTTATAAAATGTTAAAAAATTTGAAATGGAAACTTGCCCGATTGATGTATGGTCGTTATGGGGTAGATCAATTATATATCGCAAGTGGTATTCTTTTTATTGTCTTACAATTGCTACAACTTTTTGTGAAAATTCCCTTTTTGAATATCTTTTTACTCATCTTTCTTGTATGGATTTTGTATCGCGCCTTTTCCAAAAATATCTTAGCGCGACAAGCAGAAAATCAAAAATTTATGAAGTTTGTCCATTCAGCAAAAGCAAAATGGAAAATGAGTACTCGAAGATTTAAAGATATTCGCTCACATCGTTATCGTAAATGCCCTGAATGTAACACAACTTTACGTTTACCCCGGAAAACAGGTACTCATAAAACTCGTTGTCCGCGCTGTAAACATTTATTTGAAGTGAAGATTCGAATTTAAATCCCGGATAATGGAAATGAAGCATAGGATATAGTCAATATCCTATGCTTTTTGGGTATTTTCTGATTGATTCTCTGTTGCTTTTTTAGTGATTTAAAAAGAAAATGAACTATCCCAAATGAAAGAAATTAGCTTTTTCCTATGTTATAATAGGAAAAGTAATAGAGAACGAAGAAAGATTGATGGAGGAACATTCGCAAACATGAAAGAAAAAATTGTAGTGATTGTTGGACCAACAGCCGTTGGGAAAACATCGTTTAGTCTAGAAGTAGCAAAAAAATTTAATGGCGAAATTATTAGTGGCGACTCAATGCAAGTCTATAAACATTTAGACATTGGAACAGCCAAAGTAACCTCGGAAGAAATGGGCGATATTCCTCATCATTTAATTGATGTTAAAGAAATTGATCAATCCTACACGGTTTCTGACTTTCAAGAAGATGCGGGAAAGCAAATTGAAGATATAGCTAAAAGAAATCATCTCCCAATTATTGTAGGTGGTACAGGTTTATATATTGAGTCTTTATTATATCCGGTTTCTCATAGTGAAGCTGAACCAAATCTCGCTTTACGAAGCGAATTTGAGCAATTCGCTGAAGATCATGGAAATCAAACATTATGGCAGCGGTTAAATGAAATTGATCCAAAAGCTGCTGAGAAAATCCATCCAAATAATGTTCGGCGAGTGGTTAGAGCATTAGAAGTTTATTATGAAACAGGTCAGCTCTTTTCAACTTTTCAAAATGAAAAGAAAAACAAAGAAGCGGAATATGATGCCTTTATTATTGGTTTAAATACCGAGAGGCCATTACTTTATGAACGGATTAATAAACGAGTAGACCTAATGATGGCGAATGGATTACTCAAAGAAGCGCGGAGACTATGGGGAGAGTTAGGACCAGAGCCAGAGAGTCAAAGTACAAAAGGAATTGGGTATAAAGAATTATTTGGCTATTTTAATGAAGAAACCACTCTGGAAGAAGCAACGGCGCTGATTAAACGAAATTCTAGACGCTACGCTAAAAGACAATTAACTTGGTTTCGAAATCGTTTTGAAAATGTTCATTGGTATGACTTGATACTAAAACCAGAGGAAGAAGCAGAGAGTTTAGAGAAAATAAAAAGATTTCTAGAGGATGAATAATATGGAAAGACCACATGAAAAAGCAGTATTAGCTGCTGTGCAAACAACTGAATCAAATGAAGGCTTTAACTACTCACTTGATGAATTAGCCCAGCTTGTTGAAAATACAGGGGTTGAACCTGTGGGGGTAGTAACTCAAAAAAGAGAAACAGTCGATAATCGTACGTTGATCGGAAAAGGGAAATTGCAAGAATTGAAACATTTAGTTGAAGAATTAGACGCTTCAACGATTGTATTTAACCAGGAGTTATCACCAAGCCAGGTGCGTAATATTCAAGAAGAGATTGATGTTAAAATCTTAGACCGTATCCAGGTTATTTTAGACATATTTGCTTTAAGAGCGACGAGTAAAGAAGGTAGTTTACAAGTACAACTTGCGCAATTAAACTATTTACTTCCCCGTTTAGTCGGACATGGAATTAACATGTCACGTCTTGGTGGTGGTATTGGGACACGAGGTCCTGGGGAGACAAAATTAGAGACAGATCGTCGTCATATTAATCGGCAAATTACTGAAATTAAAAGAGAACTGAAAAAAGTGGCTGAGCATCGTAATAGAAGCCGTGAACAACGTCAACGAAGTAATTTATTCCGGATTGGTTTAATTGGTTATACCAACTCTGGTAAATCCACAGTGTTGAATGCTTTAACAGATAGTACAACGTATCAACGAGACGAATTATTTGCGACTTTAGATCCCATTACACGAAAATTAGAGTTGAAATCTGGTCTGCAAGTGACCTTAACGGATACCGTTGGTTTTATACAAGACTTACCGACTCAATTAATTGAAGCTTTTCAATCGACTTTGGAAGAAACAAGAGATGTTGATCTATTATTACATGTTGTGGATGCATCTTCTCCGAATATTGAAAGTCACGAAGATACGGTATTAGAAATTATGAAGAATTTAGAAATGGATACTATTCCAATGTTGACTGTTTATAACAAAAAAGATCTCGTGCAGGGCGAATTTTATCCCACTCTCTTTCCGAATGTGATTATCTCAGCGCTCGATCCTGCTGACCAAGAATTACTTTTAGAAAGAATTGAAGCAGCTATTCAAGAACAATTGGAATATTATTCTTATTCGATTCCGGCTGATCGGGGGGATCTCTTAGCACAGTTAAAAAGAGAGACCTTAATTTCCAATCAAGCGTTCAACAAAGAAACTCAGGAATATGAAATAGAAGGTTACGCTAAAGATATCGGATGGTTAAATTATATAATTGATCAATAAAGGTACTGAATTAAAGGGTGATCATGAATGGACCAAGAAAACAAGCTCATAAATTTAAATGAAGAAGTAAAGCCAGAAAAAACGAAGCCGTCTAAAAAGAAAACTGCCAAGAAAACAGTGTCAACTAAAAGGTCAGAAACAGAAAAAGAAATGCCAACACAAGAGGTTAAATCATTTCGAATGATTTCAAAAATTGAACCTCAAAAAAGAAAAGGGCGCTATAACATTTATGTGAATGATACGTTTGCGTTTGGGGTAGATGAGGAAGTTTTAATTCGTTTTGAATTAAAAAAAGGTCTGCACGTCCCTAAAGAACTACAAGAAAAAATTGAAAATGAAGATTCTTTTTATAAAGCGTACCAAAAAACACTCAATTATCTTAGTTACTCTTTGCGCACGGAGAAACAAGTGCGAGACTATCTGTTCAAAAATGAGCTCGGGCATTATAGTGAGCGCATCCTTTCTGACTTAAAAGCAGCAAAACTTCTGGATGATTTAGTTTATGCTGAAAGTTATGTTCGCTCGATGGCTAATGTGAATCAAAAAGGCCCGCGGAATATCGAACAAGAATTAAAACAAAGAGGTGTGGCTGAGTCGCATATTTTAACGGCTCTTGATGAG
Source organism: uncultured Atopostipes sp. (assembly GCA_963558565.1). Lineage (GTDB taxonomy): Bacteria > Bacillota > Bacilli > Lactobacillales > Carnobacteriaceae_A > Atopostipes. Next base: position 59,131 of record CAUWGX010000001.1, read on the forward strand.
TATCCAGAGGAACAAGAATTAGAAAATGCGATTGATTTAGCTGAAAAGAAATGGTCGAAAACAAAAAACAACTCTGAGTTCGAAACGATTCAAAAAGTTAAAAAGTATTTAGTCAATAAAGGCTATAGTTTTGAGGTGGCAGACCAAGCGGTGGCGGCAATTGACACCGAAAAAGATACAGAAGAAGAATATCAAGCCCTTGAAAAACAAGCTAATAAGGCGCACCGGCGCTATGCTAGAAAGTATGAAGGTTATGAATTAAACCAAAGACTAAGAGCTTATATGTACTCAAAGGGCTATCCAAATGAATTAATTAATCGTTATTTTGATGAGAGGGAAATGGAATAATTGTTTGAAATTAAGTATACAAAAGAAGAATTAAAAGAAAAATTTAATATTGAAATGTGGTCTGAAGATAAGATTCAAGCTTTCCAAGAGATTTTATTTGATTGGTATGATCAACAAGAAGCTGAGCATGATTTTCCGTGGCGAGAAACCAATGACCCTTATGCTATCTGGATTTCAGAAATTATGCTGCAACAAACGAGGACAGATACCGTCATTCCTTATTTTGAAAGATTTCTAGAGGCTTTTCCAACGATCGAAGATTTAGCGGAAGCCCCTGAAGACCAAGTCTTGAAAATGTGGGAAGGTCTTGGATATTATTCGCGAGCTCGGAATTTAAAAGAAGCTGCTATGCAAATTATGCTGCATTATGATGGGGTTTTTCCGGATACTCCAAAAGAGATGTTAAAACTTAAAGGAATTGGTCCTTATACTGCTGGTGCGATTAGCAGTATGGCTTTTGGTTTACCGACACCGGCTATTGATGGGAATTTGATGCGTGTGCTTAGTCGTTTATTTGAAATTGATTTAGATATTACGAAAGCTAAAAATCGCAAAGTATTTGAAACGGTTGCTTTGTATCTAATCGATGAAGAACGTCCAGGTGATTTTAACCAAGCTTTGATGGATTTAGGTCGTACAGTTTGTACGCCTAAAAATTATTTCCCAGAGATGTCACCGGTGAAGGAATTTAATGCTTCCTATATTAATGAAACTTGGCATAAATACCCGGTGAAGAAAGCGAAAAATAAACCGAAGCCAGTGACTTATGTTGCCCTCGTCATTCAAAATGAACAAGGTGAATATTTACTTGAACGACGTCCCGAAAAAGGACTCCTAGCAAATATGTGGCAATTTCCACTCATTAATGTAGAGAAAATTATTTCGGATGGGACATGGAAGCCATTTCAGCCAGTTATTTTGGAAGACTTGGATCAAGAGCAACAAGAATTTATCGAAGAATATGTCCAAGAAAATTATCAAGTACCGGTGACCATTGCTCCGCAGACAGTGGGAGTAGTTGAACATATTTTTAGTCATTTAAAGTGGACCGTTTCAATTTATGATGGTGCAAAAGTAGATCGCATTCTGACGGATGACTTGCCTGAAAATTGTGTTTGGGTGCATCCCAATGACTTTGATCATTATACTTTTCCGACCATCCAGAAAAAAATATGGAAGAATTTTACTGAAATCACACTGTTTTAAAATAGATGGAGGCATAAAAGAGGCATGACAAGCTTTTTTCAAAAAAATGAGCAACCGGGGAGAAAAAAATGGATGTATATAGGAATGGCTATTGCATCTATTTTTCTGCTGCTCGCATTAGTGTTGGGTTATAGATATTGGACTGAAAAGCAACGAAAAGAACAAGCAAATGAAGCTAGTGACTTATTTATCGAAGCATTGGAAACACAAAATTATGAGCAATTGGCCACTACCTTATCTCCAACTTCCTTAGAAGAAATTGACTATACAACAGAAGAAGTACAGGAACGATATGAAACGATTTACGAGGGGATAGGGGTTAATGATGTAACAGCTGAGAATATAGAGTTGATTGAAAATGAAGAAGATAAGGGCTTCACTCTTCGGTATGATTTACATCTTGTGACTTCTCTTGGGGAACTAGAGCCCCAATCCTATGAAACTACTTTAGAAGAAACAGAAGACCGTTTTGCTGTCGCTTGGGCTCCTCATTTAATTCTCCCAGAAATGGATCTAGGAGATACCGTTCAGATTCAATTTACAGCGGGTGAAAGAGGCAATATATACGATCGCAATGGTGAATTACTAGCGGGAGAGGGGAGCGCCCAACAAGCAGGTTTATATCCGGCATTACTAGGAGAAGGAGAGGAGCGCGAAGATAATTTACAGGAGATTGCGGACGCCTTCGATACTCCAATTGACCAGCTTGAAAATTTATTGGATGCGGAATGGGTCACTGAAGAGAGTTTTGTGCCTTTTACGTATGTGGATGAAGAAGAGACTCCTGACCTAGCGGGTGTTATGTATCAAGAAACAACCACACGAACTTATCCTTTAGGCGAAGCAGGGGCACATCTCCTTGGTTACATAGGTGAAGTATTTGCAGAAGATATAGAAGCAAATCCAGAGCTGCAACCGGGAGACATTATAGGAAAAGCTGGTTTAGAAGCCACGTTTGATGACCGATTAAGAGGCGATAAAGGTGGGCAAATCAATATTTTAGATCAGTCAGGTGAAGAAAAAAAGACTGTACAAGAAGCGACGGTCCAAGATGGCGAAGATATTCATTTAACCATCGATTCGTCCTTACAACAACTTTATTTTGATGGTTTAGAAGACAAAAGTGGGGGAGCCGTTGTGATGGCACCTACATCAGGTGAGCTCTTCGTTTTAACAAGCGCGCCTTCTTATGACCCGATAGCGATGACTCAAGGTATTAGCCAAGAAGCTTATGAAGACTACTTGAATGATCCAGAAACACCATTCTTGTCACGCTATGCTGCTCGGTATGCGCCGGCATCTACTTTTAAAGCTATTACAGCGGCTGTGGGGCTTGAGTCGGGTGTGACAGATTTAGATAAAACTCGAACCATTACAGGTCTTGATTGGCAAAAGGATGAATCATGGGGGAATCATAAAGTAACCCGTGTGAGCGATCAGTTGACGGAAGTTGATTTAGAAGATGCGATGGTTTATTCAGATAATATTTTCTTTGCTCAAGAAGCACTTGAAATGGGGGCAGAAACTTTCATGAACGGTTTGGAAAAATTTCCATTTGGTCAAGACTTTGATTTGCCGCTTCAGATGGAACCTGCTCAAATCACAAATAGTGGCTCCTTCGATTCGGAAGCTTTACTAGCGGACACTGCTTATGGCCAAGGGCAACTTTTAATGAGTCCTATTCATCAAATCGTATTTTATAGCCCATTTATCAATGAAGGAGAACTTGTTTTTCCAAAATTAGAATTGGAAGCAGAAACGCCTGAAACCATCCAACCAGTTACTTCAGAAACGGCTGCAACGGTCAATGAACTATTAATTCAAGTTGTAGAAAATCCGAATGGAACAGGTCATGTATTAGAAGGTTCTTCACCAGCATTAGGTGCTAAAACAGGGACAGGAGAAGTACAAGCAGCAGAGTCTGAAAATGGGAATGATATCAATGGCTTTTTATATGCTTTTGATGCAGAAGAAAGTTCTTTTTCATCACTTGTCTTTATTGAAAATGAGTGGGGCAGTGATGTAGCTGAACAATTTGCACCGATTCTTAAACAGCACGAGTAAAAACATTCTATTCTAGTAAAGTGGAATTATTTTATTTCAGGCAATTTATGTTACAATTCTAGATGAGATTTATTTATTATGAACGGCTAATAAATAAAAGAATATCTGAGAGTTGGTTAAATATATGAGAAATAAACCTAGAGAGGGAGAAACGATTACAATAAAAAGCTATAAACACGATGGTAGCTTGCATCGGACTTGGCGGGATACCATGGTTTTAAAAACAACTGAACATGCATTAATTGGTTGTAACGATCACACGCTCGTTATTGAGTCAGATGGTCGTCGATGGCGTACAAGAGAACCAGCACTTGTCTATTTTCATGAAGAATATTGGTTTAATATCGTTACAATGATTCGACAAAAAGGGATCTCTTATTATTGTAATTTAGCTTCTCCTTTTTTAATAGATGATGAAGGCGCAAAATATATTGATTATGATTTGGATGTCAAAATCTTTCCCGATGGTGAAAAAAGACTATTAGATGTTGATGAATATGAAATCCATGGGAAAAAGTATGATTATCCCAATGAAATTGATCCTATATTAAATGAACATGTTAAAATCCTTGTTAGTTGGATAGAAGAAGAGCGGGGGCCGTTCTCGAAAGAATATGTTGATTTATGGTATAACCGCTATAAACAATTAACAGGTAGATATTTATAAAAGAAAAGCGATATAGAGCAGTTACCTGAACTCTATATCGCTTTTTTGCTTAATCATAATCGTATTCTTGTTCAATATGATCGCTGCGGGTGTATTTTACGAAGCTATTCGTTAATTTATTAAATTGTTGTAGCTTTTGATCATATTCAAATATTTTAGTCATTATTTTTAATAATTCGTTACCTTTTAGAAAGTCAGCTTCCATCGCTGCTTCGGTAGAAGCTTCTTGGTAAAAAGCTTCAATAAAACCTTGACGTAAATCAGAGCGATAAGTAATAAAGTTAACTTCTTCCGGTAATATACGTCCATTCCACTTGAGCAAGATCTGTTCGTGAGCAGTCATGAGGGTTTCCATCCGTTCGCGTATTAATGTCCGTAACTCAGTAGGTAAATGATTAAACGTATTCTCTGATCCATGTAGCGTAGCTGCTAGATCATATAAAGTTTCGTTTGTCCGAATCGACTGACGACAAACGACTAGAAAACGTAGTAATGAATAATAACGAGAGGTCATAAAGCGTTTATACATAGGATCTCTCATATAACGATGGTATTTTCTTAAGGTAACTAATTCTTTACGTAATTTTTTCAAATCAACTGACATAATTGGAAATTGAGCATTTTTTCTTAACATTAAGCGAACATATTTCATTGTGTCATCAGTCGCATTGATTGTTTTTTCATAAAATTTCACATCGTATCTTGGAGGTAAAACAAAAGTATTGACAGCAAAGGCAATTAAGACCCCAATTAATGTGGCGGACACTCTTTGGACAGCAACTAAAGGTAGATTTGCACCTGAACTTAACATGACATTCACTAAAGTCAAAATGGATAGACCAATAACATCATCTAAATTTAATTGATGTAAAATAGCGATTAACAAAGCGGAAGCAGCGGCTACCATAATATTGGTATCTCCAAAATAACTAGCGACCACAAAAGCGATAATACCACCGATAATGTTTGCAATTAAGCGGTCACGTGTTTTTACAAACGTTTCTTGCACAGAAGGTTGCATAGAGAAAATCACGGCAGAAGCGGTTAAACCCCGACTATCTCCCAAACCAATCAGGGGAGGAATGATCATCCCTAAAAGAATAGCCAGACCAGTCTTTAATGTGCGCGCACCTATTTTCACTTTAATCATTCTCTTTCTCATAAAAAGTATACAACGATATTCTAGTGTAAGTATAATAGATATGTATGCCAGAATCTATTGTTTCGAAAATAAATAGTGATTTATTGTACCTAAACAATATTCTATTATATAATTAGAATGAAAATTTTGATTTTACTCATAAATGGAGGATTATAATATGCAAACAAAGAGAGAGCGTAATTTGATTAGCTGGGGAATTATCTTTGGATCAATAGCTGGAGCAGCCGCTGCGTATTTTTTAGCACCGAAAAAAGGAACAGATATGAAAAAAACAGTCGCTAAGAATTTAAACCGGTTTACTCAAACATCCATCTTAAGAACCCAAAGTGCTTTAATTAATTTTGAAACAGCAATGGAAAAACGAATAGAAAGAGATAACAAAGCATATAAAAAGATATAAAAAAACGGTAGGTCGTTTGCAATCCTATAGAACCTGTGATAACATATTCTGTATAAGTTCTTTTGACCCATCGTTTTATGTCAGTTACCTGATATGCGTTGACATAAAATGGTGAACACTCAATAACTTAATTAACGTATCGTTTCGCTGTTTTTAAACCGAAGCGATACGTTTTCTTTTTTATAAAATTATAAGTATAATTTATGAAGAAATTTGTTATACTAGATGAAGAGGAAATTTATCTATTTAAAGTTATTTTCCTGTTGATATTATTGGTTGTCTCTTGCAACGATGTTTAGTTTTTAAAAAAATGACCATTTAACAACAACTATAAATCGCTCAGAATAGGCTGTTTCTAATTGTTTACACATACAACTATTGGAATAAACTCCTTTATTAAAAAAGTGTAGAGGAATGAAGAATTATTCGCTCATTTATAAAAAGATTTCAATTCAAAGCAGTTATAGTTGGTGTTAAATGCATAATAAAAAGAATAGAAATGAAGGAAGTAAAGAATGAATCATATTGTATTATATAAACCGCAGATACCTCCGAATACAGGGAATATTGTCCGAACTGTCGCCGGAACTGATGCCCATCTACATTTGATTTTCCCGTTAGGTTTTAGTTTAGAGAATAAAATGCTTCGACGAGCGGGGTTAGATTATTGGGATGAGCTAAAGGTCACTTATCACCGCAGCTTAAAAGAATTTTTAGAATATGCTGAGGGAGGGAAACTTCATTTAGTGACCAAATTTGCTTACAATACATATTCTGATGTCGATTATTCTGACACAGAGGAAGACCATTATTTTATTTTTGGAAAAGAAACGACGGGTTTGCCTGAGAAATTCATGCGTGAGAACGAAGAAAAGTGTATTCGTATTCCCATGGATGACACGCATATACGCTCTTTGAACTTATCTAATACGGTTTCTATTGTTTTATTTGAAGCGTTGCGACAACAGAACTTTGTAAACTTAGATCTACAAAGACACTATGAAAATGATAAATTAGATTAAAAATAGAAGAGATCCATATTTTTAACGAGGAGGAGTTTTAATCAGATGACTAAGACAAATAGTATTTCAAGAAACGAACTCATGATTGAAGTTTTTAATGCAATAACTCACGGGATTGGTGCACTTTTAGGGGTCATTGGTATGATTTTCCTTGTCGATAAAGCTGTTTCGACCCCACATTCTAGTACTGCTGAACTGATTTCTTATATTATTTATGGATCTAGTCTGGTCGTATTATTTCTAGCTTCTACTTTGTATCATAGTTTTAGCTTCTCTAACCATCGAGATGTCTTTCAAAAAATAGATCATGCTTCTATTTACTTGTTAATCGCGGGTTCTTATACCCCGTATTTAATGGTAACGGTGGGAGGAGCTGTTGGTTATACTTTCTTGGCTATTGTATGGTTAGCAGCTATCTCAGGCTTAGTTTTTGAAGTCGGTTGGACCAATCGTTTTCCCAAATTAAGTACTTATTTATATTTGATTATGGGATGGTTGGGCATTTTCTTAATCTATCCTTTATATCAGTCATTAGAATTAGCAGGTATTGTCTTATTGTTTGTAGGTGGCCTTTTTTATTCCATAGGGACAATCTTTTATAGACAAAAAGACAATGGTTGGATGCATGTGATCTGGCATTTGTTTGTTATGGCTGGAGCAGCTTTCATGTTCGTTAGTATTTATCTATACGTTTAAAGTAATTTTTAACATTGAGGATTAAGAACCATGGAGATTTCCTTATCCGTCTGTCATATACATTGAATGATGGAGGTAAGAGAAAGTTTCCATGGTTTTTTAATTTTATGCCGGCTGAAAATGCGCTAAATATCAACACAATGATCATCAAGTGCTCAGATTGTCATTCGATAAATACTTGCTTTATCATAAAATATAAATAGTTAGAAAGCAGGGGGAAAGCCATGATATCATATGTGTTTTATCTATTGGGATTCAGTTTAACAGTTTTTACGATTATTGACTTAATGTGGACAACGTTATGGGTAGATGGGGGAGCTGGTTGGCTGACAAACAAATTGACAACGACCCTTTGGAAAATAATTCAGGCATTGGATAATAAATACATATATAACCTTACGGGTCCCTTAATTATGACGCTGACATTATTCAACTGGGTTTTATTGTTGTGGATCGGCGTTACTATTTTCTTTGCTGGTGACCCAGAAGCTCTGATTAATACTTCCACCAATGAAGTTATTTCGGGGTGGGAGCTATTTTACTATTCAGGTTTCACTCTTTTTACTCTAGGCATAGGAGATTATACCGCGCAAACGCTCTTTTTTAAAATAGCCACTGCACTCGTTTCAGGTTTAGGCATGTTATTGTTAACTTTTGGAGCATCTTATATTATTTCTGTGATGAGTGCAGTTGTTGAGAAAAGATCGTTTGCTGGAAGTGTTATGGGATTAGGCGAGAATAGCATTGAATTATTGAGAAATGCTTGGAATGGTAAAGACTTTTACCAATTAGATCTTATTTTAACTGATCTGAATTCTAAAATAACGCAATTAACTCAACAAACCCAAGCCTTTCCATTATTACAGTATTATCATAACGAAGATAAAGAGAAAGCGTCCGCGGTAGCCATTGCTGTATTGGATGAAGCCTTAACACTTCTTCAATATGGTTTAAAAGATAAATCGATTATAAATATGACACTAGTAAAAGCTACTCAATCCAGTGTTGCTACCTATCTAAATACAGCGATCGCTAGATATGGCGAGCAAGTAAAAAGCGTAACCGAAATTCCACCGCCTTTAGATTTAACTGCTTTAAAAGAGGCGAATATCCCTTTAGTTTCACAAAATAAATATTCAAAAAACATCGAGCATATAGAAAAACGCCGGAATCAAATCTCTACAATCATCACTATTGATCATCATAAGTGGCCAAATACATAATCATCTAAACATTTGATAACAATTTGTAGTGTACTTTGAAACAAGATAAATCAATTCACAAATTTAAAAAACTGGTATTCAACCTCGCATTTAAAAGCAGAGGAGAATACCAGTTTTTTTGTTAGTATTTATTACATTTCATCAGGAGCTTGAACACCCAAAAGACGTAAATCTTCTTCTAACATTAAAGCCACTGCATAGACTAGAGCTAAGCGACTTTCTCTTTCAGGGTTTTCATCTAGCACGCGAACATTCGCATAGAAGCGATTGAAAGCTTGCGCTAATCTTAAAGCATGTTTAGCGATGACTGACGGCTCATATTCACGGTAAGCACGTTCTAACGTACTACTAAAGGATTGAATCAATTTAATAACCGTCCAACTATAATCATCTGTTAACGCAAATTCTTTTTCACTTTCAAAATAAGAAGCATCGATATTTGCTTTTTTCAAAATACTTAAAGCACGTGCTCGCGTATATTGAACGTAGGGACCTGTTTCACCTTCAAATTGCACAATTTCATCGAGATTAAAGTTAAAGTCATTGCGACGGTCATGTTGGAGGTCATGGAAGACAACAGCGCCAACCCCCACTTGTTCCGCCACTTCATCTTTATTTTCAAGGTTCGGATTTTTCTCATTAATTTGTTTTTCTGCACGTACAGCAGCTTCATCTAACACATCTTCTAATAAGACAACTTTTCCGCGGCGAGTAGACATTTTTTGACCATCGATAGAAATTAAACCAAAGATAATATGGTGAATATCTGCTTCCCATTCATAACCCATCTCAGCTAAGACAGCTTTTAATTGCGTAAAGTGATAGATTTGATCTTGCCCCACGACATATAAAGATTGATCAAAGTCATACGTACGTTTACGGTATAAAGCAGCCGCTAAATCCCGAGTAATATATAATGTTGCGCCATCTTGTTTCTTAATCAGGGCAGGCTGTAAATCATAGTCTTCTAACCGAACAACTTGAGCTCCTTGGTCTTCGACTAATAAGCCTTTTTCTTCTAATAATTCAACAACTTCATCCATTTTATCATTATAGAAAGATTCACCATTCGTTGAATCAAAACTTACACCTAAACGGTCATAGACGATATTGAACTCATTTAAAGACTCTTCACGGAACCAGCGCCATAATTCAGTGGCTTCTTTGTCGCCATTTTCCAATTTCTTGAACCATGAACGACCAACTTCTTCTAATTCAGGTTCTTTCTCCAATTCTTCGTGAAAACGGACATATAATTCGTTTAACTCTGCAATAGGGTTTGCGCGTACTTTCTCTTCTTCACCCCATAATTTGTAAGCAGTGATTAAACGACCAAATTGCGTTCCCCAATCTCCTAGATAGTTGATTTTTATAGGTTGGAAGCCCATTTTTTCTAAAATATTAGCTAGAGCGTTCCCGATAACCGTCGAACGCAAATGCCCCATGGACATCGGTTTTGCGATATTTGGGGAAGACATGTCGATCGGAATGTTTTTCCCAGCACCAAAATCAGTATTCCCGTAATCACCTTTTTCAGTGATAATTTCTTTTAATACTTCAGCACTAATCGTTCCTTTATTTAAGTAAAAGTTTAAATAAGGACCGACAACATCTACTTTGTCAACAATGTCAGAAGAAAAATCGTCCGCTATATCTGAAGCGATTTCTGCAGGGTTTTTTCTAAACACTTTTGCTAGTTGAAAAGCAGGGAAGGCTAGATCGCCATGTTCCGTATTTTTGGGTTTTTCAAGTAAATTATAAATTTCATTAATTGTTAAATGCTCACTCAATTGAGTGGATAAATCTTCAGCGATTATTTGTTTAAAATCCAACTCAATACCTCCTCGTTAATTTTACAGTGGATCTCTATGTAATATAAAAATACACAAATTCATTTAGATATTATAACAAAAGCCAACCTCAAGGGCAAACGGGCCAATACAAAATTAAAGGCAAAGGAGCTGTAGGGCTCACTTTGCCGAATCCTATTTTATTAAATATTATTCCCAAATCCAGTGATGGTTTTCTTTTTCTAGTAATTCATAAGCTTCTTTTGGACCATTCGTATTGACTGGATATTTAAATAAATCGCTCGGATCTGCTTCCCAGGCTGTCCGGATCGCATCGATATATTTCCAAGATTCTGCTACTTCTTCCCAATGCACAAAGCTTGTTTTATCACCTTGCAAAGCATTTAGAATCAACTTTTCATAATCATCGGGGATCGAGTTTTCCACTTTATAGTCTAAAGAAATAGGTTCTGTATTAAATACATGACCGACTTGTTTACTATTCAGTTGTAACGATAATCCTTCTGTCGGCCCAATATGAATCGTTAAAACATTTTCTGAAAGTTCGTCCGCATCAAAAAGGGAGGACTCGTCGTTTTTGAAAACAACATCGATTCGAGTACTTTTTCCTTTCATCCGTTTTCCAGTACGAATATAAACAGGGGTATTTGCCCATTGTTCATTTTCAGATTCGACTTTTCCGGCAATAAAAGTTTCAACGATAGAACCTTTGTTGACTTCATTTTCAGATAAATAATCTAAAATACCGGGAGCATCTGGTGAAGTGGTATATTGTCCCCGGACAAATTTGTCTTTTATATTCTGGCTGTCGAGTAATTTTAAATTTTTCAACGCATTGACTTTTTCTTTTGTTACTTCTTCTGAGCGATAAGATTGTGGTTCGTCCATTAAGAGCAGACTCACGATTTGTAAAATATGGTTTTGGCCCATATCGCGTAGCGCGCCACTTTGCTCATAGTAAGCTCCGCGATCTTCGACGCCAATATCTTCGGCGAGCGTTACCTGCATATTTGAAATAAACTTCTGATTCCATAAATGTTTAATGAGAGGATTCCCAAAACGAAGTGTCATTAAAGATTGCACCATTTCTTTTCCTAAATAGTGATCAATACGATAAATTTGTTCTTCATCAAAGGACTCTAGGATTTCGTTATTGAGTTCATTTGAATTTTCATATTCTGTACCAAATGGTTTTTCAATAATTACTCGATTAAAGCCATTTTCGGTCACTAATCCTTCTTCGCGTAGGTGAGAAGTGATCGTGCCAAAAAAGCTGGGGGACATGGATAAATAGAATACTCGATTACCACCAATTTCGTATTCTTCATCAAGAGTATTGGCTAAATGAAGTAACGTCCGGTAGTTCTCAGTATCTTTCACATTATGTGATTGGTAGCGAAAATGACTAGCAAATTCTTCTGCATGTTGATCAGAAACTTTGATGTCATCAATAGCGTCTGTAACTATTTCTTGGTAATAGTCATCAGACCATTCTCGACGGGCAGTACCTATAACCGCAAAATTTTTGTTTAAATAATTTTCTTTATACAATTTATAAAGAGCTGGATACAATTTTCGATAGGCTAAATCACCCGTCCCTCCGAATATAATAAATAATGCTTTTTGGTTTTGAGACATTATCGCTATCTCCTTTTCTAATTGACTTACTTTCATTTTACTTTTTATTTCTTTCTGAAGCAACTTTCTGGATGGAAAGATTTTATATTTATAAAATATGCACTAGCGATACGAAGTGGACTTTGGTAGAATAGGTTTCGAAATCCAGATAGGAGAGATAGGGTATGACAAATACTTTTGAACAATTTAAACTACAGCCTTACTTATTAGAAGCTATTGATGAGTTAAATTTTAAAGAACCGACGGCTATTCAAACCGAAGTCATCACACAAGTTCAATCAAATCGTGATATCATTGGACAATCGAAAACAGGTTCAGGAAAAACGCATGCTTTTTTATTACCGCTTTTGAATCAATTAAAAGAAGAGGCGAACGAAGTACAAATCGTTATTACCGCGCCCAGCCGTGAATTAGCGGAGCAACTATATCAAGCAACGATTCAATTAACTGCACACGCCCCTTGGGAGATTCAAGTTTCACGTTTTATGGGCGGAATGGACAAAAATCGTCAAATCGAGAGTTTGCAATCCTCACAACCAGACGTAGCCATAGGAACACCGGGAAGATTACTTGATTTAGTGAAATCTAATGATCTAAAAACCTATACTGCTTTTGCAATGGTCGTGGATGAAGCAGATATGACCTTGGATTTAGGTTTCCTCGAAGAAGTGGATCAAATTGCTGGAACATTGTCATCGACTAGTCAGTTTTTAGTCTTCTCAGCTACGATTCCTCAAAAATTACAACCTTTCTTACAAAAATATATGAATGATCCATTGAAGATTGAAATTGAAAACAAAGAAATTATTTCAGACTTAGTCGATAATTGGTTAATCTCAACAAAAAATAGAGATCGATTTACCCTTATTTATGATTTGTTGACGATTGGGAATCCTTATCTCGTGTTAATCTTTGCGAATACAAAAGAAACAGTGGAAGAATTAGCGAAAAAACTTGCAGAAAAAGGACTCAATGTAGGAACTTTACATGGGGGACTTGACTCGCGTGAGCGCCGCAGAATGATGCGCAGTATCCATCAATTAGATTATCAATATATCGTGGCGACCGATCTTGCAGCTCGAGGAATTGATATTGAAGGGGTATCACACGTTATTAATGCAGAAGTGCCACAAGACTTGTCTTATTTCGTACATCGAGTGGGACGTACAGGAAGAAATAATATCCCTGGAATCGCGATCACTTTGTATTCACCTGGTGATGAAGAAGATATCCAGACCATTGAAAATATGGGGATTACTTTTGAAGAAAAGACGATTAAAAATCATGAAATTGTCGATGCACCTCAAAGAAGAAGTGACCGGAAGAAACCAAAACAGCCCTTAGAATATGACGCTGAAATTGAAGGAATGGCGCATAAAGCGAAGAAAAAGATTAAACCAGGATATAAACGTAAAATTCGAGCAAAACGTCGTAAGAAAAATCAGCAAAAAAGACGCCAAGAAAATCGTCGAAAAAATAACAAACGACGTCGATAATAAAGAAAGACTTTACTCTCGAAAGTAAAGTCTTTTATTTATTACAGGCTAAATTTTTAAGAAAAATTATTCCTTATCCTGATTATTTTGTTTTTCCATCCGTTTTTTCATTTCGGTAATACTCATATAGTAGAAGACTAAAGATGCTCCAAAGATCACTTCAAATTGAAAGGAGATCGGATAGATTACAGCACTGATCAAATAAACAATCAATGTCGGGGCAATGGTCGCAAGTAAAACGATCTTTGCACTTTGGCCGAAACGTAAAGCTGTTCGACGATAGATAGAAATCAAATTCGCAAAAAGAGCTAAGGGGAAGAACTGAAAAATAAAAAGGAATAAATTAAAAATAAAGAGAAAGATAATGAAAAAGATGATCATCCCGGGCGAAAGATCCCCCACGCTATCTATCATGCTTTTTAAATCTCCTGTGGTAAAATGTTCTAAAGCTGAATATTGAATAGAATAATCTTGGCCCATCATATTAAGATAAATTTCATCTTGCAATAAACCGACAGAAAGAGGCACAGAAGTTGTATTCATATTGCGAGTGATCGTCTCAGAATTGACTTTATCTTCCGTATCGAAATATAAAATAATACTATCTGTTTGATAAATATAGCTATCGGCATCACTCTCTAATTCATTATCCACTAGTTCAAATTCTGGAATCGATTCTTTTACTTCATTAAAATCATTGATAATGTTTTGACCGATCGGTAAGAACTCAAATAAAGATAATAAAGTGACCGCAACAGTTAGTAATAAAACAAGTGAGAAAAAGTGGGCGTTTTTCATATTTCTTCCGGTATATATTTCTTTTGGCTTCATAAAAGCTGTTTTTACATAATTAATCATTTGATAACTCCTTAATATATTCAAACATACTCCTTTAGTTTAGCGAAAGGCTTAGTAAAAGTAAATGAAGCTCGCTGATATTTTGTTTGATCATTTTGTGAAAATAACGGAAGAGACCCACTTAGTTTCTGAAAGAAGGATAGTTAATGCGTTTTTCTTAAAAGTATATTAAACTATTAATAATAAAATGAAAGAGTAGTAGGTGTGAAGATGAGAAAAAATAGAAATATATTTAGTATGACCATCATCAGTATGTTGATCGCTATTTTAATTATTCAAACTTTTGTACCCATCTTAGGCTATATTCCCTTAGGACCGATTGATGTCACGATTGTTCATATTACTGTTATTTTGACGGCGGTATTGTTTGGGAATAAAATAGGATTGACCGTCGGGACGATTTGGGGAATTTTGAGTATGGTGCGTGCGTATACGCAGCCTACGCCTTTTAATATTGTATTTTTAAACCCTTTAATCTCAGTTGTTCCGCGGATGCTTGTGGGATGGGTCAGTGGCTTAATATTTCAAGGGATCAAAAATCGCTTATCAGAGCGTTTATCTTACACGGTGACCGCTTTAGTAGGAACTTTATTGAATACAATTCTGGTACTAGGAGGCATCTATATTTTTGCAGCAGAAACTTATGCCTATGCCCTAGGTGTTCCGGAGTCTGCATTATTAAGTATACTGGGAACGGTTGTTGCTACCAATGGAATCATTGAAGTCATTGCGAGTATGATTATTTTACCTTTAGTGGCTGGTCCACTTACTCGTTTTTTAAAACGACGCAACCAAGAGATAAGTTTATAAAAAGACAAATATTAGGCGCTCTTATATTTATTTAAAACGGGTGAATACTTTAAGGAAGCAATAATTAAAAGAAAAGTTACGAATTAAATCTAATTATTTTACCTCATAATATAATTATGCTACAGTAGGTATTGAATAAGCGTTAGAGAAAAATTTAAGGAGGAATCTTATTCATGACTTATAAATTACCAGATTTGCCATACGCATACGATGCACTAGAGCCACATATTGATGAGGAGACAATGAAACTTCATCATGACAAACACCATAACACTTATGTGGAAAACACAAATAAAGCGTTAGAAGGCCATGAAGACTTACAAGAACTATCAATTGAAGAGTTAGTTGCTAAGTTAGACGAAGTTCCTGAAGATATTCGTACAGCTGTACGGAATAACGGTGGTGGACATGCTAACCACTCATTATTCTGGGAAGTTCTTTCTCCAGAAGGTGGCGGCGAACCAACGGGTGAGCTAGCAGACGCAATCAATGATGCATTTGGTAGTTTTGATGATTTTAAATCAGAATTAGAAGCAGCATCAACTGGACAATTCGGTTCTGGTTGGGGTTGGCTTGTTGTAGATAATGGTGACTTGAAAGTAACAAGTACTCCAAATCAAGATTCTCCACTTACAGATGGACAAACACCAATCTTTGGTATTGATGTTTGGGAACATGCTTACTACCTAAACTATCAAAACGTCCGTGCAGATTACGTAAAAGCAATCTGGAACATTGTAAATTGGGACGAAGTAGCTAGAAGATACGACGAAGCTAAATAAATTTACAAAAGAATGAATCTTAAAACCCTTAGTAGCTGGGCTTGTCTAAATAAGCCCACTATTAAGGGTTTTTTGTTTGTTCACTCAAAAAAATTCCCTTTAAGGACGGATTAATACATATTCATAGAACATTCATCATTTAATTGAGAATTAGTAATGCAAAGGGCTATTTATTTTGTTAAACTAGAACATAGATTATTTTAGATTCCTTGAATCAGAAGAGGTTAGTAATTATGGCAAGAGCAAAAAACAACAGAAAAGATAGGAAAAAATCACATATTCCTTTTCGTTTAAATTTATTATTCTTTGTAATTTTTCTATTATTTGTAGTCTTAATTATAAATACTGGTTTTTTACAGATTATTAAAGGCGACGAATTTAAGGCAGAAGTCGACCGTACAGAAAGTACGATTATTCGTGGAAATGTGCCACGAGGAGAAATTTATGATTCTAAATTAAGACCTTTAGTCGCAAACGAGGCTAAAAATACAATTATGTACACCAGAGGTTCCAATACAAAAACGGAAAATATGGCAGAAGTTGCTTATAACTTGGCGAATTTAATCGATATTCCTCATTCATCTCCTTTTGAAAGTGACGACAGTGATCTTACAGAGCGTGACTTAAAGGATTATTTTTATGCAACAAATACCGAACTCATGGATGAACGGATTGAAGAATATTTAGAAGCCAATAACATTGAAGCGAATGATTTTAGCTACGCAGACTCTATAGAACTGATTGATGATGCTGAAATCATGGATTATTCAGATCGAGAACTAAAAGCAGTCGCGATTTTTACTAAAATGAACTCAGCTTATGCTTTAAGTACAGTCAACATTAAAAACCAAGAAGTTTCTCAAGAAGAAATTGCTCGGGTAAGTGAAAATAATATGTTGCTTCCTGGAGTTTCAACAGGAACGGACTGGTCGCGAGTATATCCACAAAATAATGCTTTACGAAGTGTCCTTGGAAATGTTTCAACAGAAGCGCAAGGATTACCTAGTGCGCAAGTAAATGAATATCTAGCAAGAGGTTACTCACGAAACGATCGAGTTGGACGAAGTTTACTTGAAGCAGAATACGAAAACGTCTTGCGCGGAAGCAAATCGAAATCAAAAACTGAAACAGATAATTCAGGCGATATTATTACACAAGAAGAAATATATCCCGGAAGTAAAGGACATAATTTGGTATTAACCCTGGATATGGACTTCCAAGAGAATGTCGATCAAATCGTTACAGACGTCGTCAATAATCGTAGAGGTTTAAATGACAGTGCCTATGCTGTAGCGCTTGATCCAAGTGATGGAAAAGTATTAGCGATGAGTGGTAAGAAAATCGAAGATGGTGAAGTCCGAGATGACACACTTGGAGTTATTCAAAACGCATTTGAAATGGGATCTTCTGTTAAGGCCGCAACGGTGCTAGCAGGTTATATGGATGGTGTGATTACAACCGATGATAATACGATCGTAGATACACCAATGAGATTCGCGGGTTCACAAAACATATCATCTGTCTTTAACAGAGATGGAAGTGTCGCAGTGAACGATATGACGGCTCTTCAATACTCTTCAAACGTTTATATGTCAACGTTAGCCATGCGTATGGGTGGTTACTGGGATTATGCTCCAAATCAAGGCTTACCTATTGATGGCCAAGAAACAGCAGAAAAAATGCGTAGTTATTATCGTCAATTTGGGTTAGGTAGTGAGACAGGTATCGACTTACCCAATGAATCGACAGGTCAAGCGGGTAAAAGTACAAACCCTGGAGAAGCTTTATTCTTTTCTTTCGGACAGTTTGATACTTATACTCCAATGCAACTTGCCCAATATGCCTCTACTATCGCTAATGGTGGAACAAGATATGCTCCTCACTTAGTTTCTGAGATTCGTCAAACGAACCAAGAAAATGGGGAAGTCGGTCGATTGGTGGCAGAAGTTAAACCAAAAATTATGAATACTATTGATGTGACCGATGAACAGATGAGTCGTGTTCAAAATGGATTGAATTTAGTTGTGAATGGGGACTATGGTTATGCGCCAGGTATCTTCTCAGGTACTCCTTATCATGCAGCAGGTAAGACAGGGACGGCCCAAGCAAGTTACTGGGGTGAAAATGAAGACCATCGAGGCGAAAGCGTCACAAACATTACCTTTATCGGGTATGCGCCTTATGATGATCCAGAGATTGCGGTAGCCGTTGTTATTCCTTACTTACCAAACGAAAATACAGGAACAGCCAACCTAGAGATGTCTAAACAGATTATGGATGCTTACTTTGAAGTGGGAGAGTATGAAGATGAAGAACCAACCACCGTCGAAGAAGCCGAAGAAGAAGGCGAAACCGAAAACGAAGAATAATATTTCAAACAAAAAAAGAGAGCAGAAAATGCTCTCTTTTTTTATATAAAAATTAAAAGAAAATAACTATGAAAATAAAAAATCCCAAGAAAACTCTCGGGATTCAACAAATTATTAAATTATTTTTTCGTCTCACGGTGTAAAGTTTTTTTACGTTGACGTGGACAATATTTCATCATTTCTAAACGTTCATCATTGTTTGATCTGTTTTTTGTAGAAATGTAGTTTTGTTCACCACATTCTGTACATTCTAAAGTAATGTTTACGCGCATGCGATTCCCTCCAAATCAGAAAAAGTTAAGTATTTATATTATATAATAAATACATTGCGATTAATAGAATAACACGACTCCGGCAATTATTCTAGTATTATTTATTAAATATTTATTTTTACTCGTTGTTTAATCAAAAATTTTCCTGTTTAGTGGTTAAAATATGATATAGTAAAAACACAAAAAAAGAGTGAGGGATATAAATGATTGAACGTTTAAAAAATGGCTTAAAGCATTTTAAAGATATTACTTATAAAGAAAATGAACATCTTTATCATAAATTAGAAAAGACACAACGCCCACATACTTTATTCATTGCGTGCTCTGATTCACGTGTGCATCCAGCGATGCTGATTGATAGTAAGCCCGGGGAAGTTTTTACGATCCGTAACATCGCAAATACTATTCCGCTTCTGGAGGAGAGCGAGAAAGATTTAACCACTTTATCGGCTATTGAATATGCGGTAGAGGTGTTGGAAGTCGAACAAGTGATTATTTGTGGTCATTCGAATTGTGGAGGTTGCGCGGCAGCACTTGCAGGTACGGATACTTTATCTGATTTACCTTACACTCAAGCGTATTTGAAGCCTCTCGAAAAAGCGAAAGAATTAACAGAAAAAAATGACCAACCGATAACATCTCATTCCAAAGCTGAATTGATGGAAAAGTACAATATTATTGAACAATTAACCCATCTTAAAGAATACGCGTTTATCAAGGAACGGTTACAAAAAAACCAATTGGCTATTGAAGGTTGGCACTATGATATTGGATCAGGAATTGTTTTGGTTTATGATGAGCAAGCAAATAAATTTTCTGAGCCAACAACTGACGGGAACACTGCGTAGATTCTTCGGAAAATTTTCATATAAATGAATAGAATTTACTGGTATAGTAATGAAAGGGTTTAATAATGGATAATAATATCAAACGTACATTAAGGAATTGGCGCAGAATGCCGTTTGTCACTTACGGAATATTGGCCATCACTATCTTCATGTACTTACTTATGAGTTTTAATGGAGGAAGCCAAAATCCTTATACATTAATAATTTTTGGAGCTAAAGTCAATGAGTTAATTGTGGTCGGCGATTGGTGGCGACTACTTACACCGATGTTTCTCCATATTGGTTTTACCCATTTATTATTTAATGGCTTGATTGTCTACTTTTTAGGTGCACAACTAGAACAGATTATTGGCCATTTCCGTTACTTTTTATTGTACATACTAAGTGGACTTTTAGGAAATGCAGCGAGCTTTGCGATCAATACTTCTATCTCAGCTGGAGCCAGTACTGCTATTTTTGGTCTATTTGCAGCGACGATTGTGCTTGGGAAGCTTTATCCCTATCAAGCAGGTATTCAACACTTATCGCGAAATTATCTTGTGTTAATTATTCTGAATGTGGTTTTTGGCTTATTTAGTGTCTCTGTTGATTTGATGGGGCATATTGGAGGCCTCGTGGGGGGTTATTTGATGATGTACGCATTATCTTCACCGAATGCTTTTAATAATTCCAAACAACAACGTTTTAAATATGGTGCACTATACATCCTTATTTTAATTGTTTTACTTGTTATTGGTTTTATACGAACGGATAACATTTTATTTTAATGAACTGAAAATTCAAGAATATGAATGAAAGCTAGGAGAATTGCAGTGAAAAATAAAAAGGTAATAGGAATTGACTTAGGGGGCACGACTGCTAAAATAGGCATTTTGAATCAAACAGGAGCGATTGAATCCAGTTGGAGTGTTGGGACAGATATTTCAAACAAAGGAGCGAATATAGTCCCAAATATTATTGCTTCTATCAACCAAAAATTAGCGGATTTAAAATTAACTTCTGCTGATTTTTTAGGGATAGGGATGGGCTCACCAGGAACGGTTAATCGAGAGCAAGGAACAGTCATCGGTGCTTATAATCTTAACTGGAAAACGTTACAACCTATCCGAGAATTGACCGAAGAGGGAACGGGCATTCCCTTTTTTATTGATAACGATGCTAACGTCGCCGCTTTAGGTGAGCAGTGGGTAGGTGCCGGGAACGAAGAGGCGAATGTCGCTTTTATTACACTAGGCACAGGGGTAGGTGGTGGTTTAATTGTGGATGGAAAACTTATTCACGGCGCCTTAGACGCGGCAGGAGAAATAGGGCATATCACCGTAGAACCCAATGGCTATGAATGTACATGCGGTAAAAAAGGTTGTCTTGAGCAATACGCCTCCGCTACTGGTGTGGTTCATTTAGCCCGAGATATGGGATATACATATGCAGGAAATTCAGAATTAAAAAATAAAATCGAAGCTGAAGAATTAATTGATGCAAAATTGGTCTTTGATTTAGCCAAAGCTAATGATCCCTTGGCTGTTTTAGTGATTGATCGTTTTGTCTATTATTTAGCTTTAGCTTTAGGAAATGTTGCGAACCTTCTGAATCCATCAACCATTATTCTAGGTGGTGGAGTATCTAAAGCAGGAGATTTTTTAGCTGAGAAAGTACGGCAAGCAATTAAAGAGTTTACTTTTCCGACAATTCGTAAAGTGACTAAAATTAAAATTGCTCAACTAGGTAACGATGCCGGGATGATTGGTGCAGCTTCTTTGGTCTTGAATGAACTGGAAGAAGTAGTATAATAAGGCAACAACGAAACTTATTGTTAGAAAGGAACGACTAGTTTGTTAAATACAGTGAAAGAGTTTATAGGAAACATGGGTACTTTTACTAAAATATTATGGTTAGCATTGATTATTTGGGGGATTTGGGAACTTGTCCAATACTTCAGAAGAAAAAATGCAGCGACAGCTTTAGAAAATGAAGAATTCAAACAGAATCTGCGTAAAGTACAGTTGATTGATGTTCGTGAAGGCGATGAATTTGATGCAGGACATATTCTTGGAGCACGCAATATTCCATTTTACGAAATGAAACAGCGTCATGTTGAATTACGCAAAGATCAGCCGATTTATTTATATGAAGATGGTAAATATGCCGCTTATCGATCAGCTATTGAATTACGTAAGCATGGCTTTGAAGACTTGTACGTTTTAAAAGGTGGCTATAAGAATTGGGAAGGCCGCATTAAACGAAACAAAACAAGTGAAAATTAAAAAATAAAAACTGCCTTTTTCACCCAAAGATTGGATGAAAAGGCAGTTTTTTTTAGCGTTCAAAACGGGTTAATTGTACGAGACCTTGTTCGTTTAAATGATTAATAATTTTTCCAGCCGTTTCTTCAATTGATTTGTTTGTTACATTCACGACTTTACAATTTAGTTTTTCGTATAATTCATTCGCGTATTCGATTTCTTCTTGAATACGATCTGAATTTGAATAAATGGTATCCGGATCTAGACCATAAGCGATCATTCGCTCTTTACGGATTTCACTTAATACTTTAATATCATTGGTCAAACCGATAATTCTTTTCGGATCAACTTCCCAAATTTCTTCCGGTAACTGGGCCTCAGGCATTAAAGGAAGATTGGCTACTTTAAAGTTATTATTCGCTAAAAAGATACTCAAAGGGGTCTTTGAAGTTCTGGATATTCCTAAAATAACTAAATCTGCTTCTAAAAATCCTTGCGGGTCCTTCCCGTCATCATGATTGACTGCAAATTCTAAGGCTTCAATACGCTCAAAGTAATTCGTATCTAAACGGCGCCTTAAAACACCTGACTTCATGTTGGGTTCAATTCCCGTTAACTGGCCAATACGATTCACAATCGGTGTTAAAATATCATAGCTTGCCTCGCAGACGTCTTCTGATTCTTTATCTAAATACATGGCCATATTTGTATTGGAAAAGGTATGGAAGACGATCGTTGTATTTTCTTCATTTTTTAATTCTTCTATAATCTCATCGATTTCATTGGTTTCAGAGATAAAGGTATAATCTTTAATCTCATAGTGTAGTTTAGGAAATTGTGAAAGAGCCGAACGTGCGATATTTACTGCTGATTGGCCAATCGCATCGGAGACAATATAAACTATTAATTCGTTATGAACAGACATAAAATTTCCTTCCTGAACTTTTTTATTGCAATCAAAATAATTATAGCGAAAATGAAGAAAAATACAAAGTTTTCGTAAAAAGGGATTTTGATCATGAACGGATATGACTTTAAATTGTTTGATTAATGGAGTATAATGGGAACGAAAATATGAACAAGGGTGAGAAACTATGCCATTATTAAAAGAAGCATTAAATTTACTTGAAGATAGCGACCTCAAAATGACTGAACGTCGAGTACGTATGGTTGAAGCTTTATATAATGAAGACCGTTATCTCTCTGCGAAAGAAGTTAAAGAAATATTAAAAGAAGACTATCCAGGCATCAGTCCCGATACGATTTATCGAAACTTACACTCTTTTTCTACTTTAAGTATTTTAGAAGAAACGGAAATATCTGGTGAAAAATATTTCCGCGCTCATTGTGGCGTCGACTCACATCACCATCACTTTATATGTACTGAATGTGGACATTCTGAAGAATTAACAACTTGTCCCTTAAATTTCTTTAAAGATCAGATCGGCGATTCAAAGATTACTTCTCATCGTTTTGAGTTGTTTGGTTTATGTGAAGATTGTGTCCAAAAACAAATGAGTAAGTGATAAGAAAATTAATTATTTCAGTTTTCTTAATTGACCTTATTTTGAATTTTGTCTATAATATGTTATGAACTATTCAATTTATGTGATTGAGTAGAAAACAAAAACCCAAAAGCAGAATTGCTTTGAGGATAAGGGAAGACTAATAGTGAAGATGATTCAAATATTGGAACACCCTGAAAAGACGAGGGGAGGGAAGAACGTTGACTAAAACAGAGATCAGAGATGGTGAGTCTCTTGATGATGCTCTTCGTCGATTCAAACGTTCCGTATCTAAAACTGGTACTTTGCGAGAAGCTAGAAAAAGAGAGTACTACGATAAACCTAGTGTAAAACGTAAGAAGAAATCTGAGGAAGCTCGCAAGCGAGACAAGAAACGAAACAGAAGAAATAATAGATAGTAATGATTTTGACGGCCCGACAAATCGAACATTCGATTGTTGGGCTGTCTTTGCATAAACAATCATAATAGAGAGGTGTTTTTATGCGCATATTAGATCAATTAAATAATGATATGAAAGAAGCAATGAAAGCAAAAGATCGTGAACGGTTAACGACGATTCGCATGATTAAATCAGCGCTTCAAAATGAAGAAATCGATAAAGGCCGTGAATTAGACGCCGATGAAGAATTAGCGATTTTATCTCGTGAGAAAAAACAACGTTTAGAATCTTATGAAGAGTTTGAAAAAGCTGGACGAACAGATTTAATGGATAAGCTTGATGACGAGATAGCCATTGTTGACAAATATTTACCGGAGCAACTATCCGAAGATGAAATCCGAGATTTAGTGAATGAAACTATTGAAGAAGTCGGCGCAGAATCCATGAAAGATATGGGCGATGTGATGAGCAATGTGATGCCAAAAGTACAAGGTCGTGCAGATGGCAGCCAAGTCAATGCGCTTGTCCGCGAACGTTTGTCTTCATAATAAAAATATTATTAGACCTTAAAGAGTGAAACGAATCGTTTCACTCTTTTTAATCGCGATCTCTGGATAAATAGGAAGAAATATAGCGGATGTCTAGAATTTATGATAAAATCTGAATGCAATTAGGAACTTAAAGAAGGAGTGTATGAGTTTTTGACCAATGAATCGACACAATCTATTCGGACGATGCAAAACGATGAACAAGCAATGGCCATTTTTGGTCCTCAAAATAGCCATTTAGCTATTTTTGAAAATGAATTGGAGGTTTCCCTAAGTACTCGTGGGAACCAAATCATTATCAACGGGACAGAAGAGGATGTTTTACGAACGGGCGAAATTATCTCGCAACTTGAAGCGCTCTTAGATAAAAATATAGCGATTAAACCGATTGATATTATTAATGCTGTACGCTTAGCTAAAAGTGACCGGCTTGATCAGTTCTTGCGGATGTATGAAAAAGAAATTACACGAGATTATAATGGAAAACCAATCCGTGTTAAAAATGTCGGTCAAAGTAACTATGTAGATTCGGTTAAAAAGCATGATATTGTTTTTGGCATAGGACCAGCAGGTACAGGTAAGACTTTCCTAGCAGTCGCAATGGCAGTTGCGGCTTTAAGAAAAGGAGAAGTCAAACGGATTATTTTAACAAGACCAGCGGTTGAAGCTGGAGAAAATTTAGGCTTTCTTCCGGGGGACTTACAAGAAAAAGTCGATCCTTATTTAAGACCTTTATATGATTCGCTGTATGCAATCCTTGGCGTTGAGCATACGGGTCGTTTGATGGAGAGAGAAACCATTGAAATTGCGCCTCTTGCTTATATGCGTGGGCGTACGTTAGATGACGCTTTTGTTATTCTTGACGAAGCGCAAAACACAACGACACAACAGATGAAAATGTTTCTTACACGCTTAGGGTTTGGTTCTAAAATGATTGTCAATGGCGATACAACCCAAATCGATTTACCTCGGGGAACAAGAAGCGGTCTTATCCATGCTTCACATACTTTGGCCAATCTTTCAGAAATCGGACATGTGACTTTTGACACAGCGGATGTGATCCGAAACCCACTCGTCTCGGAAGTCATTAAAGCTTATGACGAACAAGAAAAAGCAGAGAAAGAAAAATAAAATAGACGAAAAATAGAATATGTTTAAATTTGTAAAAGACTGGAAGTGACGATATTGGATATTGCAATATACGATGAAACAGAGCGTGTGGAAGAGACACACCTGAAGTTGATGAAGGAATTAATCATCGCGGCGGCGAAAAAATTGAATTTAGGCGAGAATTTTGAAGTTTCTGTAACGATTGTAGATGATAATAAAATTCAAGAAATCAACCGCGAATATCGCTTTATCGATAAAGCGACAGATGTCATTAGTTTCGCTATTGAAGATAATGATGAAGAAGATTTTGCTGTGTTTTTTGACTCAGAATTTATGGAAGAGGAAGTTCAGATTCCACGACTTCTGGGCGATCTTTTTATTTCAATCGATAAAGCAGAGAATCAAGCCGAAGCGTTCGGTCATTCTTTAGAGCGTGAACTCGGCTTTCTAACTGTACATGGTTTTCTGCACTTAAATGGTTACGATCATCAAACAGAAGCTGAAGAAAAAGAAATGTTCTCCCTCCAAGAAGAAATTTTAGAGGAGAATGGACTTGAGCGATAATAAAAAACGTCCACCTAAAAATAAAACATTTATCGATTCGTTTCGCTATGCATTTGAAGGGGTTCGAACGGTCTTTCAAGAAGAGCGCAATATGCGTTCTCATATGTTTTCATTTGTAGCGGTCATTTTGTTATCTTTATTCTTACCGCTCAGCCTGCATGAGTGGTTATGGATTTTGCTGGTTTCTTTTTTAATGATTATTATGGAGATACTCAATACCGTTATTGAGAACATTATTGATTTTATTTCTCCTGGTTATCATCCGTTAGCGAAAAAAGTAAAGGACATGGCTGCAGCAGCCGTTCTTTTTACCTCCTTCTTTGCACTGGTTACAGGCGCAGTGATCTTACTTCCAAAAATCTTTGCAATATTAAAAAATTATCAATGAATTTAAAAAATAGATGAGGTGTCATTATGGAGAAAATATCAGAAGAAACATTAAAAAATAAGGCGAATGAAATGCTAGATGTAGCTTACGTGCCTTACTCCCATTTCCCTGTAGGAGCAGCATTACTTACAAAAGATGGACAAGTATTTACAGGCTGCAATATTGAAAATGCCTCCTACCCTTTATCCAATTGTGCCGAGCGCACAGCTGTTTTCAAAGCTGTCTCGGAAGGTGAAAGAGAATTTGAAAAGTTGGTCGTTACGGGACGTACAGAAGGACCTATCTCGCCCTGTGGAGCTTGTCGACAAGTTTTAGTAGAATTCTGTGATCCAGATATGACAGTTATTTTAACCAATAAAAAAGGGGATACATTTAATACAACCGTTTCTGAGTTACTTCCAGGAGCGTTTAAAGAAAAGGATATGGAAATAAATTGATGATGGAAAATAAAAATTTTAAATCAGGTTTTGTCTCTATTGTAGGACGACCAAATGTTGGAAAATCAACGATGTTAAACCAAATTATAGGCGAAAAGATTACAATTACGAGTGATAAAGCTCAAACCACACGGAACCGAATTCAAGGGGTTTATACTACGCCCGAAGAGCAAATCGTGTTTATCGATACTCCCGGTGTACACAAACCAAAACATCAACTTGGCCAGTACATGGTAAATACTGCCTTAAGTACTTTGAATGAAGTAGATATCGTTTTATTTATGGTCAATGTGGCCGAGAAAAAAGGGCCAGGCGACAAGTTCATTATGGAACGACTAAAAGATATTCAGACCCCGGTCTTTTTAGTTTTGAATCAAATTGATCGCGTACATCCCGATGAATTATTGCCGATCATCGAAGGTTACCAGGAAGAAATGACGTTTTCTGAAATTATTCCTATATCAGCGATGAATGGAAATAATATAGACCGTTTGCTTGAAGTGATTTCAAGTTATTTAGAAGAAGGTCCTCAATTTTACCCGAGTGATCAGTTATCTGATCATCCGGAATATTTTATTGTCTCCGAGTTAGTCCGCGAAAAGATCTTAGAATTAACACGCGAAGAAATTCCACACTCTGTTGCAGTAGTGACGGAGAGCATGCAAAGGGGCGAAAATGACCTCATAGATGTTAATGTAACTATTAACGTTGAACGTACCAGCCAGAAAGGAATCATTATTGGTAAAGGCGGAAAAATGCTGAAAGAAATTGGCACGCGTGCACGAAAAGATATAGAAAACTTATTAGGCAGCAAAGTTTATTTAGAACTTTGGGTGCGTGTAGAAGACGATTGGCGAGATACACCACGTGATTTAAGCAAATTCGGTTACAAAGAAGAAGATTATTAAGTGAGTCGTTGAATAGTGTTTCCAGAGTGATAAAGGAAGTAGATTATGGCACATTTGGAAGAAGTTGAAGGGATTGTTTTGTATCATCGAAAACACCGGGAACGAGATTTCCTAGTAAAGATTTTTACTCAAAGATTTGGCAAAATTATGTTTTTTGTTCGGGGTTCTAAAAAACAACAAGGGAGTTTATTCCAAGCGATTCAGCCTTTTACAACAGCCACTTTTATAGCGGATATCCGCGAGAATGGCTTAAGCTTTTTGCGAGGGGCCAAAAACGTAGAGACTCCTAGAAATTTACAAATGGATATCTTCAAAAATGCTTATGGGACGTATATTTGTGCTCTAGCAGATGCGGCGATTGAAGACCGCACAATCCATCTTCAAATCTATCAATTAATCAAACAAAGTCTACATTTAATCAATGAAGATTATAACCCGGAAGTGATTGCGAATATATTAGAAACGAAATTTTTAGAATTTCTAGGCGTTGCTCCTAATTTTGTCGCCTGCAGTATTTGTCATAAAACAAAAGGGATTTTCGATTATTCCGATAAATATCATGGAATCCTCTGTTCAGAACACTTTTTTGAAGATCCGCGGCGACTGCATCTCGATCCTAAAGCTGTTCACTTAGTTCGTTTATATTCGGTCATTAAACTGGAAAAAATCGGTGAAATTTCTATTAAGGAAAGTACGCAAAAGGAAATTAAGCGGCTTTTGGATCATATTTATGATGAAAGTGTGGGCCTCAGACTAAAAAGTAAGAAGTTTATTGATAATCTATATAAATGGGAAGATTTTTTAAAAGAAGAATAAGTCAAACCGAACTTTTTAAATTAGATTTCAAATACCCATACTTGTCTGCCTTCGCAAAGAATAGCCAAAGGGCTGGAGTAAAAAAGATAATTGCTAAAAAGGTTTGGAGAGTGTATGATAATAGTGTTCACTATGGAGAAGTAAATAATTTATTTTGAGCCAGCGAACTTGGGTGAGTGAGAGCCAAGTCAAAATGATTATTGAAGAGGCACCATAGAGATAAAATAAATGTAAAAGTGCTAACTCATTTTATTGAGTTAGAAATAGGGTGGAACCGCGAAGAACTCGTCCCTATACTGATTGGATGACTGTCAGTATAGGGACGAGTTTTTATTATATCAAGGAGTGATAAAATGGCTGATAAAGTGCTAACTTTTCAAGAAATTATCTTAACTTTACAAAAATATTGGTCGGATCAAGATTGCTTATTAATGCAAGCTTATGATACTGAAAAAGGAGCAGGGACGATGAGTCCATACACTTTTTTACGTTCATTGGGCCCCGAACCATGGAATGCAGCTTATGTTGAACCGTCAAGGAGACCAGATGATGGGCGTTACGGGGATAATCCAAACCGTCTATATCAACATCATCAATTTCAAGTTGTGATGAAACCTTCTCCAAAAAATATCCAAGAACTTTACATTGGAAGTTTAATGGCGTTAGGTATTGATCCTTTGCAACATGATATTCGTTTTGTAGAAGATAACTGGGAAAACCCCTCTTTAGGCTGTGCAGGCTTAGGTTGGGAAGTTTGGTTAGATGGAATGGAAGTGACTCAATTTACTTATTTCCAGCAAGTTGGAGGAATGGAAGTGGATTCCGTTACAGCTGAGTTGACTTATGGATTAGAGCGTCTGGCTTCTTATATTCAAGATGTTGACAGTGTTTATGATATTGAATGGGCCGATGGTGTCGAATATGGTGAAATTTTTAAAGAACCTGAATATGAGCATTCGGTCTATACATTTGAAGAAAGTAATTTAGAGATGCTCTTTCAGCTATTGGATGCCTATGAAAAAGAAGCAACTTTATTAATTGATCAAGGGCTAGTGCATCCAGGATACGACTATGTTTTGAAATGTAGTCACATCTTTAACCTAATTGATGCCCGAGGAGCAGTTTCCGCGACAGATCGTCCTGCTTACTTACGCCGAATTCGCTCGATGGCTAGAAATATTGCCAAATCATTTTTAAATGAACGCGCGAAACTGAACTTTCCGTTATTAAAAGACGACGAAGCGCAATGGGTTGAAAAATATCGTTTAGAATCGGAGGTCAATTAGATGACACATACATTTTTATTGGAAGTCGGCTTAGAAGATATGCCGGCCGGAGTTATTGTGCAAGCAGAACAGCAATTAGTGAATAAAACAAAAGCATTTTTAGAGGAGAGTCATTTATCTTACGGTAAGGTGAGTGGTTATTCCACCCCGCGCCGTTTTGCGGTCATAGTTGAGGATTTAGCTGAAAAACAACCTGATGAAGATTTAACTGTCCGTGGACCTGCACAAAAGATTGCACAAGATGAAGAGGGGAATTGGACTAAAGCAGCCATTGGTTTTTCAAAAGGACAAGGGGGCACCGTCGATGAATTAATTATTAAAGATGAAGACGGCACACCTTATGTTTATATTGAAAAACATATTCCAGGGAAGGAAACAAAAGAGCTACTAAAAGGTCTAGCACCTGTCGTTGAAAAGATTGAATTTCCTAAAAATATGAAATGGGGCACGACCAATTATCATTATGTGCGCCCGGTCCACTGGGTAGTAGCTTTACTTGATGAAGAAGTTGTTCCTTTTGAAGTTTTTGATGTGAAAACAAGTAATCAAACAGAAGGTCACCGTTTCTTAGGAGAAACAATCACCCTCAATCGTCCAGAAGAATATGAAGAAAAGCTGAAAGCGGAGTATGTATTGCCTCGACGAGCTGAAAGACAAGCAGAGATCATCAAACAAATTGAAGCTTTATGTAATGGACGTCGCTGGTCAGCGCCGACGTTTTATCAAGATTTGTTAGAAGAAGTGACAGATCTTGTTGAATATCCCACCGCTTTTTATGGTACGTTCGACGAAGAGTATCTAACCATTCCAGATGAGGTCCTTGAAACTTCAATGATGGATCATCAACGATATTTTCCTGTTCGAGAAGATAGCAGAAGCAATCATCTACTTCCTTATTTCATTTCCGTCCGTAATGGCGATGACCAATACTTAGATAATGTTGCACGAGGGAATGAAAAAGTTTTAACCGCTCGTTTAGCGGATGCTAAATTCTTCTATGAAGAAGATCAAAAATCATCGATTGGGGATTTTGTTGAGCAGTTAAAACATGTTGATTACCATGATCAACTCGGAACACTTTACGATAAGCAAATTCGTGCTGGTAAATTATTAGAAGTTGTTAAAGATTATTATCATTTAAGCGCTGCTGAAATGGAGGTCTTAAAACAGACCACTTCCATTTATAAATTTGACTTAATGACCCAAATAGTTGATGAGTTTCCAACTTTACAAGGCGTTATTGGTGGAGCCTATGCACTAGAACGAGGAGAAAATCCAGCCGTAGCGCAAGTTATCAGTGATCAGTATTTACCAACATCGGTCATGGGTGGATTACCTGGTTCAAAATTAGGAGAGTATATGGCTTTAATCGATAAATTTGATGCTTTAATTCAATTTTTCTCCATTGGTTTAATCCCAACCGGTTCAAACGATCCCTATGCTTTAAGAAGACAAGCGATTGGTGTGGTTCGTATCATGCTTGATCTTCGCGTAGATCACATAGAAGTCGATCAGTTTATCAATGACCTCATCCAAGCAAGCGAGTTACCAGTGAGCCGTGAAGAGGATCTTGCAGAAAATAAAGCAGCTTTATTGAATTTCATTAAAGATCGCTTAGAGCAAATCATGCAAGCAGAGTATCAGATTGCACATGATATCCGACAAGCAGCCCTAGGTACAACCCATAAAAGCTTATCGTGGATGCTAAAAGTAGCACAAGTCCTGGAAGAAGAAAAAGAAACAGAAGCGTTCAAAATAGTCGTCGAATCGATAACGCGTGTGTTCAATATGACGGAAAATAGAGATGCCGTTCAGACGATTGATGAGGATTTACTAGAAACTGATTCAGAAAAAGCGTTGGTGGATGCGGTTGAAAAATTAGAAAGAGACTTTGAACTAAAATCCGAGCCCCAAGCTAGATATGAGGCGCTGAAAAAAATCAGTCCATTGATTAATGACTTTTTTGACCATAATATGATAATGGTAGAAAATGAAGCCGTTAAGGAAAATCGTTTGACTTTACTGCAAAAGTTAGCTATCATAGCTAAGCAATTCGCAGATTTTAGCCAACTAGTTATTTAAAAGTATACAAATTAAAAACTGGAAAAAATCACTTGTAGCAAGCTCTCAGGTGATTTTTTCGTTTTGCATGATAAAATGATGTGTTTTTGTTATAATTAGTTGATAGAAATAATAAGCTTAAGAAGGACTGAATTATTTGTTTAAGAAACAATTTTTTCCTGAGGCAACAGTAAAGTCGTTAGCGACTAATCAAACCATTTATGAAAAAGGAAAGGAATTATTCAATAACAATCAAGTGAAAGACTTGAAGTTAAATGAAGAAAACCGTTCCGTTGAATTTACCGTTAGAGATGAACAAAACCACCACACTTATTTTAGTTTTTTAGAAAATGGCCTTGCGCAAAAATATTCTTGTGATTGTAAAGAGTTTCAAAAACAATCAGGCGCTTGTCACCACGTAGTGGCGAGTATATTATATTTAAA
This sequence comes from uncultured Atopostipes sp., assembly GCA_963558565.1. Classification (GTDB taxonomy): domain Bacteria; phylum Bacillota; class Bacilli; order Lactobacillales; family Carnobacteriaceae_A; genus Atopostipes. The sequence goes on from CAUWGX010000001.1 coordinate 91,514, forward strand.
TACGATTAACCAGGATGCTTTTGATCGACTAAATGAAGATGGAATAGAAGATTTAGAAGCACCGAGTAGCCAGTTACAGTTACTCCAGAAAAATCGACAATTACTTGGTCATTTATTTGACGAAGCGAAAAAAGATATTGAGGCGCAAACCATTTCGTTTAGTAAAACACCTTTGCAATTTGAATTTGTTTTAAACATGCAACCACTTCAAAATGCTTTTGAATATGAATTTTATTTAAAAGCGGGCGAAGAACATCTATATGTTGTGAAAGATATTATTGAAGTTGTGGGGCATTTATTAAAAGGGAATAACTATACTTTTGGGAAGCAACTGACTTATAATCCTCAAACTTATTCAATTTTGCCTGAAGATCGTCAATTGCTATCTTATATTTACGAAGTAGGTAAAACGCAAGAAGAAACGATCAACCGAATTTATGGGCAATACACCGCCAATACTTCAGGCGCACTCAGTATTCCTCCGAAATATGTTCCAGGTTTACTCGAACAAATCATGGAAGTAGACGGTGGCTATGTTCGTATAGCACCACCACCAAAATTATTAAGTTCAATCAATCAACTCGAAATGCCTCTCGTCATTCATGAAGGGGAAGAGCGAATACCAATTACTTTCACTGTGACTAAGGAAAAAGAGTATTTTGTATTGGATGTCAGTGAAAAAGATAAAGAGAAAAAAGTCAATCTTCATCCACAAGCAAATATGGTGAGTATTGATGCTACTTTCTATTTATTAAATCCAACGAGCTTTAAAAAAGCACAATTATTAATTGAAACGTTCCGCAATATGCAACAGCAGCCGTTACAATTAACAGAAAGTGACTTAATTTCTTTTTATTCGTTAATTCTTCCAAGTCTCAAAGAGTTATTTGAATACGATGTGGAAGAGAGCATCGAAGAGAATATTCAACATGTGCCTTTCACCCCTGAATTGTATATCGATTATGTCAATGATCGTTTAACCGTTCAACCGGTGTTCAAATATGGCGAAGCAACGCTCTATCCGCTTGCGTCAAAAGAGGATGACAAACAAACCGAATCTTTAGGAAATGAAGGATTATTTATTCGCGATGTTTTTCAAGAAAATGATGTGTTAAATGTTTTATCTCATTATTTTGGACGCAGCAAAATTGAAGAGAATGAATATATCTTAGAGTATTTACAAGAGATTAGTCTCTTCATTTATGATGATTTAGCTGAACTGTCAAAATTAATGAACGTTTACTTGACACCTGAAGCGGAAGCTCTTATTTACGATGCAGATGAAGCACCAGAATTGTCGATTGAAATGAATCGAGCGACAAACTTATTGGATATTCGTTTTGATGTCGCGGATGTTGCAACACATGAGTTGCCTAATTTAATTACGCAACTCCAAAAAACAGATCAACGCTTCTATCAGTTAGAATCCGGAAAGATTATTGATTTAGAAGAAGAAGAGTTCCAAGAATTCTTTGAAAATGTCGAAAAAATTGATTTACAACCGGAAGAAATCTCAGAAGAAACATCGATTTCCTTACTACGAGGCCTTTCTTTAGTGAATGATGAACATGTAGCTATCGGGGAAGAGCTGCGAGAATTTGTTAAGGATCTTAAAGAACCAGAAAATTTAAACTTTGAAGTACCGACAAGCCTACAAGCAACTCTCCGTCCCTATCAGGAAACAGGCTTTAAATGGCTCAGCATGCTGGATTATTATGGGCTAGGCGGCGTGTTAGCGGATGACATGGGCTTAGGTAAAACGATTCAATCGATTACTTTCATTCTTTCAAAAATCGAAAAACAACCAGGAAAATATTTAATTGTAAGTCCGTCAAGTGTTGTTTACAACTGGGAAAAAGAATGTGAGCAATTTGCACCTTCGATTCGTACCACTGTTATTAGTGGAACGATTGAAGAGCGGGGCGAGCAATTGAAACATGCATTGGAAACAGATGAGATCGATGTCTTGATTACGAGTTATCCACTCATTCAAAGAGATATCGAATACTATCAAAAACATAATTTCCAAACCATTATCCTTGATGAGTCACAAAACGTGAAAATGATGCAACGAAGACCACAAAGGCTGTTCGACAACTCAATGCAAATACGATCTTTGCTTTGTCAGGAACGCCGATTGAAAATAATTTAAATGAATTATGGTCGTTGTTTTCTATTATTTTACCGGGTCTATTCCGCTCTAAAAAAGCATTTAATGAAATGTCAGAAGAGGAAATAGCCCAGAAAATTGATATCTTTATTTTACGTCGTATGAAAGAAGATGTTTTGGACGACTTACCGCCTAAGACTGAGACCATTGAATACATTGAGTTATCTGAGGAGCAGAAACGTCTCTATCAAACACAGCTTTCTTTAATTCGAAATGATGTAGAATCATTGATTGAAGAAGATGCCTTTGAGCAAAATAGAATGCGTGTCTTAGCTGGAATGACTCGTTTACGACAAATTTGTTGTGACCCACGCTTGATTGACGAAAGTTATGAAGGAGGCTCTGCTAAGTTAGAGCGTCTGATGGAGTATCTGCGAGAAGCACTAGCGAATAACAAGCGGATTGTGCTGTTCTCACAATTCACCAGTATGCTAGCGATTATTCGCGAGATCTTAGAAGACTATGGCGTCAGTTACCATTATTTAGATGGTGGCACCCCTAAAAAAGACCGTTTAGAATTAACGACTCGTTTCAATGAAGGAGAGAAAGATATCTTCCTTATATCTTTACGAGCAGGTGGAACGGGCTTAAACTTAACCGGTGGAGATACTGTGATCTTGTACGACTCTTGGTGGAACCCAGCGATTGAAGATCAAGCCGCTGACCGCGTACACCGTTTTGGTCAGCAAAAGTCGGTTCAAGTCATTCGTATGATTATGAAAGGGACCATCGAAGAAGGAATTAATGAATTGCAAGAACAAAAACGAGAATTAATCGATAATGTGATTCGAACAGATGACGAGAAGAAAGTCGCGTCTTTAACGAAAGAAGATATTTTAGGTTTACTCTCCGATTAAGTCTACAAATAAATCCTCATTGCCAGCAAAAATTCTGTGTTTCGGAACAGAAAAGACACTCTAAAGCCCAATGAGGGTTTTAGCTTGTGGCGATGCGTGTAAATTGACATTTAGCGTATAAATGATATACTAATAACTGTAATTAAAATTAGGTTTATTATGACCAATTATATAAGAATCAGATAAAAAGAGGTGAGCATGATGGTTCGAATTCCTGAAGCGACAGTTGATGATATAAGGCAGAATACGGATATTGTGGATGTTGTTTCACAGTATTTACAACTGAGAAAGTCAGGACAGAATCATTTTGCTCACTGTCCTTTTCACGAGGATAATACCCCTTCTTTCTCAGTCAACGACCAAAAGCAAATCTTTTATTGTTTTAGTTGTGGTCGTGGTGGAAATGTCTTTAACTTTTTAAGAGAAATTGAAGGACTCACTTATCCAGAAGCAATCATTAAAACCGCTGAACTAACGAACTATCCATTAGATCAATCGATGGTTGCGCAGGTAATGAATCAACCGCATGCCGAAGATTCAACGACTGGCAAACTTTATGCAATGAATACGTTGGCGAAAAACTTTTATCATCATATTTTGATGAATACTCCTTTAGGGAAACCAGCCCTTGATTATTTATTAAACCGTGGGCTTACCAAAGAAACCTTAGAAGAGTTTGAGTTAGGTTTTTCTCCACCTCAACGGAATGCTTTGTTTTTATATTTAAAATCACAAAAAGATACTGATTTTGAAATTGAACATTATCAAAATTCGGGTTTGTTTTCACAAAATGAGCAACCAGAGACGCAAGAGTTTCTGGATCGATTTTCAAATCGAATCATGTTCCCGATTCATAATGAACGTGGGAATGCGATTGGTTTTTCTGGGAGAATATTTGAAGAAAAGAAAGATTCTTTTCCAACTGCCAAATATTTAAACACCCCTGAAACCTCACTATTTAACAAAAGTAGTATTATTTATAATTTTGATAAAGCCAAATCAGCGATTCGACGTGAGAACGAAGCGATGCTGTTTGAAGGGTATATGGATGTAATTTCTGCTTGGCAAGCCGGTGTTAAAAATGGAATTGCCTCGATGGGAACCAGTTTAACGGAAGATCAGATTAAACGGTTAGATCGCTTTACAGGCCAAGTTGTCCTCGCCTTTGATGGGGACGATGCAGGTTCAGAAGCGATTCAACGATCGGCTCACTATTTGACTGAAAATACGCACTTTAATGTAGAAGTGGTCACTTTTCCTAGTGGCCTTGATCCTGATGATTACATCCAAAAACATGGCGCTAATGAATTTCAAGAGTTTTTAACTCACGGACGCGACACTTATATGGGCTTTTTAATGCAATATTATCGTCGTGACCGGAATCTAGCCAATGAAACGGAACAAATTGAGTATATTGATAATATTTTACAAGAACTCACAAAAGTAGATTCTCTCGTTGAACGTGAAATCTATTTAAGTCAACTTGCGGACGAGTTTCATATATCCTTGGATACATTGAAAACACAATTTGAAACAGTGATGAGTGAGCGTCAAGCTCGTCAGTTAGATGAATTGAAACAACAGCAACGTTCGATGCGAAATGAAGTTCCAACCGTTCAAGTTTCTCACGAAAACAAACAAAAATTTACTTTAGTGGAACAAGCAGAAAGAATGCTGTTAAATCGATTGTTTTACTATGAAGAAGCATGGCTTTTATTAAACAAAATTGACCCAGCATTTGAATTTGTGAGTGAAGATTATCAGCTTATTTATATTCTCTTTGAATCTTATCGAGAGACAGATTTTGAAAATACAGATACTGAAGGTTTCCTAGACTATTTACAAGAAGATCATTTAAAGAAAAAAGTAGCTGAAATCTTTTTAATTGATCTAGGAGATTTGGTAGAAACAGAAATTAAAGATTATATTCATGTCATTAACAATGTTTCTCCTGTCAAAGAAGCCATTTCACAAAAAACAGAAGCACTGAAAGAAGCACAAAGAGCTGGAAATACAAGTGAGCAGGCAGCACTGGCAATTGAGATTATCAATTTAAACAAAAAGTTGAAAAATGAAATAACAGAATAATTAGAAAATAAATGGTATCATAACTATGGGAGGCAGTAATCTTATGGCAGAAGCTCCGAAAACAAAAAAAGATTATCAAACGGCACGTAAGGAACTTATCGATGAGATTAAATTTTTAGGTAACGACACCGTTTCTTATGTAGAGCTGAGTGACAAACTCGCTCGACCTTATCAGTTAGATGATGAGGGAATGGATAAATTAATTCAAAAACTTGAAGATGAAGGAATTGGCGTCGTTGATGAAGACGGTGACCCATTAACTAAACAAGTGGAAGAAGAAGAGGCGACCGTAGAAGAAGCTCGAGAAGAGCAATTAGTCGCTCCTCCAGGTGTAAAAATTAACGACCCTGTTCGGATGTACTTGAAAGAAATTGGTCGTGTAGATTTACTTTCTGCAGATGAAGAAGTCGAACTCGCAAAACGTATCTTAGAAGGCGACCGAAGCGCCGAAGATGAATTAGCAAGTGCGAACTTGCGTCTAGTGGTATCTATCGCTAAACGTTACGTCGGTCGTGGTATGAGCTTCTTAGACTTGATCCAAGAAGGAAATATGGGACTTATGAAGGCTGTTACAAAATTTGACCATACAAAAGGCTTCAAGTTCTCAACATACGCTACTTGGTGGATCCGTCAAGCGATCACACGCGCAATCGCGGACCAAGCTCGTACGATTCGTATTCCCGTACACATGGTAGAAACGATTAATAAATTAGTCCGTGTGCAAAGATCATTGCTTCAAGATTTAGGGCGAGAACCAACGCCTGAAGAAATTGGAGCTGAGATGGACTTACCAACTGAAAAGGTGCGTAATATCATCAGTATCTCTCAAGACCCTGTTTCCTTGGAAACACCAATTGGAGAAGAAAATGATTCTCACTTAGGTGACTTCATTGAAGATGGGGAAGCAATGGACCCTGAAGATAATGCATCTTACGAAATGTTGAAGGGCGAACTTGAAGATGTCCTAGAAACATTAACCGATCGTGAAGAAAACGTCCTTCGTCTACGTTTTGGTTTAGATGATGGTCGTAACCGTACACTGGAAGACGTTGGAAAAGTATTTGGCGTAACGCGTGAGCGTATCCGTCAAATCGAAGCCAAAGCTTTAAGAAAGCTTCGTCATCCAAGCCGTTCAAAACAACTCAAAGACTTTTTAGAGTAAATAACGGTTAAACATGAGGTTAAGGGCGTAAGTTTAATCTACGCCCTTAATTTTTTTACATAAAAGCGACATGCCAGGAAAATATTTGTCATGTAACTTTGCATTACAAGTGTTTGTTTGATATAATATTCCTTGGTTTATTCAGACATGACTACATGAAACTGAATTAGAAATTTACTTAAATATTGAGTGGAAGGTGAAAGATATGAAAATTGTTGCGGAAACACGCGCAAAAACAGGTACGTCTGCTTCTAAACAAGCACGTGCTGCTGGAAAATTACCAGCTGTCGTTTATGGTAAGCAAGTAGAATCATTACCTATATTATTAGATTTAAAAGAGTTTGAAGACGTTATTCGTGAAGTTGGTTCGAATGGTGTTTTCAAGATCGATGTGGATGGGGAAGAATACAGTGTATTCGTTAAAGACACTGCAGAATTTGCACTTGTTCAAAAACTATATCACGTTGATTTACAAGCATTTACTGCTGGAGAAAAAGTTATTATGACAATCCCAGTTTACGTAGATGGTGAAGAAGAAATTGATGCAGGAATTGTATCACAATCTATTTCTGAAATAGAATTAGAGATTGCACCAGAAGAAGCACCAGAATACTTCACAATTGATGTTTCTGAGCTTGAAATTGGAGATATGTTAACTGTTGCAGACATGGAAATGCCTGAAAACGCAGAACTCATTACCGAAACAGACGAAACAGTTGTTTCAGTAAACGCTCCTGAAGACATCTCTGATGACTTAGAGCCAACAGAATCTTCAGATGTTATGCCTGAACCAGAAGTTATTGGCGCTGACGAAGACGAAGAAGATACTGAAGAAGAATAATAGATTTTTTTATAACCTTCGCATAACAAAGAGTTGCTTTTTGTTTGTGAAGGTTTTTTTCTATCATTTTAAAATGAAATAGGTGGCTCTTGTGAAAAAAATCGAATTGTCAAAAAGATTACGGCATGCAGCAAAATATGTTGTTCCCGGTGAGTCGATTGCAGATATCGGATCGGATCATGCTTATTTACCAATCTATTTAGTTCAACAAAAGAAAGTCCCCACTGCAATCGCTGGAGAAGTGGCGATCGGTCCTTTAAAGCACGCGGAAAACATAGTGATGAGTTATGAATTAGCGGATAAAATATCTGTGCGTTTAGGGGACGGCTTAGAGGTGCTTGAAGAAAAGGAAGCGCTCGGAACAATCTTTATTTGTGGCATGGGTGGTCTTTTAATCAAGAAAATTTTAAGTAGTGGGTATGCGATAGGGAAAATCTCACAAAAAACACGTTTAGTTTTACAAGCAAATAATGAAGAGATGGCTTTACGAAAGTTTTTAATGGAAGAAAACTATGAGATTATCGCTGAAGATATTTTAGAAGAAAAAGGGAAAACTTATGAAATAATTGTCGCTGAATTTTCAAAAACAGCTGTTGTCTATTCAGAACTTGAATTATTCTTCGGCCCTCAACTTCTAGCGGCGTCTTCTGCTACTTTTAGAAAAAAATGGTTACAAGCATTGAAAACGAATGAACGAATTCTTGCACAGTTACTAAATACAGAGCATGAAGAGAAAATTTTAGAAATTCAAGAAAAAATACAAAAGATTAAACAGGTGATTTCATGACAAAAACAGGAGAAATTATTCAACAGATTGAGCAATTCGCTCCGACATATTTGGCTGAAGATTGGGATCCTATCGGTTTAGCTTTTGGATCCAAGGATCAGAAAGTGAACCGGATGATGGTGGCGCTTGATTTAGATGCGAATACTCTAAAAGAAGCGAAAGAAAAAGACGTTGACTTTATATTTACGCATCATCCCTCTATTTTTGGTTCTTTAAAAACATTAAATGAACACGATGCGCGTCGTCAAGAATATTTGGAATTGATTCGATCAAATATTGCTTTATATTCTGCGCACACCAATGTTGATGCGGCTGAAAATGGAATGAATGATTGGTTGGCAGAAGCGTTGGCATTAAAAGGGCCTTATGAAGTCATTGATCCTTCTTATCAAACGCCTCTTAGTTTATTAGTCTTATATACACCGCATGCAGAAGCTCAAAATATGCGTGCTGCCTTGCATAAAGTGGGTGCGGGGCAAGTAGGTGATTACAGTAATGTTTCCTACACAAGCGAAGGAAAAGGGCATTTTACGCCAGATCACGAAGCGAACCCGACAATTGGTAGAGAAAACCAAGCAGAAAACGTCGTGGAAGAGCGTGCAGAGATTTTGTTTCCTCGTTACTTATTACCAAAAGTTCTCGAGACGATTTCTAAACATCACCCGTATGAAGAGCCAGTTTTTCATATCTTAGAAACAGGGAAAACAGAAAAAACATATGGAATTGGTCGTGTTGGTGAGCTATCGACTCCCCAAACATTTTCAACCCTTATCGATCAAGTCAAAGAAGTCTTCTCTTTGCCACATGTACGTTATGCGAATGCTGATTTGAACACGGAAATTAGAAAAGTCGCTATTTTAGGAGGCTCTGGTGAAAAATACTACGAACAAGCGCTCAGTAAGGATGCGGATTTATATATCACCGGGGATATTTCATACCATGGCGCTCAAGATATGATTCGAGAAGGCTTATTGTTTATAGATGCTGGACATTTTATTGAAAATATATTTGTTGAAAGAATGACGGCGAATTTAGAAAAATGGAAACAAGAAAAAAACTGGGACATTGAAATTATTCCTGCTGAAACTCAAGAAGATGTTTTTCGTTTCAGTTAATCGAAACGTAGAAAAAGGAGACAAAATATGTATAAAAATTTAGTGGATCGCTTTATAAAATATGTACAGATCGATACACGTTCCGATGAAACAAGTACCACTATTCCATCCACACAGTCACAAGTAGAATTTGCGCAACAGTTAATGGAAGATTTAAAGGCGATGAATTTAGATGAGGTTGAATATAATGAGGAAAATGGTTTTGTGACTGCTACTCTTCCTGCAAATACCGAAAAAGAGGTGCCAACTGTCGGCTTTATTGCTCATATGGATACGGCGGACTTTAATTCGGTCAACATTCAACCACAATTTGTCGAAAATTATGATGGCGAAGACATTGTTTTAAATGAAGAAGAAAATATTGTATTATCGTCTACAAATTTTCCGAACTTAAAAAATTATCTAGGACAAACCCTGATTACGACCGATGGGACTACTTTGTTAGGAGCCGATGATAAAGCAGGTATTGTCGAAATTATGAGTGCTGTTGAGTATTTACTCGAACATCCGGAAATTCAACATGGACGAGTACGTTTAGCTTTTGGTCCAGACGAAGAGATTGGCATTGGTGCAGATCGTTTTGATGTTGAGCATTTTAATGCGGACTTTGCCTATACCGTAGATGGAGGGCCTGTCGGCGAGTTACAGTATGAAAGTTTTAACGCCGCCAGTGTTGATATGACGGTTCAAGGAAAAAATGTTCATCCCGGTACAGCTAAAGATCAAATGGTCAATGCTTTAACTTTGGGAATGGCTTTTAATGATAAACTACCGAGCGACGAAGTTCCCGAGCAAACCGAAGGACGTGAAGGTTTCTATCACCTCACGTCAATGACAGGAACAGTTGAACAAGCAAAAATGGCTTATATTGTCAGAGATCATGATCGTGAAAAATTTGAAGAACGCAAGCAACGAATATTAGATATTGCGGAAGAATTAAACGATCGCTTTGATGAAGAACGCATTCAGATCGAAATGCACGATCAATATTACAATATGCGTGAAGTGATTGAAAAAGATATGCGGGCAGTCGAAGTTGCTCAAAAAGCGATGGAGAAATTAGCGATTGAACCAATTTTAGAGCCGATCCGTGGAGGCACAGACGGTTCTAAAATCTCTTTCATGGGCTTACCGACTCCGAATTTATTTGCTGGGGGCGAGAACTTTCACGGGCGTTATGAATATATTGCGATTGAAAGTATGGAAGCAGCCACCGATGTTATTCGGACGATTATCGAAGAGATCGGCCAATAAAAACTTAAATTTTTTATATTAGAGAACAAGAAAAAGTGAAGGGCTATGAACCCCTTCGCTTTTTCTTTTTGACGAAGGTCGAACAGAGCGTATAATCATGCAAGTCTTTATGTTAAAATGAAAGAGATAATTTTTGAGGGGAGTTAGTGTATGGCAGTTCAATTTATATTGGGAGAATATCCAGAAAAAAAACGAAAAATACTCATTGATCAAATCTATGACCAACTGAAGAAGCAGTCAGAGGAACGAATTTTATACTTAGTCCCTGATAACGTGAAATATGAAGCAGAGACCATGATTTTAGAACAGTTTATGGAGAAAGATGAAAAGACTCAATATAGTGGAATGATCCGCTTACAAGTCTTTAGTTTTAGTCGTTTAGCTTGGTATTTACTGCAGGATCAACCGATTTACCAAAAACCACAGTTAACAGAAAGTGGTCTCGGGATGTTAATGAAAAGAATATTAGAGGAAGAAGAACAGCAGTTATCTATTTTCCGAGGAGCCAGTCAAGAAGCAGGTTTTATTGAACGACTGGTTACCTTATTTATGGAGCTACGCAATGGGAGAATATCTCCAGCAGATTTAGATGAAATTGCTTTAGAACATCGAATAACAGATGAAATAACTGAGCGTGACTTCCATCGTAAAATGAACGACCTCTCTCTTCTTTATAAAAAATACGACGAAAGTCTGGAAAACAAGTATATTGAAAAAGAAGATTTATATAGTGAACTGATTAAATTTATACGCCGTCAAAAAGATAGCTTTCAAAATGTTTCCATTGTAGTCGACCACTATGAACATTTTTCTGCTCAAGAACAAGAGTTGTTGCTTGAACTTGGCAAATATACGAAACAATTAATGATTTGTTTAACAATAAATGCGGAAGCTATCCACCAAGAAAACGATCTAAATAATCCATACTATCGCTCGACGAAGGCGTATAATCAATTACAAGATCAGTTACAAATGCAGCAAATTCCTCTTTTGGAGGATCTTGTTTTAGGTGTGCAAGATAAAAAAGCAGAAATAGCACATTCTGAAGTCCTGCAACTTGCTGATTATTGGATGCAAAGTAGTACGCCTACTACCGTTCAGCAAACAGAGAAATATAAAGAAAGAACCTATGAAGATATTGAACTATGGGCAGCTGAAGATAAAAAAACCGAAATCATGCACGTAGCGACAAAGATTAAAAGAATGGTAGCTAGTGGCAATTATCGTTATAAAGATTTCCAAATCATGACACGCGATTTGGCCAGCTATGAATTAAATATTGAAGCTGTATTTGAAGAAAATGCACTGCCTTTTTTCATAGATCAAACGGATACTATGTCCCAACATCCTTTATTAGAGTTTGTAGTGAGTCTTTTTATGTTAAAAAAGAGACATTATCGTCTAAATGATGTGTTTAGATTTTTACGAACAGAATTATATTGTCCAGAGATCGACAATGGCACAGATGAGGCTTATCTTGATATCGAAGAAAAAAACGGAGACTACGTACAGGCTGCGGATACTTGGCGTGAGAAAGTTGATATCGCAGAAAATGTAGCACTTGCTTATGGTTACCAAGGAAATGCGTGGGTCGATGATGAAGAGTGGCAATATGCTCGTTTTGAATTGGAAGGAGAATTCGTTCAAAGTGATCATGAACTAAATATTCAAGAGATCGCTAATGATGTCCGGCAAACGTTCAGAAAAGAAATTGTGCCTTTTATTGATCAGTTAGATCAAGTAGAGACTAATCAAGAACTTGCGACTTTATTGTATAATTTTATGATTGATCGAGGCGTCGCGCACCAAATACAACATTGGCGAGATCAATTAAGTACGAATGGACGCTTAGAAGAAGCGAGACAACACGAACAAGCTTGGAAAACATTTGTGCAGCTGCTTGATGAGTTTGTAGAAGTATTAGGGGATGAACCATGGGATATCGACTTATTCATCTCGTTAATGGAAACAGGTTTTGAACAAGCGACCTTTAATATGGTACCTCCAGCGATTGATCAAGTATTGATTACGAATTTTGATTTGCCAAAAATTCAGACGAAAAAAGTTGTGTTTTTGATCGGATTAACTGATACACAGCTGCCCAAAATAGCGAGCAATCAATCATTACTAACTGATGATGATCGTGAATTGGTTGATAGTACGTTAAGTTCCGATAAATATTTAGCAACTTCAGAAATTGAAAGTGCCGCGAATGAACCGTTCGCAATGTATTTAGCTATTTTGCAAGCAAACGAAAAGATTATTTTATCGTATCCATTAATCAACGAAGAAAGCCAAGAAAATAGAATGAGTCCTTATTTAGTACGGATTCAAAATGCTTTTTCTTTAAAACTACGCTTAAAATATGCAAATGCTGCTTCAAAAGAGACTCTAAGTGCTATTGATTATTTAGAGTTTATTGGTTCGTATGAACAAACTTTTGGTCAACTTGTGACTAGTTTGCGGCATGCCTTAGATGAGCGAGAGGCGCCTCCTGTCTTTTGGGTCGATTTATTTGAACGTATTTATAATCCTAATAACTTTAAACAAAATCGAATTATCCAAAGTTTAAGTCATAAAAACATACCGGTTCCTTTAACGGACGATTTAGCGGAAGAGCTCTACGGAAAAGATTTGTATTTATCTGTTTCGCAACTCGAAACATTTTATGCAGATCCTTATAGTCACTTTTTACTATATGGTTTACGATTGAAGGAGCGACAAGTTCAAGAATTATCTCCTTTAGAAACTGGAAACTTTTTCCATGATGCTTTAGATCTCATTAGCCGCCAAGTGGTTTCTTTAAATAAAGACATTGCGGCGATTACATCGCAAGAAGTTTCGCAAATTACCCGCGATATTTTTCAATTACTGATTGATTCGAATAAATATCGCTTAGCGCAATCGTCTAACCGGATGCAATTTATATTCAGACAACTTGCAAGTACAGTAGAGCGCATGGTCTGGTCAATTGTTCATCAAGCGAAAAGAAGTAAAATGCGTACAAATCAAACCGAATTATTGTTTGGCCGTCTAGGGCCCAATGAAGGGATTCAAGGATTATCCTTCCCTCTAAAAAATGAAGGACAGCTTTACTTGCGTGGAAAAGTGGATCGGATTGATACCTTTAAGGTAGACGATCAATTGTATGCAGGGATTGTCGATTACAAATCCAGCACAACGAACTTTAACTATCAACAAATGTATTATGGTTTAATGTTACAAATGATTACTTATTTAGATACTGTTTTAACTTTTTCAGAAGATATTTTTGATCAAAAAGCAAAAGGGATCGGAGCTTTTTATTCTCGAGTGCATAATCCCTTTATTGATCTTCAAAGAATAGGGCAAAAAAATTGGGAAGAAGAGTTATTAAAAGGCTTTAAATTTGATGGTTTAATTGTCGATCGAAAAGAAGTACTGGAAGCCGTAGATACAGAATTAGAAAAAAGTACTTCGCCCATTTATCCAATCCGCTTGAAAGTAAATGGCGATTATTCGGGGGATAAAATTTTAACAGAAGAAGAGTTCCAATTATTACTGCGCTTTAACCGTGAGAAAATTATTGAAGCCGGAAATCGTATTTTATCAGGAGAAAATATGCTCAAACCTTTTGATGATGATCGATTATTTACTCCATCGATTCGTGGACCTTATCGAGCCATCTCACAATTCGATGCGCTATTGCCTGAAAATAACTACCAAGAAATGAAAAAAATAAACAAGAAAGAGTTTTTCAACCGCTTAAGAGAAAAGTACACACAGGATGAGGAGACGGAAGGTGAAGATTAATGGCAGAGATACCAATAAAAACAGAGGATTCGATCTTTACAGATCAGCAATGGGAAGCAATTCATTTAACAGGGACTAATCTATTAATATCGGCTTCTGCGGGTTCTGGAAAAACGATGGTCCTGGTCAATCGAATCATCGAACAAATTAAAAAAGGGACAGCCATTGACGAACTGCTGGTTGTTACGTTTACGAATGCGGCTGCTAAAGAAATGAAACAGCGGATACAAAAAGTCCTTCAGGAAGAAATAAATGCTGATCCTCAAGCAGATACCCGTCATCATTTAGTCCAACAATTGCCGAAACTGGGACATGCCGATATTTCGACCTTGCATTCTTTTTGTTTAAAAGTGATTGAACGTTATTATTATTTGATCGATTTTGATCCGGTATTTCGTCAGTTGACAGATGATACCGAAATCGAATTGATTAAAGAAGAAGTATGGGATGAGTTATTGGAAGACTTGTATGAGGAAGCAGATTCTGATTTTATTCAATTTATGCAGGCTTATGCTGGTGACCGCAATGACGATAATGTTACTCAGATGGTTTTTCAATTACATGAATTTTCGCGAGCGAATGTTCATCCAAAAGAATGGTTAGAGGGTCTGGCTGATTTATATGAGGTACCGAATGGACGCATTGAAGAGGCTAGTATCTATAAGGATTATTTGAAAAAACAGTTCGTTGAAGAGCTAGTCTATCTTATTCAACTGGTCGAACAAGCTTTACATTTAGCGAATAACGATGAACATTTAGAAAAGCAAATAGCAATTTTAGAAAATGAAAAGAGTCAATACGAACAAGCACTTCGTTTACTGGAAGGCGACCAATTACAAGAGTGCTACAACTTTATTAATGCGGGCTATAAATATCAAACACTTCGAGGCCCCGCAAAGAAAACAACACCTGCTGAAGTTTTAGAGGTTTTCAATAATGAAATTAAACACCTGCGGAATGAAGCGAAGAAAGGCTATGAAGATTTCGAGAAGCATTTCGTCCTTTCACCCGCGGAACAAGTAGAAATTATTGAAGACACGCAAGATTATGTACAGGTCCTTGCTGAAATGACCCAACAGTTTACTGAACGCTACCAAGCTTATAAAGCAGAACGTAAACTGATTGATTTTAATGATTTGGAGCATTTAACGCTACAAATACTTATGAATAATGAAGAGGATGAAGTTTCAGAAGCTGCTGTTTATTATCAAAATAAATTCGCTGAAGTATTGGTCGATGAGTATCAAGATATCAACACTTTACAAGAAACTATCTTACGCCGCTTAACACGCCAAGAAACGGAAGCGGGCAATTACTTTATGGTCGGTGATGTTAAACAATCCATTTATGGTTTCCGCTTAGCGGATCCCACCCTCTTTCTTTCGAAATATGAGGCCTATGCTCAAGAAGAGAAGGGCGAGCGAATTATCTTAGCTGAGAATTTCCGTTCACGCCAAGATATTTTAGCTTTTACTAATTTCGTGTTTACACAGCTGATGGATCGTGAAGTGGGCAATTTAGATTATGATGAAAATGCAGAACTGGTTTATGGCAATACCGCTTTTGATCAAAGTAAAGATTTTGCGACGGAGTTATTAGTTTATGAACAAGAAAATAAAGAAGGGCTGCAACTAGAGCCAGAAGCAGCGACCGCTGAAAAACAAATTACGGAAAAAACGACAGGCGAGATTTTAATGGTAGCGGCTCGTATTCATGAATTAATCGAGCAATCGTTTGAAATTTATGATAAAGAAACCGATGAGATGCGTCCTCTTGAGTACCGCGATATTGTGTTACTGACACCGACTAAAAGTAATAATTTGGAAATTCAAGAAATTTTCCAAGAAGCCAATATTCCTTCAGCCATTAACGAAACACAAAATTTCTTTCAGACGACAGAAGTGACGATTATGATGTCCTTGTTGAAGATTATTGATAATCCACGACAAGATATTCCACTAGTGGCAACTTTACGATCGCCTCTTATTGGCTTGAATGAAGTCGAATTAACTTATATTCGCCTAGAAGACAAACAAGCAGACTTTTATGATGCGCTATTAGCTTATGCGTCTGCTGATTTTGAAGATCCTAAAAATATTAAGTTGCAAAAAACTGTGCAAAACTTTATCCAAAACTTGAATCAATGGCGCGAATATGCAAGAAGACATTCAGTTGTCGATTTATTACGTGAATTATACCAAGCGACCGGTTATCTTCAATATGTTGGTGGCATGAGTGGCGGAAAACAAAGAAAGGCTAATTTAGAGGCACTTTATGAACGTGCCGCTGCTTACGAACAAACCTCCTTTAAAGGACTGTATCGTTTCATTCGTTTTATCGATAAGATGCAAGAAAAAGATAAAGATTTAGCGGAACCAACTTCTATTTTATCGGAGCAAAATGCTGTACGGGTGATGACAATTCATGCAAGTAAAGGTCTAGAGTTTCCGGTTGTCTTTGTGATGGATATGTCGAAACAATTTAATCGGAGTGATTGGACCGGGGAGTATGTCTTTGATCGCGATTTAGGAATTGGGTTACAATATAAAAATCCTGAAACACGCGTAAAAACTTCGACTTTAATTGATACAGCAATCAAAGAGATTAAAAAGAAAAATGCATATGCAGAAGAAATGCGTGTATTGTATGTTGCTCTGACACGTGCCGAACAAAAATTATTTTTAGTCGGAACCAAAAAGACCAAAGAGAAAGCTTTTGAAGACTGGGACAAGGGAAATGCTAAACGTGACTTGATTTTATCGGCACAATTACGCCTTTCGACCAATAACTACTTAGATTGGATCGGTATGGCTACTGCTAGACACCAATTGGCAGCGGCAGAAGTTCATTCACCACAAGAAAATCAACAGCTTAAACAGTATCCCGTATCTTTTTCATATAATTTTTATTCTGAAGCAAAAATCATGGAGAAGCTAGCGGATATCGTACAAGAAGGCGAAGTCAACTGGTTAGAAGACTTAAAGGAAAAACAGCTAAAAGTGAATCCAGATGAACAAACGAAAAAAGCAGTTCGTTATGCGATCGATCTAGCTAATTATGAATATCCTTACCAATTATCGACCGAAACAACGAGTTACCAGTCTGTATCAGAAGTTAAACAACTTTTCGAAGAGCCGAATAATGAAAAACTAGCTAAAATTGATTGGAATGAAGAGACACGAATCAATCGTTATACCGAAGATTTATTAGAACGACCGAAGTTTCTACAAGAAGCGACTCCGCCCACAGCAGCGGAAATTGGTCAGGCTACGCACTTTTTATTACAAAAGTTAGATTTGCGAGAAATGCCCACACTAGAAAATCTTCAAGCAGAAATAACAAGGCTAGTGGAAAATGATATACTAAACGAAGAAGCGGCTAGAGAAATTGATCTTGATAAAATTATCGCTTACTTCCAAACACCTTTTGGCCAATCCATTATTCAACACCATCAAAGTTTACAAAAAGAAGTCCTTTTCTCTTTAATGATGAATGCGAATGATGTGTTTACGGGGATGGAAGAGGTGGATGATTCTATTTTAATTCACGGAATCATTGATGGTTATTTCGAAACAGAAGCCGGCTTCATTTTATTTGATTATAAGACAGACCGCGTCGTTCACTTTGGAGCTCAAGCTGAAGAAGAATTAGTACGTAGATACAAGGGACAAATTATGCTTTACAAGCGGGCGTTAGAAACGATCACCAACCGGCCGGTGATCGAAGCAAATATTATCTCTTTAGATCTCATCAAAACAATCCCACTTATTGAGCAATAAAAAAACGATGAACAGCTCTCTGTTAGGAGTTGTTCATCGTTTTTATTTATGAAATGTTCAATTTACTCAATCGTATAAGTGGCACCTTCGGAATAAGTGTTTCCAGCATTCCATAACAGGAATTCATGCACGCCATGATCAGCGAGCGCTCGAATTTGATCGGTAACTTCTTGAGCACCATATTCTCTATAATTTCCTGCGCCTAGATAAGAAGCTGTAAAGTCTTGTAGCCAAGGGCGAGTCGTTGGTGCATCTTCACCTAACTCGTCGAGAACTTCTAGTTCAATCTCCATATAGTTGTCAACGACATTATATGGTTCTAGATCTGGGCGTGCAATATCTAAATTACCAGGACCCCAATGGCTTGGGTAAATCATACTAGAAATAACATCCACTTCACTCGCAATCCCTGGGAAGCTTTGACCAATTCCTGGTGTTTCACCAACTACTGCCGCATAACCAAAGATATCTACCGATACATCCGTTCCATAAGGCTGTAATTGTTCTCTAGCATATCCAACAAAGTCAGTAACAGCTTGGTTCCGATGTTCCATATTAATCACATCTACATCATCTGAACCATAGTGTCCATGGCCATAATTCAATTCACGATCGCGGGTTTCAAAGCCTTCTGGGAAACGAACATAGTCAAATTGAATTTCTTTAAAACCTAACTTCGCGGCTTCAATCGCTACTTGAGTGTTATAGTCCCAAACTTCTTTCATATAAGGGTTCACAAAAGAGTCGCCACCACCGTTAGACCAAACGGAGCCATCATTATTTGTAAAAGACCAATCAGGTTTTTCGTTTGCTAGGAGGGTATCTTTGAATACAACAATTCGCGCAATTGGATAAATATCATTTTCTTCCATTGTATTCATTAATTCTTCCACATCGATCATTTCGTTTGTCGCTTCATTGATCAATTCATTATCACTATCTAAATCAACAGTGATATTCCCATGATCGTCTTTAATATCAACAACCATAGTGTTTAAATCAGTGGAATTAAGAAGCTCTGTTAAATCGGACATCCGATCACCACCGGCTGAATGGGCAGTTGCGTAAATTCCTTTAACCCCATCTTCTGGATATTCAATATCGACCCCATCATCATAAACAAATTTACGTGGGAATTTGTCAGGAACATTTAATAAGGAATCTGTCGTCACAGTTAAATGGACAGTTGAATCTTCAAGTCCTTCTTCAGCATTTTCATCTGCATTTGCTTCCGTCTCGTCTTCAGCGGCTTCTTCTTCAGTATTTTCAGCTGTTTCAGTTTCTTCATCACGCGTGTCGGCGACTAATTCATTTAGTGTAACTAGTTGATCTTCATATTTTACAAGTTGCTGATCTAATTCTGCCGTCGCTTCTTGCAATGCTATGTAATCTTCATTCACTGTTTCCAAGCCGTTTGCAAAGTCTTCATAATTTGCATCATCCGCGGCAATTTGATTTAAGTAATCACGTTGTACATCTAGAGAGTCTTGGTAGCGTGCATAGTGGTCTGCTAATTGATCACTAAATGTCATAAAATCATCAGAAATTTGTTGCAAAGTATCTGCCGGTAATTCTTCTCCTTCATACTGACCGATGGCTTCCGCTTGTTCTGAGATTTTATCGACTTGAGCATTACTGTCTTCGACAATCGACGCTCGCTCGTCTATATTTTGTATAACATCCGCGGAGTCATCTTGAAGACTCGCTAGTTCCTCATCCTGAGCTAATACTTCGTCAAATTGTTCATTCATATTTTCTTCTAATTGATGTAACTGATTATTTGAATCGATTACTTCTTGAAAGGTAGAATCTAGTTCGTTCGTAGATGTTTCAATATCATCTACAGAAACACCGCTACAAGCTGCCATAAGCAAAACAGAAGTAGCTAATCCTGTACTTAATCCAAGTTTATTTGTCATCTGCATCCTTCTCCAATACATTATTATTAAACGTTAACATGTCATATTATACATGAAGAATAGCAAATATCCTATGGTTTCACTTATTCCTTTCAAAATAATTTCGCTTTTTTAACTTTCCTATAAACTGAAATTATTATCCAGTAGGCTAAGATTTATAAAATTTATGTTATGATTAAGAAGTAGCTAATATAAAATAGAAATGAGTGCAGCCCATGCTTTTATATCTTACCTTAACGACGCTTCTCGTTGTGATTGATCAAGTGACTAAATATTTAACCGTACAAAATATTGCTTTTAATGAAGTCATTGAAGTAATTCCGAATGTTGTTTCTTTAACTTACATTGAAAATACTGGAGCGGCTTTCAGTATTTTAGAAGGCCAGATGTGGTTTTTCTACATTATTACTGTCTTGGTGATTGGTTTTGTTCTTTATTATATGGCCGTTGAAGCTCGTGACGATAAACCTTTGGGAATTATCCTTTCCATTGTTCTAGCGGGGACGATCGGAAATTTTATTGATCGCTTAATCAACCAATCAGTGATTGATATGATTAAATTAGAATTTGTAGATTTTGCGATTTTTAACGTGGCCGATTCCTTTTTAACCATAGGCGTCATTTTATTGTTGATTTATACTCTTTATCAAGAAAGAAAAGTAAAAAATAATTAAAATAGGTGATAGAAGTGTCAGAAAAATACAATTTTAAGATAGAAAATGAAAAAGGGCGTATTGATAAATTCCTTGCGCAACATTTAGAAGGCGTTTCACGCTCAAAAATACAAAACCTCATTATGAAAGAACATATTCTGGTGAATAATAAAAGCATTAAAGCAAATTATAAAGTAGAATCGGGCGATGACATTACTGTCACTATTCCAGCACCTGAACCTGTCGACGTTAAGGCAGAAAATATTCCGCTCGACATTCTATATGAGGATCAAGATGTTGTGTTAATTAACAAAGCCCAAGGAATGGTCGTGCACCCAGGAGCAGGGAATAAGGACGGAACTTTAGTCAATGCTTTGCTGTACCATATCGATGATTTATCAGGGATCAATGGTGAAATACGTCCAGGAATTGTCCACCGACTGGATAAAGATACATCAGGGATTTTAATTGTCGCGAAAAACGATGAAGCGCATGTTCATTTGTCCAAGCAATTACAAGATCGCAGTATGAAAAGAGAGTATTGGACATTAGTCCATGGGAATATCCCTCATGAACATGGAACGATCGATGCGCCGATTGGCCGAGACCCTAAAAATCGTCAACGTTATACCGTTACAAATGCTGGAAAAGAAGCTATCACGCATTTTGAAGTTTTAGAACGTTTTAATCACTATTCTTTACTGGAAGTGGATTTAGAAACTGGGCGTACCCACCAAATCCGTGTGCATTTCAATTATATCCAACACCCAGTAGCGGGAGACGAAACTTATGGCCCTAAGAAAACGTTAAAAGGGGCGGGTCAATTTTTACATGCTCGTTCTTTAACGTTTATCCATCCAAGAACAAAAGAAACGATGAAATTCGAAGCGCCTTTACCGTCCATTTTTGAACAGACGCTCGAAGAATTACGGATGGCTTAATTTTTAGGCATTCAATTAAATGGGATAAACGCTGAGTGTAGAACGGTTAATCAAAGAGTCAGAAAAATAAGCAAAAGTTTAAAGTTCTTTCTTTTATCACTTTACTTGCTTTTTAATCTATGCTAAAATCAGTTGTCGAGTGGTTGATTCCACTCAATCATGCAATGTTCCGCTGGGACCTATGCACCTATGAATGTTGTGCGTGAGAGGAGTAGATATGATGAATCCATTAATAGAAGAAATTACAAACGAACATTTACGTAATGACCTTCCTGAGTTTAATGCAGGAGATACAGTTCGTGTACATGCTCGAATTGTTGAAGGACAACGTGAACGTATTCAGATTTTCGAAGGCGTTGTTATTAAACGTCGTGGTACTGGAGTTAGCGCTTCATACACTGTTCGTAAAATCTCTAATGGTGTTGGTGTAGAGCGTACATTCCCATTACACTCACCACGTGTTGCACAAATTGAAGTGACACGATACGGTAAAGTTCGTCGTGCGAAATTATACTATATTCGTGACCGTCATGGACGCGCTGCACGAATTAGAGAACGCGCACGTAATAAATAATTTAAAAAGACAAAGAAGCTCTTGTTGCAAAACAAGGGCTTTTTGCATAACTAAAATTATTGATCTCATCAAAGATATTCAGTGAAATGTTTTAATTTGTTTTTCATTTTATCCTTATTTTCGCTATACTTAGAATACAATATTTTATTGGAGGGCGAGTATGAGTCAAATTACAGATCATTTTATACAAGAAGCAGAGCGTAAAAGAGTTAAATTTAACAGCCGAGAAGTTGAACGAAAAGCGAAAGATAAGCAAGGCAATGATATTACACATAAACAATTAATTCTGCAAACTGCTTTGCAAGTTACAAAAGATAAAGTAGTTCCATGTGCAGTGGTGTTGCATGAATCTGAAGAGTTAGAGTATGTCAATTATCAAATGAACTATAATCGAATAGGTCTTGTTACAGACCGGCATGAATTACCGAATATCTTAGAAAAGGTCAATGAATTAAATGCAATGAAGTCCGGCTACTATCATTTTGTAGTCTCTCCGGATGGGGAATTACATATGCGCCATTTAGGTATTATTGGCGAAGATCCCGTACCAGCAGTCAATATTTTTATCCACGGAGGCAATATACTAAGAATGGTGCTATCAGAACTGGCAGAATTAGATGGTTTAGATTTATCAACGAATTTAGATTAAAAATTAGAAAGAACTTCCAAAAAAGCTTATTTCGAGTCAAGCTATATGGAAGTTCTTTTTTTATGCGTTTTCGTACTAAAAATTTCAAACCTTTAGTATAATCAATCAAAGAAGACAATCATTCCATTTTGTTTAAATGTTTAAGGAGGGCAAACACGATGAATAAGTCAAAACAAAGCAATAATCCTGAAAAATTGTTAAAAAACATGACAGAGTTACATGATGATATCCAAAAAGAAGGAAAAGAAATATTTGAATATTGGGCCGATAGTATTTCACGAAAAAGTTT
Organism: uncultured Atopostipes sp.; assembly: GCA_963558565.1. Taxonomy (GTDB): domain Bacteria; phylum Bacillota; class Bacilli; order Lactobacillales; family Carnobacteriaceae_A; genus Atopostipes. Next base: position 114,384 of record CAUWGX010000001.1, read on the forward strand.
TAAAGAAAGTGCGGAAAATTTAAGTTATTATTTAGCTTTACGACATCATGATATTACAGAATTACAAACAAAACTCATCCCATGGGGGTTGTCGTCTTTAGGGCGCTTAGAGTCGAAAACACTCATCACGATTGAAGCTGTGATTGCGACTTTAGAGGATATTATAGACAGTGAAAGAAATACGAAACATCCAGATCCCGCTAAATTTGATTCGGGACGTGTCCGCCTGCAAAAAAATACTAAAAAGATTTTTGGTAAAAAGCCAGACCATCGAACCACACGCATCATGGTAACTATGCCGGACAAAGCAGCGAAGGATAAAGAATTAGTCCATGATTTAATTGCTGAAGGAATGAACGTTGCTCGAATTAATTGTGCGCATAATGGGCCGAAAGAATGGAAAAAAATGATTCAAAACATTCAAAAGACGGCGAAAGAATTAGAAAAAGATGTTAGAATATTGATGGATATCGCTGGGCCTAAAATACGAACGGAATGGGTTTTCTCACACCAAAGTAAGCCTAAAGTCAAAAAAGGTGACTGTATTCGAATTACGCGCAACTTCGAAAAATTACCAAAAGAAGATGTGAATTTCACTGCTGGCTGTGGTCTCGATATTATTTATGAACAAATTGAAAAGGGACAGCCGGTCCTTTATGATGATGGCGAGATGGAATCAATCATTAAAGAAGTTCATAAAGATGAATTTTTGTTGGAAGTCGTTAAGACAAAAGGAAAAAGTGTGCGCATTAAAGCTGAAAAAGGTTTAAACTTTCCCCAAAGCCATTTTTATTTCGAAACCTTGAATGAAAAGGATCAGGAAGATATTCAATTCGCCTGTCAACATGCAGATATCATTGGCTACTCTTATGTGAATGATGGGCACGATATTCAATTGGTTCAAGAAGAAGTGGAGAAGAATATGGGCGCGGAGGTGAAGAATATAGCTTTAATGGCTAAAATAGAGACGGCCCGTGCTGCTCAAAACCTCCCTGAAATTATCTTTACGGCGGCTAGTAAACAGCCTTTCAGTGTCATGATTGCTCGAGGAGACTTAGCTGCAGAAAGTGGCTATATTGATCTCGCACGCTTACAACAAGAAATTATGTGGATGAGTGAAGCAGGGGATATCCCCGTGGTATGGGCGACAGAAGTACTAGATACTTTAGTCAGCGAAGGAGTGCCTACTCGTTCGGAGGTAACAGATGCGGCTGAAGGAACGCGGGCAGATTGTGTAATGCTCAATAAAGGGGACTATATTGTTGAAGGAGTGAATATGCTCAATGATATCATTGAACGAATGGAACCTTTGCAATATAAAAAAACACCGACCCTCGGGAAATTAAATTTCAAAAGTACCAAAAAAAGTTAAGCAATGATTGAAACGGGAAGATGAGATATGAGTAAAATGCTGGAAGAAAACGTTACGCGTTGTGAATGGATTCAAGGAAAGCCTAGTTACTATGTGAAGTATCATGATGAAGTATGGGGCAAACCTGAATATAACGACCAAGCGTTGTTTAAATGGTTAAGTTTAGAAATTTTTCATATTGGATTATCTTGGCAATTAGTCCTATCCAAGTACCATCATTTTTTAAAAGCCTTTGATCACTTTGATTACCAAAAAGTAGCCTCTTATGATGAAAAGAAAATTGAGGAACTGATGAATAACCCAAAGATTATTCGTTATCGTCGAAAAATTGAAGCAACAATTAATAATGCGAATCGATTTCTGGAAGTGCAAGAAGAATTCGGCCAGTTTTCTGATTATATTTGGTCCTTTACTGACGACAAACAAATTGTCCGGCAGACGGGACCAGAATTAACGAAGAGTCCCTTAAGTGATGCCGTAACGAAGGATTTAAAGCAACGGGGCTTTAAATTTATTGGTTCCGTCACGATTTATTCTTACCTACAAGCTATCGGTATTCTAAATGACCATGATCTAGCTTGCGATTTTCGCTAAAATATGGAATATAAAAAAGCCTTCGAGTTCAACTCAAAGGCTTTTTGTTTGTTTCGGTTAGTTTTTAAGCGCATTTACAATCGCTTCGTTGAATTGAGGAAGGTCATCAGGTGTACGGCTTGAAACGAGACCGGAATCATCAATAACAACTGCTTCGTCTATATAGTTTCCGCCAGCATTTTTCACATCAACAGCGACTTGACTGACTGAAGTAGCATCTTTTCCTTGAAGAACATCCGCATTGACGAGCAATTGTGGTGCATGGCAGATGGAGAAAATAGGTTTTTCTGCATTTGCAAAATGACGAGTAAATTCTAAGAAGCGATCATCACCACGTAAGCTGTCCGGAGAATAACCTCCAGGGATTAGTAAAGCATCATAGTCTTCAGGGTTGGCGTCATCAATTCCTAAATCTGTTTCGATTTGTGCTTCCCCTTGTTTACCAGTCACTGTTTGACCAGCTTCTGGTCCAATCACGGTGACTTCATGACCTGCTTCGACTAATGCGTCTCTTGGTGACGTAAATTCGACATCTTCAAATAATTCGGTCATTACTGTTGCAACTTTTGCCATAAATTCGTTCCTCCTTAAATAATCTCTTTCTTTTCGTCCGTTTTTAATTTACCAATAGAAAATAAACATTTCAACTGATTTGCTTGAGGAGAAAATGAAAGGTTTGAATAATTTTTAAAGAAAACGTGAAAGACTAAGTGAATATCTAGAAGGATGGTATAATAGATTATAACATTCTAAACAAATAAAAGAGGTGGGGTAGAAATGTTAGAGAATGGAGTTATGCTGCAAGCTTTTGAATGGTATTTACCCAATGACGGTCAATATTATAAAAATTTAAAGTCAAAGATTGAAGACTTAAAAAAGAAGGGCTTTAATGCGATTTGGCTACCGCCTGTTTACAAAGCAACGGGAACGGATGATGTCGGTTATGGTATTTATGACTTGTTTGATTTAGGCGAGTTTGACCAAAAAGGAGCAGTTCGAACAAAGTATGGGACTTTACCTGAACTACAAGCCTTAATCGAAGAACTCCACCGGCAAGATATGGAAGTCTTTGTAGATGTTGTTTTAAATCATAAAGCTGGGGCTGACTTTACGGAAGAATTTGAAGTCGTCCAAGTCGATGAAGAAAACCGCCTACAAGAAATTTCTGAGCCTCACCTCATTGAAGGATGGACAGGGTTTAATTTTCCTGGAAGAAAGGGCAACTATTCAACCTTTACATGGTCTTCTGCTCATTTCTCGGGCATTGATTATGATCAGAAAAAAGAGCGGACGGGGATCTTTAAGATATTAGGTGAAAATAAGCGCTGGAGTGAGAAAGTTTCGAATGAAAAAGGAAATTATGATTATCTCATGTTTGCGGATATTGACCATAAACACCCTGAAGTACAAGCAGAGCTTTTCTATTGGGGCGAATGGATTATAGATAAGTTAAACATCGATGGGATGCGTTTTGATGCGTTGAAACACATTGATGGCGATTTTATGGAAGCTTTTTTAAAACATTTAGAGGAAAAATCGGATAAAGAACTATACTTTTTTGGCGAGTATTGGATGTATGATGCAGAAGAAAAGAATCAATATTTAGATAAAATAAAATACAATACCGATTTATTTGATGTAGCGTTGCATTATAATATGGAACAAGCGGCCAATGATAGTGCAAATTATGATCTACGAAAAATCTTTGATCATACACTCGTACAGGAACACCCTACGATCGCTGTGACATTTGTCGACAATCATGATAGTCAACCGGGCCAAGCTTTAGAGTCTTTTGTAGCGGCTTGGTTCAAAAAGATTGCCTATGGTCTTATTTTACTTCGAAAAGATGGCTATCCTTGTGTATTTTATGGTGATTACTATGGGGTAGAAGGAGAACACTCGGTCACTGGACAGAAAGAAATGATCGACCAACTGATTTCTATTCGAAAACGTTATGCTTATGGTGAACAGACAGATTATATGGAAGCTAAAGATTTAATCGGCTGGATTCGCCATGGCGATGAGGATCATCCAGGTACACTGGCAGTAGTCATTTCAACAGGTGATGCGAATACATTGCGGATGCAAGTCGGGGATGTTCACGCCGGGAAAATATTTGTCGAATTAACCGGAGACAATGCGCATGAAATCGAGATTGATGAAGAAGGTTATGCGAATTTTGAAGTAGGGCCAGGCACGCTCACTTGTTGGGCAGAAAAACTCGCTGATTAAATGCAAGTAGAGGCTAGGAAGGTAGTAACGGATTGAAATTAACGATAATTATTTTAATTGGTTTTTTAGCATATATTGTGATCGGGTCCATCCTCCCCAATCTAAAAAAGATAAATATTACTGAACAAACGAAAGAACAACTGGATGAAAAAACATTTACTAAAGACACAACAGGCGTAGATCGTGCAGCCCTCATTGCCGAAGCAACAGAAGCTTTGAATATACGGATGGAAATGGTCCGAGCAGCTGAACATACTATCGACATTGTTATGTATAAAATTGTAGATAGCGAGAGTACTCGTGCTTTCTTTGGCGAAGTATATGATGCTGCTGAACGTGGGGTGAAAGTGAACCTATTAGTCAATGGGCTTACTTATTTATTTTACGGGAACCAATCTTATATGACGGCTCTGAGTACTCATGAAAATATAACGGGTAGGATTTATAATCCGGTCAATTTATTTAAACCGGGTTCTTTGCAAAATTTAATGCACGATAAAATGATACTGATTGATGATCGATATTTACTTTTAGGTGGACGGAACGTGGATGAACGCCATTTTAGACCAAATGGCTATAGCAAATCCGTCGCTCATGATTTAGAAGTTTTTGTGGTTAATACAAAAGCCCAAGGCACCAGCAGCAGTGTCATTATTGAGGTTAGGCAATATATTCAAAAACTTTATGATTATAAACGAACAAAAAGGGTAAAAGCAAAAGACCGCACGCATTACATTCAAAAAATACAAAAAGCAAAAGCTCATTATCCTTTATCGAATCCTCAATTTTATCAAAAATCTTTAGCGGATTTTATCGAAAAGACTGTTGCGACCAATAAAATTACCTTCATTCACAATCCGATTACAGCGAAGAAAAAAGAACCCACATTAGGTTACCAGCTACGAAAACTAGCTCTAAATGCGCAGAAATCAGTCATCATCCAAACCCCATATATTACGGGGAACCAAACAATATTATCAACTTTACGTCATATAGCGCAGCGTGTAACTGTAACCGTCCAAACAAATTCGCCCGCGTCTACGCCTAATTTTTTCGCTTATTCCAATTATTATGGCCAACGGCAGAAAATGATTAAAACAAATGCTGCGATTTACGAATTGCAAAGTACGGATTCTGTTCACAAAAAAACCTTCGTCATCGATGATCATCTTTCAATGATTGGTACATTTAATATGGATGATCGTAGTTTATACATAAATACCGAAGTCATGTTAGTGATTGATAGCGAACCATTGACGGCAGAACTGATCCAAGAGGCTAAAAAATTTCAAAAACAATCGTTGAAATTAAAGGGTACTAATGAATATGAAATGGCTCCCTCTGTAGAAGAAGTACCGGCTTCTTTTCTTAAAAAGAGTTTATTGTGGGCTTCTTTTGTTCTATTAAAAAGCTTTCAATTTTTACTTTAGATTAGAAAGAGAAACTCAAAACGATTGAACAATTAAAAAGAGGTTTTCGTGAACGATCAGAACTGGCCATCTTTAGGATTATCTTTTTGCTCATTTATTTAGTAGAATAAGAGAGAACATAAATAACAAGGAGATGAATATGTATAACAGTAAAGAAGACCAGGCAATGGATAAATTATTGAATATCGAAACAACAGGATTGATTGAATGGCCCCGAGGAGTCAATCTAGACTATTTCCGCACTGAATCGTCTTCCTATAAAGATTTAGATCGCTTGATCAAGCACTATGATTTTCGAGGGCATAGTCGTTTAGTCGATTATGGTAGTGGAAAAGGGCGCATCGTTTTCTATTTCAATTATCGTTTAGGCATTCCTACAACCGGGATTGAAGTTAACCAAGTAACCTTTTCTCATTTAACACAAAATTTAGCGAACTATGCGGAGATATTTCCAAAAAAAGCCGCGGATATTGTATTAACTGACGAGAAAGCTGAAGAATATGAAGTAAAACCGACTGATGATATTTTTTATTTCTTTAATCCATTTACTATTAATATTTTCGAAAAAGTCATGCATAAAATTGAACAATCTTTAGAGGAGCACCCTCGTGAAGCAGATATTATTCTTTATTATCCAGGGGTCGCTTATTCATATTATTTGGATCGACATTCGTCTTTTGATCTGATCCAAACCATTAAAAACCCTAAATATTTTCTCAATAGCCGCGAATGCTTTAAAGTCTATCGGCATCTTCCTCATTAACTAAAAACTCTTAAGTGATTAGTGAAAACTAAACGCTTAAGAGTTTTTTATTGATTAAAGATTAAATTTTGTCCAGAATTTAGTCGCTGCATATTTGTACAGACCAAACGGCAGGAGGATTAAGAGAAGGAAGACACCAATTGATAAATATAAACGAATGGAACTTTCAATGATTAGAGCGAACCAGAATAAAAAGGCTATCGTCACCAGCACCCCTAAAAAGATAAGCAGTAACTGGGAAAAGATACGAACAACTTGTCCTAATCCTCTTTGCATCAATTCTGAAAAATTATCCCAAGACAAGTTTAATAGTCGATAATCACGCATATAGTAATATAAGGAGCTGATGTAGGTTGTCGCTGTATAACCACCTAAAAGAACAATGACCGGCATGAAATCAGCGCCTAAATAAATTAAGAGCAGCACGATCGCCAACGCCCCCAACACCCACTCAGTAAAGAAGGCGAAGTAAAATTTTGCTTTTAAATACCTACGAAAAGAGAGCGGCAACGATTTGATATAGTGATAATTTTCTTTATCAAAAGAAATAATTACGCCACTAATTGACGTTTCCGTAATCATAACAAATCCAAGACCTGCACCAACCACTAAATAAGCACCCCAAAGATGTGGAATCGTTTCTAGTACACCAAAATCAATCCCTGCACCATTAAACAAGATAGGTGCAAACATGATAAGCGGGAAGTAAAACTTCGAAAAGAGTATTTGTAAAATAAGTGTTGTATCTGTCAATTGCCGCATTTGATATTGCATAAAAACAAGGGGTTTTGAATTTGTTGATAGTTGAGTAGGTTGTTTGTTTTTTCGTTGTTTTGTTGAATCTTTTTTCGAAGGAAGTGGTTGTGCTTCTTCGAAATAAAGTTTAGGAATTATCCATTTATAAGTTAAAACCAATAAGATGAAAGCTACAAGAGTCCATAAACCAACTTGGGACCAACCTAGTAAACGACTACCTGGGATAAATATTTTATAAAAGCCTATAAATAAAGGATTAATGTCATTATCTACAAGGCCGGCACCCGGAACCGCTTCGGTTGTATCCGTTTGGTAGATATTTGTAAAAACAAGAACAAAAAATAAGACGTCAATAAAAATCATAAAAATCTTTTTATGTTTTCTAAAAAAAGACCATTGATGAAGCAATTGCAACAAGAAAAAGACCGCTAATATTGTCACAGACATAATCAACAATGTACTAAAAAGAGCAATAGGAAGCACTAAAAGAAAAGAATGATGGGTTTGTAAGCCTAAAATAGAAATTAAAATGAAAGGCATTATAAAATAAGCAAAAGTAGAGAAAAAAAGCGTCATAATTTTCGCTGAGAATAGTTCATTTAAAGAAAAAGGCAGCGATAAATAAGCACTTAAATCTACATTGTCATAAAACAAACTATAAATTAATTGGAAAACTTGTAAGATAGCGAATAAAATAACAAAACTAATTGTTTCTGTAAAAATCCCCGGATATTCAGCCAGTGATAAGTTAAAAATAATGGATCCGAATAAAAAAGCAAATAATAACATCATAGCGCCATTTTGAAGCAAAACTCGCCAATAAACATTGCGCTTTTCCATCTTATGCGCTCGGTTATTATTATTCATTTGTCGGTTGGCTTGTAAAAGATCAACTTCAACTAATTCTTTCACTTGTTTCAAGCGCATTATAAATCACCTGTTTCTGAATCAATCGCTGATGGCTGTTCTTCCGCTTCTCGGCCAGCGATGCGTAAATAAATAGTTTCTAAAGATTCATTTTCATTTTGCGCTTGTAATTCACCGATGGTTCCTTTGTAGAGAACTTCTCCTTTTCGTAAAATGACAATTTCATCACATAGCTCTTGGGCATCCGTTAGATGGTGCGTAGAGAAAAGCACAATATTCCCCGCAGCGGCATGTTCGCGCATCATTTGTTTCAGATCATAAGCTGCTTGCGGATCAAGCCCAGTCATCGGTTCATCTAACACCCAAATGTTTGGATTAGCTAGTAGAGCACCCACTAAAAAAGTTTTTTGGCGCATACCGTGCGAAAAAGTTTCAATCAGATCGTCAGCGTTTTCGGCAATATCAAATAATTCTGTATAATATTGCAGTCTTTTCCCAAATTGATCGTCAGACAGTTCATAAGCAGTGCCCATCAACTCCCAATATTCCTTCGCTTTCAAACGTAAAAAGATATTTGGATTATCCGCGACATAGCCGATTTTTGTTTTTATTTCATTTCGATGTTCCGCAAGTAATTTACCATCGACATGTATTTCACCGGACGTTTGGTTAATAATACTGACTAAAATTTTAATCGCCGTTGATTTACCGGCTCCGTTATGACCAATTAAGCCAAAAATTTGTCCATCGTCAATTTTAAAAGAGACATCACTTAAAGCTGTGGTATCTCCATAATTTTTAGTAATATTTTGAAATTCAATCATTGTAAAACCTCCTTTTTTGATTATAGCACACGTGCTTTGAAAAATAATTTCTTCATGAGAAAAATAATATAAAATTAGATTAATCGTATGAAAACGTGTATAATTCGAGCAAGTCAATGTTTGCTTAAAAAAGAGAAGGGGAGAACTGGGTGTTTACCATAAGAAGATTTTTAGCTTTAATCATTGTTTTGTTATTAGCGGCTATGGGAATTAGCCTGCAGTTGAAAGCTGCTATTGGCGTAGCGCCATTCGATGCTTTAAATCAAACAATTTCTTATGCCTTTGAAATAAGGGTAGGAGATGTTGTGACGATCCTACAGTTTTTATTTGTTTTTTTACAAATTTTGTTTTTGAAAAGGGATACAAGTTGGAGAATATTTTTACAAATCTTTGCTGGGGCATTACTCGGACAATTTGTTAATTTCTTCTTTTATATTGTCTTTGCTGATTTAGTAGTGACTCATTATGTTTTACGACTCGGTTTATTAATTATAGGTTGTTTGTGGGTGCCCATATTTATCGGAGCCGTAATGGTGCTTGATTTCGTCACCATGCCGATTGAGAGTTTATCCTTGGTAATCTCGGAGGAAATGACCTTTTCTTTTGGCCAAGTTCGGCAGTTTGTAGATATTATTTGTGTAGTCCTTGCGCTTGTTTTAACGGTTATCTATTCCATTCCATTTACGATTCGTGAAGGAACTATTCTCTCGGCTTTAACGTTCGGACCGTTATTATCTTTTTATATGCCAAAAATTGAAAATTTATTTAAAAGATGGAAGCTAGTGAATGAGTCCATATAAAAGGTGTTTTTTAAAATATTTCACAACTTTTTAGTCGTTAATGTTATCATAGGGTGTAATATTTTTATCAAAGGAGAGAGATTTATGAATATTATTGGAGTATTAGGAATTATATTAGCCATTGCGGTGGTTATTTATCTAACGGTTAAAGGGCTAAATATTATTTTAGCAGCTCCCTTAGCAACATTAATCGTGTTAGTGACCAACCAAATGCCACTCCTCCAATGGATGGTAGGGACCGAATCTTCCTATCTGGTGGAGTTAGCCAACTTTATTGTTTCAATGTTTGGTTTATTTTTACTAGGTTCTATATTGACTCAATTTATGAGTAAAAGTGGAGCCACGGATTCCATTTCGCAAAAGATTATTGAATGGGTAGGGACGAAAAATCCTTACCGAGCGATGCTTGCGATTGTTATCATCGGAGCGATCCTTACTTACGGGGGAATCAATGCGTTCATTATTTACTTTGCTATTTTACCTATTGCCCGCTCGGTTTTTAAAGAGTTGGATATTAACTGGTCTTTGATTACCATTCCTTTATTTATGGGGATCGCTACCTTTACAATGACGATGTTACCAGGAACACCATCACCAACGAACGTCGTGCCTGTTGCTGCTTTAGGAACTACGTTAACGACAGGGCCGTTACTTGGGCTCGGGGCGTCAGTAGGTGCCATTATTTTCGGACTCATTTATATGCGTATTCGTTTAAACCAAAGTCTAAAAAATGGAGAAACGTTTGATTCGTATAAAAAGAACATTAGTATCGTGGATCAAGCCGAATCATTAGCGGAAAAAGAAGAAACTCAAAAAGAAATACCTGGATTTTTATTAAGTATCACACCTCTTGTGACTTTAATTTTGATTATCTTTATTTTTAAATCAGTCGATCAAGTGATTATTGTCGGGTTGAGTGTGGCAACCGTTCTATCCATGATTCTTTACAGAAAATATATTTCAGAATCTTATATTGAAGTATTAAATGAAGGAACAAATGGTTCGATTGCGCCCGCTGTTTCAACGGCAAGTGCCGTTGCTTTTGGTTCTTTAATGATTTATGCGGATGGCTTTGATACAATCATTCACTTAATTGAAAGTGTGACGTCAAGTCCCATCGCTTTAATCATTATTATCGCCGCGATCCTCGGTGCAGTTACCGGGTCCACGACCGGTGCTGTGGGCATTGTGATGAATACAATGGGTGAGAGTTTACTGGCTTCTGGCCTAGCGCCAGCAGTCATCCACCGTGTCTCTGTATTGGCGACCGGTCTATTCGTTCTCATGCCTCATTCAGGATCGTATATCACATTTAGAAATTTATCGGGGCTATCGATTAAAGATACACATAAAGATGCATTTATCACTGTTTTAGGTGGCCATTTATCCGGACTAATTGTGATGTTGATTTTATCTTATCTACTTTATTAAATGAAACAAAAAAGAGTCTTGGTATTTTCTATAACCAAGACTCTTTTTTTATGCGCTTAATTTAAATATTGTAACGCAACGTTCTTGAATGTATCAATCGCTGAGAGGTAATCTTCTACTTTAATTTTTTCATCGACAGTATGGGCTTCACTATAAACAAAAGGACTAAAGATCGCTAGTTCAATCTCATGATCGACACGCATAAAGTTTGAAGCATCTGTCGCACCGGCTAATGTTTTAACTTCTAAATCTTCACCTGCAACATCAAGAATTGTATGGATTAAGTCTGAATCTGCTGAACTTTCAACAGGGAACATACTTTGAGTAATATTTAATTCCAATTTGCCATCCATTTCTTGGTTTAATTCTTCAATAATTTCATTGAGTAATTGAATTACATCATCGTTATCAAACTCTGGAATTGTACGAGCATTTGCAAGCACGGAGACTTTTGAAGGGATACTATTAATTTGTTCGCCGCCTTCAATGACTGTGAAGGAGTTGGTCATAGGTCCTAACTTGTCATTTTCAAAAGCTGCTGTTTTTTCATCTAATGCTTTTTCAGCTCGATGTAAAAACTCGGTCATCTGTGACAATGCATTAATTCCTTCTTGTGGAAGAGAACTGTGAGCAGAACGTCCAATAGAAACAACCTCATATTGGAGAGAGCCTTTGTGCGCATAGATAACAATATTGTCTGTCGGTTCAGCAATAATCAGTGCATCGACATCTTCCGTATAACCTTCTTCTGTTAGTTGAACAGAGCCAAGCATACCGATCTCTTCTCCCACGCTGCCTAAGAAGCGTAGTTTTCCGCTGAAAGGTAAACCTTCTTCTTTTAGTTCAATGATCGCAATAATCATCGCAGCGACCCCGGCTTTCATGTCAGCCGTTCCACGACCATACATATATCCATCTGCAATTTCAGCTTCAAAAGGAGGGTAAGACCAGTCAGCTTCGTCACCAACATCTACCACGTCAAAATGACCACTGAAAGCGAGCGTTTTTTCTGATTCTGCTTTAGCTCCCGCGACTTCAACGATTAAATTGCTACGATCTGCATCATATTCAACTAGATCTGCATCAATATCATAAGAAGCAAGTAGGTTCTTTATGTATAAAGCAACTTCTTCTTCATTGTTATTGACGGATTTTATTTGAATCAAATCTTGTAAAATTTCAATTTTTTTCTCTTTCTCCATGTTTATTTCCTCCTTATAGAAATAAGATTAGTTTGAAATACTAACCTTTTCTATTTTAGCATATATTTAAAAAATAAGAGAGTATTCGCATTCATGAATGAGATTAGAAAAGAAGTCCAAAAAATAATGAGTTGAAATTGTCTATTTACATAATTTTGTTATACTAATGTTGGAAACGCATTCTATAAAAATGAGGAGGAATTTAAAATGAAAGCAACTTATCATGGACATGCGGTCGTCGCTTTAGAAACAGAGGATGGTACAAAACTTTTATTTGATCCATTTATCACGGGAAATGAGCTGTGCGATCTAGATGCAGAGACCGTAGAACCGGACGTTGTTTTAGTCACACATGCACATTCAGATCATTTTGGCGATACAGTAGATATTGTGAAACGTACCGGTGCCCAAGTCATTACGACGGTGGAAATCGCTGATTACTTAGCTACCTTAGATATTGAAGCTCACGGCATGCAGCCGGGCGGCGCTTATGAATTTGATTTTGGGACGGTTAAATTTACACCAGCTATCCACGGCTCATCTCTGGATATCGATGGCAGCGGAAAACCTTTCACTCTAGGTCTAGCTTCAGGAATTTTAGTGACTGCTGACGATCGAACGGTCTATCATGTAGGAGATACCGCCTTATATTCAGATATGAAATTGATCGGTGACAGAAATAAAATTGACTTAGCTTTTATTCCAATTGGAGACAATTTTACGATGGGACCAGAAGATGCTGCTGTAGCCGCTCGATGGTTGCAAGCAGATTGTGTAGTACCTGTCCACTACAATACCTTCCCTTTAATTGAACAAGACCCTGACCACTTCGTCAATTTATTAAATGAAGGGGTAGGCATTGCACTTGAAGTGGGCCAAACGATTGATGTTTAGATATAAACAGATAAGTAAAGCAGGATTATAAATATTTAGCATTTAACTAAGAGAGAAATCATTAGACCCAAAAGTGGGGCTAATGATTTCTTTTTTTAATGTTTCCTTCAGTCGGTTCGACAATATTACATAAAGAGTAATATTTTTTAAAATATATTTGTGGAGTCTGACGTACTCCTCTCAAATGACAACACTTGTCTTTTAAAAAAGAGTTTCATTTTGTTTGGACTACTTTACAAATAGATTAAAAAGGGCTGCAAAGCCTTATCTTTATACAAATGTACTGTTAAGATAAAGAATGTAGCAAGACGAACAAAAGAAAGAGGAGAAGAAGATTTTATGAATAAAAACTTAAAAACAAAAAAACAATTATGCAAAGTAAATAAAAAATGGGTTACTCTTGCGACGACTTCAGCCGTATTACTTGGAGCTGGGGGAATCTTGCCTGGAATAGCAGGGTCAGCAGCGACTGTTCAAGCAGCTAACGAAGAAAGTAACGTCTCTCAGACTGCATGGAGTGCCAATACAGTACAAGAAGTCGAACAAGAAATTGCAGCGCAAAATTCAGCAGCCACATCTTCCTACCAAATTCGATGGGGCGACACATTAAGTGCCTTAAGTATGGCAACTGGCCTCTCCGTTGACGAAATAGCTGCACAAAATGGGATTAAAAACCCAGACTTGATTTATGCTGGAGACTTTTTATCAAAAGGAGCAAACACGGATCCAGTAACGGAAGAAGCAGAAGGTGTAGAAGCTTCTGAACTAGAAAAATCACAAGCAGCAGAAGAAATCGTTGAAGAAGAAGCGGTCGAAGAACCAGAAGCACAAGCGTCAGAAGTACCTACGGAAGAAGAAACTGTGGAAGCAACAGAAGAAGCGCCTGCAGAACAAACTACACAAGACCAAGAGGAAGAAGCAGTTGTTGATGAAGCAGTAGAGACAGAAGAAGCGGAAACAACTGAAGAAGAAACCGACGAAGTGATTGAAGACGAACCAGCAGAAGAAATAGCTGAATCAGAAACTTCTGAAGAACAAGAAGATACTGAAGATGAACCGGAAGAAACGACTGAAATCGATGAACCTGAGGAAACAACTGATGAAGAGCCAGTGGCTAAAGTAGAAGTCCCAGAAGAAATCGACGAAGAACCGGAAGAAGAGGACGTTCCTGAAGAAATCGAAGAAGAAGTAGATGTACAAGAAGTAACAACTACTGGAGAGACCGTAGAACCGGAAGATGAAGTAGATACTGATCAATCGGTTGCGGTTGTTACAGAACCTGGATCTCATACAGAATCTTCGGCAGGTTTTATTCGACCTGCACAAGGCTATATCTCTTCAGGATATGGCTACCGTACAAATCCATTTAGTGGAACCCCACGATTACACGCAGGCCTTGATATCGCAGGTAGTGGAGACATTTTAGCAGCACAAAGTGGTACTGTTGTCGCGGCTACTTCTCATAGTGGCTGGGGGAACTATGTAAGAATTGACCATGGAAATGGGCTTGAAACACTCTATGCGCATATGGCCAACGGAAGTATTCCAGTTTCTGTAGGAGATACCGTCACCCAAGGGCAAACTATTGGTACCATGGGACAAACAGGTTCTGCTACAGGCGTTCACTTGCATTTTGAAGTATACGTCAATGGCGTACAAGTTGATCCAGCACCTTATTTATAAAATATAGCGTAGCAAAAGATCGGCCTTTTCTCAGAATGAATCTGAGGAGAGGCCGAATTTTTTATCGAGGACTTAAAGCAAGCGATCCTTTCTGAATATCTCCATTTAAAATAGATTTTAAATCATTATTTTAAAGAAAGTAATTTTTTGAGGTTACTTTTTCTCAATTACTAACACGGATAAGTGGTTGATCAGATGACCTAAAAGAAGTATATATTTAGATGAAAATTTCTTGACTAATCAGTCGGAAGTGCTAAAATTATAGGAATGAAACGCCACTGCTTGCGCAGTGGTTAATTTTTTAGAAGGGGGTCTTTTAGTGCTATATATTTGGAGTTACGTTAAAAGACATAAGAAATTCTTATTACTGAATCTATTAGGAGCGCTGAGTTTTGTGCTGGTTAACTTAGGTTTACCCACCATACTTGCCCAAATCATTAATGATGTTCTTGTAAACCAAGATGTTGAACGTTTATACTTTTTAGTTGCTATTATGGTTGTTGTTATTGTCTTAGGTTTATTTGGAAATATTCTTTTAACTTATGCATCAGGTCGTTTAGTCAATGAAGTGACCAAAAATATACGGAATGACTTATATGATAAAATTGGCGACTTTTCGCATGCCGAATATGAAAAAATTGGCGTCTCATCATTGGTCACTCGTATCACGAATGATGCTTTTGTTATCTTACAATTTGTAGAGATGATTTTGAGAATTGGTTTTAATACACCTTTAATGTTTTTAGGAAGTATCGTTTTAATCATCAATACAAGCGCGTCGATGTCTTGGATTTTAGCAGGAGCCGTTCCTGTTATTTTGCTGGTTATTTATTGGATTGCGAAAACCTCAGGGCCGCTATCTGAAAAAATGCAGCGTTTACTCGATCGGTTAAACACCTATTCAAGAGAAAATCTAACCGGTTTACGAGTGATTCGTGCTTTTGCTCGTGAAGAATATCAAGAAGAAAAATTTGCGGGCGCAAATAAAGATTATGCGAACACAGCGCAATCACTCCATAAGTTGATGGGATCTGCTATGCCGATTTTCTATCATATTATGGCAGTAGTGATTACTTTAATCTTTTTATTCGCTCTGAATCCTATTGAAGCAAGAGAAATGCAAGTCGGGACATTAGTTGCTTTCGTTGAATACGCCTTTCATGCTTTGTTCTCTATTCTAATGTTTTCACAGATTTTTATGATGTATCCGCGAGCAAATGTTTCAGCGAAACGACTGAAAGAAATCAACGATATGCCGATCTCCATTACCAGTAAACCAGATGCTGTCACTGAAACAGAAACGCATGGTTATATTGAGTTCGATGAGGTTTCTTTTGCTTATCCTGGCGAAACAGAAAACCCGGTTTTACATGATATTAACTTTAAAGCTAAACCAGGGGAAACGATTGCCTTTATTGGAAGTACTGGAAGCGGGAAGTCTACGCTAGTGCAATTAATTCCACGTTTTTATGATGTATCCTTTGGCCGTATTTTGATCGATGGTGTAGATGTGCGAGATTTCGATTTAGATACTTTAAGAAGTAAAATTGGGTTTATTCCACAACGTGCCTTACTTTTTACGGGGACGATTGGTGAAAATTTACGCTTTGGGAAAGAAGAAGCGACAGATATTGAATTAGATGCAGCTTCTGACGTCGCCCAAGCACGTGAGTTTATCGAAAATATGGATGAAAAATATCACTCTTATTTAAGTGAAGGTGGAAGTAATCTTTCCGGTGGACAAAAACAACGTTTATCCATTGCACGTGCGATTGTTAAACAACCAGAAATTTACATCTTTGATGATAGTTTTTCAGCTCTAGATTATCGAACCGATGCCGAAGTGAGACGACGCCTACAAGAAATTACCGGCGACTCCACAGTAATTATTGTGGCTCAGCGAATTTCAAGTATCCGTAACGCCGATCAAATTATTGTTCTTGAGGAAGGCGAGATTAAAGGGCGCGGAACGCATGAAGAATTAATGGAAAATAATGCGATTTACCAAGCGATTGCTAATTCTCAATCAAAAGAAGAGGAGGGGGATGTTCATGCATAATCAAGCAGTCAATACAAATGAGTCCATTTTCAAAAGTTTCAAACGAATTTGGCCTTACTTTGAAAATTATAGAGGACGTTTATTCTTTGCTTTATTTCTTGTTTTTATACAAGTTGTGACCAATGTTTTGGAACCTTTTGTATTTGGTTTGATCATTACTGAGATCTCTTCTAATGTGCTAGATATGATCAATGGGACCGGTACAGGCTTAAATTATTCTTATATCTATACCGTCCTTATTATTTATTTTGTACGGGGGTTGCTCAATCAAGCGTCTGTTTTTGGAGCAAACTATTTTATGACAGAAGCGGTCCAAAATATGACCTTTGATTTAAGAAAAGAAATTACAAGGAAGATGAACCGTTTACCTGTTTCTTATTTTGATCGTCATCAATTCGGAAATATTTTAAACCGAATCACCAATGATGTCGACACTATTTCCAACGCTTTCCAAGTCACTTTAGTTCAAGCGTTTAATGCCATTCTACAATTATTCTTTGTTGTTTTGATGATGCTTTGGATTCAATGGCAATTTGCATTATTGATGCTCGTTGTTATTCCTCTGTCAGGCTATATTGTAAAATTTGTCATTGGCTATTCACAACCTTACTTTAAACAACAAGCGGATGTCTTAGGGAGAATGAATGGTTTTGTCCAAGAAAACTTATCCGGCTTTAACGAAATAAAACTTTACGGTCGAGAAAATTATTCTAATGAAGAATTCCGCGTGATTACCGACCGCTTGAATGAGGTTGGTTTTAAAGCAAGTTTTATCTCTGGACTCATTCGACCACTCATTACGTTTGTTGCGCATGCAGCTTATGTTGTGATTGCACTGTTTGGAGGATTACTAACACTTGCTGGGCGGATGACGATTGGTAACTTACAAGCGTTCACTCAATATGTCTGGCAAATTAACCAACCGATGCAGATGTTATCCCAGCTCTCTGGCTTAATTCAAAGTGCTTCTTCCTCAATCAGTCGTGTGTTTGAATTGTTAGATGAAGAAGATGAAATTCAAACTTATTCAGAGACTTTAGAGGAACCGGTTATCGGAGAAGTTTCTTTTGATAATGTTTCTTTCAGTTATGTCTCCGAACAGCCCTTAATTCAAGATTTTGATGTAGATGTAGCTTCTGGAGAAACGATCGCCATTGTGGGGCCGACAGGTGCTGGTAAAACGACCATGATTAACTTATTGATGCGTTTTTATGATGTGGATCAAGGAAAAATTACGATTGATGGCAAAGATATTCGAGACCTTTCTCGTCAACAATATCGCACCCAGTTTGGAATGGTCTTACAAGATACTTGGTTATTCCAGGGGAGTATTAAAGAAAACTTGCGCTTTGGAAACTTAAATGCCACTGATGAAGAGATCGTTGAAGCCGCAGAAATTGCGAATGTCGATCACTTTATCCGAACGTTACCAGGCGGCTATGATATGGAAATTAATCAAGAATCATCAAATATTTCCCAAGGGCAAAAGCAATTATTAACAATTGCTCGTGCTTTATTATCGGATCCTAAGATCTTAATCTTAGATGAAGCCACAAGTTCCGTCGATACGCGATTAGAAGCCTTAATTCAAAAAGCAATGGACCGATTGATGGAAGGTCGAACCAGCTTTGTTATCGCACACCGTCTATCGACCATTCAAGATGCCGATCGTATTTTAGTGATGAAAGACGGCCAAATTATTGAGCAAGGCAATCACGAAGAACTCATTGAAAAAGGTGGCTTTTATAACCGTCTTTACCAAAGTCAATTTGAAAATTAAAAATAATTTTAAGAAAGACTGTGGCTTCAGCTACAGTCTTTTTTTGATGCTATAAGTCCCTCTAATTATTTCTCAATTTGCAATAACTCTTTAAGATGAGTATAATATTAGAAATATTGGCTGATGATTAATTTTGGAATAACTATTTTGAAGGAAGGTGTTGTCATGAATTTACATCAAAAATTATCAAAAATCTTTCGTCTCATTTTATTCCTCATGATCTTGTTCGTGGGTGTTACGGAAGAAGCAAAGGCGCAAGACCGAACTTATATTATTGGAACAGATACTACCTACGCACCCTTTGAGTTTGCGGATGAATCCGGTCGTTTAGTAGGGATTGATATGGATTTACTAGAAGCGATTGCCGAAGACCAAGGTTTTAAATATGAAGTCCGTACTCTGGGTTTTAATGCTGCAGTCCAAGCACTTGAGAGCAATCAAGTAGACGGGGTTATTGCTGGAATGAGTATTACAGAAGAACGCCAGGAATCCTTTGATTTTTCAGATCCTTACTATGCCTCCGGTTCTCAATTTGCAGTAGCAAGTGACAGTTCGATCGAATCTTTTGAAGACTTAAATGGGGAGAGTGTAGCCGTTAAAACAGGAACAACCGGTTATGATGTCGCTGAGGAATTGGCTGGCGAGTATGGTTTTCAATTAAATACCTTTGAAGATTCTGTAAATATGTATGAAGATTTGCAAGTTGGCAACTCACAAGCAGTGGTGGAAGATTATCCGGTGATGTTATATGCGACTTCTACCGGGCGGATTGATTTGAAGTTTATTGGTGAACAGCAAGCAGTGGTTGAAAATGGTTTTGCTGTAAACAAAGGGGAGAACCGTGAACTTCTACAGATGTTTAATGAAGGATTAGCAAACATTAGAGCTAGTGGCGAATACGACGAAATTATTGCTCGTTATTTAGGAGAAGAAGCACTCGCTGAACAAAACACTTCGGAAAGTATCTTTACTCAGTTTTTAAATAACATACGCCCTTTATTTGAAGGTTTATGGGCAACAATTTGGTTAGCGTTCATCTCCTTTTTTATCGCGCTAATTTTCGGGGTTATATTAGGTCTGATGCGGACAAGTGATCTTTCTTTATTTAAACTATTGGCTCAGATTTATGTAGATATTATGCGAGGTACCCCTTTAATCGTGCTGTCTTTCTTTATATATTTCGGTATTCCACAAATGACTGGTTTACAATTTGGTGCAAGTATTGCTGGAATTGTGACTTTAAGTTTAAATACAACCGCCTATATTGCTGAAATTGTCAGAGGAGGTATCCAAGCCGTTGATGTGGGACAAGTAGAAGCTGGAAGATCTCTTGGGCTAACAAACGGGATAACATTACGCCGAATTATCCTGCCACAAGCAACGCAAATTGCTTTACCTTCATTGATCAATCAATTCGTTATTACATTAAAAGATACTTCCATTTTGTCAGTGATCGGGATTGTCGAATTAACGCAAACTGGAAAAATTATTATTGCTCGAACCTATCAATCCGGCAGTATTTGGTTAATTATCGGAGTAATGTATATTCTATTAATTACGATTCTGACTAAATTATCCAATCGTTTAGAGAAGGAGTTGTAAGTATGCCAATGATAAAAGTAGAAAACTTAAGAAAAAGCTTTGGAGATAATGAAGTCTTAAAAGCGGTCAATCTTGACGTCGAACGGGGAGAAGTGATCTGTGTGATTGGGCCTTCTGGTTCGGGGAAATCAACTTTTTTACGATGTTTAAATGGGCTCGAACAAATAAATGACGGGCGAGTTTTTGTGGGAGATTTAAATATTGCTGAAAAGATCGTCAATATTGATCATGTTCGCGAAAATATTGGGATGGTTTTTCAACAATTTAATTTATTCCCACATCTTACGGTTTCTGAAAATATTACGCTAGCTCCGATTGAACTGCATAAAGTCAGTAAAAAAGAGGCTGAGGTCCTCGCTTTAGATTTGTTGAAAATGGTCGGCTTAGAAGAGAAGATTCATGATCAACCCACTTCACTCTCCGGCGGACAACAACAGCGAGTAGCGATCGCTAGGGCATTGGCTATGAATCCAGATATTATGCTATTTGATGAACCAACTTCAGCTTTAGATCCAGAAATGGTCGGTGAAGTCTTGGCAGTGATGAAGAAGCTCGCCAACGATGGGATGACTATGGTCATTGTTACACATGAGATGGGCTTTGCGCGTGAAGTAGCCGATCGAGTGCTTTTTATGGACGAAGGCGTAATCGTTGAAGAAAATGTACCTAAGCAAATATTTGATGCTCCTCAGGAAGCACGTACGCAAAACTTTTTAAATAAAATCCTTTAAGATATATTCACTCTTTGAATAGCCCGTAAGCTATTTGAAGAGTTTTTTATAGAAGCTTTTATTCAAATTGCGAGAGAGCTTATTGATAAAAAGTGCTTTTTGGATTATTCTATAGATAGAGAATTTAAACTAGGAGTGAGGATATGAGCAAAGTATTGGTTTTTGGTCACCAAAATCCGGATACAGATACGATTGGTTCAGCCATCGCATTAGATTACTTATTAAATGAATTATCACATGAGTCTGAAGCGGTCGCTTTAGGCAAACCAAATGACGAGACAGCATATGCATTGGATTATTTCCGACTAGATGCTCCTCGAGTGATTGAAACAGCTGCGGATGAGGTTTCTGAAGTAGTGTTAGTTGATCATAACGAAGCACAGCAAAGTGTTTCCGATATTGAAAAAGTTAAAGTAAAAGCTGTTGTGGACCACCACCGAATCGCTAACTTTAAAACTTCAGACCCCCTTTATTACCGGGCAGAACCATTAGGCTGTACAGCAACCATTTTACTTAAATTGTTTAAGGAACATGAGGTAACTATCCCAAGTGATATTGCTGGCATTTTATTATCTGCGATTGTTTCAGATACCTTATTGCTTAAGTCGCCAACATGTACCCCAGAGGATGTTCGAGCTGCTGAAGAATTAGCTGAAATTGCAGGAGTTTCTTTAGACGAGTATGGTCTAAACATGTTAAAAGCAGGCGCAGATATCTCAGAAAAAACTGCTAAAGAAATACTGAATGACGATGCAAAAACCTTTGATATGGGTTCGGAAACTGTACGCATTGGGCAAGTAAATGTAGTCGACACAAGTGATGTTATGCTACGTAAAGAAGACATCTTAGAAGAGATGCGTGAAGAAACGAGAGAACATGATTATGGTCTATACGTTCTACTTGTTACAGACATTCTTGAAAGTAATTCAGTAGCGATTGTGGATGGACCAGGTTATCGTCAATTTGAAATTGCCTTTAGTAAACCTCTCCAATTAAACACTGTGGATTTAGAAGGCGTTGTTTCGCGTAAGAAACAAGTCGTTCCTCCGCTCAATGATGTTTTTTCTAAAAGATAATATAATAACGAGATAAAAATCCGAAGATCCAGTCTTTGTACTGAACTTCGGATTTTATTTTTTTTATGGCCATAACGAGATTAGTTTAATCTACTTTCATTAAGAGCCGTTTCTTTTTTAAACTCATTTTTTGCATAATCAATGAAGATAAAAAGACCGATAGAAGCTTTATAAGAGAGGAGACCGATAAAACCTAGTTTCCCACCAATTCCATCAAGGATAGAAAACGAAGCAACGAATAAGAGATAATTAATCATAGTGACTACCACCAAGTGGGTTAAACTATGGATGCGATTTGTCGTAGACATCCCGATAATAGCCCCAGAAAATACGGCGGTTTTAAGCGGCAGCATACTGCTTGGTAAAATAATTGTTCCTAATAAAGTGACAAACATCGTTGCTTTTATCGGAGATAAAAGCTTATATTTATGTAAGGAATAAGCTGCAAAAGCTCCAATGAAAACAGCTAATAATGAAGGGAATACGAATTTTTCTTCCATTGGGAGGCGCGCTGCTGGTTGGACATCTAAAAGAAAATAAATACAAATTAAACTAGCTATGTAGGCAATAGCCCCTCCACGACCTCCAATTCCCAAGAAACAAGGGGAGAAAGCGATAAAAAGAATACTGGTGACTGCTCCAATCAATAAAGCTGTTAACCAATCTTCACATAAGTAAGAACCAATCATCCCTGCACATACGCCCGATAAAGCTTCCCCTTCATAAGCAGGGAACAAAAATGAAGACAACAAACAGACAGCACTTGCGGAAAAGATCGTTGAAACATCAAATAATTTAGCTATAAAGTAAGTGGCTATAGTCGTAGACAAAACGATGATGATAGATAGAATAATCTGGTGAAGAGAAACAGTTTGTTCAATATCTTCCCGTTCGCTGACAGTTTTTATTTTGTCGTGTAGACCTACAAAGATGAATAGACTGATGGTTAAAATCAATAGAATTTCAAGGGAGTTTTTTATATGAAAACTTTTATGTAACGTATGAAATAAGAATTGTACCGCGAAAACAGCACTGGCCAAAATAATGATTAGAGACCTAAGTTTTACTACAGAAGTTTTTTTCATGAGCTCTCATCCTTACTAATTATTGTGAATATATTCACTTATTTAGTGTTATTTTATCACTACTAGAGAGTGAAAGCTATGAAAAAACGTTATTAAATAAAGAAATATGTGAAAAAAGTACTTTTTTTACTGAATGCTAGAGCTTAGAAGTGCTCTTCCTACTTTATTCCATCAAAAAAAGAGTGCCGTTTTATTTTGACGGCACTCTTTTAAAAAATAAATTTTTAAGTTTAAAGATTATCAAATGTATAGAAACCATTTTCTTTTTTAATTAATTGAGGCGCTACTTGTAAAGCTCCATTGGCAAAAATATCTTTAGACTGCGCACGATGGCTAATTGTAATCTCTTCATCTAGTCCTGCGAAGTAAACATCATGTTCTCCAACGATCGTACCGCCACGGATAGCAGAGACGCCAATTTCATTTGGATCACGTTTTTCTGAACGATCATGACGATTGTAAATGACTTCTGCATTTTTTCGAGATTCAACATCTTTAATGGTATCCAGCAATAAGTTAAGTGTACCACTTGGCGCATCAATCTTTTGATTATGGTGTTTTTCAAGAAGTTCAACGTCATAACCTTCTAATAGTTCTGTCGCAAGTTCAACGATTTTGGTCATTACATGTACGCCATAACTCATATTCGGACTAAAGAAAATTGGTTGCTTTTCAGCTTTTATTTTAGCTTTTTCAATAATTTCTTCCTTTTTACCTGTTGTAGCAATAATGATCGGCAGGTTGACTGCTTCTGACTCAAGCATTTCAAAAGTTAAATTTGGATGTGAAAAGTCAATGATAACATCCGCTTCAGGCAATTCATCAAAACCATGATAAACAGGGTAAGGCGTTTCGTCACCAGCAGGGACGACTGTACCGACAATTTCATCGCCTTGCTTTTCCGCTAAAGCGGCCACACGTTCACTCATTGCGCCATAACCGACTAAAATAATTTTCATATTAATTCAATCCTTCTTTTAAAGATTCATAAGCCTCAATTAACTCACTAACACGGTCTTTATCTAATGCGACTAAAGGTAGACGCACTTCATAATCACCATAGCCTAAATGGCTCACAACCGCTTTAATGGAGATCGGATTAAGATCAGCACCTATTTCATCTGTAAAAGAGAAGAGTTGTCGATTGAGTTGCATCGCGGCTGTTGGATTTTCTTGTGCTAACTCATAAAGTTCTTGTTGTTCATTGGGGATCGCATTTGCTACTACAGAAATCAAGCCTTGGCCTCCTGACGCATAGAAGGGGAGGGCAATATCATCATTTCCACCATAAAAGGCAAAGTCATCCGCTACTAAATTCATCATGCGTGTAAGATGTGCTAAATCTCCTGTAGCATCTTTTAAAGCAACGATATTAGAATGTTGTGATAATTCAACCACTGTTTCAGCTTCTAAACTCATTCCCGTCCGTCCAGGGACATCATACAGAATAATCGGAAGCTCTACCGCATCTGCGATAGCGGTGAAGTGTGCGATCGCTCCTGCTTGTGTTGTTTTATTGTAGTAAGGAGTAATCACTAGTAAACCATCGACACCGACTTCTTGCGCTGCTAGAGAAGCTTCAATCGATTCTTGGGTATTGTTTGTTCCGGTTCCCGCAATCACAGGAATTTCTCCGTTCGCTACTTTTACAGCAACTTCTAAAGTTTGTCTTTTTTCAGCCAGGGATAAGGTAGAACTTTCACCCGTCGTCCCGTTCATAACAAAAGCTTGAATATTATTTTCTTTTAGAAAAACTAAATGTTGCTCTAAATGCTCAAGATCTAATTTTCCTCCTTTAAAAGGAGTGGTTACTGCTGCTGAAACACCTTCAAATAATAAACTCATTAATGATCACCTTCCATATAAACTAGATTATCTTTGTATTAATTGTTCTAAAATCTGGACCGCATTTAAAGCTGCCCCTTTTAGAATGTTATCACTAACAGACCAGATGTGATAAGTATTTTCTAAACTATCATCTTTCCGAATACGACCTACATAAACATCATCGTTTCCTGCAGCGTCAAGAGGTGTTGGATATTCTAAATGCTCAAGATCATCTTTTAATACGATTCCTTTTTTATCTTTAAACACTGCTCGTACCTCTTCAACAGAAGGGCTCTCTTCAAAAGTAACGTTCATGGCAATCGCATGCGATGATTTTACAGGAACACGTACACAAGTAGCCGTCACTGGTAAATCAGGCTTATTGAGAATTTTACGTGTTTCATCAATCATTTTTTGCTCTTCCTTCGTATAGCCATCCTCTAAGAAATCATCAATATGAGGGAGCACATTATTATAAATCGGATAAGGATAATTTAAAGGCTCTTCTCCGCGTTCTCCACGTTCCATATCTTCAATGCCGGCCCAACCAGAACCAGAAACAGATTGGTAAGTAGTGTAAGCTACTCTTTTCAGACCAAAAGCATCTTCTAAAATCTTCAAGGGCGAAACGGACTGAATGGTCGAACAATTCGGATTGGCAATAATTTTACGATTCAATGTCGGTTGATTGACTTCAGGCACGATTAAGTCGATCTCCGGATCCATCCGCCAAGCGCTTGAATTATCAATAACAATCGCTCCATTTTCTTCAAATAAAGGCGAGTAGTGTTTACTGATTTCACCGCCTCCAGACATTAAAACATAATCGAAGTCTTCTTTCGTGGCGGCTTCCGTTAACTCGCGAACGACAAGTGTGTCGCCTGCAAAAGGAATTTCCATTCCTTTTGAACGAGCCGAAGCGAAGAGAACAAGTTCATCGATGACTACCTTTTTTTCTTCAAGCAACTTTAAGATTGTAGACCCCACTAAACCTGTTGCACCAATTACAGCTACTTTCGTCATAAATAATTCCTCCCATAGTTTATAAATTAAATGTTTCGCATAGTATCTCAGTGGCTTTTTGATTATTTTCATGATCAATCAAAAATGTAATACTAATTTCTGAAGTCGTTACTTGTGAGAAAGAAATATCATTTTCGATTAATGTTCGAAATACTTTAGATGCCACACCATGCATATCACGCATGCCCGCGCCAATGACAGAAAGTTTAACAAAATTTTCATTGAGAACAATCTCTAAATCTTGATAAGTTTCTTTCAAGACACCGGTTAAAGCATTGATTTGAATTTTATCATTGTGTTTAGCGGTAAAGCTAAATTGTAAATAATTTTCATCATCGATTTGAGAG
The DNA here is from genome assembly GCA_963558565.1 of uncultured Atopostipes sp. Taxonomy (GTDB): domain Bacteria; phylum Bacillota; class Bacilli; order Lactobacillales; family Carnobacteriaceae_A; genus Atopostipes. The sequence continues at coordinate 140,765 of CAUWGX010000001.1, forward strand.
ATCATATCGATATTGATCTCACTTTCATCGAGTAAATTAAATAAATCATTCAAGAGTTTAAAATCTGTTGTAGGGTAAGAGAGGACGACTTGAATGACATCATCATCTACCGCCACTCCTGTTACAGCTTTTCTTTCTAACATTTCATCATCAGGCACAATCCATGTTCCTTTCTCATTTGATAATGTTTTTCCAATATATAAAGGAATATCGTTATTAAAAGCTACTTCCACTGAGCGAGATTCCAATACACCAGCCCCCAGGGAAGCCATTTCCATCATTTCACCAGCAGAAATTTGGCTTAATTGTTGAGCTTTAGGATATAATCGAGGATCCGTACTATAGATCCCATCAACATCTGTGTAAATTTCGCAAGGGCAATCTAAAATAGACGCGATCGCTGCCGCCGTTGTATCAGAACCTCCGCGGCCGAGAGTAGTCAGTTCTCCGTATTCATTAAATCCTTGAAAACCAGCGACAATAATAATTTCATTGGTCGTCAATAAATCAAGAAATCGTTGGTCAGCAATTGAAGCAATCTTGCTTTTTAAATGATGACCGACTGTCTGAATGCCTGCTTGATAACCCGTTAAAGATTTTGCTTGTACGTCTAATTGTTTTAAAGCCATTGAAAGGTAAGCAATGGATTGTTGTTCACCTGTTGTTAAGAGCATTGCTAAGTCTTCTTGATTCGGATGATCCGTCACCCGAGCCACATTCTCTAACAAATGATCTGTCGTATCGCCCATCGCTGAAACGACAACCACTAACTTTTCTTTTTTACTCACTCGTTTTTGTAAATAAGCAGCCACCTTACGGATTTTATCGAAAGTACTAATACTTGAACCTCCATATTTCAAAACGGCTAAATTATTTTCCATTGTATTCAACCTCTTCATTACGAATATTATTTTTATTGAATCATAGACTTCGTAGGGTAGAGCAGAAATTAAAAAGACAAGCCGAGAACTTCTCGACTTGTCATAACAGTTAACTATTACAAGGGAAGCTCATCATGCTAAATGCTCTGACAGTTTGTAAATTATTCATTTACAACCCAACAGTTTATAAGCTGTAACTTATAAACTATTTCGGCAAATTTCCCTTTCCGTATTTTAACTTACAGTTTAATCCTCAATACGTACTCTTGATTTTTGCACCTCATCCAAAGAATATCTTATTCAATTAGTAGCTAATATACCAGAGATATAGATTGAAGTAAAATTTATCCTTTCATATTTTTACTAAACGCTTTTTCTTTTAGTTGGTACAGTAAACTATCATCATTTTATTTAAGTCCAAAGGCTTATATATCAAGGGTAGAAGGTAGTTGTTCAATACAAATAAAAACTTCTTCAAATGTTTAAGAAGTTTTTATTTGAAGAAGTTCTGTTTTTTTTATTTACTTGTTGTTGTTTCATATAGAGATTCACCAATGTCGTTGAGACGTGCTTCCCATTCTTCTTCAGAAAGATCATGTTCTTGTACATAGCGGTTACGAGAATGTTTTCTACAATCTGCAGTACAACCACGTAAATATTTATGTTCATTTTCTTCCGACATAATGACTTGTTCATTACATGCGGGATTTGCACAGTTCACATAACGCTCACAAGGTGTCCCATCGAAATGGTCTTTAGCGACCACTGTTGGATTTACTTGGTTGACAGGTACAGAAATCCGTTCGTCAAATACATACATTTTTCCTTCCCAAAGATCTCCTTTGGTATTAGGATCTTTCCCATATGTGTCGATACCGCCTTCTAATTGGCCCACTTTTGTACCGATACCTTCACGCATCATCCAGCCGGAGAATTTTTCACAACGGATACCCCCTGTACAATACATAACGACTTTTTTATCCATAAATTTCTCTTTATTTTCCATAATCCATTCAGGAAGTTCACGGAAATTACGAATTTCAGGACGAATAGCCCCTTTAAAATGGCCTAAATCATATTCATAATCATTTCTAGTATCTAATACGACCGTATCTTCATCTAATAAAGCTTCGCGGAAGTCTGCTGGTTTTAGAAAATCACCTGTCACTTCCATCGGATCGATATCATCTTCAAGTTTTAAAGAGACGATTTCATCACGGGCGCGCACATGCATTTTTTTATGGGCATAGCCATCCGCTTCGTCCTCTTTAAACCATAGGTCTTCAAATCCTGGAAGAGAATGAACATACTCTTTATATTTTTCTGTTTGTTCAATCGTTCCTGAAACTGTCCCGTTAATTCCACCTTTTGAAACGAGGACACGACCTCTTAGGCCGATACTTTTCGTGAATTCTAAATGTTCATCTTTAAATGTTTCAGGGTCTTCAATCGGCTCATATTTATAATAGAGCAATACTCGATAATCTTTTGACATACTTTCTTTCCTCCTTGTAGTTGCAAGCTACAAAAATATATTTTCTTCTTGGGTTATTATATAACGATTTATGGATAGACTCAAATTTATCTAACATTTTCTTAAGTAGAGATCCTCTAAAAACATATTTTTTATTATTAAGTTATAATATTTTAAAATAAAGGATAACAATTGAAAGATAATTTATTCGTGCTATAATATACACGAAAGAATAAAGCGTTTTCATTAACGTGATTTTATTATCAATCTTTCCAAATAGAGCGCAAAGGAGGATTAAGTGTAATGGAAAGAGAAGACCCTAAGGAATAGAGGAAATGAATAAGGAGGATTATTTAAAATGGCTGATACAAAAGAGCGCAAGTTAGCAAGTGATATTTACCAAAATATTGGTGGTTCTGCCAATGCTCAAAAAGTCTATAATTGTATGACGCGTGTACGAGTTGATATTTCAGATAGAAATCAAGTGGACTTAGAGGATTTAAAAGCAGTGGAAGGTGTATTAGGGGTTGTTGAAGACAATGGAACACTTCAAATTGTTGTAGGCCCTGGTACCGCCGCAAAAGTTGCAAATGAAATGGCGGCCATGGGGAATATTGAAAGAGACGAAGAAATCGATGAAAACTTAGACCAAGATTTAACAACTTCTCGTCGAGATGAAGCGGAAAAAATTGCTACAGAAAATAAAGCCACACAAAAACAACAGCATAACGGCTCTTCTGGTTTTAAACGAGCTTTAAATGCAATTGCGAGTATTTTTGTTCCTTTAATTCCCGCTTTTGTAGGGGCAGGAATTATTGGCGGAATTGCTTCTATCTTACAAAACTTAATTATCGCTGGCTCCATTGATCCAAATACTTGGGAAGATATTCGAGTAATCTTAGGTATTATTCAAGCTGGACTATTTACGTACTTAAATATTTATATTGGGATTAATGCAGCAAAAGTTTTTGGAGCAACAGAAGGACTGGGTGGGGTCATCGGTGGAGTGATTTATCTTGCCGGTATGAGCGAAGAAGCCCCTCTGACCAATATATTTACAGGAGATCCTTTAGCGCCAGGACAAGGAGGCGTGATTGGTGTTGTCCTCGCAGTTTGGATTTTAGCTTTGGTGGAAAGAAATTTAAGAAAAGTGATTCCAAACGCTGTTGATATTATTGTGACACCGACTATTTCTTTACTCGTTGTCGGTTTATTGACCATCTTCATTATTATGCCGATTGCAGGAGCGGTCTCCACTTCTTTAATTGGAGCCATTAATTGGGTCCTTGAAATTGGGGGCGCATTTGCTGGCTTTGTTTTAGGTGCGACTTTCTTACCGCTTGTTATGTTTGGTCTCCATCAAATTTTAACACCGATTCATATCGAAATGATCAACTCACTCGGTCAGACCAACTTATTGCCTATTCTAGCAATGGCTGGTGCAGGTCAAGTAGGAGCAGCTTTAGCCTTATGGGTCAAAGCTCGTCGGAACGAAAAATTAACCAATATTATTAAAGGTTCTTTACCTGTTGGTATCTTAGGCATCGGTGAACCATTAATTTACGCTGTGACCTTACCGCTCGGCCGTCCATTTATTACGGCTTGTATTGGTGGAGGTGTCGGTGGCGCTATTATAGGAGCGATTGGTAACGTTGGTGCTAAAGCAATTGGACCTAGTGGTGTAGCCCTTATTCCATTAATCGCTGGTGGTCAATGGTGGAGTTATGTTTTAGGTTTATTAGGTGCTTATGCTGGTGGATTTGTTGCTACCTATTTCTTTGGTGTTCCAGCAGAAGCGATGGAATCTACAACTTTAGAAGGCGCAGGGTCCGAAATCTCTGAAGCTGTTTAAGGTTAAAGAAAATACTAGACTGAGACTTTTCTTTTCGTCTCAGTCTTTTTTTCTACAGTTTTTTAAAGTTACCGACAAACATGCCTTGTTTCTTATATATGTTCAAAAAATCAGATATTCACCTAAAAAGAGCATAAAAATACCATATCGTTCTTAGTTGTTGTAAGCTATAGCTAGTATATACAAAAACCGTTCATTGTTTATAGTTTACAATGAACACATACTATCAATAGAAATAAGGTGGAAAGTAGGAAAATCAATGAATAAAAAAATCGTACTAAGTTTAGCAAGTGTCCTGTTACTGACAGCATGTGCGAATGAAGAAACAAATGAAACGGGACCTGCGGAAGAAGAACCCGAAGAAGCTATGACCGAACCGTCTGAAGCCCAAGCAACATCCGAAGAAGAGATAGGAGCAGAGGAAGTTGAAGGAGACGGAACACACGTTTTTGACAATCTGATCACGGAAAAAACATTCACCGCTCCTGAAGGCTATCAAGGATGGGAAGATTATAAAATAGCAACTGATGGGGTGTCTTTGGCCGATTTTACCATGACAAATGAAGACAATCCCAATGCTAACGAGTTGGATGGAGACTCATCTGCTGAATTAGATGAGCGTTTCGAAGCTCTAGGCGAACGAGAGGATGTCGTCCGTGATGAAATTGAAATAACGGAACGAGATAAGATGGCCTTTCACCGTTATCCACCAGCAACAGATAGTGAATATAATGAGGTGGCCAGTTTCTTTTCAGAGATTACTTTATACTACGTGGATGACCATTTGATGTTTAGTGCTATTACACCCGGGTATTATTCAGTTGAATTAGACGATGTGTTAGACATTCAAGATTTGACAAGTGTATTAACAGTGTCTGAACTTGAAGCGTTAGAGCCGAGTGTTTACACAGTGGCCCAAATGAATATAGATGGCCGCCAAATTGAGCAGTTAATGACGCCTGCTTTTGCTGTAGATGAAGACGGCAATGAAACACTGATGGCTTTTTATTTATTCATCGAGGGAGAAGATATTCTTCAATATGCCTACTTACCCTTTGAATTAGTGAGTCAAGATTTTCCTACCAATGCGATTCTTGTCTCGCAAGAGATGATCGCTGAATATGAGAGCTTATAAATAAACAATATGTAGAACGTTTATTCATGAAAATTACGTTTTAACGATCTTTCAAAAAGAAAGACTTTGTATAGGGGGCTTTCTTTTTGTCGGATCTAATGATGAAATCGGTAGCGAAAGAAATGTTTAACTCATCTCGTTCTCATTTCATCCTTGACTTTTGATTTATCATTCGCCATAATAAATACACTTAAAAAACGAAAGGAGATCACCTCATGAAGTTCACGAATCAATTATGGCAAACTTGGCATAGTAAAGTGACCTGACTTCTATTGAAGCATAGGCTCACTTTTATTTCTTATGGAATTTTAAGAGCCTATGCTAGTGTGATCTCGCAAATAATAAATAATAGACACTGCATAGAATATTCGAAAAGAATAGATATGCGGTGTCTTTTTTTATCTGTAAAAAGATCCTTCGCTAGGCTCGGAAACATCTAAAAGTTTGCTACAACCTAGATAAGGAGAAAACAGATGAAAAAGAACAGTCAGAATCGAAATTTAATATTAACCATCTTCGCACTTGTCGTTGTCGTTATTGTCAGTGGGGTATATATGTCCAAAACTCAAGAAGAGTCCTTTGGTTTTAATACTGCAGCCACAACTGCGGATGAAAAGGCGGGTACACCCCCAGAAGAGTTGTATATCGGTTTACTACAGTATGCCGCGCATCCTTCATTAGATGCAATTACTCAAGGGATTATAGATACTTTAGCTGAAAATGATTATATTGATGGGAAAACAATCACTTTAGATTTTCAAAATGGTCAAGGAGATCAGAGTAATTTAAGTACGATGGCGAATCGTTTTGTTGCAAATGAAGCAGATTTAATGATCGGTATCGCAACACCTGCAGCTATGTCTCTATCAAATGCGTCTACAGAGATCCCTGTGTTATTAGGAGCGATTACTGATCCTGAAAACGTAGGACTTATTGAAAGTAATGAAGCCCCTGGTGGTAATGTCACGGGAGTATCGGATATGACACCTATTGCCCAGCAACTCGATTTAATTCGACAGCTTCAAGGTGAGGCGAAAACTTTAGGTATTTTATACTCTTCTTCGGAAGATAATTCCATTTTACAAGGAGAAATGGCGGAAGAATTAGCAAGTGACTACAATTTTGAAACCGTCACAAGAACCGTCTCATCCACTAATGATGTCGCACAAGTGACCCAACAACTGGTGGCTGAAGCGGATGCTATTTGGATTCCCAATGATAATATTGTAGCTTCAGCTTTCCCTAGTGTTCTTGAAGTAACGAATGCGGCAAAGGTCCCTGTATATCCCGCAGTAGATATGATGGTTGCCCAAGGAGGTTTGGCTACTTTAGGCTTGAATCAATATGAGATTGGTGTCAAAACAGGAGAGATGGCGGCCGAAATTCTTAACGGAGAGATTGAGCCAAGCTCCGAACCTATTCGCTTTGCGGAGGAGACGGATTTAGTAATTAACTATGAAACAGCTGATTTATTAGACATCAACATTCCAGAATCTCTCGCAAAAGAAGCCATTGATTCGTCGGAACTAGAGGAGGAGTAAAAATGCAAATTGTTATTTCAGCTATTGCCGAAGGATTATTATGGTCTTTTATGGCGATTGGCATCTATATATCCTTTCGTATTTTAAAAAGACCCGATTTAACAACGGAAGGAAGCTTTCCTTTTGGAGCAGCTGTTGCGGCGACACTGATTGTAAATGGGGTACACCCACTCCTGTCGACTTTGCTTGCTTTTCTTGCGGGAGCCATTGCTGGTCTCGTTACCGGCTATTTAATGACGAAGGCAAATATCCCTGGTTTGTTAGCAGGTATTCTTGTCATGACTGCTTTATATTCGATTAATCTTGTAATAATGGGTGGCAGCAATGTGTCATTATTAAACTCTGCTCGTTTGACGGATTTAATCGATCAGTTTATGCGTCTACCACATGATTTCAATACGATAATGATTGCTATCTTGTTATTAATCTTTGTAGTTAGTTTATTGATCTTTTATTTCAAAACTGATTTAGGGCAAGCGCTTATTGCTACAGGAGACAACGAAAAAATGGCCCGTTCGATGGGAATCAGTACCGATCTGATGAAAATGCTAGGCTTGGCTTTGGCTAATGGCTTAGTCGGTTTAGCGGGTGGATTGCTGAGTCAGTACAATGGTTATGCCGATATTTCTATGGGCATAGGGATTTTTGTCATCGGTTTAGCAGCGATTATCATTGTCGAATTATTTTACAAAGACCTTACTTTGTCTGCGCGTTTGATCTCGATTCCGGTTGGTGCTATTTTCTATCGATTCATCGTCGCCTTTGCTTTGTATATAGGTTTACCTCCTCAATTATTAAATCTTGTTTCAGCAGTAATTTTAGGGTTGTTTTTAGCCTTACCTAAGCTCATAGAAAAAAGGAGAGCATATTAATGAACACATCTATTTTAGAATTAGAAAATATCCATAAAACGTTCCAAAGAGGGACGCCGAATGAAAACCATGTGTTACAGGGATTATCGCTAACTGTCCATAAAGGAGATTTTATTTCTTTTATTGGGGGAAATGGTTCCGGGAAATCAACGCTTCTGAATTCAATTGCGGGAACTTTTGCGATTGATTCTGGGCAGATGACCCTGGGAACATTCTCCCTAAATACTCAGTCTGAAGAAAAGCGGGCAGAGAAGATCGCAAGAGTTTTTCAAGATCCTATGATGGGGATAGCACCACGTATGACAGTGGCCGAAAACTTAGCTATTGCCCTCAAACGAGGGGAGAAGCGAGGGTTTAGTCGTACATTAAGTGAAGAAGTTTATGAACAGTTCGAACGGCTATTAGCGGATGTCGGCTTGAACTTAGAGACGAAGTTAGATGTCGAAGTCGGCTCCTTATCTGGAGGACAACGGCAAGTATTGGCTTTGCTGATGGCTACGATTAAAAAGCCTACATTGCTATTACTCGATGAGCACGTTGCAGCACTAGATCCTAAAGCAACAGAACAAGTCATGAAAATCACCCAAGAAAGAATCCAAGAGGAAGAAATTACGAGTTTAATGGTGACGCACAATATGCAGCATGCGATCGATTACGGGAATCGCCTGATTATGATGGATGAAGGACAGATAGTTATTGATTTAGTAGGGGAAGAGAAGAGGAGTTTGTCCGTTACAGAACTCGTCAACCTATTCCATAAAAAGTCAGGTAAAGAAGTGTTAAGTGATCAGATGCTATTGTAGAAAAAGAAGACGTCTTATCAACAAAGCAATTACATTGACGCTAAGAATGAGTGTAATTGCTTTTTGTATAAGCTGTGATATAGTATACGATATCAATAAATCTTTCTGAGAAAAGATGTGAAGCCATGTTTGAAGAAAAAGACTTTATGATTCAACAGATCAAAGGAATTGCAAAAACACTAGGAAAGTTTTTAGGCTTAGAAGAAGTGAAAGAGATTATCAACCTCGATCAAGAACAACAAGAAATGTTAACTGATGAAGAACTAGAAAGTATTTTAGGAGCAGCCAAGCTCGAAAACATACTGATAAATTCCTCATTAACAGCGAATACAGTGGCTCAACAAATAGATATAGAAACAAAACGTTTAGAACAAATACTAAGTAATGAAGTGGTTGCTAACCCACAAGAATTAACAGCCATATCAGACTTTATAGACAAAAACCGCCAATATTTATAGAAAAATAATTCTATACGATATTAGATGAATAAAAATATAGGATATGCTTTGTATACTATTTGGGAGAATTATAATATCAATAAGGAATAGCTATTTATGGAATCGCTTATATATTCTGTTAAAAGCTACTAATTAGTTTGTCTGTAAGCCATCTACCGTTTTTTAATGATCGATCTATTTACAGTCTCTCAAGACTTCCACTGAGTAGAGGAGAGAGGGAGGGGAGAATAGATGGGAAAAGAGCCCTAGCGAGTAAAAAAGAGCCGCTACAGCTGATAAAAAAGCTCTGTATAAGCGGACAGTAATCAATATATATCTGAAGAGAGATAAAGGAGTTCATACATTGAATATATTTCACATGGGAAATGTTTTAGGTTTGAGAGGTATTTTGCTTACTTTATGGCTGATTCTTTTTGTGCTTTCAATATTATTAATCGTTAGTGGAATTAAAGCAAAAAACAAACGCATTAAAATGGTCCTTATATTACTAGGAATATTATTGGCCATCATTTCAATATATCTACTAATCTATACGTTTTTATTTGGGTTTAATGCTTAAAATATAGAGTTTAGTAAATAACTGTTTATAAGCATCATTATTTAATATTTTATGTTTTTTAAATATGCTAATGACATAATAAATAGAAATATTTACGTTCATAAAGTTAATGATGTTATTTAATTTGAAACCAAGTGGATGTGTAAATAAAATAATGAGAATATATCGAGTAGCAAACAAAAAAATAAATTTAGCAAATAATCAGTGAACTATAATATAAGCTATAGAAACTTAACTAAAGGCCACAAACATCAGTAAAATCAAATAGTTTTATAAAAAACATTTATTTTTATTTAAATGACTAAATTTATCGGTTTTTTATCACATAAAATAATCTTTATATACAGAAGTAATCATAAGAGAGCGCATGTAGGCATTAAGCTAAAAAAGACAAAAAAGTCGTATTTTTTCTTAAAATTCATGCATATAACTCAGTATAATATATATTATGTAAACCTATAGTTAAATTTTGAAGAAAAGTTTTTATCAACCCTTAAAAAGTTGTTTTCCCTCCCTTTTATCTTCTTTTGCTCTTCATTTTTATTCTATTTCTCAAAATCTAGGTTTTATGCTTCAGTAACTAACAATTTTATTTCTTTTGTGGTTCTTTCTATTTGTTTTAAACATGCTGTAGATTTTAAACCTATTTTGACTTCTCATTTATGTATTGCTATGTTTATTTCTATGAACGAATTTCATTTCTACTTATTTCTCAATCTCTTTTGCAACTTCTTATTTTTTTACCGTTCTGGTTATAAATTCTATTTTTTCTTTTTTATACATTTATTAATTAGCTATTTTAATTTTATTCGTTTTATTCTCTTTGATCCTTTTAACCTTTATTTCCTTCTTATTTTTTCAAATTTCACTGGTCCTCAGGATGATTCTGAGACCATTTAAAATCTGTATATGGGTATTTACCTGTTAAGTTCTCACACAGCGTTCATGTAGATTCACCCTTTACGCTATATGATCAATTAAAAAGGAACTTTGCTATTCTAAGCTTTATTTAAGCTCATAAGTAGTTAACTAACTCTTTCTTTAGTTTTCTTATATACTTCCTTTACTTCATCATCTACAACATCTAATGTTGTTGTTTTTAAAATATGAACCTGACCTGTGACTTAAGGTAAGATTATTAAACGTTTACTCAGTAATAAAGATAGACAGTATCACATCGTGAACTAGAATTTATCGATCATCTCCAGAAAATGGCGATAGACACATTGCAGAATGTTTTTAGAAAAAGAATAATGAATAACCCTCTCAATTAAAAATACAATGAATAAGTTGCATCTAATTGAAAGGGTTATTTAATAGCATTTTTTTATATTTATTCATCAATCACCAAGCGACGTGTGTAAACAGCCTGTCCTGAATGCATAACAGCATCATCAATAATGGAAACAAGACGTTCTTGATGAGTGACTGGTGGAGTCCAATTTTCGTCCACAATTTCATCTAATGTATCTTCATTTAAGTTATTTAGATAATCTTTTGCTAATTTGATACTAGCCTCTAAATAATCACTTAAGAGAGCTTTGTCAGTAACCGTTACTTGTCGAGCTTCTTCTGGTGTATGTTTGTATTCGGGCGTATCATCTGGAAGTGGCAAATCAAAACGATCATTCCACCCGTCCCTTTTATACATGGATTCTTCCTCTTTTAGATCAGAAATTTGCATATCAAGTTCACGAGCTGTATGCCAAAAGAGCCAAGTGACTGATTTAAGTAAAGGATGTGGCATTTTATTGGCTTCTTCTACCGTCATTTTGTCCAACGTTTCTTCTAACCGTTCTTGAACACGGTCCAATAAATCAACTTCCATCGTTGTCATTTCTATCACTCCTTGCGAGCATTTTATCACGAATGATTGCGTTTGTTCATTTATTTAAACTTGTTTTTAAATCCCATCTTCGTCCTAAGCATTCCTTCCTTTATAATCAATCCTGCTCAATATTTGAATCTTCTTCTTCCATTTTAGTGACTTTCAATTTAGTAACAGATATTTCATTCACTTCTATTAATTTTAAATTATAACCTTCAATTTCTAAATGAGTACCGATCGTTTCCTGACTAGGAACAATTTCCGTTTTAAAAGTAAAATATCCGCCGATGGTATCTACTTCAGTACTCGTAATGATAGTACCAAACGTTTCATTAAAATCATTAATATTCATCAAACCATCCACTACCCATGTTTGTTCTTCTAATTTTTCAATCATTGGATCATGCTTTACAAGATCATATTCATCATAGATTTCTCCAACAATTTCTTCAATGACATCTTCTAAGGTAACCAGCCCCGTCGTCTGTCCATACTCATCTTTCACAATGGCTATGTGGTTACTTGTTTGTTGGATTTGTGCAAATAAATCATCTAGCAACAAAGTTTCTGGAACATTTAAAGGATCATGTGCTAAATCTTTTAGATCGACTTCTTCATAACTATTAGCCAACGTACTTGCTCGTAAATAGTCTTTAACTAAAACAATCCCTAAAACATGATCTCTATCTTCTTGATAAACAGGAATTCTAGAATAAGTGGTATTGACAATTAAATCATGGTTTGTCTTTTGATCCTTATCGATATCAATCATGAACGTTTGATTACGTGGGACCATCACTTCGCGAACCATTTTACGGTTAAGTTTTAGCACCCCTTGCATCATGCCCACTTCTTCTTCTTCAAGAGCTCCCTCTTCTCCCCCACGAATAACAATTTCTCGAATGTTAGAAAAAGTCAGTTTGTCATCTTGATTGGAAAAATCAATAGGTAATAAAGATTGGAAAAAAGAAAGTGCCTTGGTTAAGAACCATACAACGGGTTTGAATATCGTATAAATGAGATTTAAAACACGAGATGAAAGGGTAGAATATTTTTCTGGAATAGCTTGACCAATCGATTTTGGTAATAATTCTCCAAAAATGAGCGTTAGAATCGTCACCATTAAAGAGATCACAAGAGAAGCTCCTTGCTCACCAATGTAAGGAGACAAAAATTGAGACAACCCACTCGTCGCAAAGGAAGCATTTAACGTTCCAATTAATGTAATAGCCACTTGTACAACAGCAAGGACTCTATCCTGATTGTGATACAAGTTCAACGCTAATTTAGCCGTACGGTTCCCTGCGTCCGCTTCTTTCTTTAATTTATTTTCATCTACAGTAATAAAAGCCATTTCTGAACCTGAAAAAAATCCATTTAACAAAGTAAAGGTAATCAGCAAGAGAATAGGTGCTAGCATAATGGACTCCTTCTTTAAGATATTTAAAAAATCAATCAGTTAATCATTCATATTATAAAGAAAAATCCTAGGTAACGACAATAAAATAGTTCTGATATATGGTAAACGAAGACTTTTATTACCATATTTAAGAGTTATTTCTTTATCAAGTCACCCTTCTCTATCTTGAAAAACGTTATTCACTTCCAATGACATCGTATGGATTTAATAGTATTCTTTCAGAGCTAAATAAGAATTGAGAATCAAAATCAATCATTTCTAAGTCAGTTAAATCTTCGATATTAGACATACTGTTTATATCGGAAAATCGTCATAATGATATTGATACGCTACTAAAGGTTGTAGAATTGAAATGCGCTTCTAATATTCCAAGTCGCTCAAATTTGATAAATCATCCCCAATATTTTTTATACATTATACTTTGAGTAAAAAAATAGAGATTATGCATAAAGCACAACCTCTATTTGATGTTTTATTTCTCGAATATTTTGAAAGAAAAATTGTGCATAAACATCTGAACAATTTCATAAAACTTTTCTTCTTCAAGTGTATCGATATATTTTATATTTCGTTTACCCCTCTTAGTGTAATCAAGAGAAAATACTTGATTCGTATTTACTTTACTTGTATTTGACCCGCGTAAGTTGTCCGAGGTAATCGGTATAAAGAATGGACGCTCTTTTTTAGTGGACGTTATAGGGCAAACGATCACTAAATTTGTTGAACGGTTATAGTCATCACTGCTCATAACAAGCGCCGGGCGCCGTTTATTTATTTCATATCCTTTTGAAGGATCGAAATCTATGATGATGATGTCTCTTTGCTTAGGATTATAAGTCATCTAACTCGTTCCCTCTTGGAATATATTCAATGTTTTCTTCGGGGGTATAAAATTCGCCATCTTTTGCCTTTTCAAATGGATTTGTAACTTTAGGAATAAGAGATACTGCTCCATTATCTTTTTTAATGACAAAAAACTCTTCCCCAGCTTCAATACCTAGAGCACTTGGAATAGTGACCATGATCGAATTGCCTTGTTTTCTAGCTTTAACTGTTGACATAATAACCCCTCCTTAGTTAGATTATATCACGTAATTACGATACCTTACAATAAAAATCGATTAATAAATAAGATTGACCAATTATAGCAAACATTCTCTATATAAAATAGACGCCGTATTATTCATAGCTCCTGTAAAGGATTGAGTGAATATTCACGACGTCTTTTCTATTATTCTATTTAATTTTAAACAATATTACTATGTATAGGAAAGTAATATTTTGCTGACTATTTATCTTAGAACTGGATAATCCCAACTAAAAAGGAAAAGAGTAACATGAGCAGACTCGCTAGCCAAACATATTTCATGCTAAATTTTAAATGAGATTGGTAATCTACATCATCGACTAAACCTAACGCTAGAAAGGTTGCAGGTACCAGTGGACTAATCATTAAAGATAAGTTTTTACCGACTAACATCGCTAAAGCTGTATTCATTGGACCAACACCAAATTGAGCGCCGACTTCTAAGATAGGTGGCATAAAGCCGAAAAAGTAAGCATCCGTACTAACCATTAACCCCATCGGTAGCGCAAATATTCCAAAAATCACATGCGTAAATCTACCAAGCACATCTGGAATGATACTTGTTAATACGCGAGCCATTTCCTCAATCATACCTGTTCCATCCATGATACCTACCATAACTCCAGCAGCTAACATTGTGGCGGAAATAGTTAAAGCCGCTCCTGCATGTTTTTTGAACACATCATTTTGTTCTTTCGTTGAAGGAAAGTTGATAATAAATGTAACACTTAACCCAATCATAAACACTAAGTAAGCCGGTAATTGATTCCAGATTAAGAATCCAACCACAAGCACTGTCCAAATCGTATTAAACAAGCGAGTTTTTTTATGTTTACCATTCATTTCGTTCTCTGATCCAGTTGCTGAGGTTTCAGATAATTGATTATTTGTAAGGTCCTCTCCTTCATTAGTTGTTTTACCTTTTCTAACCTCGTTAGTAGAAGTAGTGACAGACGGATTTAACATGATTGTTCCCATACGTCTTTTCTCTTTTATACCTAACCAAACAGCTAAACTAAGAATAACAATAACCCCAAATATTTGGAGAGGAATTAAAGTCAACCATAAATCATTGGCATCGAGACCTAATACGGCTGATACTCTAGCTACAGGTCCTCCCCATGGAAGTAAATTCATGACCCCCATACTTGCAGTAGTTAGACATAACAATACCTCTGTTTTAATGCCAAGAGCTTTATAAATGGGGTACATCGCTGGAATAGTAATCAGAACAGTCGTTGCTGTGGCTCCATCGAGATGAGCAACTATTCCAATAATTGCTGTGACGACTGTGACCGCAACAATATTCGTCCCTGCTCTTTCGGTTAACCAATTGACCATAGGATCAAAAACACCTAGATCTTGCATCACCCCAAAGAAAATAATAGAGAAAATGAATAATACGGCATTGCTCATCACCGTTTCAATACCGGCACCTACATATTCTCCTAATTCTTCAAAATTTGTGCCTACGATCAATGCTGCAATCACTGGTACAATAATCATAACCGTGATGGGATTGCTTTTTCCTTTTAATAGTAAGTAAATCGTGGCGATCACCATTAAAAAACCTATAAATGCTAACATCAGCCATTCTCCTTTTTATCAAAATTTCTTTATTCTATTCTTCGTGTATTAAAACCTACCTTTTAATTTTTTTATTTGTTCAATTAAAATCGTAGTAAATTCAGGAAGCGAAGTCTTTCCACCTAAATCGCTCGTAAAATTATCAGGATGACTCAATACTTCATCCAGAGCTGTTCGTATAAGTTCTGCCGCTTCTCCTTCATTAATATAATCAAGCATCATACAGCCGCTCAAAATCAATGCAGTGGGATTGGCGAGCCCTTTTCCTGCTATATCAGGTGCTGAGCCATGAACAGCTTCAAATATAGCTAAGTCATTTCCTATATTGGCACCCGGTATAATACCAATACCTCCGACTAAACCGGCCATTAAATCCGATAAAATATCGCCATATAAGTTCTGGGTTACAATGACATCAAACTGCGCCGGATCCATAACAAGCTGCATCGCCATATTATCGACTAGAACTTCTTTCAGCGGAATCGTTGGATACTCCTTAGCAATTTCTCGCGCAATATCCAAAAACATGCCGTCCGTTAACTTCATAATGTTTGCTTTCGTAACGACTGTCACATGTTCACGATTATTTTTTTCAGCATAGTCAAATGCTTTTCTGATGATACGTTCAGACCCATGACGGGTGATGATTTTAATGCTGTGCATTTCATCGTCTGATATTTTTTCCTCTACGCCTGCATATAAATCTTCCGTATTTTCTCGAAATAAGACAAGGTCTAAAGGTCCAAATTTAGACTTGATTGCCCCAAGTGATTGAACGGGACGAATATTTGCAAACAAATCATATTTCTTACGTAAGGCAACGTTCGCACTGCGGAAGCCTTTACCAATCGGTGTGGTCATTGGTCCTTTAATACCAACTTTATTTGTTTCTAAGCTGTTAAATACTTCATCAGGAATCAATTGTCCTGTTTTATTATAGACAGCTTCTCCAGCTTCAACGACCTCCCATTCAATGGTCGCACCTGAAGCGTCGATAACCTCCATCGTACTTTTCGCTATTTCTTGCCCTATTCCATCCCCAGGAATCATCGTAACTTTCATCGTAATGCCCCTTTCTTTGATCGTAAGTTATAGTGGTACTATTCTTTACATTTCATAAAAATATCTCTCAGATTAAATACAACCAAAAGAAATTATAACCTTGTTTCTTATCTAAAGTCAAATTGAGAGTGAAACATTCGAATAATTGGATAGCATTTAAAAAGATTTTCATTTTATATAATTTACGTATGAACAACTTAGTAGAATTCGTTATCTCTGTGGGAAGTTTTCTGTTATTCTAGTATTACTAAATAGTAAGTGGAGGTAGTTATTATCAAATTCGAACATAAAATGCGGGGAAACGTTTCACTCGGTGTGAACCCCATTGGTTGTAAGCAAGAAGTACAGAATCAAATAAACTATGTCAAAGAACAAGGGAGCTACGATGGTCCTAAGAAAGTTTTAATTATCGGCGCCTCATCAAGCTATGGCTTAGCCACTCGAATCAGTTTAGCTTTCGGTGCGGGAGCAGATACAATCGGAATTTCTTTTGAAAAAGGTCCAAAATCAGAAAGAAATTTAGGAACAGCTGGCTGGTATAACAATATTTATTTCAAGCAAGCAGCTGAAAAAGAAGGGTTAATAGCCAAGAATTTTGTTCAAGATGCTTTTAGTCACGAAACCAAACAAGAAGTCATTGATTACATTAACAATGAGTTTGGAGGTAAGATCGATCTAGTCGTTTATAGTTTAGCTACAGGCGTCCGTATGGATCCCGATACGGGTGAGCGTATTCATTCGGTAATTAAATCAATTGGACAAGAAGTGGTTGGACCCAATGTAAATATTCAAAAACAAGAATTTTACGAACAAACTCTAGAGCCTGCTACAGCAGAAGAAATTGCAGATACCGTAAAAGTAATGGGCGGAGAAGACTGGCTCTTATGGATGAAAGCTTTAAAGGAAGCGAATGTTCTAGCCGAAGGTGTTCAAACCGTTAATTATTCTTACTTAGGCTCTGATTTAAATAAACCTTACTATGGGGATGGTACTCTGGGACGAGCAAAGGCAGATTGCGAACTGAAAGCCACTGAAATTAACAAGCTGTTAACGGATATTGAAGGAAAGGCAACGATTGTCGTAGCAACAGCTGTGACCACAAAAGCAAGTTCTGTTATCCCCTTTTTCCCCGTATACTGTATGGGACTATATCGCGTGATGGCAGACAGAGGAATACATGAAACGCCTATTATGCATCAAGATCGCATTTATCGCGACATGTTGTATGGTGAGCATCCAGAGTATGACGAAAAAGGTCGTCTTCGTCCAGACAGTTGGGAATTGGATCCTGAAGTCCAAGCAGAAACGGAAAAATTAATTGAGAAAATCAATGCAGAGAACTTTAACTCTGACTTAACAGGCTATGATATCTTCATAAAAGAATACGCAAACTTAAGCGGGTTCCAGGTAGATGGTTATGAAGAAGAAGATGTGACCCTAGAGGATTTAAAAGCCTTGGAATACTAGAGGTACATTCGGGCTTATAAGTTTTTAAAATAAGATAATAGAATATAAATATTAAACCAGTACTCCTCTCAAAAGGAATACTGGTTTTTCATTTCGTTTTTTATACATTCGATAAATGGTTGATCACTCAGGAGTCTCAGGGACTTCAATTTCACCAGCGATAATTTTTTCTTTGGCCGTTTGAACCGCTTCTTTTATAACTTCCGGTAAATTGGTTTCGACAATACCAACTCCGCCATCTTCTAAGTTACTAACGATTTGTTCTCCTCCGTGGAAGTCACCATTCATTGTGTCATTGGTTTCATTCTCGATCGCTCGTCCTAATTCTTTTAACGTAGAAGTCAACATGAAATTGCCACCTTCCCACTCGCCCTCAGCTGTTTGGTCGCGGTCGGCACCAATGACCCAGATGTTTTCAGTTGCTCCAGCTTCTAAACGATTACGTGCTTCAGAAGTTACACCATTTCCTGCATTTCCCGCTGCATGGAAGATCACATCGACTTTATTGGTGTACATTGCACTAGCAATTTGCTGAGCAATTCCAGCATCGGAGAAGGACTCAGTGAATTGTCCCTCAACTTCTACATTAGGATCTGCATCTTTAGCCCCTGCTTCAAAGCCTGCTTGGAATTTTAAAATGTTTGGTGTTTGTTGACCCCCTACAAAACCTATTTTTCCTGTTTTTGAAGTCATAGCTGCAGCGATTCCAGCTAAATATGCGGATTCATTATCTGCAAAAGAAATAGAAACAACATTCGGTTGTTCTACGCTACCATCTAACATTCCAAATTTTTGGTCAGGATTTTGCTGTGCAATGGTGTCGAGTGATTCTTCTAGTGAATAACCTACAGTATAGATAAGATCATAATCATCTTGGAGAGCCGTGTTAAGGTTCGGAATATAATTACTTTCTTCACCCGATTGGTAGTAATGAATGCTCTCTTTGGGGAAATGATGGCTTGCTGCCCAATCTTGCATTCCTTCCCAAGCACTTTGATTAAATGAACGATCATCGACGCCATTTTGGTCTGTGATCATCGTGATTCTAAACGCTGAGTCAGCATCTGAATCAGCGGTACTTTCTCCTGCATTCTGCTCTTGACAGCCGGCTAAAAGAAAACTTGAAGTAGCGATTGTACTTAAAATAAATCTTTTTAAGTTCATTTTATTTTTCTCCTTTTTGTTCGTTAACTGAGCTTAGAACATCTATCAACACTTCTTTAAAACCTACAGAATCGGCCTCTTCGCAAACCCTAATATTTGGTAGTTGTTGTAGATCGCCTTCAACATCTACGATGTTATAACCGCGTGTTAAAGGACTGGTTAACTCAATATCTACATAATATGTACTTGCTTTAAGCAGTAAATTTTCATGCGCTGCGATAGCTACTGTTAAAGAATCAGGGGAAGTAATACCGTCTGTATTTCGTTTCTCGGCTTCGAATGCTTTGACATGTAAATTCACATCAAAGAAAAAGTCAGTGCCTTTTGTCTTTAAGGCTGCAATTTCTTGTAAATCTTTCTCGTACATGACGCCATCTCTTAAACTTAAATCCCAAGTTATCATAGTCATGTCTATCCCAGAATGTAATACAATTTTTGCCGCTTCTGGATCTGTAAAAAAATTAAACTCGGCGACGGCTTGAATATTTCCAGGAGCATGGTTGACTCCGCCCATTATCCAAAGACGCTTAATATCATTCACAATTGATGGATCTCTTTTAATCGCCATAGCAATATTCGTCTGTGGTCCAATCGCTATAACCTCAATTTCACCAGGATTTTGTTTAATCGTCTCAATCATAAAATCAACCGCATGTTTATTTTCTGGTCTTTGCTTGGCTGGGGGAAAATGAGAATTTCCCATACCGTCCGTAGCAAAAATTCTTTCTTCCGTAATATGTTTTTCGCCACCTAAGGTCATAATAGGTTCTTGGTGCCCTTTATAGACAGGGATATAATATTCTGGATCTGCAAGCTCAACGGTGTATAAGGCATTTTCGACTTGTTGCTTAAAATCAATATTTCCACTGACGATTGTTATGCCTTCTACGTGAAAATAACGAATGGCTGTTAAAATAGCCGTTGTATCATCTCCAGCCGTATCTGTATCTAGGATGACTCTTCTTTTCATCTTCAACCATCTCCTTTGTTCGTCTTTTTATGGTTCATAAGACTATTATACATATTATCATTCGCCTTTCAAGTAATAATTCGGCTTTATTCGATATTTATCGTTAGATTATTCGCTTATAAAGCTTTTTTATCATTTAAAAAGCATATCTGAGTATATATCGTTCGGATTTACACTTTTATTTGCAGACAAAAGAAAAACAACACCTCTTAACTAAAAGAGATGTTGTTTTCCTCTATTTATTTTCAAATTTATTTATTATATCCATCATATTTATCTTTAAATAAAGGACTGACAGCTTCATTTTTAAAGATTCGTTCGATTGCATCTGCGAATAGTTCTGAAACAGTGACTTGTATAATTTTGTCGATTTGTTTTTCTGGTGGTAGATAAATCGAATCTGTCACAATGATTTTTTCTATTGGCGCTTGTTTTAATTTTTCAATTGAATCATCAGAAAAGACGCCATGTGTTGCAGCTACAAAGACGTTATGAACATTCGCTTCCAGCAAAGCTTGTGCTGAAGTAGTCACTGTTCTGGCAGTATCAATAATATCGTCGGCGATGATACAAACTTTTCCTTCCACTTCACCAATAACACTGATTTCTTCTGCTTCATTGGGTTTTGATTGTCTTCTGTCGATAATCGCTAAAGGAACGTTTAAAAATTGCGCAAGCATACGTGCACGGCTAATTGCTCCATGATGAGGAGCGACGACTACGATTTCTTCTTTAAAATCATAATCGAGAATATAGCTTGCAAGAAGTGGGACGCCCAGTAAATGATCCACAGGTATATCGAAATAACCTTGAAGTTGCGCCGCATGTAAATCAAGTGCGAGAACACGGTCAGCTCCAGCTTTTTCTAACATGTTAGCGACCAATTTTGCTGTAATGGGCTCGCGTGCTTTTGCTTTACGGTCTTGTCGAGCGTACCCATAATAAGGAATCACAACGTTTATCTCTTTGGCACTTGCTCGTCTTAAAGCATCAATCATAATTAGCAGTTCAATTAAATACTCATTTCCAGGATAAGCCGTCGACTGCACCACATAAACTTCATCTCCTCGAATACTTTCTTCAATATTAAGACTGATTTCTCCATCGTCAAACCGCGTTACCGTAAGCTTTCCTAATTCAATTCCTAACGCTTGCGCAATTTTTTCTGCTAAAGGCCGATTTGAGTTTAGCGCAAATAATTTCAAATTAGTTTCTTCTACTTTTTTCAACAAAACAACCCCCATTTATATATTTCAGATGAATAAGATCAATTGGCCAAAATAGCACGCTCTATTTTGCATTTAGGCCCCCGTTATTAAAGACTTCTCATCTATTATTCTTTGTATGTTTAGTATATAACAAAAAATGAAAACTATTTAGTCATATCAATTAGAATCCTTGCGGTTAAACCAAGACTAATAGCCAATAATGGTTTTTTAAATATAAATAAAAACCATAGAACAACAAACTTCTTGTCATTCTATGGTTTATTATTTTATTCAGAGGAAACGCCCTCTGTCCATTCTGCTACTTTTTCGGGGTTCTCTTCCATCCATTTTCTTGCCGCTTCTTCAGGCGTCATTTCTTCCTGCATATCCAACATAACTTGTTGGATATCATCAATTTCCCAATGAAAATTATCAATAATTTGATAAGCGACCGGGTTGTCTTCTTTAAAACCCTCTCGAGCCATTGTCACAAGATTCTCTTCTAAGCCAAAGACATTTTCCGGGTCCTCTAACATTTTTAGATCAAATTCAATAAACATCCAATGAGGCGTCCAACCGGTTATCACAATTTCTTCTTGGTTATTATACGCTTGTCGTAATGAAGTTAACATCGCACCTGTTGAAGACTGTTGCAGTTCCCAATCGGATAAGTCGCTATAGGCAGCCATTGCTTTATTGGCCTGTTGTGAGATTCCTGCACCAGGTTCAATCCCTGTAATTGTTTGCCCTGCAACATCTGTTAAATCTTCAATACTATTGATATCTTCCATATAAGTAGGAACTACAAAACCGACCTCAGCCCCTTCAGTATGCGGGCCCATGGTATCAATTTGATCACCGTATTCTTCGATATAAGAGCCATGAGTGACAGGCATCCAAGGACTGACACTAAAGTCAGCATCGCCTGTTGCTAGAGCATTAAATAAGATCGCCGGATCTAATTGGATAAGATCGACCTCAAAACCTTCGTCTTCTAAAACATTCGTAATAACCGCTGTTGATGCTAAGCTATCGTCCCATGACATATGGGCCAATGTTACTCCTGGTCGTTCTTCTTCTCCAAGATTAAGCGTCGTTTCATAAGCCCCTTCACTACCAAAAGTTAAAATTAAACCTAATATAGCAAAAATACCTAATGCTATTTTTTTAAACATTTTTTCTTCCTTTCTCTATCTTACTAAAGCATTCTAATGAATAAAAAAAGCATAGAAAATAACAGTAAAGCATCGATATCGTTAAAAAATATTTAACTGAATGAATTACTCTGTTATTTCTATGCTTTTTCTTTATTTTATTCTTCTGGAACTCCTTCAGTCCACTCTGCAACTAATTCAGGGTTTTCTTCTACCCATTTTTCAGCAGCAGCTCGAGGCGACATATCGTCTTGAATGTATAACATGACTTGTTCCATGTCTGAAGCATCCCAATGGAAACTATCAATGATGTCGTAGGCGATTGGGTTGTCTTCTTGGAAGCCTTCGCGGACGATCGCTTCTAGTTCTTCCCCTTCACCATATACGCCATCTGGGTCTTCAAGATATTTCACGTCATATTCTAGGAAAATCCAATGTGGGGACCAACCAGTAATGACAACTTCCTCTTCATTTTGTATCGCTTGTCCGAAAGCAGTTAACATAGCTCCTGTTGATGAAGTTTGTAGAGTCCAGTCTGAGAGATTGTCGTAATGCTCAATCGCGGCATTCGTTTGTTCAACTACTCCAGCACCTGGTTCGATACCGATGATTTCTTGTCCCGCTTCGTCGGTTAAATCTTCAATACTATCAACATCCATGTATTCCGGAACAACCATTCCAGTGATAGCACCTGGAGTGTGTACCCCTAAGTTTTCAAATTGATCGCCATATCGTTCAAGATATGCCGCGTGAGTACTTGGCGCCCAAACACTTACAGAGGCATCGACTTCTCCAGTAGCTACTGAACTAAACATAATCGCCGGGTCTAGTTGAACAAGTTCAACATTAAATCCTTCTTCTTCTAGAACTTCTCCTAGAACATGTGTAGAAGCAATTTCTGTATCCCAAGCGACATAGGATAAGGTCACCGGCGGTCGATCATCACTCCCCGTTGCAAGCGTAGATTCATAGGCCCCTTCACTTCCGAAAGTTAAAATTAATCCTATAATTGCAAAGATTGATAAAAATATTTTTTTTAGCATTCGTGTGTCTCCTTTAAATATTAAGCTCTTCTATCAGTTGCTAACGATTGAGTTAAACGGTCAACAATAACAGCTAAGATTACGATGGCTAAACCTGCAACAAAACCGTCACCTACTTGTGCACGCTGTAAAGCTGTTAATACATTTCCACCTAGTCCAGGTGCACCAATCATTGAAGCAATAACAACCATTGATAGGGTCAACATAACCGTTTGGTTAATACCAGCCATAATCGTGTTTTTAGCTAGAGGTAATTCAATCTTGAATAGCTTTTGGCTTTTTGTACTACCGAAAGATTCGGAGGCTTCAATCAGCTCCGGATCAATTTCGCGAATTCCCAAATTAGTAAAACGAACGGTTGGAGCTAGTGCATAAATAAAGGATGCGAAAATTCCCGGTACCATTCCGATACTAAAGAATGCAACAGCAGGAATTAGATAAACAAATGCCGGCATTGTCTGCATAAAGTCAAGGATTGGCTGAACGATGGCATTCGCCGTATCGCTCTTGGCAGATAGGATACCGATCGGAATACCGATAATTACCGTAATTACTGTGGCAACCACGATTAAAGCAATCGTATCAATTAATTGTGGCCATAAACCTTGGTTTAAAATATAACCTAAACCAATAACGGTAAAGACTGGCAAACCCCATTCTCGTTTGTTCGCAAAGTAAGCGAGTAGAGCGATTAACAAGATAAAGAGAAACGGGGGGACCCAGCTAAGAACATTTGTAAAACTGTCCATAAATGATGAACCCGTTTGTGTAATAAAATTAAAAAATCCACTGAATGTATCCACGAGCCATTGCGTACCCGCTTCGATTAATTCTGAAACTGGTAACTGTGGAATTGGAAAATTAAACATTTATTTTGCTCCTTTCAAAACATCACAAAAAGTATTAAATTTTATTGAAAAAGTGCTAGGATGAGTGCTCATTTCATGCTTCTCAAACAATATATTTTTCATTATTTGTTCAATACCTCATCTCTACCTTCTTCAGAAAGAGCTGAAATAACTGCACCGCGAACAACAATTCCTAATAATTTATTTTCTTTGTTCACAACTGCAACCGGCGTATAAGTGTCATGGATAATATCATATAAATGACCAACAAGTGTTTTTGGTTTGACTGTTGGAATATCTTCATGAATTAAACTGTCTAGCTCAGTGACGCCTTCGCGTACTGCTTCAGCAACTTCAGGTTCTTCTACATAACCTTGTAAAATCATGTCCTCGTCAACCACAATGATATTTGAAATATCTTTTTTACGCATATGCTCAAGTGCAGTACGTGCATCGTCTACACCTTTTGTCATATATTCTGGCGTTGTTGACATGATATTTTCTGCTGTAAATACGCGAGAACGGTCGATGTCTTCTACGAATCGTTCAACATACTCATTTGCAGGATTGATTAAAATTTCTTCCCCTGTATCAATTTGAACGACTTTTCCGTCTTTCATAATGGCGATACGGTCTCCCAGTCTTAAAGACTCATTTAAATCGTGTGTAATGAAGATAATCGTACGTTTTTGATTTTTTTGTAATTCTAATAACTCATCTTGCATGTCACGACGAATCAATGGGTCTAAAGCAGAGAATGCTTCGTCCATTAAGATGATTTCTGGGTCATTCGCTAAAGCTCGCGCTAAGCCAACACGTTGCTGCATTCCACCAGATAACTGATCTGGGTATTGATCTTTATATGGTAATAAGCCCGCATTGTCTAATGCTTTTTCTGCTTTTTTACGACGGGTTTCTTTATCTACTTCTTGCACTTCTAAACCATATTCTGTATTTTCTAAGATTGTTTTGTGCGGAAATAGTCCAAAGTTTTGGAAAACCATAGAGATTTTTTTACGACGAACTTCTCTTAACTCATCTTCGTCCATCGCCATAATATTCTCTCCATCAATTTCAACTGACCCATTCGATGGTTCAATTAATCGATTGAGCATACGAACTAAGGTTGATTTACCAGAACCTGAAAGTCCCATAATAACAAAAACTTCGCCTTCGTTAACCTCAAAAGATGCATCGTATACTCCGACTGTTGCACCTGTCTTTTCGAGAATTTCTTGTTTGGTTTTGTTTTCTTCAACAAGCTTCATAGCTTCTTCCTGATTTTCTCCGAAAATTTTAGTTAAATTACTTACTTTCAATGTTGTACTCACTATCTTACTCCTTCTCTCTATTTTAATATTTTTTATAATAATCTTCGTGTTCCCGTTAGCACATTTAATAAGATAACAAGAATATTACAATATACCAAGGGTAATACCAAAATAAATTACTTTATTGACGATTTTAAAACAAGCAATCCCCTCTTAAACCCTTCTGATGGTCTAAGTATAATGGAATTAAATCTTTTTTTGTAACATAACAACTAGTCATTTTTCCTCTATTTTAATTAAAAATTGATGATTTACCAAAAGTTCCTTATTAAATATATAATATATCGGAAAACGCGAAGGATCAATTTCTTTGCTTCCTTTTCCCAATTAAGTTTACTTTATCTTTGTAGTTTGTATATCTTTATATTATAGTATATACATAAAAACAAAGTATACAAAAGAGGTGGATAATAATGAATACTCATAAAATTGAAGCTCGAAAAGTTCGGAAGATAGGTAATAGTTATGTCGTCACTCTTCCCCCTTCTATCCTGGCAGAGTTAAACTTGGCCGAAGGAGACGAAGTGAATTTTATTAAAGATGGCGAAAAAGTCAATATTAATAAACGAGAAAATATATCTATTGACGAGGACTTTTTGAAATTAGTCGATGATATCTATCAAGAACATAAAGAAACATTTGAAAGGTTGGCGGATCGATGAAACACGTTGTCTATCCCACGGAAGAACAAATTATTCTTATGGATACCTTTCTAATCAAAAACATCAGTCCAGATGAAATGATCGGCCTAAGAGAGCCCTCCGCATTGAATATGAGCATCCAATCGATGAAACAAATTGTTTTAGGTGAAGAGATTTACCCCTCGATTGAAGAAAAAGCTGCTATCTTATGGATTAACTTAATTAGAAAACATTGTTTTCATAATGGGAACAAGCGGACTGCTTATATGGCATTGCACGCTTTTTTAAGACAAAACCACTTGCTTTTACAATTAGAAGCAGCGGAAGCCGCTGATCTATGTGTGGAAATCGCCACCTGGGAGGACCACCAATTTAATGATTTAAAAACATATATAGTAGAAATAATTAAAACCAAGACAAGCCCTCTTGACTAGAGCGGTATTGTTCTTGGTTTTTTGTTTATATTTTCTAGTGTAGGACTTTTTCCATAGCGGTCATAAAAAGGGTTAAAAATTTTTCGTGATCCACTTGTAAGCAAGTTTCTGTAGTCGGTGTTCCACGATTTAGTTTTTTATAATCCCCAATCATTCGTCCTTCAGCAGGCTCCTTGAGTTGTACCGTTAAATCAAGCGCTAAAGTCTTTGCTAAATTTGGATATAAGGCGATCCCCACTGCTAGCGGATCATGTAGTGCGCACCCAGGCATTCCTAGCTGCTCTTGATAAGATTTAAAATAATAATCTGTCATTTCAGCGATGATTTGGCTTTCTTCATTTCCGAAATTGTGCCATTTATTTGTTTCTTTTTGAGTGAGGATAGTTCGCATCGTAACATCCAGGCCCACTATTTTTAAAGGCAAGTCACTTTCTAAAATTCTTTTTGCTGCTTTCGCATCTTCTATGATATTAGCTTCCGCAAAATCTGTTACATTGCCAGGGACCGTTAATGCTCCGCCCATAATGACAATTTCATCGACATTTAAAAGTGCAGTTGGATTTTTTTCATAAGCTTTTGCTAAGTTTGTTAATGGACCTACACATACCAGCTTCAATTCTTTTTGGTATTGAAGAGCCGTTTCAATTAAATAATCAATCGCCGTTTGTTTTTCTGGCGCTCGTGTTGATTGGTGGATTGCTGTGTCTCCTATTCCATCCTGTCCATGAATACGAGTTGTCACTTCGCGTCGGTGATATTCTTTACTGGATAAACGGTGAGCGGAGCCTTGATATACCGGAACTTTCGTTGCATCCGCTAAATCCAAAATACTCAAAGTATTTCTAGTCGCTTGCTCGACATCGATATTCCCATAGGTGGTCGTCACTCCTAGTAAATCCGCCTTCTCTTCCCCAATTGTATACAAAAGAGCTAATGCGTCATCAATTCCAGTATCCACATCTAAAATTATTTTCTGTTTCATTCCTTCACCTTCTAAGCATTTTCTATTAGCTATCACTTTGTTTTGTTTAATCGTAGCACATCTATCAAAACTTTCTTAATAATTTGTTATAAAAAACACTTCTAGTTTCTTCCTAGAAGTGCTTTTTTACTCATTAAATTTTATTAAACATTTTAGCCAACTCTTTATAAGAATGAATGCGCGCTTCTTGATTAAAAATCGGCGCGTAAACCATTAATTCATTAATGCCCAAAAGCTCTTGTTCTTCTGCCAAGATACTTTGAACATGCTCAGACGTTCCTTTAATCAAGAAACGATTTTCATAATAATTATCCAAAAAGTCTTGGGCTCTAGGAGAAAATTCATAATCCTTTACCTCTTCGGGATCCATATTCTCTATCAGACGTCCACTCGCTAAACCAACTTGTGCGAGCTCAATTGGCTTGGCTAAGTAATCTGCTTCTTCTGCGGAATCCGCTACAATAATCTGATAGCTGACCATCACTGAAGGCTGGTCAAAAAATGGACTCGGTTCAAAATGATCACGATATAATTGAAAAACGTCGGGATCCGTTTCAATTCCAAAGAACTTCGCGAAACTATATCCTAGCCCCATTTCAGCTGATTTCATGGCAGATTGGCCGGAGGATCCTAACATCCAAGGCTCTGGTAAAGTCGTTGGATGATGAGGAGCAGCAGAGGTATTGCCATAAAAACTCGGTGCTTCTTCATCTAATAAATAATGCAATATAATCTTTATTTTATCGTACTGATCATCAAATGAGTTTGGCTGCCCTTGAGCTAATGCGACAATATCATTAGGTGAGCCGCCTGGCGCTCGCCCTAATCCTAAATCTATTCGATCAGGTGCTAGTGTGGTTAATGTTTTAAAATTTTCTGCGACTTTCAGCGGGGAATAATGCATAATCATTGTTCCGCCCGTGCCTAACCGAAGTTTATCTGTGATAGCTGCCATATAAGCCGCCATTAATTCTGGCGATGAACTAGCATGTCCTTTAGAATTATGGTGCTCCGCGAACCAATATCGCTTATAATTCATCTTTTCGATTTCTTTGACAAATTTTTTCGTCCGTTCATATCCTTCTTCAGGTGTTTCTCCTTTATTTAGAGTAACTAAATCATGTACGCCTAATTCCATTTCCGTCATCCTTTCAAATGTTGCTTCATACTACATTGTAGCAAATATTAAGTAAAAAAGAACATTAGAGGCTTCGTATTTTCTAACCAAGGACAGATCCTTGAATAAAAAATGAACGCCTGAACTCAATGAACGTTTAAGAACGAATGTTAAAGGCTGTCTCTTACTTACCTTTTAAATGGGGAGTCGGAATCAATTGATTCAATAAAATGGCCACAATCGCGCTGATGGCTATTGGTGAATTCAAGAAATACTGTACAATCTGCGGGGCTGTTTCGACAACTTCTTCTGGTAATAAAATTAAACCAATCGTAACGATTAATGGAATTCCCACAATGTAAATGGCTCGCTCCGTGTTTAATTCTTCTTTTACAACTTTTAACCCTGCTAAAAATATTTGAATACAAACAATAGCAAAGATTCCCCCAATAACAGCTGAAGGAATGGCATATATGATTGCGGATAATTTACCCGCGAAGGCTAAAACTAACAGCCAAATACCGGAGGCGATAAAAACTTGACGACTAGCGACTCCTGTAATCGAAATAATACCAGCACTCGAAGAATAACTTGCGCTCGGCGTCGCACCCACTAAAGCTCCAATTACATTTGTTAGGCCTTCGCCAATGACCCCCCGATTCATTCTATCGTCATTTAGTTCTTCTTTAGAAACAGAACTAATCGCATACCAGGTACTGGTCGCTTCAGTGAGAATAACTAAATAAATAATCACCATTGTCATGATTGCGGATAAATCAAAACGAAAGCCGTAATCAATAAACGCAAACCGAGGAAAACTAATCCATGGGGCCTCTGTAACCGTCTGCCAATTGACGCCTCCTATAAAGTGTGCAATCAAAGTTCCCACCATCAAAGCAATAATAACGGAAGTATATTGAAAGGCATTTCCAAGAGGTTTAATATAATGTCCGATGAGCGATGTAAAAACTAAGACGCCAGCTGTAAGACTCGCCAATAAAATATTTTGTTGGATATTCAAATGCATCGTTTCTACATAAATATTACTTTCGAAAGCTGAAGGTAAAAGCGATAGACCAATAATCATAATCACCACACCATTGACTAAAGTAGGAATAAAGTTTTTCGTTATCGTTTTATAAATTCCAGAAAACCCTAAGAGCAAAATAAATAATGCACCGACTAAACTGGCGCCCATCACCGCTTCCATGCTCCCAGTTCCATGATAAATCCCAATCAATGCCCCAATCGGAACAAAAGAAGCGCCATTAACGACGGGTAATTGATGGAAAAATAAAACTTGAACTAAAGTAGCTAGTCCAGCACCTAAGAATGCTGATTGAATAAGCTGTGTGGCTGCGGCATCAGACATAGAGAGCGCTGTAGCCACAAGCACAGGAATGACAAAGACATTCATGACTAGAACATGCTCTAGTCCTAATAATACTGTTTGTACAGTAGAAAGATCTGCCTTTGTTGTTCCTTGAAATTGATTGGATATTTCTTTTGTTTCGATATTCATTTTCTTCCCCTTCTCTTATCTCTTATGCACTCGACGACCTTGAACATATACTTCTTGAATATTTGCTTGTGTAGAGAGGTATAAAATTCTTTGTAGAAGGTATTCAGGTTCATCAAAAACATTGAACGATGGAAGTTCATGTCCGGCAATTTGTGTATCAACGATTTGGAAATCACCTGTATAGCCCCGTTCAATTAAACCAAGAGGCAAATCAAGTGCTTCTCCGCCGCCTGTTGTCGCTAGATAAAAGGCTTCAGCTACAGAAATACGAGAGTTGGGCACCCCACGTTCACTTTGCGGTAGGTTGGTATCTACCCCTTCTTCTAATTGGCGAGAGCTCATCACTGCTTGTTTAATATTGTCGTAAAGACTTGGAGAAAATCCTCCAGAAATATCCGTACCTAAGCCAATTTGAACTTCAAGTTCTTTCAAATGTTTGATAGGGATTACACTATTCGCAAAATAAACATTTGAAATGGGGCAATGAGCGACAGCGGTACCTGTTTCTACATAAATACCCGCATCGTTATCATTAATAAAATTGGAGTGAGCCATAACAGATTTTTCGCCAAACAATCCAAAATCGTGTAAAGTTTCAGTATCTGTTTTTCCGAATCGTTCTTTGACAAAATCATGCTCCCATTGGCCTTCACTACAATGTGTATGTACATGCGTATCATATTTTTTAGCTAATTTACCCAAACCATCTAAAGCTTCATCTGTACAGCTCGGAACAAAGCGTGGCATAACAACTGGATAAACACCTTGTGGGACATTTTTGCCATATTCTCTTACTTCTTGAATAAATTCTTCGGTTTCACGTAAAGCGACTTCCGTTGATTCATCACGATAAAAATCAGGGTTTCCTTCTTTATCGTCCATCACAACTTTCCCAACTAACGCACGCTGCCCCATTTCAGCGGAAATCTTGACTAGTTCTAAGTTTGATTCTTTATGAATCGTCCCAAAATATAGTGCCGTTGTTGTTCCGCGTGCCAATAATTGTTGAACAAGATCCGTATACACTTCGCGTGCAAAACCAACATCCGCATACTTCGCTTCAAGTGGGAAACTATGTTCATCCAACCATATATTCAAAGGCGCATCCAAAGCAATTCCTGCTTGTGGCCATTGAGGGGCATGGATATGAGTGTCAATAAAGCCCGGTAGTAAGTATTGGTCTTTTCTTAACTCTTTTAACTGATTGTTCTGACGGTGCTCCTCCACTGTTTGCTGATAATCTTCATCTCCTGGAACAAGAATCGATTCGATAACTCCCTGAGTGTTCATTAAAATTAAAGCATTCTGTACATAAGTGATTTCTCCATAGGTTGGTGCATGAAAATAAGAACCTAAGATTGCTTTCGTAACTTCAACCATAAATAATCTTCTCCTTTATTAATGAATTACGAACATTCTAGCAGATAAAGAGCGCAAAAAGCAAACATTAAGTGATAAATAACGGATAAAGTTCGGTTTTAGAATCGACAGTTCGTGATTATGAGGTAAAATCCGAACGATATGCATTTTTAAACATTCACAATAGATCGTTACACGGACACGCCTGAAGTTTTAATTGCTTTTGGTGGAAATGAGGAAGTGAATCAAAAAGTTTTAGAAGAAAGCAATGATATTTTATTTAAATGTCTGGCTACTTGGCATGGACAATAATATAAAAATAGTCTGGTTAACTAAAGCGGATCCTCTAGTTTCTACCAGACTATTTTTATTATTAATATTGAATATATTCAGCCAACAACTTAAATGTATTTTCTAAGGCATCGATATGGGTTCTTTCCATTCCGTGACTGCTGGAAACTCCTGGGCCGATCAACGCTGCACGAATATTGGCTCCACCACTTAAAGCAGCGGAGGCATCACTACCGTACATCGGATAGATGTCGACTGCGAAATCTAAGTCTTTTTCTTGTGCATAGTGAATCAGGCGTGTCGTTAAATCATAGTCATAAGGGCCGGATGAATCTTTCGCACAAATCGATACATCAAACTCGGTACATTCTAAATCAAGACCAATGGCGCCCATATCTACCGCTAATAACTCAGTGATGTCTTCTGGAATCCAAGAAGCACCATGTCCGACTTCTTCATAAGTAGAGAAAATAAATTTCAAGTTCGTCGCCGGAACAAGTTCTTCTTTTAACATTTTTAATAGACCTACTAATACAGCAACCGAAGCTTTATCATCTAAAAAACGGGACTTAATAAAACCAGAATCTGTCACCACAACTTTCGGATCATAAGCGACAATGTCACCATTTAGGATCCCAAGTGCTTGAACATCTTCTTTATTCTCAACATCTTCATCTAATTTCACCATTAAATTATCGATATCTCGTTCTTTAGTTGAAGCGTCCTTGTAGACATGAATCGAAGGAGATTTTGATAAAATCGTTCCTGTATATGTTTTTTCATCGCGAGTAATGATCTCACAATACTCGCCATCAAGAGTAGGCGTCAACGGACCACCTAAAGTTGTCAGAGATAAAGTCCCATCACTATTAATCGAACGGACCATTAAACCTAAAGTATCCACATGAGCACTTAGCCCACGAGTTTGTCGCGTATCTTGTCCTTTCACATGGACGATAAGATTTCCTTTAGGTGTTGTTTTTGTTTGATAGCCGAATGTTTCAATTTTATCCTTTAAAAAATGAATAGCCTTTTTAGTATAGCCAGTAGGACTGTTTGTTTTAAGCAAATCTACTAAAAAAGAAATTGTTTCTTCTTGATTAAACATAAGTATGTATACTCCATTCTTATAATATTTATTAAAAGTATACCACAAGTAAAAAAGCAGCTTCGATTAGAAACTGCTTTTTAGAGGTTATTTTTCAAATGTGTGAACAGCTTGTCCTTTGAAGATCTTTTCTGCATTATTTATCAGATAGTCTTTGTATGCTGTTCCATAATTGCTTTCTAAAATGTCTAAAGCGTTGGTTAAATTAAATGGTCGTGCCACTGTATCGTGAGCATCCGATGCAATGACATGAATTAAATTTTCTTTCATCATATCATCAGCTGCTACTCGTATTTCTTCTGTGTAACCCCCGGCAATAGATGTAGCTGTTACTTGAGAAATACATCCCATTTCAATCAAATCTCTTAAAAGCTCTGGGTTTTCAAGAAACGGTCGTTGCCGTTCTGGATGAGCAATCACTGGGGTAATGTCTGCGTCAATCATTTCTTGTAGAAAGGTAGGCGCAAATGAAGGAAATTCGTTCCATGAAAATTCGACTAAATAATACTTTCCTTCGCCGTCCAATGATAAGTAATTACCCGCAAATAATTCTTCAGAAAACTCTTCATTCATCCGAATCTCTTGACCTGGAGAAACAGTTAAAGGAATATCTGCGGCTTGGATTGCTTTTTCAACCTGTTTTGTTAATTTTATTACTTTATCTTTTTCATTCGTCACCCAATAGCGATTATGGTGTGGCGTTAGCACCGTATGATTTATCCCCTCATCTACCGCTGCTTGCGCTAAGCGAAGGGTTTCTTCTATTGAGTCAGCTCCGTCATCGACATTTGGAATTAAATGTGTGTGTATATCAATCAAGTCAACAAGCTCCTTCTCATTTTATCTGCTTTAATGTATCAAATTCCAACCTTCGCATCAAGAATTAGCTAGCGATTCGAGAACAGATGCATTTCTTTATCTCTCTGGATGATTAGCTAATGTGAAATGAAATTTTCTTCAAAAATATTTGATAAAGTTGAAAAACCGGGCATTTATTGGGAGAAAGTTTCCTTATTTTTTAAAATCCCTTTAATAGTAGAATCTCTTCCTTATATGTCCATCTTTTTATAGATATAAAACCGCATACTTATCAGACCGAGTTGAATATTTTAAATAAACAAGTTACAATAGTTCCATTATTTTGTAGAAGGAAATTGATATGAAAAAACTAACATTAAAAGAAAATATTGCAATTGGTTCTCTATTATTTGGTCTATTTTTTGGTGCTGGAAATATTATATTCCCAGTCCATATGGGGCAATTAGCGGGTGATCATTATTTAAGTGCTTCCTTAGGTTTTATCTTAACAGCGATTGGTCTACCCATTCTAGGCGTCATGAGCTACTCACTTTCAGGAAAAAATAACTTAAGAGAATATTCAAGTCCTGGTGGAAAATTCTTTTCCTTGTTTTTCCCTTTAGCTTTATTGCTTACTATTGGTCCCTTCTTTGCGGTTCCAAGAACGGCTACAGTAGCTTTCGAAGTAGGGATTCGACCTTTTTTAAGTGATCATTTCTCTTTATATTTATTGGTTTACTCACTGATCTTTTTTGGACTTGCTTTATATTTTGCGCTCAAACCAAATAATATTCTCGATATCGTCGGAAAATTCTTAACGCCTACATTTCTCGTCTTGATCTCTATCCTCTTAATTTTTACGGTCATTAAACCGATGGGGGTTCCAAGCGAAATCGTCCCTCAAGAGCCTTATCAAAATCTTTCTTTTTCAACCGGGATAATTGATGGTTATGAGACAATGGATGCTTTAGCAGGACTCGTTTTCGCTATTACGATCATTACCAGTGTTAAGAACCTTGGAATAGTCGATGAGAAAAGAGTCTCATTAGAGACCGGAAAATCAAGTCTTTTTGCTATCTTTTTTATGTCTATTTTATACTTAGGACTTGCTTATCTAGGAACAACTAGTCGTGGGATTATGCCCATTAATGAAAATGGTGGAATCACCCTTTCCCTCGTCTCTTCTCATTACTTTGGTCTCTTTGGGCAATTGTTGTTAGCTGTTACCATCACAGTTGCTTGTTTAAAAACAGCGATTGGCTTATTTGTCTCGATTGGAAATACATTCACCGAAATGTTTAAAGAAAGACTTTCGTATACTCAATGGGTAATGATCTTTGTCATCGTTTCATTCATTGTCGCAAACTTTGGCTTAGATACGATTATCTCATTTTCTTTACCTGTACTAATGCTTTTATATCCTTTAGCGATTACTTTAATTACTTTATGGTTTATCCATTCTTATGTTCCATTAAAAGATACAGCTTTTAAATTTTCACTGATCGTGGCTAGTATTCCTGCATTCTTTGATTTCTTAAATGCAGTACCTGAATCCTTAAAAGTGGCTATCATTCCTCGTGTAGTCAGCTTTGCTGAACAGTATATCCCTTTATTTACCATTGGATTAGGATGGATTATTCCTTTGATGATCGCTATTGTACTTTCTCTCATTCTATTCAGAAAAAATAAGTAAAGAAATAAACCGACAGGTGCCTTTCATTTAACAAAGGCCCTGTCGGTTTTATTTTTCTTCAGAAAATTAACGACTAACAATTAGGTCACATTTTGCATATTGAACCACATAATGGGTCACTGACCCGATTAATAACTTAGTCAGTCTTCCTTTACCGGTCGCCCCCATAATAATCAAATCAATGTCCCAGCGATCAACTAACCCTCTTGCGATTTCGGCACGAGGATCACCATAAACAAGGTCTTTCGTTAAAGGCACACCTTCTCTGCGAGCATAACTTTCCAGTGCATTTAGAAAAGATTCTCTTTCTCCCACATGGGCAACGTTATAGTCTTCAGGCAGAACTTGTACGACATACACATGGCTATTCCAATTTTTAGCTTGATGAACGCCCGTCTTAAATGCGTCAATGGACTGCTGAGAACCATCTACGGGTAATAATATACGATTGTATAAATTGGCCATTCCTCTAACCCCTTTCACCTCGAAAGAAAACGCAAACATTTTATTATAGATATTATACCCCAATGGAAAAATTAAACAAAGGAAAAAGAAATACATTTCCAGCTTTTGATCAACCAATGAATTGAACATTAAAAACCGAAACTAAAAAAATCCTCTCCCTATTGATTAGCAAGACTCCTTTTTAAAAGCTAAGCGCTCAAAATCTTTACCATAAATATCCTCTCCCACATTTAGACAAAAAACCTCAAGCAAAAAGTTTTTAGACTTATGACTTGAGGTTCATTTTTATTTTATTGGTTGATGTTTTCTTTTTGAGAAGCTCGATAATAATTATCAACGATCGGCACGATGGCTTGGTCTGAAGTGACATTAATCGAAGTTCCAAATGAGTCTTGTGTTAAGTAAAGCGTAATTAATAATGAAGCAATAACTCCTGTTGAGTCAATACCAACAATTCCTAAAAATGGAATAGCAGCCATAATGGCTCCTCCAGGAACACCTGGAGCTGCTGACATGACTAATGCAAGGGTTAAGAAGAAACCAATCATTGAAGCTGGTGAAGTATCTCCTCCTGTCATCATTAACACCGCAAGAACACAACTCGAAACAGAAATCATCGAACCTGGAAGATGTGTATTGGCATAAAGGGGGTAAATATAAGCGGCGATTTCATCGCTAATCCCATTCTTCTTTCCAGATTGTATATTCACTGGGACTGTTGCAGCTGATGACTGAGTACCAAAAGCTGTTGCATAAGCAGGAAATGAATTTTTAATGGTTTCTTTAAACGAATAACCGGATGCTCGTGTGCCAATGAAAAACATGATCCCTAGATATAAGAAATGTTGAGCAATAATCAAAAGATAGACGGGTAGAAAAGTACCGATGACTTCAAAGGCATCACCTTTATAACTTAAATTCAAGAAGTTACCAAAAACATAGAAAGGCAACATAGGAATAATAAAGTTATTTAAGACCGCCGAGATCGACGCTTGTAAATCAATAAAAAACTTCTCTAACGTTTCGCCTTTGCCATGTTTCTTCAATGAAGTTAAAGAAAGACCAATCACTAAAGCAAAGATCACTCCTTCAGCGACAGTAAAAAACGGTTCTATCGGTAACTCAAATAAGGCGGTTAAACCAGCTGTTTCGTCAAAGATTCCTGTCTCTGTTTGGGAAATGAAAAGCGGGAAGACAGATTGTCCAATAACATAAGCAAGCAATGCTGCAAAAAATAAAGAACTGAATGATAATAACATCGTTAATCCTAAAAGTTTCCCTGTATTATTGGATATTTGTGCAATACCCGGTACAATAAAAGCAACAATCATAATAGGTAAAATAAAATTCATCACGGTACTAAAAAGTCCTACCGCTGTCATAATAAGTTCCAAGAAAAACACTGGAATAAAGCTTAGTGCTCCCACGATAATCCCTAAAATAATTGCAATAATAAGACGGGGTATGAGTCCTATTTTTTTCATAATGAACGCCTCCGATATTTTGATATAATTTAATTCATAACATCTATTTTCAGATGCTTCTCAATCATTTTATTTTAGAAAATAAAAAAGTACCCGCCCCTTCGCCTCTCTCAATATTAGGCAAAGGGACGGATACTTCCGCGTTACCACCCTTATTCATATCTTTTGTGCAAAAAGATACCTCAACGGTACAAAAATTATACCCGGCAATCTATCGGTTGCAATCCGTTTAAAAGTTTAAACTTTTAAATCTACTCAGAGGTAGTTTTCACTTATTTCTACAGTGCCTCTTCTCATCTCGGAAGGCTTTCTGTATCTGTATCGATAAGTTACTCGTCTCGTCAAAGTAAGTGATTATCTAAAATGTATGATTAACTTTAAAAGATTGTAGCTGTAATTAAAAGTATTGTCAAGTGTTTTCTAATTTAATTCTAATCTTACGTTAATATATTTTTTACTCGCGTATTTGTCCTTCGCCTTGAATAACATATTTATAACTTGTGAGTGCTTCAAGCCCCATTGGCCCACGAGCATGTATTTTTTGCGTACTAATACCAATTTCGCCACCGAAGCCAAAGACTTCACCATCAGTGAAACGCGTGGATGCGTTAACGTAGACTGCAGCAGAGTCGACATCGTTTAAGAAATCTTGCGCTCGCTGGTAATCTTTTGTCACAATGGATTCTGAGTGATGCGTTGAATACTTCGCAATATGATCAACA
Organism: uncultured Atopostipes sp.; assembly: GCA_963558565.1. Taxonomy (GTDB): domain Bacteria; phylum Bacillota; class Bacilli; order Lactobacillales; family Carnobacteriaceae_A; genus Atopostipes. The sequence continues at coordinate 179,125 of CAUWGX010000001.1, forward strand.
GCTTCCTCATAGCCATTAACGACCTTAACCGCTAAAATTAAAGCTAAAAACTCTTCCGCGTAGTCGTCATCTGTCGCTTTTTGGATCTCTTCTTCTACTAATTGTTCTGTTTTTTCGTCTCCACGAATCTCAACATTCGCCTCGATTAAAGGTTGTAAGAAATTGTCTAATTCCTTTTCTGCAATTTTTTCATCGATCACGAGTGTTTCGATCGCATTACACACCGATGGACGTTGTGTTTTTGCATTAAATAAGATATCCGCTGCCATTTCGACATCCGCTGTATTTTCAATATATAAATGACAATTACCACTCGCTGTTTCGATCACAGGAATCGTTGCATTATTTTTGACCGCTTGAATTAATCCTTGTCCTCCTCGTGGAATCAACACGTCTACATAATCACTGAGACGCATTAATTCATTAGAATATTTACGATCCGTATTTGGAATGACTTGAATCGCTTCTTTAGGTACTTCCGTTTGGGCAAGCCCTTCTTGAAGAGCTGCTGCAATCGCTAGATTACTATTGATTGCTTCACTACCTCCACGTAAAATAGTAGCGTTTCCTGATTTTAAAGCTAATGCTGAAGCATCCGCTGTAACATTGGGACGGGATTCATAGATAATACCAATGACCCCTAAAGGTACACGGCGACGTCCGATACGTAAACCATTTTCATTGATCCATTCTTCATCAGTAACTGTTAAAGGGTCCGCTAGCGAAGCTACTTCGCGGATGCCATTGACCATTCCTTGAATACGCTCTTCATTCAATGTCAAACGTTCGACTAAGGGTTCAGCAATCCCTCGTTCTTGAGCAGCTTGAATATCTTTTTGATTGGCTTCGATAATTTCATCTGTCTGATTTTCTAAAGCAGCTGCCATAGCTTCAAGGGCTTGGTTTTTTTCTGCCGTTGTTAGAGAAGACAATGTATAAGCGGCTGTTTTAGCTTTTTTACCTAAATCTATCATTTTTTGACTAAATTCCATCATATCAAAATCTCCTTTATTGTTTTTATTGACCGAATAATGTGCCGACGTTTTCCCCTTCTAGTACTTTAAAAACGATTCTTGGGTCTTTTGCATTCGCAATCACCATATGGCGATCATTTTCTAACATGATCTCAGCGGCGCGTAATTTTGTGGCCATGCCCCCTGTTGCAAATTCCGAACCTTTACCAGAAGCCATGTCTCGAATTGCTTCATTTATTTCTGGCACATGAGCAATCAGTTTTGCCTCTGGGGATTGAGCAGGATTGGCATCATAAAGGCCATCCACATCACTTAAAATAACTAATAAATCAGCATCAATCGTTCGAGCCACATAAGCGGATAACGTATCGTTATCTCCGAATTTTGTTTCGTGATTCAATTCATCCACAGCAATTGCATCATTTTCATTAATAATCGGGATAATATTTTTTTCTAAAAGTCTATTTAAAGCATTCTGCATATTCTTATAAGAAGTAGGAAATTCAATGACATCTTTTGTAAATAATATCTGTCCTACATATTGATTATAATGATTAAAAAACTGACTATACAAAGTCATTAAAGTCGTTTGACCAATAGATGATATCGCTTGTTGGTCAGGAATCGTTTGCGGATAATTATCAAGCTTCATTAAGCTTGCTCCAACTCCGATCGCTCCTGAAGTTACAAGGACCACTTCAATGCCACTTTGTCTTAGACTTGTACAGACAAAAGCAATGCGATCCAATTGACGATAATCCACTTCTAAGGGGGACTTCATAATGGAATTTGTTCCAATTTTTATAACAACACGTTTTGTATTTTTAATAAGTTCTCGATTCAACGATTCGACTCCTAATCTTTTCATATTATATCCATCTGTAAGTTTACAATAGAAAATCAATTATATAAAGGCTTGGCTTCAATTTTATATAAAATCAGGAGTAAAAAAGCATTTTCAGAGATAGGAAATGGACTTCAGCCCATTTTAAATAAAAATTAGCCAAGAATTAATGAATCGTCGGATAAGTCGGCACCACTTTTTGTTTGAAACAAGTTGACCAGCTCCATCACCGTTAGATTTTGTTTTTCTTCACCCCGGACATCCACCACAATATTTCCTTCATGAAGCATGATGAGGCGATTGCCTTGTTCAATGGCATGTTGCATATTGTGTGTGATCATTAACGTTGAAATGCCTTTTTCATAAACAAGTTGATCGGTAAGCGTGGTGACCATTTCGCTTGTTTTCGGATCGAGCGCTGCCGTATGTTCATCGAGTAAAAGAACTTTCGGTGTAACGATCGTTGCCATTAATAAAGTTAAAGCTTGCCGTTGACCCCCTGAAAGTAAGCCAACATCCATGCTTAACCGATTTTCTAAGCCTAATTGTAATTTTTTAAGTTCTTGTTTAAAAAAATCACGATCTTTTGCTTTAATTCCACGACTTAATCCTCGTTTTTGTCCTCGTTTCATAGCTACTGAGAGATTTTCTTCAATCGTTAAACGACTCGCGGTTCCCATTCGGGTATCTTGAAAAACACGACTGATATATTTTGCGCGTTGATTGGTAGGGAGTTCGGTAATGTTTTTATCTTCTAACATAATCTGGCCCTTATCAACGGAAAAAGAACCTGCGATACTGTTTAGGAAAGTAGATTTCCCTGCCCCATTCCCTCCAATAATAGAGATGAAATCTCCTTCATTCATTTGGAGATCAATTCCTTTTAAAACATGGTTTTCATTCGGCGTACCTACTTCAAACGTTTTGTGTAAATTTTGTACATTTAAGATATCTGTCATTTATTGAACCTCACTTCTATTATTTTTGCGCTTCATTTGTTTGTAGTTCCAACGCTTTCTTACCGTCGGAAGAGCCAGTGCGATTGCCAGTAAAACAGCTGAAACAAGCTTTAAATCTTGTGGATTGAAATTGACTTCCAATGCACCAAGAATCAATAAACGATAGATGATGGAGCCGATCACCAGTGTGATTAAACGTCTAGCAAATGTCAGATTTGAAAAGAACGTTTCGCCAATAATAACGGAAGCTAGACCAATGACGATCGCTCCAATTCCCATATTGACATCTGCATAGCCATTATTTTGAGCCAATAAAGCACCTGATAATGAAATCAAACCATTGCCCAGCATAAAACCTAATATTTTTGTAAATTGAATATTAATTCCATTCGCCTCAGACATTTCTAAGTTATCACCTGTTGCGCGGACTGCCATCCCAATTTCGGTACTAAAAAATAAATGTAAACATACAATGACCAGAAAGATAGCTATAAGTCCTAAAATTAATACAGCCATCGTTTTATCAACACCGAATGCTTGGATCTGGTTAATCAATGTCGTTGAATTTAACAACGTGAGGTTTGCTTGCCCTAAAATTCGTAAATTAATGGAATAAAGACCGGTCATCGTTACAATTCCTGCTAAAAGAGCCGGAATATTCAGCTTAGCATGTAAAAATCCGGTAATTAATCCGGCCAAGCTTCCAGCTAAGAAGGCCGCAATCGTCGCGATCCAAGCGGGAACGTCCGCAACAATCATTGCGCTAGCGACTGCTGCTCCTAAAGGAAAACTTCCTTCCACTGTCAGGTCAGCCACATTTAAAATACGATAAGTTAAGTAAACACCCATTGCCAATATTGACCATAATAAACCTTGCGAAACACTTGATAATATTAAATCCACTATTTTTTCCTCAATTCTTTTTCATTTTAATCGTTACTCTTCTATTTGGATTGAACTTGGATCAATTCCTAAAGCTTCTGCCATATCTTCGTTCACAAATAAATCTAATTTTTCTGCCGTTTCTACTGGAAGATCTGCCGGCTCCGCCCCGTTTTCGAGAATTTCCACAGCCATTTTACCTGTTTGTCTTCCTAATGAGTGGTAATCAATCCCGTATGTAGCCAAGCCACCTTCTGCTGTGTGGTCAATTGACCCTGCTACAATTGGAAGCTGATGCTCAATAGCGATGTCACCGACTGTGGTGGCTGCACTGGATAAAGTATTATCGGTTGGAATGTAGATGGCATCCACTTCACTTGCTAATCTTTCAGCTACTTGCTGTACATCATTCGTACTCGTGACTGTCATGATTACTGCTTCGCGTCCTGATGCTTCAATAGCTTGTGAAGCTAAATCAGCTTGTACTTGCGAATTCGGTTCGCTTGAATTAAAAATAATACCTACTTGCTCTGATTCGGGAACAATTGAAATCAATAGATCAATTTGTTCTTCAAAAGGAACCATATCACTCGTTCCTGTCACATTCCCGCCTGGTGCTTCTACCGATTCAACCAATCCTGCCCCTTCTGGATCTGTTGTCGCTGTAAACAAAATCGGTGTTTCTTCATCGATAGCCGCTAATGATTGAGCAGCTGATGTAGAGATTCCTAACATTAAGTCACTTTCATTTGCAAGCTGCTGAGCCATATCATGAAGATTGCCCGAGGAACCTTGTGAATTCAAAATATTAATATTTATATTTTCACCATCAATAAAATTGTTTGCTTCTAATTCTTCAATAAATCCTTCTTGAGCAGAAGTTAAAGCACTATGTTCAGCTGAAAGAAGAATGCCGATCTCATAGGGTTCTTCACCTGTACTCTCCGTATGTCCACAAGCTCCCAACACCAATACAACCAACAAGAAACTAAAACCAAGGAACCTTTTTGAAAATTTCTTCATCTTATCCATTTTCTTTCCCTCTTTCTTTTATTATTTGAAAATAAAAAACACCTACCTCGATAAAATAATCTCAGTAGGTGTGTAAGGGTCTTATAAATGGAATTGAATAGCCACTGTAGATTATTTTATCTACGTGACTAGTGTTAACTGTCATAGCCACCATAGATACAAACATGTTGAATGCCGTCTGTATCCATGAATCATGCATACAAACGTTATCTATAATAGCTATAATAATAGTGGAAAAGTGACACTAAATGATTGAATGATTCAGTTGTTTTTAGCATATTTTCCACTCCTTTTTTAATGATGCACTCATGATAATCTAATTAAAAACACAAGTCAATCCTTTTATCCTTTTTTTCCAATTAATTTTGATCATCGGTAACTTCCACCTACTGTTTGTTGAAGTTTACCTATTATTTTACAAGGATAAAAGATTATTCAGGTATTTGAATAGAGTCAGGATCAATGTTTAAAGCGTTGGCGACCTCTTCATTCACAACAAGAACTAATTCTTCGGCATTTTCGTAAGGGGTAGTTGCTGGTTCCGCTTCGCCATTTAATATATCAACCGCTAACTCTCCTGCTTGATAACCTAATGAATGATAATCGACACTATAGGTAGCGAGTCCTCCTGCTTCCACCATTTCAGGGGCTCCTAATACGGATGGAACTTGGTTTTCGACAGTAATATCTTTTACTGTCGGCATAGTCCCCGCGATCGTATTGTCTGTAGGGACATATAAAAGATCGATATCATTAATTATACTCGTTAAATTTTGTTGAACATCATTGGTAGAAGTCACTGTGGTCACTACAGGCTCAAGCCCTGCATCTTCAATTAGCTGAATTGCTTCTTTCGCTTGCACGCTCGAGTTCGGCTCACTCGAATTATAAATGACTCCGACCGCTTCAGCTTGGTCATCAAGTGATAGTAGAAGATCTATTTGTTTATCGATCGGCATATAGTCACTTGTTCCCGTAATATTTCCTCCGGGTGTCTCTTGACTTTCCACTAAACCAGAATCTACAGGATCTGTTACGGCCGTGAACAAAATTGGTTTTTCTTGTTCAACATTCGCGAGTGCTTGCGTCGGTGCTGTCCCTAAAGATAATATCAAATCATTTTCACTTGCTAACTGTTCCGCCATCGGGTTTAAATTGTCTTGAGAACCTTGAGCACTGACGGATTCAATTTCAAGGTTTTCTCCCTCCACATAACTATTGTCTTCTAAAGCTTGATAGAAACCTTCTTCTGCTGCCGTTAAGGATTCATGATCAATAAAATTTAAAGTCCCTATTTTAAGCGCTCCCTCAGCGCTTCCTGCTTCTTCTGAGTTACAAGCTCCTAGTACAACAAGACTTAGCAGCAATAGACGGATTAACCATTTTTTCATTTCTATTCCTTCTTTCTTTTTCATTTTTCTAAAAAAAAATCCACTTAGGTTTATAACCTAAATGGATGTGTTAAAGTTTTATTTATGTATGGAAATGAAACAACCACTTAGATTATTCTCTCTAGGTGGCTTTCCCAACTTAAAAAGCTTTAGCCATTAGAGATACAATTCAGTTTGATGACTGCGTTTGTATCCATAATGCTTGATGTTACGTCTACAAACGGTACCTAAAAAAGCTAAAGAAGAAGAAGTTATTTAATTGTTGCATTTGTTGTTTATTCATTTTTATCTCTTCCTCTGTTAAGTTGTTGAAAGTATAATAACATTCGCTTTTTTCCAAGTCAAGCATTTTTAATTTTATTTTAATCGAACGCTAACTTATTCAAGGGCCTGATAAAGGAAAGATCCCCACTATATATTTTGTCTGTTTCTTAGCTACTTGAATTTTTGCTCTGCGTGTCGATTAATTCATCGACAGCAATTAGAACAGCTACCGATAAATCCATAAATGCTTCATCATAGATTGTGATTTCGTAGGTATCTCCCCAGCTCAACCATTTTTTATTAATACTGGCCAGTTCTGTTTGCTCACTATATAAAGAATAGTTATGCGCAAAAAAATCACCTTCTACATTCAATAAAAAGCCTTCAATTTCAATAGTAAATTTATGGCGAAACCAAGAAAAATCATTTCGAATGGTGATTGTTTCTCCGTTTGCAAAAGTGATTGTGTAGACCGGGAAGAAGAAAGCGAATCCTCGTTCTAAAGTGAACACGATCTCTTCATTCGCATTGGTCACTGTATAAAACTTACCTACGAATTGAAAAGTTTGATCGACATAATAAACGGCTTCTTAATTCTCTTTTACAATAGGATAATGATCCGTTAGTTTGAAGACAGCTTGTTGAATATAAAGTTTTTGCATAATTAACTCCTTCGATCTTTTTAAGTAATAAAGGTTCAATATAACTCTATATATAAATTATACATAATATTTAAAAAAATATAAGCGTCTAGGATAAAAACTAGACGCTTCGTAAACGGTTATAGGCGAGTAATATTATACCCCGCATTTTTTAGGACTTCATTCGTTTGATCCCCTATTTCATCATCGGTTTGAATGGTGATTTCAATTTGGTTTTCTAAACGATTCACCATAATATGCGAAAGACTAATCCCCGCATTTGCTAATTCTTGCGTGATATGCGCTAAAACTCCAACACGGTCTTCATCAATATAAATTAAAAAGCGTGAACCTGGATCGTTATATCCTGATAAGTCAATTAACGCTTTAAAAATATCTTTGTAGGTAACAATACCGACGATATGCTGTGCATTATCTAATATGGGTAATACGGTGACATTTTGCTCTTTCATTAAGGTCGCTGCTGTCTCTAGCAAAGTATTGGGTGTAACTGTTACATTATGCTCTCGCATAATTTCTCCGACCGTCATTTTATCAAATAAATAATTCATCTCATAAATACTAAGACTGGTAGCACTAGAAGGAGAATTTTCTGCTATCTCCTCTTCCGTGACAATACCTATATATTTATTCTCTTTAACGATTGGTAAACGATGAAAGTGGTTCTTTTCCATAATATCTACGGCATCGGTCACTCGCGTATCTGGCGTTACTGTAATAACGTCTTTTGTCATAATATGTCCTACATTCATGATTAGCCTCCTAAGTATGCTCTTTGAACTTCTTTACTATCTAATAGGGCTTGTGCCGGGCCTGCGGCAACAAGTTTGCCGGTCTCCATCACATACCCTCGATCTGATATTTCAAGAGCTACCTTTGCATTTTGTTCAACCAATAGAATAGTCGTTCCTCGTTGATTGATTTCTTCAATAATATTAAAAATTTCTCGAATAAATAAAGGAGCCAAGCCCATTGAAGGTTCATCTAATAGTAATAATTCCGGATCCGATAATAAAGCTCTCCCCATGGCCAGCATTTGCTGCTCTCCTCCGGAAAGTGTCGCCGCATCTTGTGTCAATCTTTCTTTAAGAATCGGGAAGCTTTTGTAAATGCGTTCTAAATCTTTTTGAACATGTGCCCGGTCTTTTCGTAAAAAAGCACCCATTTCTAAATTCTCTTTCACAGACATACCACTAAAAACACGACGTCCTTCGGGTACTTGCGAAATCCCTGAGGAAACAATTTCTCGAGTACTTGCTTTTGTAATCGGTTTGTCTTTATAAGAAATGGTGCCTGAGGTTGCTGGAATTAGACCAGAAATTGTATTTAAAATCGTTGTTTTCCCTGCTCCATTCGCTCCAATAAGAGAGACCACTTCTCCTTTATTGACTTCAAAGGTAATGCCTTTAATCGCTTCAATGACTCCATAATGTACGACAATATCATCAATTACTAACATTTACTCACCTCCTAGATATGCTTGAATAACGTGTTGATTTCGTTGAATGTCTTGCGGTTTGCCTTCAGCGATCTTTTTACCGTACTCTAACACATAAATTCTTTCTGATATATTCATAATGACTTTCATATCATGTTCAATTAAAACAATCGCTAAATCAAATTCATTATGAATTTGTTGAATTAATTCAGTTAATTCATGACTTTCACGAGCATTCATGCCTGCTGCAGGCTCATCTAAGAACAGAAGTTTAGGATTTGTACCTAGCGCTCGCACAATTTCTAATTTTCTTTGATCCCCATAAGGTAAGTTCGAAGCTTTCGTTTTCGCTTTGTCTTCCATATTAAAAATTTTCAGCAATTCCATCGCTTTTTCCGTCATCTCAACTTCTGTGCGGTAGTATTCTTTGGTTCGGAAAAAAGATTGCAGTAAGTTCGCGCCGAGTTCACTATGCATCCCAATGCGTACATTTTCTAGTACACTCAATTCTTTAAATAAACGGATATTTTGAAAGGTACGAGCAATTCCCAGCTGACCGATCTGAGAAGTATTTTTGCCCCCTAACTCATGAATTTCTTTATTCGGATTGAACGTAATACTTCCTCCAGAAGGTACATACACGCCCGTCAATAAGTTGAACAACGTCGTTTTTCCTGCTCCATTCGGGCCAATTAAACCTACTAGCTCATTATTTTTAACTTCTAAGTCCACATGAGAAATCGCGGTCAACCCGCCAAAGTTTTTCGTTAAATTATCTACTTTTAGTAAAGTCATCTTTAAGCTCCTTTCTCTTGTTCCATGTTTTCGATTGAACCCGGAACATCTTGTGGTCGTTTAAATAATTTACTTAATGAAAATTCAACATTCCCCATTAAGCCTGAAGGTCTAAAGATCATAATGAATATTAAAACAAGGGCATAAATAATCATGCGTAGGGCTCCAAATTGTTGCAGATAAACGTTAATAATGCCTAAAACAACAGCCGCCACGACACTACCTGTCACACTACCAATTCCGCCAAATACAACAATAATTAAAATATCAATCGATTTATTGAAAGTAAATTGACCTGGATTAATTACACCAAAATAACTCGCATGAATACTACCTGCTAAGACCGCAGTGACTGCTCCCATTAAAAAAGCCAAATTTTTATAATAAGTTGTTTGAATACTTAACGATTCTGCAGCAATTTCATCTTCGCGAATTGCAATCGTTGCGCGCCCTGGACTACTACGAATATAATTTGAAACCACTAGAATAGTTAGCGCGGCTATAAAGTAAGCAAAACGCCAATCAACCATTAAAGGAATCCCACTAATACCTACAGCACCATTCGTTAAATCAGGTAAATTTAAAATAGCGATTCGGATAATTTCACTAGCACCAAGCGTGGCGATTGCAAAGTAATCCCCTTTTAAACGCAAAGTAGGGATACCAATCATTAAAGCCAAAATGCCGGCCACCAGCATACCGACTAGCATACTTACGATAAGACCGGCTCCACTTGGCATTTTTACCAATAAAATACCGGTAGCATAAGCACCAATCGCCATAAAACCCGCATGTCCTAAAGCCAATTGACCTGAAAAACCAACGACTAAGTTTAAACCAACAGCGAGGATAATATTAATAAAGATATTCACGACGGTGATTTCATAAAAAGGATCGATAATCCCGGTCCAAGTTAAACCTTCCAGAACAAAATACGTTAGAATAAATAAAACAATCCAGCTTATATTTGTACGATTAAAAATTTTCATCAAAATCACCTACACCTTCTCTGTTTCATGTTTGCCTAAGATACCATTTGGACGAACAAGTAAAATAATAATTAAAATTAAATAAACAACGGCATCGCGAATCATAGAGTTTCCAAATGCGGAAATCAACACTTCGATCATTCCGATGAGATAACCACCTAACATAGCTCCAGGAATACTACCGATACCTCCAACAACAGCTGCTATAAAGGCTTTCAAACCAGGCCCTGCTCCCATAGTTGGAGTGATCGTATTGTAATACATCCCTACTAAGACACCGCCAGCGCCTGCCAGCATAGAACCTAAAAAGAACGTAAAACTGATGACTTGATTTGAATTGATTCCCATCAATTGAGCAGCCTCTGGGTCATTACTCACCGCTCGCATAGCTTTCCCAAATTTAGTCTGTTGTACAATCAATTGTAAAGCGACCATTAAAAAGATGGTCGTCATAAGCATTAAGATCTGCATCGTACTAATTTGAATCGAACCTAAACTATACATTTGATTATCTATAATTTGTGGAAAAGAACGCGTCTGTGGTCCGGCAATGTAAATCATGCCGTTCTGCAGTAAATAACTCATTCCAATCGCGGTAATCAAAGAAGCGATTCGCGTAGAGTTACGCAAAGGACGATACGCGATTTGATAAATAAAAACACCGATAAGTCCTGTTATGAGCATCGTCAAAACTAATGTCGGCACAAAACCTAAATTAAAATTCGCAATAATATAATAACCAATGAAGGCCCCTACCATGTACACATCACCGTGGGCAAAATTAAGCAATTTAATAATTCCGTAAACCATCGTATATCCTAAGGCAACGAGTGCATAAACGCTGCCCAAGGATAGACCATTAATTAGTTGTTGGATAAAAGTATCCATTTTTTATTCACTCCTCTTCTACCAAATCAATTTATTACAAATCGTCCGGATCTACTTCATAAGTATTAACCGGTTCGCCATTTTGTAACTCTAAAATCGTTACTGTTTTTGAAGGATTATGCATCTCATCATATGAAAAAGTACCTGTCACACCTTCAAAGTTTTCCGTTTCAGCTAACGCTTCATTAATCGCTTCTCGATTATCTGAACCTGCTCGTTCAATCGCATCCCGCATGACATAAGCCGCATCGTAAGCCATTGCCGCAAACATATCTGGTTCTGAACCATAGACTTCCGTATAATTTTCAACGAATTCATCTACTAAAGGATTTTCATTTAAAGTCGTGAACTGGGTCGTATAGTAGACATCGTTTAAGTTCTCTTCACCCGCTAACTCAACAAGCGCTTGATTACCAAAACCATCTGGCGCTAAGATCGGCTGGTCAAGTCCCATTTCACGTGCTTGTCGTACGATCGGCCCACCTTCTTCGTAATAACCAGTGACTAGTAACACATCAAAATCAAGTTCATTTAAACTCGTTAAGGTCGCACTAAAGTCGGTTTGTCCTGCCGTAAAGTTTTCTTTCCCAACAATTTCACCTGAAAATGTTTCTTCAAAAAATTCCACGAGCCCTACCGAATAATCACTAGAGTTATCCATTAAAATAGCGACTTTTTCTGTATCTAACTCTTGTTCGGCAAACTGTGCGAGTGCACCGCCTTGGTAACTATCCGGAAAAGCTACACGCCAACCCCATTCCTCAACGCCGCCATCTGAAGCGACAGTATAGTTATCAGCGGATGCGGAGGGTGAAAGTGTCGGTACTTCATGTTGGGTGCCACTTTGTAAAGCACTTTTAGCGGAACCTGATGTATCGGCGCCTAAAATAGCATCCACGTTATCTTGAGTGGCTAAGCGCGTCGCTAATTGAGCCGCTTCTGTATCGACTGAAGTGTAATCGTAATTCACAAGTTCGATTTCTTGGCCTTCTAAAACGCCGCCCTCTTCATTGATTTCATCAATTGCCAAATTAATCGCATTTTCTTGTGGTGTTCCATACGCAGAAACAGCACCCGTCGTTGCAAAGACAGTTCCTAGTTTTACTTCTTCGTCTTCATTTGCTGCGCCTCCAGGGCCTCCGCTGTTCCCGCAGGCTGCAGCTAATAATGATGTTGTCGCTAGTAAACCAACCAATCCTTTTTTGAAATTCATTTTCCTCTATCCCTTCTCTTGTTTTTGTCGACATTTATTAAAGATTGCTGTATGACCCTTACTAATCAAAAAAAGACAAGCCCTTTTGTTGAAAGGCTTGTCTTAGTTAATTTTTTTAAAATTACTATTACGAGCCTTTTTTGTAATGTACAAATAGGACTCTTTCATGACCAAAGAATCCTGCTACGTAATAATAATAATGACGACTGAATTTTCAGGAGATAATAAATATGCATACGGATGGAAGCCCGTTTTATTCATGTTTTGAAAAGTCATTTTTATTACCTCCCTCAAATATTTTATTTATTATAGCAGATTCATTAGTGTTGTCAAATGGTATTTTAATATTCAGCTAATACTTTCTCATCCACTTAAAAATTAGGATCAATTGCATAAACTCCCGCTTCTTCGTTGTCTTGAATCTCAATGATATTGACCGTTTTTATCGGATCATGCATTTCATCAAAAGAAAAGGTCCCTGTAATTCCTGGAAAATCAGTCACATTCGCCAAAGCTTCATTCACTGCTTGAGGATCTGCGCTTCCTGCTTCCTCAATAGCCTCTTTAATGACATAGACAGAGTCATAAGCCAAGCCTGTAAACATATCTGCTTCAATCCCAAACTCTTCTTGATAGTTATTTACAAACTCTTGCACCTCAGGTTCCTCAGAAGTGACCACAAAATGGCTCGTATAATAGACTTCATTCATATTTTCGGCCCCTGCTAGCTCTCGTAGAATCTCATTGCCCATACCATCTGGACCAAGAATCGGTTGTTCAATGCCCATTTCTCGTGCTTGTTTGATGATTGGGCCAGCTTCTTCGTAATATCCCGGGACATATAAAACATCAAAATCTATATCTTTAATATTTGTTAGGACCGCACTAAAATCTGTTTCCCCTTCAGAAAAATTTTCCGCCGCGACAATATCGCCCTCAAATATTTCCGTAAACGTTTCTGTGAGTCCAATCGCATAATCACTCGAATTATCACTTAAGATAGCGGCTTTTGTTGCATCGAGTTCATCATTGGCAAATTGAGCTAAGGCACTTCCTTGAAATGAATTCGTAAAACTGGTCCGCCATGCATAAGGATGAACGGAGCCATCATCCGCTGTTAAGACACCATCATCAGTCGCTGTCGGTGACATGATCGGAACCTCTGCATTGTTCGCATTGGGAATAGCTGCTTGCATTGATCCTGTCGTAGCTGGTCCAACAATAGCCGATACCTTATCCCGCGTTCCTAGTCGTGTCGTAATACTTGCCGCTTCTGTTTCATCTGTTTTGGTATCATATTCAACAATTTCAATTTCTCGTCCGTTAATTCCTCCGGCGTCATTAATTTCATCAACGGCCATACTCACCGCATTATTCATAGAAGTCCCATAAGCTGCAGCAGCTCCCGTTAATTCAAACATGGATCCAATTTTTATCGTATCACCGTCATCTGCTGATTCACCATTACTACAACCCACCACAATAACTACCATCAATACGATTAAACTAAAAAATAGACCCTTTACATATTTTTTCATTTTTCTCCCGCCTTCTCCCTATTTTTACAACATCTCTCAAAAAACAAAAAACGAGCCATAATTCTTAAGTTAGAATTAGGCTCGTCCTTTTAAATATTTATTAGTTAAGGAGGAGCCCCGATTGTATACAAAAGAGGGCCCTCCATAATCAACATTGTTGCTCATTGGTTGATTAGGTAGATCCCTACTTAACTAATAATAATAAATTTTCGTTTAATGAATAGAAGACAGAAAATACGTATTTTTTATATTTTTGTTTAAAATCAATTTGCATTGTTTTCTGCCTCCTAAAAGTTGTTGCAGTTATTCTAATCTATCTCCCATAATTTTACAAGTAATTTAATTAAATTTTAATGATAAATCTCATTTTCCTTGTTTCAGCTTATTTCTACCTTATTTCTATCTTATTTAAGCTTTATATTTTTTCTGTTTTTACATGCTATGTTATATTTAATTTTGAAGAATAAAAAAATTGGAGGAATGATCTTAATGAAGATACAACAACTTCGGAACGCAACGATCGTCATCGAATACGGAGGCAAACGTTTCTTAATCGATCCACTCTTTGGCGATCAAGGTGTCTATCCCCCATTTCCATCTCTTAGAGGAGATGAAAATAATCCACTCGTTGAGCTGCCGGAATCAATAGACTCTATTACGAAAGATGTTGATATGGTTATCGTGACGCATACACATCTAGACCATTGGGATCCAAAAGCAGCAGAGGTCTTAGACAAAGATTTACCGATTCTTGTACAAAATAATTATGATGCAGAAGTTATTCGAGAAGATGGTTTCAATAACGTATCTATTTTAGAAGATGAGACACAAATGGAAAACATAACGATCACCAAAACACCGGGGATGCATTATGTCGATGAAGACACGAAAGAATATTTAGACGAATTAACTGATGTGACGGAAACAATGGGCTTCGTTTTCTCTGCAGATGAGGAAGAAACATTGTATTTAATGGGCGACACCATTTGGTATGATGAAATTGAGAATGTTTTAAGCACTTACAAACCTGAAGTTGTTGTTGTGAATGCAGGAGGTAACCAATTTGCCATGGACAGTGATGATGCGGACAAAGGACGTCTAATTATAAACGCAGCTGAACTTTATGAAGTGCATAAAGCAGTACCAGAAGCTAAATTGTTTGCGACGCATATGGAAGCTATTAATCACTGGTACACTTCTCGTCAAGACTTAAAAGATATTGCAGAAGAACGCAATTTCTCAGAACAATTATATGTACCTGAAGATGGAGAAGTTGTCGAATTTTAAGTTGTTTTTCCTTTATAAGAAAAAAGCAACAGCCTTTTGATAGCTGTTGCTTTTTGTATTTTAGTCAGTCTTTCACTTTTAAGACCGGCTACTTTTTCCTTCTTATAATAATTCACCATGGTGTTTTACATAGTATTTCTTCACAATTTGAACCAATACTAGATAAGCAATGACTGTAATGGCTAGTACCCACCAGAAGTTTCCAGGAAGAGGTGCCAATCCTAACGCTGAACCTAACGCTGTGTATGGTGCGATGGACCCTAGGATAATTCCAACACTTGTGACTGTCGTCATAATGAATGACGGGTGGCTCTCGATAAACGGTACTTTTGGTGTTCTTAACGTATGCAACACTAAAGTTTGTGTCCATAGAGAAACAATAAACCAGCCCGATTGGAAAATCGATATAAAAACCTCTTGTTGTTCAGCGCCTAGTGAATGATAACTTCCTCCTGCAATCTGTGGTGCAATGAGAAAGTACAATACAATAAAGGATGTGACGTCAAAGATAGAACTTGTTGGACCAAACCAAACCATAAAGTCCTGAATACTAGATGCTTCCCACTTTTTCGGTTCATAGAGATATTCATCATCAATATTATCCCACGGAATAGACATTGAAGAGATTTCATAGATCAAGTCTAATAGTAAGATTTGAATAGGAAGCATAGGTAGAAATGGTAAGAAAATACTCGCGATCAAAACGGAAAACACATTTCCAAAGTTTGAACTGGTAGTCGCTTTGATGTATTTCATCGTATTACCAAATATTCTTCTTCCTGCTACAATCCCTTGTTCAAGGATCATTAAATCTTTCTCCAGTAAAATAATATCGGCCGATTCTTTTGCAATATCTACCGCATTATCTACTGAGATTCCAACATCTGAAACCCGCATAGCCGGTGAATCGTTAATGCCATCTCCTAAGAAACCAACGACATGATCATTATCCCGTAAAATATCTACTAATTTAGATTTTTGTGTCGGATTCAGTTTGACAAACAGACTATATTCTTCAACGATTTGACTTAGTTCCTCATCTGTTTTTGTCGCTAATTGATCGCCTGAGATAATTTTATCAGCTGCTAAGCCGACTTGTTTAGCCACAGATTCAGTTACTAATTCGTTGTCGCCTGTCATTACTTTTACATCAACGTTATGTTCGTTTAAAGCAACGAGTGCTTCTTTGATCGATTCTTTCGGAGGATCTAAGAAAGCCAAGTAACCCATTAGTACCATATCGGACTCATCTTTCACTGAGAATTCATCCACTGGGCTTGGATTTGTTTTTTGTGCGACACCTAAAACACGCATTCCTTGTCGGTTTAATTCACTGACGCGATCTAAAACATAGTGACGCTCTTCTTCTGATAACTCACGAATCTCATCGCCATGATCCACATAAGAAGACACTGAAAGCATTTCTTCAATGGCTCCTTTAGTAATCATTTGTGTCTTACCCGTTGGATCTTCTACCACAACACTCAGACGACGACGTTCAAAGTCAAAAGGAATTTCATCAACTTTCGTGTAATTAAATGCCTCTGTATCCAATTCTTCAGCACCACGATCAATGATTGCTTTATCCATCAAGTTCCCTAAACCTGTTTGATAGTTACTGTTTAGATAAGCATGACGTAAAACACGCTCACTATCTGTTCCATCAATATCTAAGTGATATTGTAATACAATATTGTCTTGTGTTAATGTTCCTGTTTTATCCGTTACTAGGACATCGATCGCCCCAAAGTTTTGAATCGCATTTAGATTACGAACGATCGTCCCTTTTTTAGCCATGTCACGTGCACCTTTGACTAAGTTTGTTGTTGTAATCATCGGCAACATCTCAGGTGTTAAACCGACTGCTACTGAAATACCGAATAGTAAAGCTTGTAACCAGTCGCCTTTGGTTAAGCCGTTAATCAGGATAACAGTAGGCGCCATCAATGCCATAAAGCGAATCAATAGCAAGGATGTATTTTCAATGCCTAAATCAAAACTTGTTTTCGGTGGTTCAGCGGCTAATTCGTCCGCAATATCACCAAAAAGGGTATCGTTTCCTGTGCGAACAACAATACCGATCGCACTACCACTAACGACTTCGCTTCCGGTGAAAGTCAAAGTCTCATAACTGGTATCGTTTGAGGCTTCCGTTATTTTTGTTTGCGCTCTTTTCTCAACAGGATAACTTTCTCCGGTGAGTGAGGCTTGTGACACAAACAAGTCTTTTGTTTGTAGGAGACGTAGATCCGCTGGAATCATATCGCCAGCTTTTAATTGGACTAAATCGCCAATCACAATATCTTCCGTACGAATTTCGCTGTATGTTCCATTTCGCTTAACAGCAGATGTAACCTCAACCATCGATTCTAATTCATCGACCGATTTATTCGAACGAACGGTCTGAACTAATGTCATTGTTCCACTTAAAATAACTAATAATATAATAATCACTGGACCAATAATTTCTTCTTCGCCTTCGGGTACAAGGACATAGTCAGTGAAAAATGAAATAAGTGCTAAAGCAATCAAAACAAGTGTAAAAGGTGTGATATACGCTTCTAACACCACGCGCCACATCGGTTTTTCTACACCATAATCAATCTCATTACTTCCAGCTTCTTCTCGGACTCGATCTGCTTCTTCTGTTGTGTAACCTTCTTCAGAAGTATTAAATAATTTCCAAATTTCATCAATTGGCTTACTCGCCAGCTCAAAATAATTTAAGCCTTTAATTTTTTCAAACATTTGTATCATCTCTTTCTATCTCTCTTTATTAGAATTCGTATTTTGCTAAGCGTAAACAACACCTATCGAATTCTCTAGAAAGAAGACATAGAAAAGTTTCAATATATTTAACAACAAAATGAACTTCTCGAATGATGCTTATCCCTTTCATTGTCATGTGGATGCCCTCCCTTATCTAAATAACTTAAATATGATTGGTCGGAAAATATAAAAAGCCCCCACTAAAAGTTAGTGAGGGCTCAACCTAAATATCCACACAAATATATAATAATGATGCTTATATATTTCTATAGTCGATTTTTTTCGTGGAGTTTCAGCACTATACAACGTAAACATCTCTGTTAGCTACATTAGGAAAGCCTTATGTCGAACGATTCCTGTTATACCCATTGGCGTCTCTGGACGTTCCTGGGCAGTAGCTTGTGTTTGTATAGGAGCCTCTGCCTAACAAATCATATTCATTTTTCAACGCTTCCTATAGTAGCACTGGATGTAGGAACTGTCAACTCTAAAAGCTCATATTTTTTATTTTACTTGTTTCCAGACTAATTTTCTTTCAGGATGTTCAACATTTGAAAGGTGGAGTTCACCGCCTTTAATCGTTGCTTTTCGACGTTGTTGAGAGCCAATGTAATTTGGTATTAAGCTTAATTCAACATTTGTGGTCAAAATAGCTTCTTCCTCGTCTATTGTATAAGGACCCGAATAAGCATGATAACCTAGCTTAGCCATCTCTCCTTCAACTGCGGTATTCATATTTTCGATCACTTCAGCCGGCACTTCTTGCTTGCGATCTGCAGCCATGAGTTGTACGGAAAGAATATTTTTTTCAGTGAACGCAATATATCCTTTGGCATCCTCACCTAAAGGATAGTTAATTTCGCCATTTTTATCTTCCGATTGGTAGGTTACTAATGACCAAATCGTTCCTTTTAATTGTTCTTCCATCAAAATCATTCTCCTTTATTTATACTTACCTCTTTCTCTATCAATTTACCATAAAGCAGGAGAAAAAACAGTGAAACACATTCTGAAGGTCACACTTTTTAAAATATTCTTTGAAAACAACTGATTATTTCCTGTATAATCTGTTATAATTATTTTTCGAAAAAACGCTTTAGAAAGAGGTTGAAATATGAGGACCATAAAGACAACATTTGACACTATTTGGCAATCAAGGAAGGCAGAGGTTGTGGTGCTATTTTATATTCTTGTCGTATTAATGACAGGTTTATCTTTGCAATCCGTTGATGATTTAATGCTGGGACTACGTGAAATATTTACGACTTCCGGTGTTTTAATTACAGATTACTTAGTGATTGGAGGCATGGGACCAGCTTTTGTTAATGCTGGGGTTGTAGCACTCATTGGCTATATTCTTTTAATTCTGAATAAAGTACAATTTAGTGGCATAACCATCGCAGCTCTTTTTACTATGTTAGGTTTTGCTTTAATGGGTAAAACGATCTGGTCAATACTCCCTATTATTTTAGGCGTGTATCTCTATAGTAAATTAACTGACCGCGAATTCATAACGAATATTTATCCTGCATTATTTGGAACGGCTCTGTCTCCCTTAGTAACACATGCTGCATTTAGTTTTAATTGGGGTATCATTGGCGGAGTACTCGTCGGAGTTTTAGTGGGCTTAATTATTGCCCCGATCGCTAACCATTCGTTTTCTTTTCATGAGGGTTACAATCTTTATAACGTTGGCTTTGCTGCTGGCTTTGTGGGCCTCATTTTTATCAATATTATTCGCGCTTTTGGTTATGACTTAGACAGTGCCTTAATTTGGGGAACAACATTTGATACGTATTTAAGAGGTTTTGTCATTGTTCTATTCCTTAGTATGCTAGTATTTGGTATACTTATAACCAGGAACGAGAAGGAAGACTATAAAAAGATCCTAAAAGAATCAGGAATTACAGTGACAGATTTCATCAATGTGGCCGGCTTTGGAAATACACTAATCAATATGGGCCTCGTTGGTTTTATTGGCGTAACTTTTATAGAGTTACTCGGTGGTCACTATAATGGACCGACCCTTAGCGGACTATTTACTATGGTCGGCTTCGCAAGCTTTGGGAAACATCCTTTGAATATTCTACCGATTATGGTAGGTGTCTGGCTCGGTTCCTTATTTTCTATCTATGAAACAAATGCTCCGGGTACCGTTTTGGCCGCTCTCTTTGGGACTACTTTAGCGCCAGTTGCTGGACGCTTTGGACCATTCGTCGGTCTACTTGCTGGCATGGTGCACCTAACGCTAGTTTCGACTATCGGTGTGGTTCATGGAGGATTAAACTTATATAATAATGGGTTTGCAGGAGGTTTCGTTGCCTCTTTTATTATTGCCCTTCGAACAGGTATCTGGGAAGATTAACGAGGTGATGAATTGATTGTAAGAGCAGATAAACATAAAATAAAATTAATGGTCGATGAATTACTATCCAATGCCATCGACGCGCATGCCGACGATATTAATATTAATATCCATAAAACAGCGGATGAGATTATCATTACGATTGAAGACGATGGGATTGGGATGGACGAAGAAAACTTAAATTACACGAAAAAACTATTAAACCAACCTTTTAGAAAAGACCTTGAAGAATATTTCGGCCAACTCACTGGTTTAGATAATAGTACCAGTGGTCTTAATTTAATCGGTATGCAGAGTGAACGGGCAGAGATCGAAAGCACTGAAGGACAAGGCACAAAAATAACGATCTATAATAAACGCCATCATTAAAATTTAACTTTGAAGTATAAAAAGACTCCTTTTTCTAAAAAAGGAGTCTTTTTTCATTTTAACGAATTACCGAACATTTTCCATGATCATGCCACTTTTTGGAATCGTCGGCATGCTGACGACACTGTAGCCTAAATCTTGTTTGGGAACATCATAAGTAATATCCTTTGTTAAAAATTCAGCGGTCACTTTCATCGCTTCTACGACATTCCACTCTCCTGGACAACGATGCCCTTCTAAATAATCACCGCCGCCTTGGGCCACTAAGCGGTATTGTACTTGATCGGTGGGACTGACTGTCCATTCTTTAAAACGATCAGGGTTGAACGCTTCAGGGTTTTCCCATAATCTTTCATCGTGAGAAGTGCCATAAAAATCAAAGATCACCATCGTATCTTTTTCAAATTCAAAGCCATTCCACACAAAATTTTCGCGAGTGATCCCCGCATTGAATGGGAAGAAGGGATAGTAACGGCGAACTTCTTGCACAAAGTTTTCATAATACTCTCCATCAAGCTCCTCTTGTCGCAATCGCTCTTTCATTTCTGGAAATTGCTGCAGAGTTAAAGCCACGAAATTAAGATAAATAGCAATCGCCACTGATGGACGTATTACACTCAATAAATCTGTGGCTGCAGGATGTAAGTCGATCAGCGTCCCATCAAGATCTGTATGGAAAGCAATTTTGTACAAGGCTGTTTCCTTATCAGGGTGCAGCTCACCATCCCGAACTTGCTGAATCAAATCTTCGGCCCACTTCGTTCCAGTTTTTCGAGAGATCACCCCTTTAGCAAATTTAGGACTCGCTTCAGCAGCCATTTCAAATAAGTTAGCCATTTGTTCCGTTCGTTTTTCAACATCTTCTTCGGGCAAAGGCACACCCGCCCATTCACAAACGGCTCGCATTAATACCTTTTTCGATTCTTCGTAAAACACAATGGAAGGTTCTTCCATCCAGTGAATCGCGCTTTTAAGAAATTCTTTTTTTAGAATCATACGCCATTCTTCAATTCGGTCATCAGACATTAAATCTAAAAAATATTGTTTCCGATTTCGATGTTCTTGATCATCCAACGTTTGCACACCATCTTCACCAAGTAAAGTGCTTCGTGCAAATTTTGGTGCAGCCCCTCCACGTTTTATTTTACTTTCATCGTAAAATAAGCGCGCAGCTTCTTCACCCCCCATACAGTAAGCTTTTTTTCCAAGTAATGTTGTTTCAAAAACATCTGATTGATAAATTTTATTTCGATTTGAAATGTACTGATACCCTTCTCGTAGTACTTTCAGTCCATTTTCAAATCCTTCTTCTTTTGGCATTGTTTTTACCGCCATAGAATCATTCCCCCTTATTTTTAACAATAAAACAAAGCCATTCGTATCAAGATACAAGATGGCTTTGTTGATTTGTTCTCTTAAAGTTTCGCAAGAGCATCTGAAATACTATCCGTACCTTTTGTTAAATCGAAGTCTTTATTGATCGCATTTTCATCCTGAAGACTGGCGATAACAACGGAAGCGACATCCTCTCGCGGAATCTCCAAGTTTTGATCTTTCGTTTCTAGATATTCATCAATTTCTACTTTTCCTGTCCCTGGTTCATTGAGTAACGAAGATGGACGGATAATGGTATAATCTAAACCACTCTCAAGTAACCAGTTATCTGCATAATATTTCGCTGCATAGTAGTAACCAGCTGCTCCTGAATTCTCTAGTCCATATGACCAAACTTCACGTCTATTCGCATTCAGTGCACTGATCATAACAAAGCGTTTCACATTTTTTCGTCGTGCCGCTTCAATGGCTTTTACTGCGCCATCTAAATCGACCATCATCGTTTTATCGGCACCCGTAGAGCCACCAGAACCTGCAGCAAAGATCACAGCATCCATCCCTGACATCACTTCTTCGAGATGTTTCATATCTTTTTCTAAATCGACTTTTGCAACATCAATTCCTCTTGCTTGTGCTTCATTCATTTGGTCGTCTTTACGGTAAGCAGCTGTTAAATTAAAATCATCCATTTCCTGCATTTTTCCAGTAATGAGTCGACCAATCTGTCCATTTGCTCCAATCAGTAACACATTCATTGAGATTCATCCTTTCAATATAAGTGTAACAACGTTTTCTTAAACCATGCAACGATTTACTATACTCACTGGCTATTAACGACCTACCGTCCAGCCACCATCCATATAAACTTCTGTTCCGTTCATATAGTTTGAATCATCAGAAGCTAAGAACAATGCGAGTTGTGCAATTTCTTCCGGCTTTCCCGCTCTTTGATCTGGAATATCTTGCAGACGTTCTTCTTCGACATCTTCGGTCATTGGCGTATCAATATATCCTGGCGCCAATAGATTGGCTTTAATTCCTTTAGGTCCATAGTCGTAAGCAAGTTGTTTTGTAAAACCTACCAAAGCGTGTTTGCTGGTCACATAGCTCGTTCCTCCGACACCCGCAAATTTACTTCCCTGAGAACCTAAATTAATCACAACTCCTTTCCCTTTTTCTTCAAAGATTGGCATCACTTCTTTTGTCGCCGTAAAAAGGGATTTAACATTTAACTCTAAAACACTGTCAAAAGTTTCTTCGTCCGTATGAATAATATCTTCATATTTATCCAGAATGCCTGCGCCATTATATAAAATATCAATGGTGCCGAAAGCATCCACTGTTTCGCGTACGGATTGCTTGATCTGCTCTGTATCCATTAAATCTACTTGGACAAAGATAGCTTCGCCTCCTTCGTCTTTAAGAGCTTCTACTATCTTGTTTCCGCGCTCTTCATTACGGCCGGCAATAGCAACCTTAGCCCCTTCTTTAGCATATAGATGGGCAGTCGCTTCCCCTAGTCCAGAAGTGCCACCGTAAATCAAAGCCACACGATCTTGCAATTTTGCCATATTATCCATCCTTTATTTATTTTTGTCATATTTATTTTATCAATAAGTCCAGAGATTATATAGCGTAAGGCCTTTTGATTAACCAAAGCTTTTTTACTTTCTTTCATTCAAAGGCAATTTGCTAATGATTGGAGGGCATTTACTTTTAAATATAAAAAAACAGATAGACAAAATGTCTACCTGTTTTAAAGTTTTATTAAAAAGCGGTTAAACCGCCATCTGCTGTAACAACAGAACCATTAATAAAACTACTGTCATCAGAAGCTAAAAACAAAGCAACTTGCGCAATTTCTTCTGATTCTGCCAACCGTATATTCCCAGGATTACCCGCTTCTATATAACCATATGCTTCTGGATCAATCGTTCCCATTGTACTTCCAATGTTTGTATTGACGCCGCCTGTCCCAATGGCATTACAGCGGATGTTCTTATTGGCATAGGAGAAACCTGTATTCTTAGTTAAACCAATGATTGCATGTTTTGAAGCCGTATAGGAAGCACCGGCGTGTCCACCCACAAGCCCGGCAATGGAAGCATTATTGATGATGACCCCATGACCTTGTTCTTCAAAAATGGGAATAGCCTTTCGCATGGAATAAAACACAGAATAAGTATTGACTTCGAGAATGTGTTTAAAACGCTCGACAGCCGTTCGACTGACTGGCTCAAAACCATCCATAATCCCAGCATTGTTCACCAAAATATCTAATTGTCCAAAGGATTCAATAGCTTGATCAATCATAGCTTCATTTTGCTTCTGGTCGGAAACATCGGCTTGAATAGCAATGGCTACCTGCTCATCTTCATAATTCAATGCATCCACCACTTTTTGAGCACCTTCTATATTATAATCAGCACAAACGACTTTTGCCCCTTCTTTGACAAATAATTCAACAATTGCTTTTCCCATCCCGGATGCTCCACCAGTCACTACTGCGACTTTATTTTCTAATTTCATGTTGTTCCTCCTTTATTTCTTTTGTCTATTATACACACTTGTGAACAACTGAACAACTAAAATTAACCTGTTAGAAATAAAAAAGACACTGAGCTTTTTACTCAGTGTCTAGCTTTAGTTCAATAATTGAGTCAAACCATTTCGCAGCTAGTTCTTCATCATGTGTAATGACCAAAATGACAGCGTTGGTCTCTTTTAAATGCTGTAACAGGCGGCCAAAACGTTCCATGTGTTCATAATCAAGGCCGCTTGTGGGTTCATCAAAAATAATAATTTCTTTGCCTGAAAGTAAAGCAGAAGCAACCGCCACACGTTGCTTTTGTCCTTCTGATAAACTCATTGGATGTCTTTCTTTATAAGAAGACAAATTCAAGGCGGCCATCACCTCTTCTGCCGCTTCAGGCATTTGGGCACCTAGCAATATTTCATCCTCGACTGAATCACTGAATAATTGATAGTTCATATCTTGCATGACTAAATAACTCTTTTGCAGGAGTTGTTTAGCTGTCATTTTTTTACCCGCCCAGTAAATTTTGCCGGCCAAGGATGGCTGGAAACCAGTTAAAGTGTTCGCTAACGTTGATTTTCCTCTACCATTCGCGCCCATTATCCCAGTGATTTGTCCTGGATAAAAGTCTAAATATAAATCTTCTAAAACTTTCTTTTTTCCATAGCCAATAGTTAAGCTTTTCGTCTGTAAAAGTCCGGGATTTGTCGGTACAGATGCGCTTTTTTTATCTTGAATTTTTTCTCGATGACTAGATAAATCTAGCGAACGCAAGCCCATTTGATAGAGTTCTTCATTTGATAACTGAATAAAATCAGCCGCAGCCCACTGCTTTTTAATCGTTCCCTGTTCGAATAGAATATAACGATCCACTAAATCTTTCGTCCACGCTAATCGGTGTTCTAAAATCACAATGGTTACACCGCGTGCTTTTAAAAGTTGGACCATCTTTCGGATACGAGCCATTGCTTCTTGGTCTAAATTACTTGTTACTTCATCCAAAATCAGTACAGCCGGTTCTAGCATATTTGCGGTGACAAAAGCAATTTGTTGTTTTTCTCCGCCTGACAACTGAAAGATATTTCGATCCAGCAAATGTTCAATTTCAAACGTCTTTGTTTTGTGTATAATTTGTTTTCGAATAGCATCTGGGTCAAAACCCATATTTTCTAATGGGAAAGCTAATTCACTTGTTGTATTTACAGCAAAATGTTGCGTTTTTGGATTTTGAAAAACACTACCGACAATGGGTACATACTCTTCAATGTCTGACGTCTCTGCATTTAAATGAAAAGTTTGTAAATGTCCGGTCAATTCTCCCTCAATATACTGAGGACTAATACCATTTATCAGTCGAGAAAAAGAAGTTTTTCCACTACCACTTCCACCACAAATAAGTACACACTCTCCTTTTTCTACTTTTAAATGAAGGTCCTTTAAAAAAGGTTCTTCTGTATGTAAAAATTTAAAAGAAGCTCCTTGACTCGTAATCGCTTGTTTCATGATCCAACTCCTCCTAGATAGAAGCCTAAAGGTAAGAAAGCGAAACCTAAATAAAACCAATCAAACAGAGACATTTTAAGCTGCACAATGCTCGTATGAGTACCTGGCAAGCTTAAACCTTTTGTTAATGAAGACACCGTTAGATCTTCCGCAACCTGCGTCGCATTCATCAATAAAGGAATTAAAATAAACTCAAGTGTTTGGAGCGGGTGTTTAACTAAATCCCAAAAGTTTGTCCCGATTCCACGAAAAGCCAGCGCTTTTCTAATATGTCTATAATCTTCTTTTATCGTTGGAAAAAACCTAGCCATCACCGCTAAAGGAATAAGTAGCGCATTGGGCAAACGTAATTTTTTAAAGGCAGCAATCCATTCACTCACTGTAGTTGTTTTCATAGAATAACTCCCCGCTATAATACTCGGCAACAACACCCGCAAGCCATGAACTAAAAAGGAGAATAGAAAAATAAAAAAGGGATTATTGACATCAGGCAAGAGATAGATAGCAGCAAGCGTTTGAACCAAATAAACACTTAAAAAAAGGAGGCTCCAGCGATAGAAGCCCGCGATGAAAAGCGGCAAAATGTAGATCAGAATTAGTAATAATTCTGTCGTAAAATGAAGGGGCAGACCAATATAAAGAGCTGCTAATACCAGCAACAGTAATTTCGTTCGTGGATCAAGTATACGTTTCATTACACGATGCCTGCTTTTTTAAAGTGTTTTTTCAGCATTCGTTGGCCAAATAAACCACCGATAAGTGCTGCGGCAAAAATACCGATCGTTAATAAAACGAAAGTACTTTGCGAGATACTCGCAAAAGCGCCCTCGATATACGCAGCATCTCTTCCCTGTTCTAATAATTGCTCAATATATATATTCGAGAAGAAAAACATGGGTAGAACTGGTCCAATCGTACTAAAAGAAAAAATTAAATAACTAACGAGTAAGCCCACTTTGCTTTTATACTTAAAAATATAAGCGACGAGATCAGCGATGAAAGAAATGCCAATACATATAAAAAGTGCTCCAGGGAAACGGCCCATAATAAAAAAGAAAATACCCATAATCGAGCCCATAATAGTTATTGCTCCGAACCGCGGAACTTTAGCCGCCATTAACATAAAAATGGTACCCGATAACAAAGCGGAAACCACTGGAATAAATACATAAGAATAACCAGGAAGAATAAAAACAACGAGTAAAGCCGAAATAGCGACCATAATAAAATACATCGCTGTAAACACCCCGATTGAAATGAAATCTTTTATTTTAATGCTACTTTTTTTATTTTTAATCATAATAAACGTCTCCTCTTCAAGTATATTAAACGATTCACAAGCAAAATGCAAAGGAAAAAATATAAGCGACGGTGTGAATTTTTCTGACCATTTACTTAATTTGCTACACCAATCATGAATATTTTTAAAAGAGGAGCCTTATAAAATAGATGTAGAATTTTTCCAGAGTGTAATGTGTGGGCACTGTTTGATTATGTCGGATCGCACCTGTGCAATTGTTCAAAAATATCCGGATATAAATATTATTCACCACTCTTACTCACTCCGTTGGGAAGAGCCATTAGACGAGACGATCAATGAAGAAGCGTTCGGCTCCGATTGGGTGCGGGCATGGAAAATTGCCAACCGCATTGATGAGAAACATCGTTTTAATATTGAAGGGATGAAACAAGTTGATTTTAAAATGCCCACAGCTCGTTTAGCTATGATTGCGATTCGTGCCGGTACTTTAGCGGGTGGCAATGCATGGGATTCAAGTCTTTAATTAAGGATAAAATCTCCTAGCATTTGTAGGCTTTTTGTTTATCTGTTGGTGGAGCATAAATAGAAAAATCTGCCTAGATATCCTTTGCATCTAGGCAGATTGAAAAGATTGGATTTATGATTGTTCGCTTTCGTTATAACGTCCTTCGTCGCACAAAAAATTATAATAAACCTTCTAATTGAGCAACATAAATAGCTAGCGATAATAAATCGGCGGCGCCTCCAGGGCTTAAATGGCGTTCGATGAGTACCTCGTCATACTTTTTTAAAGCTTTGCGGATCGTTTTAGGTGTATTGGCTTCATAAATGGCTTGCGCTTCTTCCCGCACCTGATAAAAGGCTGTGATTCCGCCCCGATGGATAAGATTGGTATCCTCTGCTTGACTCATTGTTAACACTAAACAATGAAGCAGCACCCCTTCTCGGTGATTTGGATATTTCTGTAAATTTTCTCGCAAGTAAGGGAGCATTACCTTTGTTAAAATAGGATACCCATTTTCTGCGACCCCTCGAATCCCACTAATCCCATACTCTTGAAAAAGACGCTCACCATAACTTAGCGTTTCTTTTTGGTCCAAATTCGAAAAATCTTCCGTAACAAGACCCGCACACATTAATGACACATAGTCAAATAACTCTTCCGTTTCTTCTTTTGTAAAGGGAAATTTCAAGTTTTTCTGTTTTATGCCATAGGCTGTCGCTGCTAAAATAACCGCAAAAGAAAAATTGGCGCCTTTGTGCGTGTTGATCTTATGGGTTGCCTCCATCATGGCATGCTCTGCGTCTATTCCTGCATCACGTGTTTTTAAAAATAATTCTTTAGGATCGCCTCCTGAGGGATGTTCATACCCTAGCATTAAATATTGATGAAAATAAGGCATTAAAGCATTAATCGCATCCATAAAAGTAAAAATATCCATATCATGATGAGACCCCGTATTGAATCGATCTACAAGTCCTGGTTTGGGGGATAAAATAACTTCATATAAGATCGCTTTATGTGCATATTGCGTAAGTTGTTTTATTTTTTTATTCAATTTCTCGACGTTCCATTTCTGCTAAAACGAACTTTAAAGAATCATCTAAGTGGTTATGGATAATTTTTTCTAATTCGTCCCAATTTTTATTTTTCATGCCTTCGAAAATAGTCCAATGGTCTTCTAAAGCTGGCCCTGATCGTAATTCTGACTTAATCGATAAATCACGAAAATAACTGAGATATTCTTTTAAGTTAATAACGATTGCAGCGAGTCTTTTCATTTCACTTTTATCGTAAATATATTGATTGAAGTCGCGAAATCCTTTGAGTAAAAGATCGATTTCACTCTTTTCATAATGATGATTGGCTTCTTGTAGGAGTGCTTCCAATTCATCAAATTCAGCGGCCGTCATCTTTTTAGCTGCTTTTTTAGTCGCTAACGTATCTAAAGCTTTTCGAATATCATAAATTTCATGGGCATCGCGCACACTGATCCCTTTAACAATGACCCCACTTCCATGGATTCTTTCGACTAACTTCTCTTCTTCTAGTTTTTCTAAAGCATGTCGAATCGGTGTCCGACTAATATTTAAAGTATCTGAAAGTTCTTTTTCATTGATGCGCTCCCCTGCAGGAATTTCTCCTAAAACAATCGTCTTTTTTAGGGCTTCATGAAGAGAGACTTTTAAAGTTCTATTTTGAGTAATATCTAAATTACTTTTCACCTTTGACACAAAATCTTTCACTGTTGCTGTTCCTCCTTAATTCTACTGCACCTATTATTATACGCGTAAAAAGTCTTTGAGCAAAAAAATATTTAAATTTTATTATAAAATATAGGCAAGGAGTCTTTATTTTATAATGAGGAGAGCATTAAAAAAATCGATCATGCTTGCTTGAAGCACACCGAAAGTACAATATTCTATCGACTCTTCTATTCACATGCTAACTTATTATCTATATAATGAAGATGTTGTGAAAGCGTTTCTAGAATAATTCACAGAGGATGTGGGACGATGTTAACGACTAAACGACTATGGCTTGATCGAGATCAACCTATGCGTGAGCGTTGGCTAAAGTTTTTAAAACAAAATAATTTACAGCCAGAAGAGGTTGACTATACGATCGGAATTTTTGATGATGGCCGTTTAATTGGTACGGGGTCTATTTATCAAAATATCATTAAACTAATTGCGGTTTGTGGAGACTATCAAGAACAAAATTTACTGACTTCATTAGTGACAGAACTTGCAGATTATTTATGGACAAATGATATTACGCATTACTTTTTATATACAAAACCTGAGAACATGAAATATTTTACTTCCCTTGGTTTTAAAAGAATTATAGAGACAGATACAGTCGCTTTTATGGAGCGTGGAACCCCTGACCTAGAGGATTACCTTTCGAAATTGACAGAGGTTAAAGCAGAGGCTAAAGAGGCAGGCGCGATCGTTATGAATGCGAATCCTTTTACAAAAGGACATCTTTATTTAGTAGAGACAGCGCTCAAACAATGTGATCACTTATATGTCTTTGTTTTATCGGACGAATCTTCCCTGTTTTCTTTTGAAGAACGGTTCCGCTTAGTTAAAGAAGGTGTGGATCATTTGTCTGGTGTTACTGTCGTGCCTAGTCGTGAATATCAAGTATCGCAAGCCACCTTCCCTGCTTACTTTTTAAAAGACCAAGCAGCAGAAGAAGTCGCAAAATCCCAAGCGGAACTAGATGCGACACTTTTTAAAGAAAAAATTGCACCTGTGTTGGATATTCGCATACGGTTTATGGGAGAAGAACCTCTTTCAAAAGTCACCGAAATTTATAATGAAGCGATGGCAGCTACTTTTGGAAAAGACATGGAACTTGTCGTCGTTCCCCGTTTACAATCAGAAGGCGAAGTGATTAGTGCAACACGAGTACGGCAAGCGATTGAAGATAAAAATATCGCTTTAATTAAACATTTTGTCCCAGAAACCACTTATCGTTATTTAACTGAACGCTTTACTCATTAAAATAAAAATATAGAGGTGAAATAAATGGAAATTTTAGAAAAAGGAATTAGCGGTACTACTGAGTCCAGTGACATTTATATTACTGTTGAGCCGAATGACGAAAATACGATTGCTATTGATTTACAATCAGATGTCGAAAAACAATATGGCGATCGCATTCGCGAAGTGATTACAAATACAGCTAAAAACTTAGGTGTATCGAGTGTGAAAGTAACTGCTGTTGATAGCGGTGCTTTAGATTGTACGATTACTGCTCGAACCCTAAATGCTTTACAACGGGCATTAGGAAACGAACGTTATAACTGGAAGGAGATTGAAACATGGAACGTTTAAGAAGAACAATGATGTTTGTCCCAGGTTCTAACGCGGGTATGATGCGTGACGCAACTCTTTATGGCGCAGATTCTATTATGTTTGACTTAGAAGACTCTGTTTCCTTAAATGAAAAAGATTCCGCTCGAACTTTGGTCCACTTTGCTTTAAAAACTTTTGATTATCACTCCGTGGAAACTGTCGTCCGTATAAACTCTTTAGAAACGGTCGGTAAACTCGACATCGAAGCGATGGTTCTTGCAGGGATTGACGTTATTCGTCTACCTAAAACAGAAAATGCGCAAGATATTCTGGATGTGGAAGCAGAAATTCAAAAAGTAGAAGAAGCTAATGATATTGAAGTTGGTACAACACGAATGATGGCAGCTATTGAATCACCAGGTGGCGTTTTAAATGCTCGAGAAATCGCTCAATCTTCCAAACGCTTAGTTGGTATTGCCTTAGGTGCTGAAGACTATGTCACAAGTATGAAAACAACTCGCTCACCTGAAGGTATTGAGTTATTATTCGCTCGTAGCTCTATCTTACACGCAGCACGTGAAGCAGAAATTGCAGCCATCGACACGGTCTACTCTGATGTGGATAATGAAGAAGGCTTAAGAGCTGAAGTCGAACATATTAAACAACTCGGATTCGATGGAAAATCAGTCATTAATCCTCGTCAAATCCCAGTCGTAAATGATATCTATGCCCCAACAGCAGAAGAAATTCAAAATGCTAAAGAAGTTATTTGGGCCATTGAAGAAGCTGAAGCAAGAGGTTCAGGAGTTGTTGCTCTAGATGGTCAAATGATTGACAAACCAATCGTAGAACGTGCTGAACGTGTCATTGCGATGGCTAAAGCAGCTAACTTAATCAGCAAGGAGGAAATTTAATAATGGTTAAAAATAATGTAGGAAAAGAAATTCCTAAAGAATTTGCCGATCAATATGGCGTATTCGATGAACAATTTTCAAATGTTAAACCTTTCGAAGAAGCAAGTCGAAAGATCAATCCAGTAAAACCTGGTGACGAAAAATTGCTTGGAAGTCTTCGCGAAGCGATTGAAAAAACAGGTTTAGAAGATGGTATGACAATCTCTTTCCACCATCATTTCCGTGAAGGGGATTATGTCATTAACATGGTCTTAGATGAGATTGCGAAAATGGGCATTAAAGATATTTCAATCGCTCCAAGTTCGCTCGCTAATGTCCACGAACCTGTCATTGATCATATTAAAAATGGCGTCATTACAAATATCACGTCCAGTGGTTTACGGGACAAAATTGGTGCTGCCATTTCTGAAGGAATTATGGAAAATCCAGTGGTTATTCGTTCACACGGTGGCCGAGCAAGAGCCATAGCGTCTGGAGATATTAAAATTGATGTTGCTTTCCTAGGGGCTCCTAGTTCAGATGCTTATGGAAATATTAACGGGACAAAAGGAAAAGCCAACTGTGGTTCTTTAGGTTATGCTATGATCGATGCAAAATATGCAGATCAAGTCGTAGCCATTACAGATTCGCTCATGCCTTATCCAAATGCTCCTATTTCAATCCCACAAACAGACGTTGACTTTGTCGTTGAAGTGGATGAGATTGGAGATCCAGAAGGTATTGCCAGCGGAGCTACTCGTTTCACACAAGATCCTAAAGAATTATTGATCGCAGAGTACGCAGCAGAAGTGATTACTAATTCTCCTTACTTTAAAGAAGGTTGGTCATTCCAGACAGGAACAGGTGGAGCAGCTCTGGCTGTTTCTCGTTATTTACGACGAGCGATGATCGATAAAGATATTACAGCTAGCTTTGCCTTAGGCGGTATTACCAACGCGATGGTTGAATTACACAAAGAAGGCTTAGTCGATAAAATTATCGACGTTCAAGACTTCGATAAAAACTCAGCGATCTCTTTAGGTGAAAATGAAAACCACTATGAAATTGATGCAGAGTTCTATGCTTCTCCTTTCAGTAAAAGTTCGGCGATTAATCAACTCGATGTTTGTATCTTATCTGCTTTAGAAATTGATACGGACTATAACGTCAATGTGCTGACTGGTTCAGATGGAGTGATCCGTGGTGCTTCCGGTGGACACTCTGATACAAGTGCTGCCAGTAAATTAAGTCTTGTGATCTCCCCTCTTATCCGTGGACGTATCGCAACTGTTGTCGATGAAGTCAATACAGTCGTCACTCCTGGAGACAGTGTGGATGTCGTTGTAACAGAAGTGGGTATTTCAATTAACCCTAATCGAGAAGACTTAATCGAAGCTTTTAAAGACTTAGATGTTCCACAATTTACAATGGATGAATTACGTGACCAAGCTTATGAAGTCGTTGGCCAACCAAAAGCGATTGAATATGGTGAAAAACCGGTCGCACTAGTCGAATATCGTGATGGAACTTTAATTGACGTAGTCAATAACGTGTAAACCATGAGAACTGAACAAACAATTTTTAATGAAGGAGAAACAATTGACTTAATGGCCATGCTCGATGCCCGCGAACAACGTGCAGCATTAGAGTACAATTTATTAAGCCACTTAGAAAATGATAACCCAGGCAGCCTACTCGTCATGACGATGGCTGTCCCTGGTCCTATTAAGACAAATAAGGTATTGAATGACGTTTTTGAAGATTTGTTAGAAGAAGTGATACAAGTTCTGAAGCCTGAACGAACGCTAGAAGAAATGAAGCGCGTGAAAAATACGGGCTTAGAATATTACGCCCTAACCTCTCTTTCACCTAGTGAATTAAAACCATTGATGGTAGAAATTGAAGAAAAACACCCTCTTGGTCGCCTTTTTGACATGGATGTTGTTTTTCTTAATGAAAAGAATACGGTAACGGGTACTTCGCGCACAGATTTGGGCTTACCGGTCAGACGCTGTTTTATATGTGATCGTCCCGCCAAAGAATGTGGGCGTAGCCGTCGCCATTCTGTTGAAGAGTTGCAGATGGAAATTTCTAAACAAATCTTGCGATATCTAAATAATAATTAGGAAGATTAAAAGACCTTTTCAGTTGATGAAAAGGTCTTTTTGTATGATTAATTGGCTAAAAGTTGAAAAAATACTGTGATTTAAAGATCGCTGCGTTTGCTTTCTATAGACACTATTTTAAAGTAACCAAGATCGTTCACTTTCTTTGCACCGATAAAAACTTTCGTAATCTGTCGTCATTTTAATCGTGGAAGAAATGTTTAATTCCTGTATGACCTTAGAGAAGGGTAATGGTTTGTTCGTATAAGTCGTATATCTTCCCCGTCCTTTCTCTACAAAATATTTTTTTAATACTTTACGGATACTTACATGTGAGATAGTCGCTCCAAAAAAATCTATCAAACCGCCAATTTTTATATCACGATCAAATGTCAGCACCCCATATTCGCAAATGGTTCTTAAAATAGCCATGTCGCGTTCTTCCATAAAGCCACAAGCACAAGCTACTTTTGTTCTTCCAATTTTCACTGCATAACTTTTGCAGTTTAAACAATAGATTCCTTTTCGCAATTGTTTCATTTGAGATTCTGTTAGCGGTATTGGTTTCTGAAGTGGCTGAATTTCATATCGCTCAAGTGCTCTTAATAATTGATCTCTATTTAAAAATTGCCCTTCATGTTCAATCTCTTGTTCAACGATCTTTTGAATGTAATGTTTCAAACCCGCCCTTTGAACAATATCAATCTCTGTAACTTCAGGATAAATTTCTACATAACTATTCAGACCAACCAGCGCGAGAACGCCCTGCACTTTGGTTTTGGCCAGTATATTTTCTAAATTTATTTTATTCCGTATCGTTTGGTTAATAGGATTTCCTGAATATCGGTTACCGTTCCATGTAGAAACACCATTCTCATACTTATAATCTGTCTGATAATTTTTCACTTCAAATAAATAAGGACCGTGATTAGTCAACAAAATGAGATCCCCTTCAAACTGACCATCATAATCTAACCACATATTTTTAATCACTATCCAATCATCAAACCCGTATTTTTCTAAATATTTAAAAACAATCTCTTCTCCTTGTTCACCAGCTTCTTCATTCGTTAATGAAAAGTAAGCTTGCTTTGATGGGTATAAACTTCGCCGATAAGCAACTCTTTCAAAATCCAGCTTTGTTGGTTTCGCCATAGTCTCTTTTAAAATATCTGTTTTATAAACAATCAAAATAATTCCTCCTTCAATCTTCAAAAATAGTCTCTATATTATATATTTGCTATTTTTTGGGAAATTCACGAAATGATTTTGATTTTTTTAATGAAAGGGCCGTTTAAAATGAAAAGACAGAATAAAAAATAACCTCAAAAGATGAGAGACTTAGCTCTAACTTTCGAGGTTATTTAAAGACGAGTAATTATTATTTTTTATTTCTTTGTAAATCACTGGAATTTGTTTGGACATTTAAATCCCGTTGACTGAGTCGATGGTTAACAGTTGCACCAACTAGTGAATAGATGAGAGAAACAATAGGCACAGCAACGAGCATACCCACTAAGCCAAATAAAGTTCCTCCGACAGACACCACAAGCAATACCCAAATACCAGGAAGTCCTACACTATTTCCTACGACCCGTGGATAAACAAGGTTTCCTTCTACTTGTTGGATGAATATAATAAAAATAATAAACCATAGGGCTTGAGGGAAGCTAACTACAGCGATTAAGATAAAACCAATCAGACCACCGAGTAGTGCTCCGTAGATTGGAATAAGTGCTAAAGCACCAGTGACCGCTGAAATGGATAAACGATAGGGAAAGCCAAATATCCACATGCCTAAATAAACCATACCGCCTAAAATGAACATTTCAATAATTTGGCCACCGACAAAACTAGAAAATATTTCATTTGCTTTTTTTCCAACGTTGACAAAATAATTCGCCCATTTCAGAGACCAAATACTATAAACAAGCTTTTTCACTTGTCGAACCAGTGTTTCTTTCATTGTTAATAAGTAAATCGCAAAAATAAGCGCAATAAAAATGGTAACAATACTGTCGATAGTAGACGTGATAAAAGCTAGGGTACTTCCAATCATACCTGTCGCAAAACTTTGGGCTGTATGAACCGCTTGCTGTTGCAAGTTATTCAGATCAATATCTAACCCCTGAACATACTCGACAACGCGAGGATTATTATGTATAAAATCAGTAAAAACATTGATCGCTTTTCGTATAGCGTCAGGAACTACTTCAATAAAAGAAGCCACCGTTTGCTGTAAATCAGGAATGATCAGGAAAAATAAAGCATAGAAGAAGAGTACAACAATGAATAGCGAAAGAAGAATGGAGACAATGCGGTACCAACTTTTAAATTTTCCTGTCCATTTGATTAAGAGATTTTCAATAATTTTTACTGGTAAGTTCAATATAAATGCTATAGCACTTCCTATAATAAATGGCATAAACGCTGAACTGAGGACCGAAGTAATACTTCGAAGTGCTGCTATATTATTGACCGTCCAATAAACTAAGATTAAAATTAAAAATAAGCCTAATAGACGATTCCAATTTTTCTTTATTTCCATAGATGCATCTCCCTAAATAAAATCTAAATCTTGGTCTTCTTATTATAACAAACTTATAAAACTTAAGCGTATCATTTTCGTTGACACCCTCTATCTTACCAATTAAACTGATCTAAACCAAAGAATTTGAGGTGTTTCACTATGAAAGAATCTTTCCAAATTAGTCAACACGAAATCACTAGAACTCAAAGGGCCACCGGCAATTTAATTATTTATAAAAATGTGTCAACGGTAGATGAACAATCTTTTCTCAAACACTATCATTTACCAAAAGATGTCTTTTACTTTGATGAACTATCACCCATCGCTCCTCGTTATGAAAAAATTCAAAACGAATTATTAGGCGAAACCATTATTTTTGTTTTGGCAAATGTCCTCCATATCGGCGAAAAATCGGTTATCGAACACCGCTTAGAATCGCATGTTTTTATTTTAGGTGAAGAGAAATTATTTTGGTTTATCAAAGGCACCGAATCTAATTTAAATCAAACGGTCTTAGAAAAACACCAAAAGGATATTCATTCCCTTCAAAGTGTTCTTATTTATGCCGGCTTACAAGCTTATACAAACTTTACTAAAGAACTCAATCAACAAAAAAATCGCATTGATCAGTTAAACGAGCAGGCCAATCAAACAACTAGCAACCGTATTTTACTCGCTGTTACAGAGACCGAACGTAATTTAATTATGCTAGAACACACCATTTATAGTCAAGAAGATGCTTTTGAACGATTACTAAAAGATAAGAACTTTCTGGAAAAATTGAATAACGATTTATTAGTCCATGACATCAAATGGTATAATCGGCAAGTTAAAAAATTAGTTCATGTCTATCGTGACTTATTCGACGCCGTGAGCAGTCTTTTCTCTGCGATCGTCAGTAATAATTTAAATAAACTAATGAAATTTCTAAGTTCTCTTTCTTTGATCTTAGCAGCTTCTGGATTTATTGCTGAATTATGGGGAATGAATACTGGTGGTTTGTTTTTTGAACATCACGCTTATGGAACACACATTATGATATTTATTGCTTTTGTTGCCGGTCTAGCCATGTATTTATTCCTTAAAAACAAAAAATTCTTCGATGATGATTAAAATATCCCTAGGGTGCTAACCTAGGGATATTTTTAATGTTCAAGTGTTCGTTTTTCTTGTAATAATTTCTGGAATTTTGCTTCTAATCTTTCCTTTTCTTCTAGAGTGATCGTTGGGTCACTAAGTTCACTTAAAACAGAAGTGATTTCCAATTCAACGGCCATCAATAATTCGGCATCGAGATCCCGTTCTTTTTCCAAATCGCGTTTTTCATATTCTGGATAAGAACCTTCAAAAAACTCTAGTTGTCTTTCATGAAAAGCTAAAATTTTTGTAGCAATCGATGAAATAAATTGACGATCGTGGGAAACAAACAGAATTGTCCCTTCATACTCTTTAAGTAAATCCTCTAATGCTTCCAACGCATAAACATCTAGGAAATTTGTAGGTTCGTCTAAGATTAAAGTATTACAGTCACTAACAAATAGCTTAGCTAGTGAAACTTTTACACGCTCTCCTCCGCTTAATACACTGACTTTTTTATGCACATCTTCTTGTTCAAACCCTAAACGAGCAAGCGCTGTACGAATAAGCGTTTCCTGCTGTTTGGATTTTTCTTTTACATTTTCAAGAATTGTCTTTTTAGTGTCTAATATCTCTATATTCTGCGCAAAATAACCTATTTTAGCTGCAGGGGAAAGATACAAGTGATCCTCCGAATCTTCCAGGATCTTTTTTAATAGCGTTGTTTTACCACTGCCGTTCGGGCCGATAATCCCTACTTTATCGCCACCCTTAATGAAAAAAGTAGCGGGCTTCCAAAGCTCTTTATCTTCTACTTGTCCGCTTACTTTTTCAGCACGAACAATTATTTTATTTTCAAAAGCGCGTGCATTGGGCAGTGTCATTTGAATAGGCGCTTCTTCTTTTGGTTTTTCGACTTCTTCTAATTTTTCTAAACGCGTTTGCAGTGCTTTTCGGTTTTGATGTAAATCTTTCTGTGTTTTCGCATAATAAGTTTTTATGCCCTTAATACGAGCTTCGGAAGCGGATAAATCTTTCGGCTTTTTAGTTGCTCTTTGAGCTTGTTGTTCTTTCTGAGTAATCGCTTGTTCTAACTGCGCTTCTTTTTGTTTATATTTTTCATATTCTTTTTGCTGATGTTTTTTTGCTTGTTCTTTTTGTTCAATATAATCTGAATAATTTCCGGTGTATTCCGTAATTTTCCCATTTTCCAATTCCCAGATCGTATCACAAACTTGATCTAATAATGTTCGGTCGTGTGAGACGAGTAGAATACTTCCTTGAAATGCATTCAATTCTTTTTCCACCCACTCAACATGAGACAGATCTAAATTCGTTGTTGGCTCATCAGCGAGTAAAATTTTTGGCGCTTGCTTTAATGTTTGAACAAAATAATCTTGGGAAACTTCACCGCCACTTTTATGTGTATCTGTTCTTTTCAATTGTGGCAACCTGGCCGCTGTTCCATTCACGGAAAACTGAGCGACATCTCCTTCAACCTCACCAAGTAACGCTTTAAATAAAGTTGTTTTCCCACTACCATTTTTCCCCACAAGACCGATTCTTTGACCGGAATGGACTTGTAGATTTTCAAGGTTCAGTAATTCTCGTGCTCCGACAAATACTTTAAGTTTTTGAATATTAATCACGTGCATAATATTCCCCCTATTGACACTGGAGGCATAAAAATAGCCCCCACATTCAAAAATGGGAGCTTAATAAGTCTCGGCAAATTAAATATATCTATACTTAAAAATATAGACTCTGCCCCTACCCCCATTATTCCAGCTCGACAAATAGACAGAACAAAATAAGACATACTTCTTCCGCAGTCATTATTTATTTCATGTCTATTTCTTGGAAAAACAGGTTTAGTTGCTCATCGTTTTAATTTTGCCCTCTTTTCTATATTTGTTATTTATAAATTATCACGTGCAGTAAACTTTGTCAAATAATTCTTCCGTTTCCTCACAACGTATCCTATGAAACACGAAAAAGCCAACCAATACATATATATGTTGGTTGGCTTTTGTGCGTTCTTTCTTAATCAGAGCTCTAAAATTAGAACTCTAAAACAAAGTTTTCTAGCCCTTTGTTTGAGTGCGTAAAAGCTTTGTACATCGCTGAGTACAAAATAAATCGCACTTAATACTCAACTAATTTCAATTGTTGATCTTCTATCCGCCAAATCTGTTCAGCCACATTCTCCATAAAATATTCATCGTGAGAAGTGAATAATATGGTCCCACGGTAACTTTTCATCAAACTTTCTAAAGCTTCGATCGTTTGAATATCAATAAAGTTGGTCGGTTCGTCCAAAATTAACACATTACTTGGATCTGTAAATAACTTAGCAATGACTAGACGGGTCGCTTCGCCTCCACTCAAATCAGTGATCATTTTCTTCATAATTTCGGTCTGATCAAAACCTAAATTATTCAGAATACTTCGAATCACAGACTCCTTTAAATGTGAATCTTGTTTTAAGAAGGCCAACATCGTCTGATCTTTTTGCAGTTGATAAGCCATTTGTTTATAAACAGAGAAGACCACTTTATTCGACAAAGTAATCCCTTCGCCATCCTTCACAATGTGTTCTAATAAAGAGGATTTTCCAGATCCATTGGGGCCTACGATACCAATTCTTTTCCCCAACGGCAATTGGAAATTAGCTTCGTCAAATAAACGATTCTCTCCCTTTTGAATAGTTACTTTTTGACCCATAATCGGAAAATCATTGTGCATTTCTAAGTTTTTAGGCAGCGGAAAATTAATCTCAGCCTCTTGTTCTATCTTTTCAACTTCTTCTAACTGCTCTGCTCGTTTTTGGATAGCTTTGGCCGATTTATGAGCGGCTTTTTGAACCGTATCTTTCTGCTTGGAAGCAGCTAAACGGTCAGGCTTTACCGCCCGGTTCTTCTGCTTCTGACTAACATTCCCTAACTTTTCTGCTTGTCTTTGTTTTTCTTGCGCCGTTTGCTCCAAACGTTTCTTTTCTTTAACAAACTGTTCATATGCATTTTCTTGTTCAATTAACAGATGTTCTTTTTGCTTTTGATAGTCCGAATAATTTCCTGGATAAATCGTTACTTTCCCATCTTTAACTTCCCAAATCGTATCTACCACTTCATCTAAAAAGTAACGATCATGACTAACCACCAATAATGTACCATAATAATATTTTAGTTGATCAATTAAAAATTGAATGCCATTCTGATCTAAATGTGTTGTTGGCTCATCCATTAATAAGCCAAATTGATACGTAGAAAAGAATTCAGCTAGGCGTAACCGCGTTTGTTCCCCACCACTAAAGTTGTCTACTTCATGTTCAGGAACTTCTAATCGGGATAAATATTCGGGATCTATGGTTTCATAACCAGAACCTAAATCGGTCTCGATTTGCTCATAATAGTTAAAATCAATTGTTCGGTGTACCCAACCTATATCCGGTTCTATTTGTCCAGAAATTATATTGAGTAAGGTACTCTTCCCCTCACCGTTACTTCCTATAATACCTACTTTTTCATTTTCATACACTTTTAATTCGTCAATCGCGAGTATTTCTCTACTCATAAAACTTTTTTCAACATTTTTTAGTTCTAATACAAGGTTTTGCATCTTTCACTCACTCCTGCAGATTTTATCCCTCTACTTGTTTCTACTTTTTTTGAAATAAGGCAATAAAAAATGCAGGTCAAAGTCTTATCCACTCTAATCTGCAAAAAGAATCATATTTTGGGCATGAAAAATCAGTCGTCCTCTGAAAAGACAACACTAAATAGAAACGAAAAACCCAATGCAGATTATTAAGCATGACAAAAAAGCCAATCTATTGAATAAGATTGAACTGCTTTTTATTGCCATACTTAGCGTAATCGCATTGAGTTTGTCATCCCTACATCGCTCCTTGTTTTAGTTATGAATAATCTAACAGAAATCGTTTAAAATTTCAAGCGTTTATTATTCTTCCTTTTCTTCCTCTAATTCTTCTTTGATTGAAGCATCATAGGTTACTCCTAAAGCAACCCCTACAGCTAAAAAAGCCATGTTGTTTAAAACCAATCCAAGAGCTGTTCCAACCGATGCACCAGTAGCAATACCGACACCTACTTTTTTATTCGTATCTTTTTTTGCCATGATGAAGCCTCCTTTTATTTATTATCCACGTTCTGTTCTATAAATCTTTTGTAATAATAAAATGAAAGTATCTTCGATTGTTGTGTGTTATAGCGAGTTATTCTCTGCGCATAGCAGTGATCGTTCGGTAATATAATTCTTTCAAATCTAGCATGGTATTATCTAAAAGTCCTGATCTGATGACACTAAGTATCACAACGATAACGAGCGGTCCTAATAAAGCGCCCCATAAACCTGATATTTGAATCCCAGTATAAATACCAATTAATGCAAAAAGCGGGTGTAAGCCCGTTTGTGTTCCCATAATTTTGGGTTCAGTCACTCGACGGAACAAGAAAAAGCCTACGCCTAAAAGAACTAAAAATACTCCTTTACTGGGGTCCCCTAAAATATATTCAACAATCCCCCATGGAACAAGTGCTGCAATCGTTCCTAGTAATGGGATCAAATCAATAATAGCCAGTAAAATAGCGATCGTCAATGCATATTCTTGCCCATAAAGCACGAAAGCAATAAACATAAAAAGAAAAGCTATAAAAGATAAAATAAATTGTGTTTTAATATAACCACCCACGGCCACTAACGTTGAGTCTCTCAAGAGAGCAGCGGTATTGATTAAACGTTTATCTACTCTTTTTTTAATGAAAGCTTTTATATGATTATAGTCAGACATCATAAAGTATAAAGACAGGAAAAAAGTTAACAAGTCTAAGAAAAAAGTCCCCGTACTCGAAATAATAGACCGTGTGGTTGTGACAGTAATATTTAAAAGATTTCGGCTAATATTTCGAATAAATTCCAAAATACTTTCAACAAAATGATCAATCATTTCAATCACTTCTGTAGGTAATCCATCAATTTTACTCGTTACCCATAATTGCAATCTTTCAAAATCTACTACAATATCTGACCAGTTACTCTGTATGTTGGTCGCTAACCCAATGATCTCTCGGATAAGCGTTGAGAATATGTAATAAAAGAAAAAAGAAATGATCGAAAGAATAAAGATTGTTAAAATAAAGGTAATAAAATTTCTAGAAGATTTTGAATCAATGTTTAATCGATTCAACCAACCATTTATTCTATCAACCAACGGGTTCGCAATCGCCGCCAAAAAAAAAGCCAATATAAAGGGGTAAAATAAATAAATGAACTTGGGTAAACCATAAATAATTAAAAGGATTAAGGAAACCGCAAGAATCAAGCGAATTCCTAAACGTTTAAAGAGTTTCGAGTTTGTACTAGTTTTTTGCATCCTATATTTCACCCCATGAATTGATAAACTTCTTATATAGACAGTTTAAGTGATTCAGCTGCAAATAGCTATTTTAAATATTATCTTTTTATTGGGGAATCAATCTTAAAATGTACTTTTTTCACAAAACAATTGATTAAAGAATGACTATCACGTATCTTTCTATAAAATGCTTTTATGAGACGCAATAGCTTTTCAATATTTATTCAATAGCCAGACTAAAAGTAACAGATTAACAGCCAAAAAGTCAATCAATAATAAAAATCGCTTTGTTCTATTTACGTTTTCTCACTATCGTTAGTCCTACACTGCACTTATTCTTTATAAATCCGTGTACTTATCGTTTTTCCCTTTGCTTTTTTCAACGGGATATTTTTTAGCATTTTTCACTAGCTTTTCTTCCATAATCTCTTCGATGTCAAGATCCAGATTGTCCGCTAACATATGCGCATAAATTAAAACATCTGCTAATTCTTCTTTAATATGTTCCAAATTAGCTTCCGTTGCTTCCTCAGGTGTTTTCCACTGAAAAATTTCTAGAAGTTCGGCTGCTTCCAAAGAAATTGAAATCGCTAAATCTTTTTCATTATGGAATTGAAGCCAGTCGCGATCTTTTCTAAATTTAT
This sequence comes from uncultured Atopostipes sp., assembly GCA_963558565.1. Taxonomy (GTDB): domain Bacteria; phylum Bacillota; class Bacilli; order Lactobacillales; family Carnobacteriaceae_A; genus Atopostipes. The sequence continues at coordinate 222,849 of CAUWGX010000001.1, forward strand.
TCACTTTATCCATGATATCCATTTGGTTCATCTCTTTCCTTTCATCATTATATGCATTTTAACATACTTCGATTTAAGCTGCATTTATCTTTTTATATAAAAGAAGCCTCAAAAATCAGCATTGAACTTCTACGCTAACTTTTAAGGGCATCAGATATTGTGTTATAACTTCAATATTTTAAAAACGCCTTACCTTAAGCTTTTCTGATTACAAATGCAATGTAAAACAATCAAATATATAGACGATTTCTTTTCTAAAAAGTAGAAAACTATTATCTCTAGTTTTGATCGTTATGTCTTAACTTGCATTTTCAAATTGACTGTTGTACAAGTCTGTATAAAAACCCTTTTGAGCCATTAATTCATTATGGCTCCCACTTTCAACAATATCCCCTTCATCCATGACTAAAATCATATCTGCATCTTTAATGGTTGAGAGTCGATGGGCAATTACAAACGTTGTGCGCCCTTCCATCAAAGCATCCATGGCCTCCTGGATTTTTAATTCTGTCCGAGTGTCAACAGAACTCGTTGCTTCGTCAAGAATCAACATTGGTTTATCAGCAATGATTGCCCGTGCAATCGTGAACTGCTGTCTTTGTCCTTGAGATAAGCTCGTTTGATCATCTAAGACGGTATCATATCCATTAGGCAATCTTTGGATAAATGAATCAATGCCTACAGCTTCACACGCTTGGATCATTTCTTCATCTGAAACATTAGGGGTATTATAAACTAAATTTTCCCGGACTGTTCCTTCAAAAACCCAAGTGTCTTGGAGAACCATACAGAATTGTTCTCGAACATTTTCTCTAGTCAATGAATGGATGGAAAGATGATCGATATAAATTTCTCCACGATCAATCTCAAAAAAGCGCATCAGTAGATTGACAATGGTCGTTTTTCCAGCTCCAGTGTGTCCAACAATAGCAACTTTTTGCCCTGGTTTTGCGACCGCAGAAAAGTTTTTGACCACTGGTTCTGCTGTTTTATTATAACTAAACTGTACATTTTTAAACTCTACGTTTCCTTCCGCATTGTTAAGGTAAGTTTTTTTATAGCTTTCATCGGCCATTTCCTCTTCTTCCAACATAGCAAAGACGCGTTCGCCTGCAGCGGCTGCTGATTGTAATGCTTGGACAGCTTGAGCGATTTGCGCAAGGGGTTGAGTAAACAAGCGAACATACAGAATAAAAGCCACGACTACTCCAAAAGAAATATTCCCATTGATCGTCAATGACGCCCCCACTATAGAAACAGCCACATAACCAAAATTGCCAATAAAAGTCATAATAGGCATCATTAAACTAGATAACGCTTGTGCTTTAAAGCCACTATCCCGCAGTTTTTCATTCATAGCTAGAAAGTCTTTCCGAGCCATTTCTTCGCCATTATAAACTTTAACGACAGTGTGCCCAGAATACGTTTCTTCAATCTGCCCATTAATTGTTCCTAGATGATTTTGCTGTTGCACAAAATATTTCTGAGAATTCGCCATAATAATACCCATTAAAAGAAGTCCAATCAATGTAGCCCCAATAGCTGTTAAGGTCAACAAAATATTCGTAAGTAACATCATCACTAAGGAACCGAATAACATTGTACCGGACGAAATCAAATTTTGGACACTCATATTTAACGCACGCCCAATCGTGTCAACATCATTTGTAACGCGGGATAAAGTGTCTCCAACTGTAGTCTCACTAAAGTAAGCCATCGGTAGACGATTTATTTTGTTTGAAATATCGGAGCGAAGACTTTTAGAGATTGTCTGCGTAATACCCACCATAATCCACCCTTGCAGTAAGGTAAACAGTCCACCTAATCCATATAATAGTAAAAGAGATAAACCAATATCTCTTACAGCTATTAAATCTATATTTGTCTCTATACCTGCTGTGATGACATCCGTCATATCTGCTAGGCGGGCAGGACCGATGACCGTTAATATATTTCCTCCTGCTGCAAAGAGGATGGCCATTAAAAGGCCTCCCCAATAATTTCGGCTATATTTAAGTAATTTTTTCCATGTATCAAAGAAGCTTTTTGGTTTCTCAGTTTCTGTTTGTTGTCTTCTCACGTCAATTCCTCCTCTGATAATTGAGAATGGGCGATTTCTTGGTAAACTTTATTTGTCTCTAATAATTCTTGATGGGTCCCAATCCCCGCTATACGCCCTTTTTCTAGCACAATAATTTGATCAACCGCTTGAATAGTTCCCACTCTTTGAGCGACAATAATTTTTGTCGTTTGAGGCATTTCATGTTTAAGTGCACTTCTTAATTGACGATCCGTTTTAAAATCAAGTGCTGAAAATGAGTCATCGAAAATTAAAATATCAGGATCACGAGCGATGGCTCGGGCAATGGCGATTCTTTGTTTTTGCCCTCCTGAAAAATTTGCGCCTCCTTGTGCAACTGGCGACTGATATTCTTCCTCAAGCTTCTCAATAAATTCACTAGCTTGTGCGATCTCCGCTGCTTTCTGGATTTTAGTTTCAGTGATTTCTTCGCTTGCGTTTTCTCCGTAAGCAATATTGTCTTCAATATTTCCTGAAAACAAAATTGCTGATTGCGTAACAAAGCCAATCGTGTTATTTAGTGCTTTTTCAGTATATTCTTTGACATTCCGACCATTAACCAATACTTCGCCAGCAGTTACATCATAAAACCGTGGGATTAAATTGATTAAAGTACTTTTTCCGCTACCTGTTGCCCCTATAATAGCAGTTGTTTTGCCTGCTTTTACTTTAAAAGAGATATCTTTTAATACATTATTTTCACTATGCGGATAACGGAAACGAACATTTCGAAATTCAACTTCGCCTCGATGGTCTTCCTTGCTTTTTGTCTCTGTTCCTGCAATAATCGTCGACTTTGTATCTAATACTTCTAAAATACGATCACTTGAAACTTTTGCTTGAGGGAAGATTACAAAAACAACGATAAGCATAAGTAAAGACATAATTACTTGAATAGCATAGGTCGTAAATACAATCATTTCTGAAAATAAAACTATTTCGTTTCCTGCTGGTGTATTTTGAATCAGAATGGCGCCTATCCAATAAATCGCCAGAGTTAAAACGTTCATGATAATCAAAATAGACGGCTGCATAATGGTCATAATTCTATTGACAAAGATATTTGTATTGGTAAAATCCGTATTCACTTGTTCAAATTTATCCGTTTGATAAGTTTCCGCATTATACGCGCGAATAACATTTATGCCCGTGAGATTTTCTCTAGTAATTAAATTAAGCTGATCTGTAAGTTTCTGACGGACTTTAAATTTAGGAATGACGAAATACATAGCTAAACCTATAATAATAAACAAAATGATTGCAGCCATCATTGTAGCTATCGTCCACGCCCATTCTGTATTTGAAATACGTAAGATGGCCCAAGTCGCCATAATCGGTGATCGAATCAACATTTGGAGTCCCATGACTAAAAATACTTGGATCTGGGTAATATCATTGGTTGAGCGTGTAATAAGACTCGCTTTAGAAAAACCACTAATATCTTCCACAGAAAGAGATAAAACGGTATCAAAAAGTTGTTCTCTTAAATTTGCAGCGAAATTAGCTGCCACATTGGCGATGAGTACAGCTACGAACATTGAAAACACCAAGCTACCTAAAGCTGCTAAAATCATAAGACCACCCACAGACATGATCTGCTTCAGCTCACTGCCAGGTGTTTGGATCAACACGGTAATGGCCTGCATATAGGCAGGTAGTTGTAATTCTAACCAGACTTGTCCAAAAATAAAAATGAGAATAAGAGCCATAAAGAATTGATCTCTTTTTGTTAAATGTTTAAGTAATTTCATTATAGGTTTTCTCCCTGCTCTTTAATGTATCACCATCATAAACTTTGTTAGCGCTTTAAGCAATTTATAAATATAAAACCTTCAGAATCATCAGACTCTAAAGGTTTTATATTTACTCTTCATATTTTTGATAAAAATATAACGAAGCAAAGACAGGGATTAAGACTAAAATCGCTAAAATAGTAATAAAAGCCCAGATAATCACTTGGGTAGGTAAAAACACAAGGAATACTGCGAAAAGTCCTCCAACGACCCAAACTTTACCAGCTAGTCGATGTGTCATATACCATACTCTTTCAGACGCTAAGGTCCAGCTTGTTTTAATGCCTACAAAATAATTAGGTTTAAACTTAGGCATCATATTGCCTAAAAAGATAAACATGAGACCCAACATTAAGGGCATGACCCGAGAAATATTAATCTCATAGCCAAACGTATAGAATATGGTCATCAATTGAATCCCCAACATTAAAAGGGCTATAATAAAGTGAATATTATAATAATACGGTTCAAACTTTTTATAAGACCCTGATTTCGGATCAATTTTTCGTAAACTCTCTGCAAGAAAAATCATCGCAAAATTTATGCCGGGAGCTAGAAAAATAGTCCAACGGCTCCCATAGCGATCCGCATGACCCCAGGCACCAAAATGAACAGGAATCTTTTCTGGAAGCTGTGGGAAAATAAATATTCCAATTAGCAAGGTAAGAATAAATACTAGCCAATTTTTACGATTATAAGGATGAAAAAATTTCTGCATTTAATCTCCTTCCTTTCCAATAATGTTTGCCAACCACTGCATGGCTTCTTCTACGACAGAAGTATTTAGTTCATAATAAATATATTTTCCTACTTTTAAATCACTGACCAAACCGGCATTTTTTAACACAGAAAGATGACGAGAAATGGTCGCCCCTGTAACATCAAATGCAGCAACAATCTCACCTGCTGTCAATCGACCAGGTTTTAATATTTCTAAAATACGCCGACGAGTTGGGTCGGATAAAGCTTTAAATGTTTCTTGAAATCCCATAGCCTCTCCCCTCTCTAACTCCATACACCTAACATTTAGCTAAACAGCTAAATGAATAATTATATTTTACCAAATCTATATTCTAATGTCATTAAATTGGGAAAAACAATTCGTTTCAGTAGTCAAAAAAATTCTCGAATGGTAATCTAAGCATGTGAAAAAAATAAATAAATAGGAGTTGTTATTGATGAAGAATGAACATTTAAGAGATCCCCGCAAAGAATATTATACAGATAAGTTTCCTGATCAAGAACAAGATACTCCAGCAATACAAGACGATATGGACCCGAAACCTGACTGTGGAGAAGATTCTTATAAAGGACATGAACGTTTGAAAGGACGTAATGCTTTAATCACAGGTGGAGACTCTGGGATCGGCCGTGCCGCAGCGATTGCTTATGCTCGAGAAGGTGCGAATGTTGCGATTCAATTCTTCCCTGGTGAAGAACAAGATGCAAATGAAGTGAAAGAATATATTGAACAAGCTGGTCAAAAAGCATTACTTCTGCCGTATGACCTACGTGAAGATCGCGCAGCTACTGAGATTGTTGAAAAAACAGCTGAAGAATTCGGAGGATTAGATACTCTCGTATTGAACGCTGCCCAACAAATTTCACATCCTAATTTACAAGACTTACCAATGGAACAAGTCCATGATACATTTAAAGTAAATATTATTAGTATGTTTGAAACTGTAAAAGCAGCCGAAGAATATCTAGAACCCGGCAGTGCTATCGTCACTACAACCTCTGTTCAATCCTTTAACCCAAGTCAACCACTAATTGACTACGCAGCTACAAAAGGTGCAATCAGTAACTTTACGGTCACACTCTCCAGTTACTTTGCGGACAAAGGAGTACGTGTGAACGGTGTAGCTCCCGGACCAATTTGGACCCCGATTCAATTAGACAAAGGTCGCCTAGAAGGTGAATTACCAGAGTTTGGTCAAAATAGCCCACTCGGTCGTGCTGGTCAACCCGTTGAACTTGCGCCTGTCTATGTCCTTCTTGCTTCAGATGAAGGAAGCTACATTACAGGACAAATTTACGGCGTAACTGGCGGACAACCTATCGACCTATAAAATATGTATAAAATAAATACTTTGAAAGCTGGGCGTTTAATATGTCCAGCTTTTTTTGTTGTTTTGATTTTTTAAAATGCGGAAATTTATTCGAAAAAAATAAACTTAATAAAAACATGTTCTATTAAACAGTTTAGCAATAAAATATAAACCTGTACACAGTAACTTAAAGCGCTTATATATATCGTTATTCATCCGAATATTAAAAAAAAGAGAAACCAGAATAATCGGCTTCTCACTTTTAAAAATTATTTTTATTCAAGTATTTTTTTACTATGTTTAATAAATTCTTCTACAGTGGGTGATAATATACGCTTCTTTTTCCATGCTAGCATACTGTCACTCTTAGACACAGACTCCAAGGGAATGAATTTTGTATTTTCAGTTTGGTATTTTAAACCAGCGGCCTCTGTAGACATTGCAATCCCTATTTTTCTTTCAACCAACAAAGCCATATTTGATAATAAATTATAGTGCCCTTTTATATTTAAATCTTCAATATCTTTGTTAAACCATTCGGAAATTTTTCGAATAACAGGTGCTCGACCTGAAATAAATAATGGTTCTTCTATTAAATCATTGGGTTGGAGGCTATTTAAATGAGCTAAATAATGGTCTTTATGAATTAATACCCCCCATGATTCTGGTTTTTTTAAAGGAATTGTATTATATTTTTTTACATTTATCGGTTCGATAAGTATTCCAATATGTATAAGGCCTTTATCAATCCGATCAGATATATCATCTCCGGTACCTGTAAATATATCATAAGTTACTTCCGAATGTTTTCTCTGAAAAGATTCGACAAGTTGACTAAATATAGTTGACCCCGTACCTTCAATAATACCAAAAGATACATGGCCATTAAAAAGTAAATTTTGATGATTTTCAAACTCTCTTTCTGTTTGAGTAACAATTTGTAGAATTTCTTGAGCACGATCTTTTAATAACATCCCTGAATCTGTAAGCTCCATATTATTATCTCGATCAAATAATACTGCCCCTAGCCTATTTTCAAATGTTTTAATTTGTCGACTTAAAGTTGGCTGAGTGATATGAAGTACATTAGCTGCTTTTGAGATACTCCCCTCTTGAGCCACTGCTAAAAAGTATTTTAATAATCGAATTTCCACTTCCTCACCTCATCTCTAGAATTTCTTTTATCATAACATAAAAGCTAGTTTCAGTCGGAAGGACAAAACTAGCTTCTAATTATTATTTTAATATTCTAAATCTTCACCATTTGACTCAATTACTTTTTTATACCAATCAAAAGATTTTTTCTTTGTTCTTTTGTAAGTGCCATTCCCAGCATCATCCCGATCAACGTGAATGAATCCGTAACGTTTACTCATTTGACCAGTACTGGCACTTATTAAATCAATAACTCCCCAAGTTGTGTATCCTATTAAATCAACGCCATCTATCTCAATTGCATCTTTGAACGCTTCAATATGTTGTTTAACATAATCAATTCGGTAATCATCTTCAACATAGCCATTTTCATCTGGCTTGTCCTTCGCTCCTAGACCATTTTCAACAATAAACAATGGTTTTTGATAGCGGTCATATAAACGATTTAAAGAACTGCGTAAACCAAGAGGATCGATTTGCCAGCCCCATTCTGACGATTCCAAATATGGGTTTTTAAGTGATGGGATTAGATTTCCAGAAGTCTCTTTATTGTTTTCTGGTATTCCACTTACTGTTCGTGATGAATAATATGAAAAAGATACGAAATCAACTGTATTTTTTAAAATTTCTTCGTCTTCTTTTTCCATATTTATCGTGATATTCTCTTTTTCAAATTTTTTATTAGCAAAATTTGGATAATAACCTTTCGCTTGGACATCAATAAAGAAATATTCTTCATTGTCTCTTTTTACAGATTCTAAATAATCTTTTGGATGCGCACTATATGGATAATGTACTCCACCTGCAAGCATGCAGCCAATTTGAATGTCTGTATTCAATTCATGGGCAAATTCTACCACTTTTGCGCTGGCAACGAGCTGGTTATGTGCTGCTTGATAAACTAACTGCTTTCTATCATCTGATTCATCAAATACGAGGCCACCGCCCACAAATGGTTGGTGTAATAGGACATTAATTTCATTAAATGTGATCCAATATTTTACATAGTCCTGGTAGTAAGAAATAATGGTTTTAGCATAATTATAGTAGTGTTCAACCATTTGACGATCACGCCAGCCACCAATTTCTTTAATTAAATTTACAGGTACATCAAAATGAGCGATAGTTACTAAAGGTTCAATATTATGCTCTTTTAACTTCTCAAAGACTTTTTCGTAAAAATCAAGTCCAGCTTGATTTGGTTTTTCATCGTTTCCATTTGGGAAAATTCTTGTCCATGAAATAGACATTCGAAAGACTTGAAAACCCATTTCAGCAAAAAGTTCGATATCATCTAAATATCTATGGTACATATCAATTGCATCTTTTGATGGATAGAAATACTCATCTTTCCACTCAAGCATTTCCATCTCTCCTGTGGCAACTTTTTGTCGATCCTCACCATATGGCAACATGTCAATATTTGACAAACCTCGGCCATCTTCTAAAACAGCACCTTCAACTTGGTTAGCAGCTGTGGCTCCTCCCCATAAAAAATCTTTCCTCAAAACATAACATCCTCTCTAAGTTGTAATATCCAAGACTGTTGCATGATTATTTACTAATTGATCATTATTTGTAGACATAATACTTTCAAATTGATCAGTATTTGTAACAACAATAATTACATCTGTTTCATAACCTGCTTCCTTAATCTTATCTGGCTCAAACTTGACTAATAACTCACCTTGTTCTACTTCTTGATCTTGATTGACAAATGCTTCGAAAAATTGTCCATCTAATTCAACCGTATCAATTCCAATATGAATTAATAATTCAACACCTGTTTCACTTTTCAGTCCAATCGCATGATTTGTTGGGAAAAGTGAGACGATTTCACCATTGAATGGTGCATAAACTTTCCCATCAGTTGGCTTTATCGCCATACCTTTGCCAAGTGCTTCTGAAGAGAATACTTCATCATTTACTTCGGATAACAGAATCGCCTCTCCTTCGACAGGACTGTAGACTTCTGTATTATCTAAAGTAACTATCACGGGCTCTTCTTCCATAACAGCCGGTTCTTCCGCGTCACCTTTTTCGTATCTTTTACTTAAGATATAGCTCAGAACACCAGTAACGACAATAGTAATAGCGCCAGCGATTGAAATATTGATTAGGTTGCTGAAATCTTCACCTATATAGAGTACAACTGCTGGAATACCAGAAACACCTGTAGCATATCGAACAGTATTTGTAATGCCAGCATAAAAACCACCAATACCTCCACCAATCATTGCTGCTACTAGTGGGTACTTTTTAGGTAGCGCAACAGCGTATAAAGCAGGCTCAGTAATTCCCATAAATGCAGTAATTCCATTCGCATAGCTTAATTGTTTGTTGTCATTTCTTTTACTACCAAGAGCTGTTCCAAACATTGCTGCTCCCATCGCAACATTCGATACCATAGCTCCAGGTCCAAATATTCCTTCAGAACCAGTAGAAGCAAGTTGAACAATTCCAACAGGTGCTACAGCATGATGTAAACCAAACATAACCATAATTGGTAATAAGCCACCAATAAGAGTTGGAGGTAACCAGCTTGCTTCGTTCCCTAGCCATTCAAACCCATCCGCTAAAAGTTCCCCAGTGTAGAATCCTAATGGGCCAATGGCTACTAAAGCAATCACACTAGTAAATAATAGCGTAAGCATCGGAACGACAACGATTTTAACTGTTTCTGGAGTGATTTTTCTAGCAAAATTTTCAATATATTTTTGAGTAATTACAATCAATATAATCGGAATTACAGAGGATGCATAAGAAAATAATCCTACTGGTAAACCAAATAAGGTTATGGGACTTCCATCTGCCACTAAAGAACCAAAGTCTGGGTGTAATAAAACTCCTCCCATTACTGCAGCTAAATAAGGATTGGCTTTTACTTTATTTGCAGTAGAAAACGCCAATAAAATAGGTAAAAAGTAAAAGAGCGAATCTGAAACAAAATTCACAATATAATATGTTTGTGATTCTGCAGAAATTAGATTAAAAGTTGTTAAAATCGCTAATAGCGCTTTTAACATTCCAGCTCCAGACAAAGGAGTAATGATTGGAGAAAATACTCCTGTTAAAAAGTTTACTAGCTTATCAAAAATTCCTGAATCATCATCTTTAGAATTCTCTATTTTATTATCATCAGGTGTATCGTTATCAGGTAATAACTTTGTTACTTCTGAGAATACTTCACCAAGATTTCCACCTATAATTACTTGTAACTGTCCACCTCTTCTAACGGTTCCAGCTACTCCCTCTAATTCCTTAATTTCTTCATCTTTAACTTTATCAAAATCATTGACCTCAAATCTTAACCGCGTTGCACAATGGTGAGCTCTATTAATATTTTCAGAACCACCTATATTGTCAATTATATTTTTAGCTAATTTTTCATAATTTTTAGCCATTTTTTTCCTCCATTTAAGTTCCATTATTTCTGATTCTCATTCGATGCGCAGTCGTAATGATTTTTACATATTTAATCTATCGCCTTATACTCGCTATGTCAACGCTTTCTATACATGTTGAAATGGGTTTCACAATTCTTTTGGAATCGTTCGATTTGATGAAATTTATTGAAACAAATTACAATTTATGGGTCGATATAATTACTTTGTCTACTGTTCTTTTCTAAGAGATAACTATTATTAATTTTGCGAGTTTTATTTTTCTCATAATGAAATGAGAACAATTTCGAATAAAGTATATTTAATATCGTTAAAATCGATTGTTCGGACGAATAATTAGAAATTTTATTTGTTAATCTTTCTATACCACCAATTCTTAACGAGACAGATGCATTTCTACTTAAATAATTTTCTCCTCGGCTAGTAATCGCAATGATTGGAACATCGTTATCTGTTAAATATTTTATGTTTCTAAGAGGATCAGAGTTCTCATTATCACCAGAATATGAAATAAAAATCACACAATCCTTCTTTGTGTAATTCAAAGCGATAATTCCAGATTCTCCTCTTTGGTAAACATAAGCATTTTTATTAATAGCGAGAAGTTTACGTTTAAATATTTCTCCATAATATGAGTTAGGGACATTTCCTATAATTGCAATCCGATCTGAATTTAGTAATATTTTTGCGGCTTTTTCTACAACATTAATTTCTAAATTTGAAATGGTTTCTTGTATACTTTGAATTTGTAAGGAAGAAATATTTTTAATAATTGTTGTGGTATTATCGCCTTGATCAAATGGAAAATCAGGATTAATATAATTTTCACTATTTGATAAATTATCAACTGTTTCATGAATATATTCATGTATAAATTCTTTCCATCCTGAAAAGTTTAATTGTTGAGCAAATCGAACTAAAGAAGCCTTTGAAGTATATGTTTTTTCCGCTATTTCTGCCATTGTATATTCATGGATTTTAGCACGGTTGTTCAACAAAAATTCTCCAATAGATCTCCTACTATCGTTATGAATAATTGACATCTCTTCAATTTTTTTAAATAAATCCATAGTCAGCCTCTTTCTTTTACTTTTTCCATTAATGAAAACGCTTTTAATTAGTTCCTATAAAATTTACTTACTAAGTAAAGGACAAATTTTAAAAATATTTTGCCCTGTTACTTATTGTAAGTAATTTACATTTCTATGATAATTCTCTTTTTGGTACAGAATATTTATAAGCAATATATAACATACCTAAGTTTATAATTTGGAAAGCGACAGCAATTAAAAACGCTGAACTATAACTTCCAGTAAAATCAAAAATATACCCGACCAATGTATTCGATAAAGCGGATCCTACACTTGAGGTAAAGGTTAGGATGGGGAATACCCTTTCTGATAATTTTCTACCAAAGAATTGATTAGATAATAACGGTAGAGCAACAGACCCTACACTAAATACCGATCCGAATAGAAATGCTGCGAAGATTGTCACATAATGCGCTTCAGTAGTTATTAAAATAAGTAATCCAATGACATTCAAACCATTCATAAATAATGTTGATTTAATTGCGCCAAAGCGATCACTTAATGGACCAATAACTAGTTTGAAGAAAATATTTCCCAACATAACCGCAGACAACATATAGCCGCTTAATTGTAGTGACATCCCAATGGATTCTCCATAGCTAGAAAAGTGCTGATTCATGCCAAGAATATTTGTGTGCAGCAGTGAAAATACAATCATAGCTACAAAACTAGCCATAGCTGTTTTAATGGTCACATTATTATCTGTTAATATTTCGCCTTTTAATGAAGTTTCTTTAGATTCCTTAGCGCCATAAGCAACTAAACCATTCTCTTCAGGATTTAAACTATATGGGTAAAAAATAGCTGGTAAAGCCAATATAACAATGGTAGCTCCCATTGCGATAAATCCCAATCGCCAACCCAAACTAGCAATAACAGAAGAAAATATTGGGGCAAAAATCATTCCAATTAGACCACTGAAACCGGATGCAATACTCATAGCAAAGCCATTTTTTTCAACAAACCAATTATTGATAAGCATAGCCATCGGAACCATCCCAAAGAATGCTCCACCAGCTCCCCGGATTGCACCTAGAATATAGAAAACAATTAAATTTTCTGTAAAAGCCATTCCAGCAGTTCCGATAAAAGATAAGATTACTCCAACAGTCAATGAAGGCTTCCAACCAAATCGATGAATAATATTAGGTACTGCTAAGGAAACTAAACCAACTGTCAGCGCAGTAATGGTTTGGTGCAGTGCAAAACTTCCCCTTAAAATACCTAGACTTTCTGACACCGGTGAATAAAAAACACCAATAACATTATTTATAATGCCCGCATGCGCTGCGAACATAAAAGAAACAACCACAAGAATTATCCAATGCTTTTTATTTTTAGACTTTGAAGTGTAGTTAATAAATAAAACCTCCTATATATGTAGATTTATTTCCATTTAATAGTATAGCAATACTGTCGGTTTATTCATATTACTTATATGGAATAGAACACTATACTCTTCAGGCATAGTCTATGTATAATTTCTCCTTATAAAATGCAAAAAACTCTAGAGGCTTTGATATGCGGCTTATCAAGAATACTGAACATATAATAATTTAAAAGATGATCCCCGTTCCAATCCTTGTTAGAGTATGTTTATGAGAATTTTTTTGAAGTATTACCTAATATTCAAAACTTCCATATAGATGTTCCCTGATAACTGTAAAGTTATAGAATATTTTATTATTTTTTAATTCTATCTGACCAGGGGTAGCATGTCTTTTTTTAGACTCAATCATTCATTTTTAAAAATCTATTCTGTGATTCAATTTTTAAAACCCTATTTGGCTCAAAGGATAATTAAAAATATACTCCATTGTTACTATTTGACTTTATGTTTACTGTATGTTGTGCCTTTTATTGAGGATGGTACATTTGACATCCTAACCATTCTGTTAATTCTTTTTTCTTGATTTTATAAAGAAAAAAGTGTTAGTTCTAGAGAAAATATTAATAATTTATACTTATTTTGCTTGAAGTGTACAATTCAAGTTATATCTTGAGAAGAGTTATAGAAACGATTTGACTTTGAAGTAGATTGCAGAAGAATTTTATATAAGTCCAACAACTATTCCGTGTATTTTCCAGAAACAATTAGAAGATCCTTCAATTAGTTACCTCATCCAGTACTGCATGAAAAAAGCTGAAGTGAAGATCAATTGCAGCAAAGATGTCAATGTGACGCAAGTTGTGAATTTAATTGGTATGAGGAATTTGATTCTTTAATAAGTTGTTTAAAAAGTATTACAGAAGTCCGCCAACGAAATATTTGGGAAAAGAATAGTGTCTTTAACTCTATTGGTAAAAAACTGAAATTATTTTATTACAAGCAAAAAAGCTAGTCACATCTGATTGATGGAGCTAGCCTTTCTGAAATTTATTAGTTTTAGAGTTTTAAGTACCCTTCATCTGATATTTCTTCTAATCATTCAGGTGCCTCCGAAGAGGTTGAAATGTGTGAGAACCAACTATTTTTTGAAGCTCCATGCCAATTTTTGACTCAATCATGAGTAACAATAACATCGCCTAGTGTTAAAAATCGAGCGGTTTTTCCATCTTCTTGATACCATCCTTCACCACCAGTCACTAATAATACTTGATAACCATCTCGATGAATATGCCAAATATTTCGAGCACCTGACTCAAATGTTACATTTCCAACATCTATATCAATTTCTGATTATATTTTTAAACATGCAAACAGTTTTTCGGAAAATTAACCTTTTTCATTGCTTAAATCTTCTCCGTTGGTTTCGATGACTTTTTTGTACCAATCAAATGATTTTTTCTTCGAACGGTCAAGTGTCCCGTTTCCTTCATTATCACGGTCGACGTAAACGAAACCATAACGTTTTGACATTTCACCAGTACTTGCGGAAACAAGATCAATCGCTCCCCAAGTTGTGTATCCAAGAACTTCAACACCATCTAACTCAATTGCATTTTTCATTTCTTGAATATGTGCTTGTAAATAATCAATACGGTAATCGTCAATGATATTTCCATCTTCATCTGGCGTATCAACCGCTCCCAGGCCATTTTCAACAACAAATAATGGTTTTTGGTACCGGTCATACATTTCATTCATCGTGATACGGAAACCAAGCGGATCAATTTGCCAGCCCCATTCGCTTGCTTCAAGGTATGGATTTCTCAAAGTACCTGTAACATTACCTTCTGTTTTTTCTTGGCTTTCAATATTATCAGGATGAGCCGCTAATTTTGAAGAATAATAAGAGAATGAAATATAATCCACTGTGTTTTCTTTTAAGAGTTCTTTATCCCCTTCTTCAAATGGAATTTCAATCCCTTTACGCTCTAGTTCTTTAAGTGCGTAGTTTGGATATTCTCCACGTGATTGAACATCGACGAAGAAATAATTATTTTGATTTACAATTTGTGCTTCACGAACATCTTTTGGATCTGGACTATTTGGATAAGCTATTCCAGCAGCTAACATACAACCAATTTGGAATTCAGGATTAATTTCTTTCGCGATTTTTGTAGCTAATGCACTTGCTACCATCTCGTGATGTGCCGCAATGTATTTAATTTCTTCTTGGTTTTCGCCTTCTTCAAACACTAGACCTGCACCCATAAATGGTAAATGCATAATCATATTAATTTCATTAAATGTGATCCAGTATTTTACTAAATCTTTATAGCGAGTGAATAATACACGAACTAATTTTTCATAGAAACCAACAAGTTTACGATTGCGCCATCCGCCATATTCTTCTATTAAATGAACAGGCATATCAAAGTGAGTGATCGTTACAAGAGGCTCAATTCCATGTTTATGCATTTCTTTGAAAACATCTTCATAAAATTGCAGCCCTTCTTCATTCGGCTCGTTTTCGTCTCCTTTTGGAAAAATTCTTGTCCAAGCGATACTAATTCGGAATGTTTTGAAGCCCATCTCACCTAATAAAGCAATATCTTCTTTATAACGGTGATAGAAATCAACACCTGTTTTTGCAGGATAATAATGTTCATCATCAAAAGCTAAATGTTTCATTTGTCCCGAAATAATTGGATAACGGTCCTTACCGTGCGGTGCTAAATCAACGTTTGCGAGCCCGCGTCCTCCTTCATTATATCCACCCTCATACTGGTTAGCGGCTGTCGCGCCACCCCATAAAAAGTCTTTTGGAAAACCCATTTTATTCCTCCTGTTAATATTATTTATAGTAGTCTTCGTACAATGACTGGCCATTGGTTTCAATAACCTCTTTGTACCAATCAAATGATTTTTTCTTATAGCGTTCCATTGAACCACTACCGTCATCTTCACGGTCCACATAGATGTAACCATAACGTTTGCTCATCTGAGCAGTTGACATTGAAACTAAATCAATGGGTGCCCAGGATGTATAACCCATAACATCCACGCCATCTTCAATGGCTTCATCAACTTGTTGTAGATGCTGTTTGAGATAATCAATTCGATAATCATCTTCAACCGTATAGTTTCCTTCTTCGTCTTGAACGAGCTCGTCTTTAGCACCCAGTCCATTTTCGACGATGAAGAGAGGTAGTTGATATCTATCCCAGAAATCGTTTAAAACGAGACGAAGACCTACTGGATCAATTTGCCAACCCCATTCTGAACTTTCTAGTGTTGGGTTACTAATTCCACCCATTATATTTCCTTCACTACCTTCGTAATCTTTTGGATTATGCGCCATTGCTGTACTCATGTAGTAAGAGAATGAGATGAAGTCGACAGTGTGTTCTTTCAGTAATTCAGCATCCCCTTCTTCGAATTCAATCTCAACATTATTTTCTTTCAAATAGCGCTTGAGATATCCTGGATACTCTCCGCGAACATGAATATCTGTAAAAGCATAGTTTTGATTTTCAAATTGACGAACAGCCAACATATCTTCCGGATTTGGTGTCATTGGATAGGCAGGCATAGAAATAACCATACAACCTACCTCTAAATCTGGATTGATTTCATGAGCAATTTTCGTGGCAGAAGCAGAAGCAACCAATTGATTATGAGCAGCTTGCCATAATTCTTCTTTTGTAAGCTCTTCTTTCGATTTAAAGATCGCGCCATTCGCTGGTGCACTAATGATTGAATTGACTTCATTAAATGTTAGCCAGTATTTTACTTTATCTTGATAACGATCAATAACCGTTTCCACAAAACGCTCAAAAAATTTAATCAGCCGACGATCTATCCAGCCATCATAATTACGCGCCAAGTTCAATGGGGGCTCATAGTGAGATAATGTTACTAAAGGCTCAATGTCATATTTCGCCAATTCGTCAAAAACATCATCATAAAATTGTAAACCTTCTTCATTTGGTTCAGCATCGTCTCCATTTGGGAAAATACGTGACCAAGCAATCGATGTTCGATAAACTTTGAACCCCATCTCTGCGAATAATTTAATATCTTCTTTATAATTTTCATAGAAGTTGATCCCTTTTAATTTCAAGTTATCCTCGGTCGGTTCTTCAGTTGGTGGTGTTTGTAAGCCATTCGGCATAACATCTTGCACACTTAACCCCTTACCATCAACATTATAAGCTCCTTCATATTGATTAGCGGCTGTCGCGCCACCCCATAAGAAACCTTTTGGAAAACCCATTTTATTCCTCCTCATTTTTTTCTTACTCTAATAGTTTAACAAAACTAAATTTAAACACCAATTTTCATTATTTATCTTACAGAAGTTAATAAATAATCTCCTCGTTCAACCGCTGCTTCATCTGTAAACAAAACATCTTCAAATTCATTGGTGTTGGTAACAACAATGGGAGTCTGGACGGAGAAACCGCGTTCATTAATTAAATCGATATCAAAACGGATCAATTCTTGCCCAGCTTCTACCTTATCATCCGCTTCTACAAGTTTTTCGTAGCCTTCACCATCAAGTTCAACAGTATCTAGACCAATATGAATTAAAATTTCTGTACCTTCTTCTGTTGTTAGACCAACTGCATGTCCTGTCGGGAAGATGGTCGTGACCGTTGCATTCGCCGGTGCATAGATAACACCTTCAGTTGGATTAATTGCAATTGCTTTGCCCATAGCTCCACTTGCGAATACCTGATCTTCAATATCTTCTTGTGCAACCACTTCGCCAGTTACTGGGCTTGCAATAATGTCTTGTTTTGCACTTTCTTGGATCTCTTCGCTAGTCGCAACGCTTTCATTATTTTTATCTTCTTTATCTTCTTCAGGCGTAGTTTCTGTTGTATCTTCTTCTAAAACTGGAACAGGAAAAATCATTTGTAAAGCAAACCCTACCAGAATCGAAATACCAAATCCGATAATCACATTCCAAAAGTTCATTGTTAATTCTCCATTGGGATCAATTGTGTTGAATATAGAAAACACTCCTAATCCACCAGTTCTATGAGCAACAACATTTGTTATTCCTAAATAAGCTCCACCTACAATATTACCGATGATTGCATACATAAATGATTTTTTCATTGGAAGCATTAAACCATAAATTACAGGTTCTGATATCCCAAATATCAAAGAAATAATTCCTGGAATTCCAATATCTTTAATTTGTTTTTCCTTCGATTTAATGACTAGTGCAAGTACAACCCCTAGCACACCAAAAGTAGAAGCCATCATTGGTGGCCCCATTGGGTTAATTCCTTGTTCAGCTAATAATACATATGTTATAGGTATTATTCCCCAATGTAATCCGAAAATAACTAGTAGTTGCCACGAAGCAGCTAAAAGCGCCCCAAAAATTAAAGGACTAAAATCAAGAAGACTTGTAAATATTACTCCAATGAGGTCTGCTCCCCATGAAGCTACTGGACCAATAACTATTAATGCAATAGGTACTGTGATAATAACTGTAAAAAATGGCGTTAAGAAGGATCGGACAACACTCGGAATAATTTTTTTCATCCAAGCTTCAACATAAGATCCGAGCCATACCGCTAAAATAATAGGAATAATAGCAGAATAATAATTACCTGCTGCTGGTAATATAATAGGTATTCCTAAAAAGGTTGAGAAAATTGGCGAAGCAAATGCCGTACCTTCAAATAATGTATATAAAACTTCACCATCGGCTAATTCGCTCAAAGAGGGATGTAAGAATGCAGTTGCAATCGCTAAAGCAGTAAACTGATTCATTTTAAAATTACGTGCCGCAGTAATAGCTACCATAATCGGTAGAAACTGGAAAAAGCCGTCCCCAGCAAAATTTAATACTTGGTATAATCCATTTTCTGGATCCACACCAACCGTACCTAAAAGAGCAACAACACCTTTAATCATTCCAGTAGCAGCAAGTGCCATTAAGAATGGTTGGAATACTCCCGAAATAAAATCAATAAATTTATCTATGACATTTCGGTCATCGTGTTCGTTATTATTTGGTCCTCCTGAAGAACTTCCATCTCCTATTCCTGATACTTCGGTAATTGCATCATATACTTCTGCTACTTCGTTACCAATAACGACTTGGTATTGTCCACTACTTTGAACAACCGTTACAACACCATCACGTTTTTTTAAGTAATCGGTATTTGCTTTACTTTCATCTTTCAAGTTAAACCGTAAGCGTGTAATACAGTGACGTAAGCCATTAACGTTTTCTTCGCCACCGATATTTTCTATTATATCGCGAGCGAGTTCTTCTTGTTTTTTATTCGCCATTTTTCTTGCTCCTATCTGTTTTAGTTTTAATTGTCTGTTAAAATCCGTTCAATATGAATTGTTAAGTAAACTTGTTCATCTTCGCTCATTTCAAAATCATAAGTCGTTTCAATAAATTGCTTAATTCGAAGGACGCATTCAAAAGTTTCTGGGTAGGACTTTTGGACTTGTTCATAAAGAAACGAATCCGTGGTTCCTTTTTGTTCGCCAAAAACGACTCGATGCGCAAAGTACTGCACATGCGTCAAAAATCTTGCATATGAAATGGATTCTTCATCAAAGTTGGTTCCAAAATAAATTCGAACGATATTTAAAATATTATGAACAATTTCAGTCACTTTTACTGTTTGAGAAATTAAGTAGCCTTCTTTTTGACCCGTTACAAAGTGAAGAGCTAAAGATGAAGCTTCATCTTTGTATAACGAAATACTTAAGCGTTTTTCAATGAGTTCTAAAGCTTCTTTACCTACTTTATATTCTTCAGGGTAATACTTACGTACTTCATAATTTAATGGGTTCGTTAAAGGAAGGACTTGTTTTGTGCGTTCTAACGTATAATGAATGTGATCCGCTAACGCAATATACAAATTCGATTGAAATTCTACATCCAGTTTTTCCTCTGCCATATTTATAATTTCAACAACGACATCAATCTCATCTTCAGATAATTGATGATAGATATCTGGAAAAATTGATTTGGCAACATTCTCCGTCAAAATAAATTTCTTATCAATTAATTCTGAATCAATCGGATCGCCCTTTTTCTTTTGAAAACCAATCCCTTTGCCCATAACCACGATCTCATTACTCTCTTGATCAGTCGTTAGGACAACGTTATTATTAAAAATTTGTACAATTTCCACCCATTGATAACCTCCTTCCAAATAAAAAAACCTAAACAGATATACAATAAGTATACGCCAAAAAAATTAATTTTTGGGCACAAATATTGTATATGCTATTTAGGTTTTGCCTGCTTTACCAGTCACAATCCATATCACAATTTATTGTACACGTTTTCTTTTGGTATTTCAAGTGATTTTTAATAGTACGGATTTCTGTTTTTTCAACAATTATTTATATTTCTCTGTTCTTGCATCGTCTATAATACCGTTATAGTTGAGTCCATATCCAAAATCATAACTATTACCTTCGCTATCAATATATGGATTCATGTCTCTTCCAACATCTTCTAGTTGTGCTTCAACAGTGTCCATATCTTCCGGGAATTGAACAGGTAATAATCCCTGAGGTTCTTGTTTTCCAAGAATTATATCAAATAGTGCATTATCAGATACTCCAAATCCGGTTACAATAGCATCTACTTCATTCTCGAATTCCGACATAATTACTGGATTTTTTGCCTTCATAGCAACGACCAAGGGTATATCATCTTCTGATTGCTCTGCTAACTCAACTGCATTTAATACAGAATCTAAATCATATTCATTAGCAATTTGAGAAGTGTTTCCATAATAGCTTCTGTTTTCTTTTGTTCCATCTTCTAAGATATCTCCACCGATAGATTCTCGACGTACATTATCACCATCAGCAGTGTACGGTCGATATTGAAGTGATATTGGGTAGTATGTCTCTCCGTCATTATCCAAACCAGCATGATCAAAGTTGCCGCCATTATCAGGGCTCTCCATTCCAATAATGACCAGATCAACATTATCCAGGTTGTTAGGTTGTTCAAAACCTGTTAATTCGCCATCTTCATTGATAATCTCAGTATCTGTTATAACTTCTCCAAAATATTGTTCTGCTACTTCGATATCCATTCCTGGGCCATGCGATGGTTCAGTTGGCCCCATTGCGCCTTCCTCAAATCCAGTATGCATAGTTGAAGGAATGTAAACTGTTTGATCCTCATACTCAGTGACATCTTCTGATGGTTTAATTGTTTCATTTTTATTTTTTAGCATTACTACAGAATCCAATTGGGCTTGATAGCCAGCTTCTACTTTATCGTTACTAGCTACAATTTCTTCTGATTCTTCAAGATCAAGATAAGGGTCTTCGAATATACCTACATTAAATAGTGGAGTTATAATACGTTGTGCACTTTCTTGAAATCTTTCATTAGCGGATTGCTCTAGTTCACCATTTTCATAAGCTTCTTCCCACATATTATAAGCAGCTAATACAGGCAATTTATCGTTATTTCCACCAAACATATCCACCCCTGCTTTTATAACCGCAAAATGGCGTTCTTCATTCGATGTACCTTCATAGCCAAATGATGCTCCCATTTCACCATATTCATTATTATTTTCACCAGTAACGCCCCAGTCAGTAACTACTATACCTTCGTAATTATTATCTTCTCGTAAAACATTTAAAACTTCAGGATTATAAGCAGAAGCGACAGGAGAGTCTCCTAGTAAAACATCTCCTTCACTGTCAACTTGAATAGAATAAGACGTCATAATCGAAGCAGTCTTCTCTGTTTCACCAGATAAGTTCATTCCTCCTTCAGTGAAAATACTTAAATGTTCCTCAAAGTTATCACCTGGATAAATACCGAACTTACCTTCAAATGTGTGTGCTTCACGACCTCCTTCTCCAGGCCCATCTCCAGGAAAATGTTTGTTCATAATAGCAATAGAGTTTTCTCCCCAACCTAAGTCATTTCCATCTTCGTCAAAAGTTGATTGAGATTCATTAGTATATGCCTCAGCCATATTAACCGCTAGTTTACTATCTTCTCCAAATGTCCCATCTACTCGAGTCCAACGCGGTTCAGTTGCCAAATCAATTTGTGGTCCTAAAGCCATTGTGATCCCTAACGCACGATATTCTTCAGACGACATCTTTGAAAAATCACGCATAATATCTGGATTGAAAGTTGCTGCCATTCCTAAGTTTGATGGCCAACGCGATATTTCTCCTTCTGCATCGTATGCTGTTTCACCAGCTGTACTTCTTGGATCTGAACTAAAATTTACTGGAATCATTGGTTCTTCTTCAGATCCTAAATTTTCTACAAATGCTTGCATTTGATTAGTCCATGTAACAGTATCTTCTACGTCGCTTGGTCCAGCATGTAGAACATTCCTAAGATTGTCATTTTCAAGGTAATTTTTTTGGTCATCTGTAAAACCATCTGCTTGATTACTTTCATGAGAACTGAACAACATTAATCCAGCTATCTGATCAGTAGATAGCTCTTTAGCTAATGCCTCAGCACGAGTTTCAGCATCTAATCGCCAGTCCTCAAATTCATCTAAATTATTGTTATCATTTAAATCTTTAAAATAGTAATCCTCTCCATCAATTTCTTCAGTTAATATATTAATTTCACTAGATAGAGAAAAACTAATATCTGGGCCATTATTTGGATTTTCTACTACTCCAAAATCTGTTACTCCATCAGATATCTTTTTATAGTCAAATTCATAGTTTGTTGTACTTTCTGTGGTTTCATCAAAATTTTCCGCTTTTTCTGCACCACTGCTTTCCTCTGTCTGACAAGCACTTAATAATAGTAATGATGTTGTTACTACAGTTGATTTTAGTAATAAATTATTTTCAAACAATTAAAATCCTCCTTAATTATCCCTTTACATCTGACAACAGATTGATGAAAATATCACTCCTTTCAATATTAAATATTTTAATTAAACCTCCTTATTTTTGTAAGCGCTTTATATCAAGGACAAAAATAGCCATCCGCTGCTTATAGAAATAGTTACAATTTGAAAGATACAATTATAAAACCAAATAAAAAAACCCAAACAAATTTGAATGCACATAATCAGATCATTTGTACATTCAAATTAGCTTAGGTTATGCCCAGAAAGGTTACATTCCAAATACTAATTCCAATTTTATTCCTATCAATGTAAACGATATCATTACTCACGTTACTTGTCAAGAAAAATATTATTTCAGCTTTTCTAGCTAGTTTACTCGCAAAATTTTATTCTTATGTAAAAGAATGTTCCCCCAGCAAATATGATTTTAATATTTCTAAGTATTTAGTAAGTTTAGTAAGAATAAATATAAATAAAAGATGCTACATTCTTAAGTATCATCTTATAAGCTTATCTTTTACTATTTGTCTATCAGTTTTGGTATGATGAATAGTAACCAAATAAAAAGGATGTGACCGATGAAGATATTAAAAGAGTCGTTTAAAGAAACATTGATGTCCGTGTCGCCCGTGGTGATTATTGTAATCCTTTTATCATTATTTATGGTTGATGTTACTTCATCAATGATGTGGAGTTTCATTCTCGGAGCTCTATTGATTATTGTAGGTTTAGGAATTTTTTTGTATGGTATTGAAACAGGTATGGAACCCGCTGGAGAAAAGTTTGGAAACACGGTTGCTGAAACAGCATCAAGGGGACTTATTACTTTTATTAGTTTTATCTTGGGGTTTTCAGTAACTATTGCTGAACCTGATTTATTAATCTTAGGTCAAGAAATCGAAACGGCAACGGGTGGGCTTTTAATTGCTCCTATAGTTGTTGTCGCTGTTTCTATTGGCGTTGGGATTATGGTTGCATTTGGTGTTTTTCGGCTGATGAATAACTTTTCCATTAACAAGTTCTTTTTAATCATTTATATTACTATTTTTATCTTAGCTTTTTTAGCAGATGAAGGAACCATTGCGATGGCATTTGATGCTTCGGGGGCAACAACAGGTGCGTTAACCACGCCTTTTGTTTTAGTGCTTTCTGCAAGTATTGCCGTTCGTAAGGGTGGAGATGAAGCGAATGAAAATTCTTTCGGTCTTGTTGGTGCAATGAGCACGGGCCCAATTATTGCTGTTTTTTTACTCGTGTTGCTCTCTCAAAGTGATATTCAAGCAGCTGATGTGCAATATGAATATACTGATGACGTTATTTCACCGATTATATCTGCAATTGGCCCTACTTTCTTAGAATCCTTCCTTGCCCTACTCCCTGTCATTATTTTATTTCTAATAATGAACTGGTTAACATTTAAAACAGAAAAAAATGAATTGATGAATATTTTTAAAGGCTTTGGTTATACAGTCATTGGCTTAACTATGTTTCTCATCGGAGTCAATGAAGGCTTTATGGATATGGGCCACTTTTTAGGAAGTGAAATCGCTACCTATGGAATGTGGTGGTTAATTATTATTGGATTAATTTTAGGTCTCGTGGTGGTACTGGCTGAACCCGCTGTTCAAGTGCTTGGAGATCAAGTAAGTGAAGTCAGTAATGGACAAATTAAAAAGCCAATCCTCATGTCTGCATTATCGCTTGGTGTAGGCATTGCCGTGGGGCTTTCTATGTTGCGAATTTCATTGGGAGGCTTTGAAGTTTGGCATGTTCTTCTTCCAGGATTTGCTCTCGCTATTATTCTCTCTTTCTTCTCTCCACCAATCTTTACAGGAATTGCTTTTGATGCAGGCGGGGTAGCGTCTGGACCGATGGCCGTTACTTTTATACTAGCTTTTGCTCAAGGAGCAGCGAATTATATTTCGACTGCGGATGCACTAGATGCTTTTGGCGTCATTGCATTTATTGCTCTCACCCCGATCATTACCGTTCAAATACTAGGCGTCTCCTATAATATACGTTCAAAATCACAAAGTGAATAATCATGATAAGACACCTTACTCGGTTCCTATAAAGGAACGGGTAAGGTGTTTATTGAAATTAAAAAAGACTTTAAACCTTCTCTTTGGTTCAAAGTCTTTAGCTATTATTCTTTTAAAAAATAATCGCGATCAAAGTGAATACGGATTGGATAATGGTTCAATTCTTCAGATAAATCTTTCGTGATCATTTCATGAAGCTCAAGGTCACTCGCTTCAACAGAATCTGGCACAGTCACATCGAATACAATTTCTTTTTGACCATTTTGTTCTTCTAAACGAAAATCATGAAAATGAAATTTATGATTATAAGATTTCAAGGTTTTCTTAATAACAGCATAGATGGCATTTTGTTCTTCATCGTCTAGCTCTACCGGATCTAAATGGCCTACGAGTTTAATATCAAACTCTTTAGCAAAATCTTTTTCGATGGTGTCAATGATTTTATGTGCTTCCACAAGATCCCAGCGCGAGTCAATTTCAATATCGACGGTCGCAAATATTTTATTTGGCCCATATTTATGAAGTATTAAATCATGATAGCCAACTAATTTGTTATAAGAGTCTAGTAATGTCTGCATACGATCAATTAACTCTGCATCCGGTCTAGTTCCTAACAGATCATTGGAGGATTCAATGATTGAAGTCACTCCTCCATATAAAATAATTAAAGCAACCAATGCACCTATGTAGCCGTCGATATACCAATCCATCTGAATCTCAAGCCAATAAGAAAGGATAATGACGATGTTCATTAAAGTATCATAAAAGCTATCTTTAACTAGTGCTTGAATGGCATTCGAAGGATAATCCATATGCTTATTTTTATAGTAATAATAAATGCCCAACCCTATTTTAATGAGCACAGAGACAATTAATAAAATAAGGACCAGGCGAGAACTAGCAACACTTGTCGGATCTAATATTTTTTCAATGGATGATATTAAAAATTGGAAACCTACGACAACAATAATAATCGCTGTAAATAAACCGCTAATATATTCCGCGCGCTGATGCCCATAAGGGTGTTCGCGATCTGGGGGTTTATTTGCGACGTAAAAACCGCCAATAGTCAGCAAAGCACCTGCCGTATCTCCTAAACTATTCATTGCATCCGCTAGAATCGAAACACTACTAGCCATAAAACCAGCAATCAATTTAATAATCACAAGCGCTAAATTGACAAATAAGCCGACTAAGCCGGTGCCAATTCCAACTCTTGTTCTTTTGTCTTGTTCAGATTGGTCCATGGCATCCACTTCCCTTTCTAAATCAATCTTTTTAAAATAGCTCTTAAAAACAAGCCTTTTTTTACGACACACAAACAATCATGGTAGTTATTTTAACATATATCGTCCGAGAAACTACCTTAAAGGCTAAAAGTTACTGTTTGTTTTTATTTCACACTTTTTCTTTATAATATAAGGTCACTTTCAAAAGAGGTTGCTCAATATTATAAAGATAACTCAGAATACAAAAAAAGACTTTTATTATTAAGTAGTTCTTTTAATAACAAAAGCCTTCGATGAAAGAATGATTTTATTCTCTATTTTTTTGGATATCTTTTAAAACGATTTGGTAGTTATTATTCCCACCCGATAAATTATAAACTTCTTTAAAGTCATTATTCAATAAAATTCTTTGAGCATTATAAGAAGTTTGACCTGTATTACAGTAAACAACTGTGCGTTTCTCTGGATCTAATTGATCAATATTTTCTCTTAATGATTTAAGCGGAATATTGATCGCATCTTCTATGTGTTCTTTTTCATAAGTTTCTTCATTACGAACATCTACGATAACGACTTCTTCTTTTTCCTCCATCATCCGTACTAAATCTTCCGGCATGATTAATGGGGAGTTATCAAGCGCATTCGTTAAAGCCATTCCTGTGTACATTACAGGGTCTTTCGGTGTTGAAATTGGTGGTGTAAAAGCTAAGTCTAAATGGAAAAGATCAGAAACTTTCGCTCCTAGAGTCATTGCTGTCGCAAAAACATCAATTCTTCTTTCGACTCCTTCTGGACCAATCGTTTGCACCCCTAATAAAGTCTCCGTTTCAGGATCCGCAATCGCTTTAATTAACATGTCTTTCCCGCCCATGAATTTTAAAACATCTGGTTGTGTCGTTGTAAGAACCACAGGATCATAGCCCTTTTCACGAGCAGCAAGTTCAGTCATCCCGGTAGCTGCAATGGTTTGGCCAAATAATCTGACCGCTGAAGTCCCTAAGATTCCTCTAAACCGTAAATCGCCGCCTGTTATAACATCTCCAGCAATTCTTCCCATTTTCGTAGCCGTTGTGGCAAGAGGTAAATACATCGGTTCTTTTGTAATCGCATGATAAGCTTCCGCTACATCTCCAACAGCATATACCCCTGGAAGATTTGTTTCCATCTTATCGTTTACGGCGATCGCCCGCGTTTCTCCTAGCTCAACCCCGATCGATTCAGCAAGTACAGTGTTTGGGCGAACACCCGTGGCTAAGATGTATAAATCCGCTTCATAATCGTTTCCTTGTGAGGTGATCACATGTTCTAGACAATTTCCGTTGGCTGTTAATTCCACAACCCCTTCATTTCCATGGAACTTAACTTCATTTTCTTCAAGAATGTCCGCAATATAGGTCGACATATCATGATCTAACTGTGCCATTGGATACTTTAAGAAATCAAGGGTGCGAACTTTTATACCTGCTTTTGTTAATTGTTCGGAAACACCTAAGCCGATATAACCTGTTCCAATAACAACTGCTGTTTTAGGGTTCGTTTCATTAATATAATTTTGTAATTTTCGACCTCGCTGGACGTTTTTTATTTGGAATAGATTATCAAATTCTCGCCCTCGAAAAACAGGCGGGACTCCAAAAACGGTTCCATTTGCAAAAACTAAGGCATCATAAGTATCTTCAAATTCTTCATTTGTCGTTAAGTTCTTAACAAAGACCGTTTTACGTTCATGGTCAATGCTTGTAACTTCATGGCTTGTGTGCACATCAATATTGTAATATTCTTTAAACCATTGTGGATTTTTAGGTACCAAGTCGTCCATACTATCTACTTGACCACCGACCGCATAATGTGTTGCGAAACCAGCATGCGCTACATCCACGTCTCGATCGTAAATGACAATTTCGGCTTCTTCTGAATTTCTTCTCGCTCGAACAGCAGCATTCGTTCCTGCCGCCACCCCTCCAATAATGACTATTTTCATAATATATCCCCAATTCTTTTGTTAAGTTGTGATACACCTCACGGATGCGGTCACATTATACCCTGAACTTTCTGTTTCGTCAAAAAATATTTAAAAACTTATTTTTAAAAAATTATAAACAAAAGAAGAAGAGTGCTTGTCTCCTGCCTCTTCTTCCTTCTTTATATATTGATTTAATCTACAATAGGAAGCCATCCGGGACGACTGCGGACATATTCCCACATCGCATCAGGTATGAGTAAATCTTCACGATCATCCGCTTCAATGACTTTCCGTAAAGCTTCTTCTTCCCCTGCTTTTACTTTATCGACCCAGTCCGGCTCCACAATTAACTCACGTCCTAAGGCAATTAAAGGAACCCCTAACTCATCCATCGCATCGACAGCATCTTGCGGCGTAATGACATTGCCTACACCAATTAAAGGAACTTCTTCACCCACAGCTTCTTGAAGCTGCTTCAAGACAGGCTCTTTATCCATTTCATTTCTCAATGAATTACCAAAAATATTGCCGAGCGAAACGTGGAAATAATCTAAATCATAAATTTTCAGCTCTTCTAATAAAGCAATTGTATCTTGAATCGTAATTCCAGGCTCTTCTATTTCTTCTGGGGAGACTCGATAGCCAAAAATAAAGGGTTTTGTTGCATATTTATCAATGGCTTGTTTAGCAGCATTCACTACTTCAATTGGGAAATTCATTCTCTTTTCTAAATTACCACCCCAATAGTCCGTCCGCACATTTGAATGAGGCGAAAAGAATTGTTGGATTAAGTAAGTATTTGCTCCATGCAATTCAACGCCATCAAAACCAGCCTCAATTGCTCTTCTCGTGGCTTCTCCAAAAGAATGAACGAGCTCTTCAATTTCTTCGTCCGCTAACGCCCGTGGTATTTCAGCATCTTCACGTAGAGCGGGGACTTCACTCGCGCTGACTGGACGTTCTCCTCTTAATGATCGGCGAGAACCCATCCGACCGACATGAAAAATTTGTAAAATAGCTTTTGATCCTGTGGCTTGGATGGTTTGAGCTAACTTAGCCAAACTCTCCACTCGATTATCTGCTGAAACACTTGGCGAAGAAGCGAATTTTCCGTTTTCTTGTACATGCGCACAAGCGGTAATAATTGCACCAACCCCTCCTCCTCGTCGTTCGTAATACATATGTTCATCTGTTGTAAACATGCCATTTTCAAAGGATGCACTTGTCGTCATTGGCGCCATTAATAAACGATTATCAAGTGTGACTCCTGATTTAAATGTAAAAGGTTCAAATAACTGTTCGTACTTGGGATCCATACCATAACTTCCTCCTTTAAAGATACTTGTTTTTAATTATAGCAAGAAAATTTAAAAATAAGTATTAATTGCTTTTCAAGGATTTGATGAACCATCTGTTCATTAAGCCATGTTCACTCCCACTTAAAGGTTCAGATAAAGCTTTAAATCCAAAATATTCATAAATTTCATTGGCATCACTTAGGACATCAATCGTTTCAATATATAAACGTTCATACCCTTCTGTTTTGGCAAAATCTTCTGCCGTCTTATACAGTAAGCTTCCATAGCCTTTCCCTTGATAAGCTTCCATAATATAAAACTTCTGTAATTCAGCTACTCCTTCATGGTCACTAAAAGGACCGATCCCTACGCCACCAATCACTTCTTGGTCTTGCACAAGAACCCAATACTCACCCTTTGGTAATGTTTGATAATATTCAGAAAGGGTGGCTAATTGTGGATCATAGTAAGCCGTTCCCGGTACGTTTAAATGGTATTTCTCTAAAATATTTTGGATGATTTCATAAATTGCTTGATCATCTTTAGCTTCAATTGGTCGAATGGTTACATTATGTTTTGAAATTTTAAAAATCCTTTCTACTACCATAGCTATAAGTCATATACTTTTTCTCTCGTTGTTAAAGATCGTACCATAAATAACCAAACACAAAAAAACTGTCCATCTTTGAATAAAAAAGACGAACAGTTGATAGAACTTTAAAGATTTAATTTTGGTAAACTTCTTTCAATGTCTGCACGATCTTCTTCATATTCAGCTGGCAGCATTAAAGTGGAGCCTAAAGTAGCAAATGATTCATCCACTGTAAAGCCCGGCCCCTCTGTCGCTAATTCGTAAATAATTTGGCCGGGATCTTTAAAGTATGCGGAGTAAAAATATTTTCGATTTTGAATGGCTGTGATTGGATAGTGAGCGGCTATCGCTTCTTCCCAGCTCTTTAAATGCTCTTTATCTGGCACTGACCAGGCGATATGATGTACTGTGCCAATGCCTAGACGACCTCTTTTAGTAAATTTACGATGAATTAACACCTCTTGGCCCTCTACACCCGTCATTTTTAAGTGATAATACTTCGGGGTCACTTTATGAAGAAGTAAGCCCATTTCTTGCATAAGAAACTCCAGTGTATGAATTGGATCGCTAGAAAGCAACTCCACTCCATGTAAACCTATAATCTGCTGATTATCGCTCGTTTCCTCTGCTTCTATCAGAGCTAAATGTAAATGATGAGGGTCTTGAAAGAAGAGAGCTGTTTTTTGAAACAATGTGTCTTCCGTATAAGTCACTGCCTGTTGGTTTAAATACGTTTTCCAATGATGCAGTGTATTCTTCGGGATGCTAAAAGCAATGCGACGGACTTGACCTGCCCCGACACGTCCTATTGGATTTTCTTCATGTGGAAAAAAGGTGATAATACTGGCCGGATCGACTTGCTCGTTCGCAAAGTATAAATGATACATCGCTTTATTTTCAAAGTTAATCGTCTGTTTAACTAGGCGTAACCCTAAAACATCGCGATAAAAATATAAATTTTCGTTCGGATTAGCCACTGTTGCAGAAATATGATGAATACGCTGGATGGGCTTCATAGAAATCTCGAACCTCTCTTTTTACTGCTTCGTATGGTCGACGGTCGTATCAAATGGACGGATCTTTTGTTCAATTTCTTCTCGTTGAGCTTCAAATTCTGCCGGAAGTGCTAAACTCTCTCCTAATGTTTCGTATGGCTCGTCAATCGTAAAGCCTGGATCGTCTGAAGAAAGTTCAAATAAGACATGACCGACTCGCACATATAATGCACCAAAATAATGACGCTCAATAAATCCAGAATGGTGGAATAAGTTTTGACTATATAGTTTTTCCCAAGCTTTAAGGGCTTCTCTATTTTCAACACGGAGAGCGATATGGTGAACTTCACCATTGCCCGGTTCAGCTACTGGTAGCTCTTCATCATGTCTGAGGATAATTTGTCCGCCGTTGCCCCCTTCGCCGACTTCAAGTAAAACCGCATCTTTTTCTTCCGCTACGATTTCAAACCCATAGAAGTCCAGCAAATGATCTTTAAATTTTTCAAAATAAGAAACGGTAATTTCAACCGGTCCTAAACCATAAACCACATATTCATTTGGAACAGGACTTAACTCCCAACCTTCACCAGGAGCCATACCTTCATTACCCACATCCGATACTAATTGATAACGTTGTCCATCAGGCTCTTCAAAAGGGAGTACTTTCTTCCCAAATACTTCTTGAATCCCCTCATGTTTGACATTATATTGATCAAAACGCTCCATATAATATTGCAGCGCCTCATCATTGGGCACTCGTAATCCTACGCGTGTCACGGAGTTCGTACCATGCTTTCCAGGTTGTGAATGTTCATTCGCAAAAAAAGTCATCGTTGTGCCGGGTGTTCCGATATGATCTGCATAATAAGTGTGGTATGTTTGAATATCGTCTTGATTAATTGTTTTTTTAACTAAACGCATTCCTAATATATTGGTAAAAAATTCATAATTTCGAACAACATCGTCTGTCACTGCTGTAACGTGATGAATGCCTAATAATGATTTATCCATATTTATAACCCCTTTGTTTATTCATTCTTTGTTTTATTTCGAATTCGAGATAATTATACCAAGTTCCCTCTTAGTAAGCAAGTATAAAACTTCGAATTAAAGATATTTTATAAAAATAAAAAGAGGCCTTAATCAGACCTCTTGCTTCTTTCTATTAAGATTCTTCTCTAATTTTAAAAATAG
Organism: uncultured Atopostipes sp.; assembly: GCA_963558565.1. Taxonomy (GTDB): domain Bacteria; phylum Bacillota; class Bacilli; order Lactobacillales; family Carnobacteriaceae_A; genus Atopostipes. The sequence goes on from CAUWGX010000001.1 coordinate 254,920, forward strand.
TTCGTCCACTTCCGGAAGTTTCCATTAAACTTTTATGGGCTATAGAAGCTTCTTCTAAAGAGAATTCATGACCAATCACTGGTTTTAATACACCGGTATCTAAAAAGGCAAAGATCCCATGACGCATTTCATTCATGGCTTTTTCTCCAGGATTGATGACTGTCATTCCTGTGATTATAGCTTCATTGGTCATTAAATTTCGCGGGGTTATTTCAATTGTGTCGCGACTGCCTACAATAACAATACGTCCAGCATCCGCGATTACTTTTGTGTCTGTTTCTAAATTTGCATTGGCTAAAAATTCAATAATGACATCAGGGCCTTTATCCTCTGTTACTTCTAAAAGTTTTTCTTTATTTTCAGCGGTCACGTGAGGAATTGCGTAGTCAGCACCCATCTTTAAAATACTTTCTCGGCCTTCTTCAGTACTGGAAGTCCCGATCACAATCGCTCCAATCGCTTTAGCCATCTGTACAGCCAAGCTGCCTACTGCTCCACTTCCTCCATGAATGAGAACTATTTCGCCGGCTTTGATTTGAGCTTTTTGAAACAAAGCACGATAAGCTGTAAATGCTGGAATACCTAAACCTGCTCCTTCTTTGTAAGAAACATGGTCAGGAAGAAGATGAACACTCTCAGCATCCACTACTACTTTTTCCGCATAGGTTCCTGTGTTGTGTTCAGCCCCAAAGGCACTTAAGTAAACCCGATCGCCCACCTTTACATTTTCCACATCGGCTCCGACTGCTTCTACTTCGCCCGCCCCATCATAACCAGGAACATAAGGTAAATCAGGCACATTATAGGCATATTCTCCGGTAATCGTATATACCTCATTGGGATTAATGCCGGTTGCGTAAAGTTTGATTTTTACTTCATGTTCATTTGGAGAGGGCTCTTCCACCTCTGCCATCTTTAACACTTCAGGTCCGCCAAATTCTTCAATTTGTACTGCCTTCATTGAATGACCTCCATTTATTTTAGTTTCATCATATCATTTTAAGAAAACGATCACAAAAACGATCGACTGTTTCTTTAAAAAAAACAAAGAGAATATTTACAATCGTAATCAAATTACTAGTAATTTGAGATAATATTTAATACAATGTATCAGCACAAAGTTTAATATTCTAATGAATATGGGAGGGTAAAAAATGGAAATTATTTTAACTTTGGTTGTATTTGTTGCACTTCTTTATTTACTATATCGTATGCAATCTAAATATGTTAAGTACGCTTACCGAGTATTTGCCGGTTTAGGCATCGGTATCGTATTTGGTGCAATCATTCAAATGCTCTTTGGAGCGGATAGTTCGATTACCCAATCGATCGTCGAATGGTTGGATATTGTTGGTTTAGGGTATGTTCGTTTCTTGCAAATGCTTGTCATGCCGTTGATTTTCGTATCTTTGGTACGAGCATTTACTGAAATGGAAGGCGAAAGCAATATTGGAAAAATTGGTGGAAATGTGCTGGCCGTATTAGTAATTACAGTCATGATTGCTTCTGCTTTAGGTATTGCTTCTGTTTTACTTTTCAACTTAGATGGCGCTGAATTTACACAAGGAGCGGCTGAACAAGCACGTATTGCTTCTTTACAAGAAAGTGCTACTCAAGTCGAAAACTACAGTATTCCGGAACAGATTGTTAACTTTATTCCAACGAATATCTTTAGTGATCTATCTGGAAACCGCGACAATAGTACGATTGCCGTCGTGATCTTCTCTGTAATGGTCGGTATTGCTTACTTAGGGGTTGCTCGTAAACAGCCTGAACACGGAAAGACTTTCCGAACAATTATTGATAGTTTACACGCGATCGTTATGCGTCTTGTGACTTTAGTGTTACGTTTAGCACCTTATGGTATTTTAGCTTTAATGGCTAAAATGGTTGCAACTTCTAGCATCACTGCCCTAGCAAATATGGGATCTTTCGTGATCGCTACTTACTTTGCACTGATCGTTATGTTTATCATTCATGGTATTATTTTAGCCGTGCATGGTGTCAATCCAATTCAATATATTAAAAAGACTTGGAATGTTTTAAGCTTTGCTTTTACATCTCGTTCAAGTGCAGGTGCCTTGCCATTAAACATCTCCACTCAATCAGAAGCATTAGGGGTTGACTCAACAACCGCGAATATTTCAGCTACCTTTGGTCTATCGATTGGACAAAATGGTTGTGCGGGCATTTATCCATCAATGTTAGTAGCTGTTATTGCTCCAGCTGTTGGAATGGATTTATCAGATCCTACCGTCTGGGCAACGATTATCGCGACAGTGGCTATTTCATCTTTTGGAGTTGCCGGTGTTGGAGGTGGAGCGACATTCGCTTCATTAATCGTTTTTGGTGCTTTAGGGCTACCGATCGAAATTATTGGATTAATGGTCTCAATCGAACCAATCCTTGATATGGGACGTACGGCCTTAAATGTTAATGACAGTATCTTAGCAGGTGTTGTGACATCAAAACGCTTAAATAATTTTGATGACGATGTGTTAAATGATGATAAAAAACAAGTGTCACCAGATATGAATTAATTTAAAAGGCAATTCTAAAACGGCTACCTTTCAATCAGAGGTAGTCGTTTTTTTATATACTGTCTTAAAAGGTAATTGCTTTCACAAAAAGAGTCTGTCTGCTAAAATAACAAATAAGAGAATTATTCAACTAAAGGAGTGCTTAGTCTATGGAATACGTGACATTGAATAGTGGCGAAAAGATGCCCTTACTTGGTACTGGAACAAATACATACGGGAAAGAAAACAACGAGTATAATGGGAAGTTAACCGGAGACTTCACGGCATTAAAAGACGCGATCGAATTAGGCTATCGTTCGATTGATGCAGCAATCTCATATGGTAACGAAGCTGGTGTTGGAAAAACAGTGGCCGAAAGTGAGGTTCCTCGCGAAGAATTTTATATTACGACTAAAATTCCCAACGGCGAAGAATATGTAGGCTCAAAAGAAGCCATTCGTCAAACGATCGAAAAGAGTTTAAGTCATTTTGAAACAGATTACTTAGATCTCTTTTTAATTCATCATCCTATTGAAAACAAGGAGCACTTTAGACAAACTTGGGAAGTTTTTGAAGAATATTATAAAGACGGAAAACTAAAAAGTATCGGTGTTTCAAATTTTGACGAAGATTTGCTTAATGAAATGAAAGAATTTGCGACCGTCAAACCCGCCGTCAACCAAATTCAAATCAATTTACAAGAAAAAAATGAAGCGCTGATCACTTTACTAAATAATTTAGATATTACGCCCGTCGCTTGGGGGCCTATGAAAGCGTCCGATGAGCAACAAAAAGAATTAGCTGAAATTGGTGAGAAGTATAATAAATCATGGGCGCAAGTGTTGCTCAGATACCAAACACAAAGAGGAATTGTGGCTATTCCTAAATCACACAACCGCGACAATCAAGCCGCGAATATTAACATCTTTGACTTTGAACTAACTGCTGATGAAATACAGGCGATCGATCAATTATAATAAAAGAAGCTAAAAGACCTAGAGGTGCGTTTCTAGGTCTTTCTTTATTCTTCTGAAATGATGGATGGCTGTGCTGTGGTGGCGAAGCGAATAATGATTCGAGCCAACCAATAGCCCAATAAAAAGATACCTAATGTAGCGACTAATACTAAAGGAATGTATAGAGATTCAGGTAAGTGAACAAAGAACGGACGATATTTTAAGTAAAAATAGTTCCCATCAATCAAAGGATTTAAAGTGTAAACAAAAAGAAAATAAAGCAAAAACCAACCATAAGCTTTAACCGCTCCTTTGAAGGTAGGACGCCATTTGTAAGCTATCGCAGCAAAAATAGGCAAAAGAATCGTAATGGCATGATTAATAAAGAAAGAAAGGCCAATGACATGGTAAACCGGATAAACGCGCGAGGGATAGAAAAAAGAACCATAGGCAAACAAACCAAAATAAAACAATACATCCATTACTTTATTATTTTTAGAGAACAAATAAACGATGCCTAAAAGGCTAGATATACGCGAAATATGAAAAGGTAATGATTCAGAAACATCAAAACCCATTTCAAAAATATACCAAGAATATAAAAGAACTTGTTGCCCGATAGATGTTAGGAGAATCCATTGTCTTATTTGATCGGCATGCTTTTCAACTTTTTGATGTTGAGTGCACATGAGCAAAAGTAAACTGATCATCCCAGCAATATAAAAAAGATGATGACCATTAAAGACAGAGATAAAAGGCACTTCTTCATCCCAAAATAAATTCATCACAGTCTCTCCTCTCTTATAAATTATTTTTCAATTAAATGTTTATTTTATAAAATAAGGATAACATATAACTTGTCTATGCAGATAACAAATCACCCACTAACCAGTAGAATCTTTCCATTGGTTAGTGGGTGACGTTTCATATTATTCTTCCATATTTCGTTGGGATACTTCATTGTTCGCTGCTATGACCGATTGATTAGGAGCGACTGACTGCGTCAACCAAACATTTCCTCCAATAATGGTATTATCTCCGATGGTTGTGTCTCCACCTAAGATAGTGGCTCCCGCGTAAATCACCACATTATTTCCGATATCTGGATGCCGTTTCATCCCTTTTATAATGTTTCCTTCTTCATCTGTTTTGAAACTTTTAGCGCCAATCGTCACACCTTGATATATTTTAACATTGCTGCCAATGGACGCTGTTTCTCCAATAACAACGCCTGTACCATGATCAATGAAGAAATGATCACCAATGGTTGCTCCTGGATGGATATCGATGCCCGTCATTGAATGTGCATATTCAGTCATCATTCTTGGGAGAATAGGAACAGCCAGCTGATACAGTTTATGCGCGATACGAAATACCGTCAAGGCTTCAAAAGAGGGATAAGAAAGCATAATTTCATCATAAGATTGAGCGGCAGGATCCCCTTCATAAGCGGCTACAACATCTGTGTTTAATATTTGATAAATCGCGTCCATACTATTCATCAGTTCTTTAATGACCTGTCTTTGTTCGTTTTCCTCTTCGATAAAGAAAGGAAGAACCTGTTCAAACGTTTTTGTAGCATTCATCTCCAATGCAGCTTCTGTAACACCTTTTGCTCCTGCGACCCCAAAGATATTCGGATATAAGTAAGCCCGCAATTGGTTAATTAATTGAATGACTTCATCTTTAATTCCACAGTAGTTTTTCGTCGCTACAATATCTTTTTCTTTTTTCATAAGCTTCATCCTACCTTCAAATTATTTGATAAAGCCTTCAACAGATAAATAACGATCACCACTGTCGGGTAAAATAGCGACGAGTGTTTTATCTTTATTTTCTGGTCGTTTCGCGACTTCAAGTGTTGCCCATAAGGCAGCTCCTGCAGAAATCCCTACAAAAATACCATTTTCAGTCCCTAATGAATGAGCAGCATTGATTGCCTCGTCATCTGTCGCTAGCAAAATTTCTGAATAAATATCTTGATCTAAAATTTCTGGAACAATCCCTGCACCAATCCCTTGAATTTTATGTTTACCAGTTTCCCCTTTGGCTAGTAATGGTGAGCCACTAGGTTCGACCGCAATCATTTCTACTGACGCCTTCTGTTCTTTTAAATAATGTCCAGCCCCTGTAATGGTTCCGCCGGTCCCAATACCTGCAACTAAAAGATCTACTGCGCCCTCCGTATCTTCCCAAATCTCTGGTCCTGTTGTTTCATAATGAATTTGAGGGTTAACTTTGTTTTCAAATTGACGAGCCAAGAAAGCATTAGGAGTCGCAGAAGCAATTTCATTTGCTTTTTTGATTGCTCCTGGAATTCCTTTATCTCCTGGCGTAAGGACTAATTCAGCGCCGTAAGCTTTTAGTAATGCTCGGCGTTCTTCGGACATTGTTTCTGGCATTGTCAGAATCACGTGATAACCCCGTGCAGCTCCTACCAGCGCTAAAGCAATTCCCGTGTTTCCAGAAGAGGCTTCGACGATAGTGCCACCTGGCTTCAAAACGCCCTCTTCTTCTGCTTGATCAACCATTGCTTTTCCAATACGGTCTTTAACGGAGCCTCCTGGATTTAACGATTCTAGCTTCAGTAAAATCTCACCATTGAACCCAGTGGGTTTCATTGCATCTTTGAGTCGTACTAACGGTGTCTGACCAATGACTTGGTCAATAGATGAATAGATATTTGCCATCGTTTTACTTCCTTTCCAGTGTATTTTAAAATAACTTCTATAACTTCTGTAGGTTATATATCTCATAGTTCCCTTTAAAAAGCAATAAATATGATTTAACTTTTATTTTTAACCCTCACAAGAAACTGAAGTTTTAATTAAATATTGAGGATCATATAAAACTTCAACCGTAATATGAGTAATCGCATACTTCAAAGCGATTTGGCGAATCTGCTGTTTTATTTTTTCTTGCTCTTTATCAGATGGTTGAGCTGTCGTTACTGTTAGTGTCATCATATGTTGTTGCCCATCCGTTGACCAAATATGAAAATGCGAAATCGCTTGAATATCCGCTAGTGCTTGTATTTCCTCACGAAAAACGTTTGGATCAACATTTTCGGGGACGGCCTGTAAAAAGATCTTACTGATTCGGAAGAACTCAGGAAATGTCACGTATAAAATCCAACTAGCAATCCCTAACGATAGAATTGGATCCAGAATATACCAATTTGTAAATCTTAAAAGTATACTCATAATCAGCACCGCAAACCAACCAAACAAATCTTCAAACAAGTGAATATTCAACAGCTTTTCGTTAGCTGATCGACCGCTACTCATCAGCCAGACGGAAAAACCATTAATGATTATAGCCACAATGGCTACCCAAAACACTCCTTGATTGTTTACAGGCTGAGGATTTAGTAATTCAGGAATTGTATGCATAATCATTAAAACAGCTCCTACAATTAACACCACACTCGTAACGAACGCTCCTAACAATGAAAAACGTCGATAACCATAAGAATATTCACTAGAAGCTCCTCGATTCGAAATTTTCTCAAATAAATAAGCAAGACCAATGGATAAAGCATCCCCTAAATCATGAACAGCGTCAGATAAAATTGCTTGACTGTTAAATAAGGCCCCAAAAATAAATTCAGCAACCGAAAAGAATATGTTTAAGAAAAAGACGACGGTGATCTTTTTTTGTGCCTCTTCTCCCTGTCCTACTTCGTGGGTGTGATGATGCCCCTCTTCTTCTTTTTCTTCTATGAGATAAGGATCCACAATAGAAAGTTGCTCAAAAGAACTCACTAAAGAAATAATATAAGGGTCTATATCTTCAGGCAATTGAATCTCTGCCTCTTCAAAGCTTACCTCAATTTCTCGAGCACCATCGAGGGCTTCGTAAAATCTTTTTTTGACACGCTGCGCCTGCTCTGCACTATTTAAACCGACTATTTTATAAGTATCCAAAAATTAACACCTCTACTTATTATGTATCATAATTACATAAATGAATGATTATTCATGTGTATATTAACAATAATTCTTCAAAATTACAATAAACGACTCTTTGCAAGCGACTGCTAAAAAGAATTTCTATAAAATAAAAAACACTTTGTAAAATATTTTTACTTTCTTTTTTACAAAGTGTTCAATTTTATATAAGAGTTATTATCCTTCCACTTCAGCAAACTCTTTGACGCGAGCGCCTATGGCATCACGAACTTGTCTAAAAACTTCTAATTTTTCTTCTTCTGTACCTTCTGCAAGTGCTGGGTCTTCAAACCCCCAATGTTCTCGACGCACTTCCGGAGGTGTTACAGGACAGCGACTCCGCGCATCATCGCATAACGTAACAGCTAAGTCGGAATGATTGAGCACTTCTAAATCGATGAGATCTGAAGTTTGATTCCCAATTTCAATCCCAATTTCCGCCATCACTTTAACCGCTAATTGATTAAGTCCGTGTTGCTCTACCCCCGCACTTCGTACGATCCATCGATCGATATCCAAGTATTCTTTCGCGAAACCTTCAGCCATTTGGCTTCGAGCTGAGTTTCCTGTACATAGAAAATAAATCATTTTACTTTTCATTCTATTCACCTTTCATTTTTGAAACTTAATGATTAATCATCAAGATAAATCTTTTCATCAATTGTATTCTCATAAGTATCATAAATTAATTCTTCTTTGTTTGCATCCCATTCACAGTATAAAATAGAATCAATATTTTCAAAGCCTAATTTCTCTAATTCTTCATATAACCATTCTTCGCTTTTTCCGAGGCTTTCCAACGTCTTAGGTTTAACGTCTCCTTCCTCAATCAATAAAAAGGTCGGAATTTCCATATTTTCTTTCGTAATAACCGTTAAGCCACCCCCTACTTCTAAAACCACATAATAAGCATCATTAATTGAATAGCAGCCGTTTTGTCTTAAAAAGAATCTTAATTGCTCCATATCAAAGTGATTATCTTTTAACTCTTTCATATTCAATTTTCCTCGATCAATTAATACAGCAGGCTCACCCTGAATAAGTGTTGAGAATCTTTCCGTTTTTTCGAGGAGATTTTCAATAATGAAAACAGTGATACCCCAAAGGAAAATCGCAAAAATCACATGAAAAACGTTCACTTGGTCATCATAGATCGCTTCTTCCACCAAAGCCCCGAGTACTACAATATAGAGTATATCGAAAGGCGTGAGTTCAGACATTGCTTTTTTACCCATCAGCCGTAATAAAGTAAAAATTCCAACTGAACCAATGAGAATTTTTGTCGCGATATTTATATACATATCCATTGTTTTTTTCCTTCCTGATTTTTTATTTTAAATATATACTTATGATAAAGTGCCTCTATACTAAAAGTCTACCCATTCGCTTTTAGTTAAAAAATTTGTTATATGCCTCTTACAAAAAACAACATTGTTTTTATTGTTCGTTCTAATTCTCCTTTGAATCGCAGCCTCAACTGCTTTGTAAAATATTTTATTTGAGAAGCGCCCTTCTAATTTTCAAAAACACATCATTGTTTGTTTTTTCTTCTTTGTTCCTTATATAATAATGATTGGTATTTTACTGATGCTTACCCTATTATATAGAGAAAGGAGCAAGTGCTTGATTCACTTTAAAGATATTTCAAAAACATTTGCGAGTAAAGAAGGCGCTATAAAAGCGATTGATCATCTTTCGCTCTCCATCCATCCAAATGAAATTTTTGGTATTATTGGCGAGAGCGGCGCTGGAAAGTCAACCCTACTCCGATTCATTAATGCGCTTGAAACGCCTGACGAAGGAATGGTTGAAGTAAATGGTGTCGATGTTCAGAAGTTAAACAAAAAAGAATTACGTCAGTTTAAAAAGAAAATCGGGATGATTTTCCAACAATTTAATTTACTTGGTAACAAAACAGTGGAAGAAAATATTCTGTTACCCTTAGAACTTCATCATTACACCGATGCTTTAGATGTTCAGCGTGTGCTTGAATTTGTAGGACTGACGGATCATAAAGACCGTTACCCTAGTGAATTATCTGGTGGACAAAAACAGCGTGTGGGAATTGCTAGAGGGCTGATTACTCGACCGAGCATCCTTTTGTGCGATGAACCTACTTCCGCTTTAGACGAAAATACTAAACGAGAGATTACTAATCTCCTCGCTCGTGCTTCCACTGAATTTGATATCACGATTTTAATCGTGACACATGAATTAGATGTCGTTAAACGCTTGTGCGAACGAGTAGCGATCCTAGAACAAGGTAAACTCGTTGAGGTCGTTGATGTTAAACATGTCGAAAGTAAAGAGAGCTTAAATGTTTCATACAGCGAATTGGCGCGGGAGGTGTTAATGAATGGTCAATAATATGGATCAAACATACCTCGAGCGGTTAATTGAGTTTGGACCAGCGATGATGGAGAGCTTAGGTGAAACCGGTATTATGATGGTTTTTTCTGTCATTGCCGCAATCTTATTGGGTTTACCTTTAGGAACTTTTATCTTTTTAACCTCTAAAAATCGTCCTTTAGAAAACCGCGGACTCAATGAACTAATGAACGCTTTAGTTAATATTATTCGTTCATTCCCTTTTTTATTGTTAGTAATCGTCATGCAACCTTTAATACGAACGATCTATGGACGTGCAACCGGTGATCCTGTCGCTGCTTCGTTCCCCATGATGATTATCTCCATTGCTCTCTATGCCCGTTTTGTTGAACAATCTTTATTAGACATTCCAAAAGAAGTGACAGAAACCGCGCAAGCTTTAGGAGCCACTATTCCGCAATACATTTTCAAATTCCTCTATGTTGAAGCAAGGAGTTCATTAATCATAGGGTTTACTACAGCTTTTGTAAGTTTTATCTCTTATTCGACGATTATGGGAGCAGTTGGCGGCGGCGGAATTGGTGACTTTGCTATTCGTTATGGTTATCATCGTTATGAAACGGATATTATGTTTACAGCAATTGTGATTATTATTATTTTTGTACAAATTATTCAATGGGTAGGCTTAAAACTAGCACATAAATTAGATAGAAAATAATAGATGAAAAAATAATAGGAGGAAAAATTTTGTTAAGTAAAAAATTGAAGAGTATTTTAATAGTTGGTGCATCGTTCGTATTAGCAGCATGTGGAAATGGCGCAGAGGAAGAAAATAGTACGGGGAACACTGGTGAGGAAGAAACTCCTACAACTTTAGAAGTTGCTTCTCACCTACCACCAATGACAGATATTGTGGAAATTGCTGCAGAAAATATTGAAGAACCTTATTCGATTGAATTATTAGAAGTAACGGATAACGTTCAATATAATGACGCTGTTCAAAATAAAGAAGCTTATGCAAGTTTCGCACAACATGAGCCTTTCATGGAACAATACAACGAAGCAAATGATGGGAATTTGGTGGCTCTCCAAACCATTTATGATCCGATCGTCAGTTTTTACTCCCCCGTCTATGATTCAGTAGAAGAAATTGAAGAAGGTGCAGAAGTTGCCATTCCCGGAGATGCTTCGAATGAAACACGTGCTTTATTAGTGTTGGCTGAACAAGATTTAATTGAATTAGATGAAAGTGTTGACCCTGCTCAAGTGACGCTTGAAGATATTACTGAGAATCCATTAAACTTAGAATTTACTTCGATCGATTTATTAAACTTAACCGCTGCTTATGAAGATGGTATTGAATTAGTATTTAATTTACCGACTTATATTGCCAATATCGGTTTAACTCCTGGTGACGCACTCTTCTTAGAAGACCCGGACAATACATTATTTGCTTTAATTGTTGCAGTACATGAAGATAATGCAGACAATGAAGCGACAGACGCTTTGATCGATGCCTTTACTTCACAAGAAGTATATGATTATTTAACAGAGTTATCCGAGGTGAACCATTTATACCCTGCTTTTGAAAATCCAGCAGAGTAAGTTTTAAATATTCATCAATAAAAAGACAAACTTAAGCTATACGCTAAGTTTGTCTTTTTTTAATCTTTTATTCAACATTTCCATATAGATCATTTAAACCTTCGGCCATCGCTGGATGCGTAAAGATCTGGTTAGCAAGCGTTTGGTAAGTGAGTTTTCCTTTCATTGCTGTCGCAATAAGATTAATCACTTCTGAACTTTCTTCAGCAAATAAAACAGTGCCTAATATTTGATCTGTATCGGCATCAATGACGGCTTTGTATAACCCCACTTTATGGTCTAATATTTTCGCTCGTGGAATAGATGCTGCCGGAAGACTAGCTACCTTAATCTCATAACCATGAGCACGCGCTTCTTTTTCTGTTAGCCCGACTGATGATAAAGGCGGATGAATAAAAGTAGCAGCCGGTACATATTTCCGTTCGGCTAAATCATAAGAACCATCGCCATATAATTGACTGATCACAATTCGATAATCATCGAGTGAAAGATAAGTATGTTGCGGACCTCCATTTACATCACCTAAAGCATAAATATGTTTTTTATTGGTCTGGAGACGTTTATTGATCTGAATGGATTCGTCTTCTGCTAGAATAACATCCGCTGCTTCTAAATTTAATCCCTGAACGTTTGGATGGCGTCCAACCGCTACTAATATTTTATCTGTCTGGAGCGTCTCTTTGGTCTCCTTTTGTTCATAAGTAAGCACGATCGCTTCCTCTTCTTTGTCGATCTGAGCGGTTTCTGCATCAAATAAAAAGGTAATGCCCATGTCTTCTAAAGCTTCCAACACTGCCTGAGCCACATCTCTATCTTCTGCTTTTAAAAACTCTTCTCTTGGCAAATGAGACAATAAAGTCACCTTTGAACCGAATTGGGCATAAATAGAAGCAAATTCTAACCCGATATTTCCATCCCCAATAATGGTTAATCTTTCAGGAAATTCTTCATCATCCATAAGTGTTTCAGAAGTATGAATATTTTCTCCATCGATTTCTAAGCCTGGAATCGCAGGTATATTAGGACGTGATCCTGTGTTAATGAAGATACGCTCCGCTTCATAAGTTATCACATCCCCATCGTGTAACACAATTTCTACTTGATGGTCATTCACAAAAGAAGCTTCGCCATCAATAACTTTAACATTTTCAGTTTCATTTACATTGTCATAATTCGCTTCATTTAATTGGTCAATCAATGCTTTTTTCTCCTGGATTGCCTTTGTATAATATTCAGCATCCACTACATTTTCTGGTTTTCTTTTTGCAAGGGTGGCTAATTTTTTACTCGGAATACAAGCCACATTGATACAAGTTCCTCCGTACATTTTGGGGTCTTTCTCTATCACTATTGTCGTTTCTCCACGATTACCAAGATCTTGAGCAAGGGTTTTACCTGCTTTCCCAAAACCAATCACAATATTTTTTACTTTATTCATTTTCTTTCTTCCTGCCTTTCTTTTAAATTTATAATTATTCTTATCGTAAAGCTTGCGAATAATGATTACAATCAAACTGTCTTAAGGCGCTCTTTAAAGTAAAAAAAGGCACTAGCCCTTTATTAAAGAACTAATGCCTTTTAAGTTTAAATTTATGCGTCTGCTTCTTTTCCTAAATAGGCTTTTAACATCCAAATATGTTTGTCCACGTCGTCCTTCATGGCAATTAACATATCATTTGAAGGGAAATCTTCATGTTCATCAGTGAGTAAAATACCTTCCGCTAATGATTGACCGATTGTTTCTAAGTCTGTCACAACGGCTTCGACCATTTGATCTTGTGATAGGTTTTTATCTTCTACATTTTCTTTAATAACCGAATGATCAATGAACTCTTGGAGTGTAGCATAAGGTTCTCCGCCTATTGCTAATAAACGTTCAGCCACTAGATCTAAATTATCAGTTGTTTCATCATACAATTCTTCAAATTGTTCATGCAAAGTGAAGAAATGAGAACCTTTCACATACCAATGAAATTGATGGAGTCGAATATAAAACTGTCCTTGTGTAGCCACCACTGTGTTCAAAAAGTCTTTTACGTCTGTGCTTACCATAAATATTTTCCTCCTTATTAATTTATGTACAAATAAAGGTTACCACTTAAATAGAACCATTACAAACAAAAGCCCTTTCTTTTGTAGGAAAAATAAAAAACCTCGATTTGACTAAGAAATCAAATCAAGGATTTTTAATTCATCGAACTAGTGAGTAGCTCCACCGATTGTTTTGAGGTCTTCTTTCCCATCAAAGTCGATGATTGCTTGTAAACCTGCCGTAATGCCCTGAACGATATCATCTAAAGCCATAGATGGCGTATTTGGACGATCTAAGACTTGCTCAGGTAAGAACGGAATGTGCATGAATCCAGCTTTTACTTCTGGATAATCCGTCATGGTTAAATAAAGCGTTTGATACATAATATGGTTACAGACAAAGGTTCCCGCTGTATTTGAAACAGCTGCTGGTATATTTTCTTTTTTCATGTAGTTTACCATTGCTTTAACGGGTAACTTACTAAAGTAAGCCGGCTCTCCGTCTGCTTGAATCGCTTGATCAATCGGTTGCTGGCCTTCGTTATCTTCAATCCGTGCGTCATCCATATTAATCGCTACTCGCTCAGGGGTTAATTCAGCTCGACCACCTGCTTGACCAACATTTAAAACATAATCTGGTTGTTCTTTTGCAATCGCCTCACGAACGACGTCCGCACTTTTATAAAATACGGTAGGGATTTCAAGTTTAACAATTTCTACCCCATCTATTTCATCCGGTAAAAGTTTAACTGCCTCAATCGCTGGATTGATTGAATCGTCTCCAAAGGGATCGAAGCCTGTGACTAATATTTTCATAAAAAATTCCTCCTAAAATGCCCAGAAATACATCAGTAATACGTGAACAACTGCCATGCCTAAAGCAATGGGAAGTTGTGCTTTAATTACTCCATATTCCTCTTTCATCTCTAATAATGCTACAGGTAAAACGTTAAAATTTCCAGCCATTGGGGTCATTAAGGTTCCACAGTAACCTGCCGTCATTGCAAGGGCTCCGGCAATCACTGGATCGCCACCAATCGCGAAAACAAATGGAACACCGATGCCAGCAGTAATGACTGTAAAGGCGGCAAAGGCATTACCCATAATCATTGTAAAGAGCATCATACCTAAAACATACGCCAATGACCCCATAAGAGCACTACCTGCTGGGAAGACAGTACCAATTAAGCCAGCTACAAGGTCGCCAACGCCTGCTTCCACAAAAATAATTCCTAATGCTGCTAACAATTGCGGTAAAATACTGGTTGTTCCTACTTGTTGTACCATTCGATTGGACTCGTCTAAAACTTCATTAGTTGAAGGTTTAAATATCACGAGCGCCAAGATTAAGGATAGAAAAGCACCAATCCCAATCACAGATGCACTTGATTCTGGGATTAACCATGAAATGACAATCGCAGAGACAGCCATCAAAATAACTGGAGCGAAAATCATATTCCCAATTTTCCGAGCGCCTTCTTCCGCTTTTTTAGTGTCTTCTTGGTACTCTTCACTACCCCCAAATTGGTTAAATAAAGTAATCACACCTAATCCAACCACTAGTATTCCTGAAATCATTGCCGGTAACCAGCGACCAAAAATAAATAAAATACCTAATATTCCCCAGAAAATAGCTGTACCGATATTTTTATCATTTGTTTGATCTTTGACTGAACGATAACCCGAATAAGCAAACATAAGACCAGCTACCATAAAGAAAAATTCTAAAAGATAATCAAAAAATATTTCCATCAGCTACGGTCACCCGCTTTCTTATGTTTTTTACTTAATTGACGGTCAAACCAAACATTATAAAGAATGCTCATAAACAAAGCAATCAATGCCACTACTAACGAAGCAACCGCAATACTGGCAGCAGGCGCATGATAACCTAATGAGTCTAAGGTTCCAGCAATCAATAAAGTTCCTGCAGCTCCTACAAAAGTATTTTGAGCGTAGAAGTTTCCTATATTTTCCATTGCCGCTGCTTGAGCTTTAATGCGTTCTTTCGTTTTTTCATCGACATCATCATAGTTCGCCACAGCTGATGCTTGAGCCATGGGTTCAATAATTGGACGAATAAGTTGTGGATGTCCACCTAATCTTAAAGAAAATAGGCCCGATGCTTCTCGAATAAATAAATAAAGGGACAAAAATCTTCCGACTGTTAATCCTTGTATCTTATCGATTAAATGAACCGCTTGCTCTTTCAAACCATATCTTTCGGATAAACCAATCATAGTAAGGGTAAGTACAAATAAAGTAACTAACCGATTTTCGGTAAATCCTTGCCCTAACAGTGTTAGAACTTCTGTAAAAGATAAACCGCTTACTAGACCCGTCACTAAACCAGCAATAATAACGACAGCAATGGTATCAATTTTCAAAATAAATCCAATCACTATAATTACTATCCCGATTAACGGTAAATATTCCATAGTCTTTTATCTCCTTTCAAATAATGTAATATATTTTACCACATTTTATTTGAAATTAAAAATACTGATATGAAGGAAAAACGCTTTCGCTTCAAGGGTTAGACAGGAATACTTTTCTATTTTCAATGCTTCCAACCATAAGTTTCTAAATCTATTGGGCCTCTTCGGCGAGATACATAAGGATTTTCTTTTACGATATATCTTAAAGGAGCTTCCGTCCATTCTTCTTTATTGGGGATGCCGATACGTGGCGTTTTCATAATTTCTTTGGCTGTTCTTTTCGTTGAAAAATCAATCGATAACGGGGGCTCGATAATAGAACGACCATATTCTTCCATTGAAATCCCCATGGCCTGTGTCATTTTACCTGGTCCATTCGTTAATTCATACCCTGTTTTGCCTCGTCTAGCTTCCATTAATTCAATTCCCTGTTCAGGTTGGACAGCACGGATTAAAACAGCTTCAGGTTCTCCTATTTCTTTCGTTGTGATGTTCAACAATAAGTTCCCCATCATGTTGTAGATGTAAATCGTTCCTGCTTGATCATACATCGCCTCTA
This sequence comes from uncultured Atopostipes sp., assembly GCA_963558565.1. Classification (GTDB taxonomy): domain Bacteria; phylum Bacillota; class Bacilli; order Lactobacillales; family Carnobacteriaceae_A; genus Atopostipes. The sequence continues at coordinate 271,306 of CAUWGX010000001.1, forward strand.
CTCGAGGTGTTTTACGCCACTGGTAAGTATGTGCAGCCATATCTCTAACTCCTAGATAAGCTTCCGTTTCTACAATCCAGCCAGTGGTTATTCCTTCTGGAGTTTCTGAGATAAGTTTTCTACCTAATAAATTCTTCGCAACTTCAATCGTTGACCATTGACTATCTGTTATATCAAAAATTCTTCTCATACTTTCTAAAGTTTATTTATATCCTCAATGAGTGCGTCGACATTTTCGATCGCTGTTGCCCAGCTCGTACATATCCGAACCACACTATATCTTTCATCTTCTTCTTCGAATAAAAGGAGGCTATATTTTTCTTGTAGTTGATTTATTTGATCTTCATTCAAAATTGGAAAAAGTTGGTTCGTATAAGCTTCATACTTTAATTGGATGCCTTGAGCAACCAAGGCTTCTTTAATACGCATGGCTTGTGTGGCTGCATATTTTGAAATTTCAAAATATAAGTCTTCTTCAAAGAGGACTTCGAATTGGATCCCTAATGCTCTCCCTTTAGCGAGCAAAGCGCCTTTTTGTTTCATGACTGTTTTAAAACCACGCTGGATCTCTTCATTATTGATGACCACAGCTTCGCCGAACAGTGCACCTATTTTAGTACCTCCGATATAAAAGACATCACTTAAATTTGTCAAATCATGTAAGGTTACTTCATTTGTTTCGGCCACTAATCCATACCCAAGTCTTGCGCCATCGATAAATAATTTCATATTATAATCTTCGCACACGGTCTTTAAAGCTTTCAATTCTTCTTTTGAGTATAAAGTCCCTGTTTCGGTTGGATTGGATAAATAAACCATCCCGGGTTGAACTTTATGAAAGTTAGCCGGATTCCTTTCATAACTTTCAGCTAGCTGTTGCACATCTTCAGCATAAATTTTTCCGTCTTCACTTGGTAGCGGCAATAATTTATGGCCAACTGCTTCGATCGCCCCTGCCTCAAGATTCAAGATATGACCGCTATCCGCCGTAATGACGCCCTGGTATGGACGTAAAGAGGCTGCAATCACTATTAAATTTGTTTGCGTGCCGGATGAAATGAAATGTACATCCACATCTTCTCGCTTTAGTGCTTTTTTTATATGTTTTTTTGCGTTTTTTGTGTATGAATCGAGACCATAACCTGGAGCTTGTTCTCTGTTCGTTTGCATGAGACGCTCTAGAATTTGTTCATGCGCGCCCTCAGTATAATCATTATCAAAAAGAATCATGCTTATGCCCTCCTATATTTCGTTTGGGAATTACAACACGATTCATTTTACAAAAAACCATTCATGAGAGCAACTTTTAGGAGGGAAAACCAACTCTTTCCTTTTACACACAATATGCAGGGCGGCTGAGTTTTTACCCGCATTCTATTTCATAACTCACACGCCAGGAAGGAAAGCGTTTACAATATCTATTTTTTGTGTTATCTTGAATCCGTAATGGGGTGTATAAATATCATACTATAAAAGAGGAGTGGAAAATTTGTATTCATTTATTGGTGGAGTCATTCTTTTAATATTAGGCTATATATTTTATTCAAAAGTCATCGTTAAAAACTTTGGCATTGTACCTGAACGCGAAACTCCCGCATATGTCCTTGAAGACGGGAATGATTTTGTTCCAATGTCACAAAACAGAAACTGGCTAATTCAATTACTTAATATCGCTGGGACTGGTCCAATCTTTGGCCCGATTATGGGCGCACTGTACGGTCCAGTTGCTTTTATTTGGATAGTCATTGGAAACATTTTTGCTGGAGCAGTTCATGATTATTACTTAGGAATGATTTCCTTACGAAATAATGGGGATCATTTACCCGCTTTAGCCGGCAAATATTTAGGAAATTTTATGAAACATCTCGTGAATTTATTTTCAGCTTTATTACTACTATTAGTGGGAACGGTCTTTGTTACAACTCCTGCTTCTTTACTTGAAGGAGTTTCTGGTGGTATTAATCACTGGATATGGGTTATTATTATTTTTATGTATTATTTCCTCTCAACTATACTGCCCATCGACAAAATAATTGGGCGTATTTATCCAATTTTTGGTGCTATCTTATTAATTGCTTGCGTGGGAGTTGGTATTACGCTATTCACTAGTGGAAACATTGTAAAGGTCCCTGAATTAACGTTACAGAATATGCATCCTGAAGGTGTTTCTATTATTCCTGGTCTCTTCTTTACAATCTCATGTGGGGCAATGTCTGGCTTTCATGCGACACAAAGCCCTATTATTTCAAGAACAATTCAAAAAGAAGAACAAGGACGCTATGTGTTCTATGGCGCAATGATTACTGAAGGTGTCATCGCAATGATTTGGGCAGCAGCAGCGATGGCTTTATTTGATGGGCAAACGCTAAGTCAAATTATTGCTTCAGGTACCGCTTCAGCAGCAGTTAGCGACATTGCTTTGACTTTATTAGGAACTTTCGGTGGTACGTTAGCTATTTTAGGGGTCATTGTTTTACCGATCACTTCCGGTGATACAGCTTTTCGTAGTCTACGTATGATTATTGCAGACTATATTAACTTAATCCAGAAACCATTAAAAAATCGGTTTGCAGTCGCAGTCCCCATTTTTGTGATTAGTGCTGGTTTAATGTTCATTGATTTTAATATTTTATGGCGTTACTTTAATTGGGCAAACCAAGCAACGGCTGTTATTGCTTTATTTGTATCCGCTGCTTATTTAATGTTGAAAGATAAAGAATATCTAAGCACCCTTATTCCAGGGATCTTTATGTTGTATATGGTCATCCTCTACTTGTTAACAGAACAAATTGGATTTGGCTTGCCAATGCAAGTTTCTTATTATATCAGTGCGGTGGCAGTAGCAATCATCGTATTTATATTCATTCGATATGTCAACACTGTTAAAGAAGAAACAAATCCAAATAGTGATTTACTCAATGATCAAAAATCGATTGAAACCCTCTATCCTGAACTTGTCGATCAGTATCGTTAACAAATTCTTTAGTTCATACACTTCATTACAAGAAAACTTCCTTGATTTCGTCTATACGCTAGACGAAAACCAAGGAAGTTTTTTACTGAATATTTTTATTTTTCTTAATGAGACATCGGATCTAATTTATTTTCAACCCAAGTTAAGAAAACATCACCGATAATCGCCATTACAGAAATTGGAAGCACACCAGCAATAATAATACTTGCACCATCTGAAGCATTTACGCCTTGCTGTAGAATATCGCCTAAACCAGATGCGCCAACAAAAGTACCTAAGGTAGCTACTCCAACCCCCATAATAAAGGCGTTCCGGACGCCTCCCATAATTACTGACATAGATAAGGGAAATTCAATCTTATAAATTATCTGCCATTTCGTCATGCCGATTCCTTTTCCAACATCTAAAATATTATCATCAACACTACGCACACCCGCATAAGTATTTCTTAAGATGGGAAGCACTGAGTAAATAAATACGGTAATCACAACTAAATTGGGCCCTAAACCAACGGCCAACATCAAAATCGAAAGCATCGCCAAGGAGGGAACGGTTTGAATAACATTCGCAATTCCTAAAATCCAATCAGCGATTTTAGTGGTTCGAGCTAAATAAAAACCTAAAGGAATCGCAAAAATAGCCGCAAACAAGACCCCATATATCGCCATTAAAAAGTGTCGACTAAATTGTTCAAAAACATAGGCCCCATTTGATTGATAGTAATAGACGATCTGTTCCCAAAGGGGTAACTGTGTGACATCAATCATCAGAAATCATTCCTCCTTCAATGGGTTCTAAATAAGGTTCAACATCTTCAAAATAATTATTTTCTTCGAGCCAATCAAAAGCAACGGTTCGTGGTTCTAATAAGTAGTTTTCACTTATATAGTTAAGATTCTGCATTTCTTCTTCATCGATTTGCCCTTCTAATTTTTTGAAGATACCCTCTAATTCTGGATATTCTTCAACGATTTCAGCTTTTGCTAATGGACTTGCATCATATGGTGGGAATAAGCGCTGGTCATCTTCAAGCAATACCAGATTTTGTGCAGGTATTTGTCCATCTGTTGAATATCCTAATCCTACATCAATTTCTTCACTAGATAACGCCGTATATAATAACCCTAAACTCATTGGGAAAAGATCGTCAAACTCAAAACCATATTTTTCAATAAACGCATTGTAGCCGTCTCCCTCACGAGTCATCCAGTTTGTGTCCACTCCAACAGAAAATTCGTCTTTATATTCTTCTAAGTCACTAACCGTTTCAAGCCCATATTCTTCAGCAGTTTCTGCTCTGACCATAAAGGCATAAGTATTTGAAAATCCATAACTTGGATACCATAAATGATCAAATCTCTCTTTGAATTGTTCCACAACAATCCGTTCGGCTTCTTCTGGATCTGTCGTCGCTTCTTGATCTAATTCTCCCGTCAAACTGGTTCCTGTATAACGAACTCCTGAAATGTTTGCATCTCCTGTCATAAAAGCTTGATGGTTCATTCCTGAAGATAGGTTTGTAACAACATTCGCATCAATATCTATGTAATGTTCGACCATCCCTTCAATCATATATCCCATCATATCCATTTCAGTCGAGGTCCCTCCAGTAATTGAAATGCCTTCTCCGGTCACTGATCCACCTAAACCAGGCAAAGCACAACCTGTTAAAAGAATACCTGTTCCTAATATACTTATAAGTTTTTTCACAAATTTACGCATTTTCAGTATTCACCTCTGACCTTGTTTGTGGTGATAATCTTTTCTCGAGATAACCAAAGCCAAAATCCATCACAATGGCGATGATAATGACTGGGATTGTCCCACCAAAAATCAAATCTTGTCGGTAGGTCTGCAAACCATTAAATATAAAGTCACCAAGACCGCCTCCACCTATATAAGCCGCAATCGTTGTCCAAGCAATCACGTAAACAGCGGATAAACGGATACCAGCCATAATTACTGGAACAGCCATTGGTAGTTGAACTTTTTGAATCACTTGGCCCGTCGACATCCCCATTCCTTTCGCTGCATCTAGTAAATTCGGATCAACGCCAGACATGCCCAAATAGGTGTTTCTTAAAATGGGAAGTAAGGAATAGATAAACAACGCAACAATTGCAGGCGTAGCGCCCACACCGAGTAGAGGGACCATTAATGCTAATAAAGCCAATGTTGGTACCGTCTGTAAAACACTCGCGATCCCGATCACAACATTTGCAATTTTTGGAAATTGAGAAAGGATAATACCTAATGGAACAGCTGCCAGAACACCCAAGCCTAGTGAAATTAAAGAGAGACCGATATGTTCTAGAATTAATCTCAGAAGTGTATCTCCTTCATTCGCAAAAAATTCAATCATCTTATTCACTCGTTCCTTCAACTAGGATTTCTTCTTCAATCTCTTCTTGGTTCCAGATAATATCATATACGAGATTTACTAAAGTAGTTTTGGTAATAATTCCTGTCAAACGACCTTCACTGTCAACCACTGGAATATTTGAACGTCCTGTTTTTAATACTTGTTGTAGTTGATTTTGAATCAATGTACTTTCTCGTAAAGGACGGATAGAATCATCCATAATTTCAGTAATATTTCGGGATTTATTTTTGATATTTGCAATATATTCAATGGTCACGCGTCCCATTAATTTGTCGTAATCATCCACGACAAATAAAGTATCTACCCCTTTTGAATGCATAATTGTTAAAGCATCCGAAACAGATTTTCCAGGAGAGATCGTCAAAACATTCGAGTTCATGACTTCTTTTACCGTAATATTACTTGTTTTCGCATCAAATAAGCGTTCTCGACCAACAAAGTCACGAACATAATCATTGGCAGGTTCAGCCAAAATATTTTCAGGCGTATCATATTGAATGACTTTTCCTTCGTGCCAAATTGCAATGCGATCACCTAATTTAAGCGCTTCGTCCATATCATGCGTAACAAAGACAAAGGTATTGTTGTACTCTTCTTGTAATTCAATCACTAATTCATGCAAAGCATCTCGTGTGATAGGGTCTAAAGCACCAAAAGGCTCATCCATCAAAACAGTCCCTGGATTAGCAGCTAGGGCTCGAATAACCCCAATTCGTTGTTGTTGTCCACCCGATAGCTCGCTAGGATAACGTTCAAGCAGTTCAAGGGGAAGATCTACTCGTTTCATCAAACGCTCCGCTGTTTCACGACATTTTTCCTCGCTCCATTCCAATAAGCGCGGAACAGTCACTACATTTTCATAAATGGTAAGATGGGGTAATAACCCTGTTTGCTGAATAGCGTAACCAATTTTACGTCGTAAATTTACAGGATCCATCGTTTTTATCTTTTCGCCGTTCATTGTTATTTCGCCATAGGTTGGCTCATGCATGCGGTTAATAAGGCGTAGGGCAGTTGTTTTACCGCTTCCCGATGTTCCTATAAAACATACAAATTCACCATCCTGAATTTCTAAATCTACATTATCAACCGCTTTGATTTCATTGTTGTAGATTTTGGATACTCCTTTAAATTCAATCACAGTTTTCTCCTCTTTCCTTATTGATTATAAAAATTCGTTTTCATACCTGCGTTCTAAAGTAACACATAACAAAAATGCATTCAAATTTAAAGCGAAATAACTTTGACCTTTTTTGACCAATAACGATTTTTAAACAAATTAAAAACTCCCGCTAACGTGAGCGTCATTTGTTTATCTCTATATCCTTTGTGTTAAATTAAAAGAAAGGAGTGGATAAGATTATGCATAATTATTCAAGACAACAATTTCATGAAGGTTTTCAGTGGGGACCGTTTATTTTAGGAATTTTAAGTCTCATCCTGTCCTTCTTAGCCTTTAATCATCCAATGGTCAGTATTTTCTCAGTGGCTTTTTTCTTTGCCATTGGCGCTATTTTAAAGGGTATTTACGAGTTGTTTTTCAGAAGAGCGTTACGCCAGTTTGTCAACTACAATTCTACGTTATTAATCATTATTGGAATTGTTGATTTATTGATTGGCGTCTTTTTCTTATTTAATTTATCGGGTGCTATTTTAGCTTTACCTTATTTATTTTCTTTTTGGTTAATTTTTGATTCTATTGGTACCCTCCTGACGGCAAGACCGGTCCGAAACTTTAGTAATGCTCAATTTTGGTTTACAATTTTGATTGGTATTCTAGGGATTATTATTGGCTTTTTATTGCTTTCAAATCCGTTAAGTACTTATGTGGCGATCGCAACTTTAGTTGGCATTTATTTTATGCTTTATGGTATTTTAAATATTGTTTATGCTTTTTAATTCAATAAATAAAGAGACCTGTTACTTATCAGGATCTGCTGATAAATAACAGGTCTTTTTTAATGATGATTCTTAACCAAATTGAGCCTCATGTAATTCCGCATAATGACCATTTAATTCCAACAATTCTTCATGCGTTCCGTCTTCGTGAATGCCTTGGGCTGAAACAACAAGAATGCGGTCGGCATCTTTAATCGTCGCTAAACGGTGAGCAATAATTAAAGTTGTGCGGCCTTCTGATAATTTATTCAAAGAACTTTGGATATATTGTTCTGTTTCTGTATCTAAAGCACTCGTTGCTTCATCTAAAATTAAAATCGCTGGATTTTTCAAAAAGATACGGGCAATCGATAATCGTTGTTTTTGTCCGCCTGATAAACGAACCCCTCGCTCCCCTATTTCAGTATCCACTCCTTGTGGGAGATCTTCAACAACTTCCCGCAATTGAGCGGCATCGATCGCAGCTTCTACCTCTTCATCTGATGCATCTAATCTTCCATATAAAACATTATCACGCACTGTTCCATTGAATAAGAAAACATCTTGTTGTACGACGCCTATTTGTTTACGAAGTGACTCCATGGTCACTTCTCTTATATCATAATTATCAATCGTAATGGATCCTGCGGACACTTCATAAAAACGTGGCAGCAAGTTCACTAAAGTTGTTTTTCCAACGCCGCTTGGACCTACAAAGGCGATGGTTTCTCCAGGTTTAATTGAAAGATTAATATCCGCTAAAATATCTTTTCCTTCCTCATAACCAAAAGAAACGTGATGATATTCGATATAACCTTTGAATTCTGGAGCTTCAATCGCATCCTGTGCGTCTTGAATGCTCGGCTCTCGCATCAATTCTTCTTGTAATCTTTTGAATCCTGTGTAACCTTTCGGGTATAACTCTAACATGGTATTAATTTTTTGAATGGGTTGGATAAAAACGTTCGATAGTAAAATAAAACCAACAAAATCTCCTGTACTTAACTCACCTTGTAAAATAAAGTAAGCACCTGCGATAAAAGAAAATAAATTAATTAAACGCATAATCATATAATTAAAAGAGGAGCTTACGCCCATGGTCTGATAGAAATCTATTTTTGTATCGCGATACCCTTGAATCATCTCTTCAAAGTTTTCTTTTTCATAATCTTCATTCGCAAAAGCTTTAACGACTCGAATACCACTTAAAGCGTTCTCGATGCCTGCATTAAAACTTGCCAAACTGTTATAAATTCTTTGATTGACTTTGACCATTTGCTTATTAAAGAAAGCCAACAACACGCCTAAAATAGGAATAAGAACCACCGTAATAACAGCTAGTTGCGCATGCGTATTATACATCAACACAAAAGATCCTAATAAAGTCATGACTGTTATAAAAATATCTTCCGGGCCATGATGAGCGAGCTCACTCACTTCAAACAGTTCAGTCGTAATTGAACTCATCAATTCTCCTGTTTTTCGCTCGTCATAATAAGAGTAAGGTTGTTTTTGATAATGTTCATATAATTCTCGGCGCATGTCCGTTTCAATATTAATACCTAAACGATGTCCTAATGTTACGACGATATAATTAAGTGTCATCGATAGTAAGTATAAGGAAAATAAGATAGCGGCTACTGTCATAATAACTTTTAAGTTTCCATTCGGTAAGACAGTATCAATCGTACGATTTACGGCAATAGGAAAGATTAACTCTAATATAGCTGCAATAATGGCACAGGTAAAATCAATAAAGAATAATTTCTTGTAAGGTTTATAGTATGCAAAAAACTTTTTTAACACATATTCTCCTCTTTTCCTTCTAAAAAATATACTTTCTATTCTATGTGAGAACAGCCGTATTAGCAAGTTAAAATAAAAACAGCCTATACCAGAGATTGCCTTATCTATTTAAAATAAAGTGATTCTTGGATTTTTAAGTACGATCAGAAAATGTAAAAAAGCTCTTTAGTTTTAAATAGTTTGAAAAACTAAAAAGCTTTAGGTGTTTTATTTATAGAGATCTGTTTTTAGAATATAGTTTGCATTTTCTACACGTTCTGTAGTCGGTGTATCAATGCCTTTTAAGCGATAAGGAATCCCTAATTCCTCATATTTATATACACCGAGTTTATGGTAGGGCAGAACTTCTACATTTTCAACCGCTGATCCTAGGGATTGAATAAATTCACTCAAGGCCTGCAGATCCTCGTCAAAATCTGAGTGCTCAGGCACTAAAACATGCCGAATCCACATCGGTATCTTTCGCTGCGATAAATCGCGAGCCATTTCAAGAATATTTGTATTTTCTGCCATAGTATATTTTTTATGAAATTCATTATTGATGTGTTTAATATCCATCAACACTAAATCCGTATATTGCATCAGTTCATCATAAACGGTAAAGAAAGGTTCTTCTCGCGTAAAGGGTCCTCCGCAAGAATCGATTGCCGTATGAACTTCCGCTTCTTTCGCTAATTTGAATAATTCAAGAATGAAATCAATCTGTAGTAAAGGCTCTCCACCACTTATTGTAATTCCACCCTCATCTCCCCAATAAGGTCGATAGTCTAAAGCCATATCGAGTATTTCTTGAGGAGAGTAAGGCGTTCCCCCACCCATGTTCCACGTATCTGGATTATGGCAGAAAGCACAGCGTAAGCGACAGCCTTGCATAAAAACCACAAATCGAATACCTGGGCCATCCACAGAACCAAATGTTTCAATTGAATGGACATAACCTATATTTTTTTCTGCCATCTTTAGACATCATCCTTATCCTCTTATCTTGATTTTCTTACACCTTGTAGACAAATATAAAAATATTACATACTTCCATGGAAAGTACGGTTAATAACATCTTGTTGTTGTTCACGCGTTAATTTAATAAATTTAACGGCATAGCCAGAGACGCGAATCGTTAACTGTGGGTATTCCGCTGGATTTTCCATCGCATCAATCAGTGTGTCACGATTGAGAGCATTCACGTTTAGATGATGACCACCTTTTTGTACATAACCATCGAGCATATTCGCTAAGTTTCTGACTTGTGTTTCATCAGTTTTTCCTAAAGCACTTGGCACGATTGAAAAAGTATTTGAAATGCCATCTAATGAGGACTCATAAGGTAATTTAGCGACTGAATTAAGACTAGCTAACGCACCATTTTCATCCCGCCCATGTAAGGGGTTGGCACCTGGTGCAAAAGGCTCTCCTTCTGCACGTCCGTCCGGTGTATTTCCTGTTTTCTTCCCGTATACAACGTTGGAAGTAATCGTCAAAATAGAAGTTGTATGAACAGATTCACGGTAAGTTTCATGTTGTTTAACTTTAGCCATGAATTTTTCTAGTAATTCGATCGCAAGCTCATCTACTCGGTGATCATTATTTCCATATTTAGGATAGTCACTTTCGATTTCGTAATCAATCGCTAAACCATCTTCATCACGTATAACTTTTACTTTTGCGTGTTTAATCGCTGAAAGAGAGTCAACCGCTACTGAAAAACCAGCAATCCCTGTGGCCATCGTCCGAACGACTTCTGAATCATGTAGAGCCATTTCAGCACTTTCATAACTATATTTATCATGCATATAATGAATAACATTCAGTGTATTAATATACAAGCCAGCAATCCAGTCCATCATCATGTCGTATTTTTCAATTACTTCGTCATACTCTAAATACTCTGAAGTAATTGGAGCGTATGCCGGAGCTACTTGAGCTTTAGAGACTTCGTCCACTCCTCCATTAATCGCATACAACAATGTTTTGGCTAAGTTTGCTCGAGCGCCGAAGAATTGCATTTGTTTTCCAATTTCCATCGCCGATACACAGCAAGCAATGCCGTAGTCATCTCCATAAATAGGTTGCATAATATCGTCATTTTCATATTGAATCGCACTTGTTTCAATCGATGCTTTTGCACAAAAGTTCTTGAAATTTTGTGGTAGATTCTTAGACCATAACACCGTTAAGTTAGGTTCTGGCGCTGGCCCTAAGTTGCTTAGCGTATGCAAGAAACGGTAACTATTTTTAGTGACCATGTGTCGTCCATCTAGTCCCATTCCTCCAATTGCTTCTGTTACCCAGGTAGGATCTCCTGAAAACAATTCATTATATTCCGGTGTACGAGCAAATTTTACTAGGCGTAATTTCATCACAAAATGGTCGACAAATTCCTGCGCTTCGCTCTCTGTAATCTTTCCTGCTTGTAAATCACGTTCTAAATAAATATCTAAAAAGGTTGAAGTACGTCCTAACGACATTGCTGCTCCATTTTGTTGTTTTATGGCAGCCAAATAGCCTAAATATAGCCACTGGAAAGCTTCTTGAGTAGTCACAGCCGGACGAGAAATATCAAAGCCATAAATGTGCCCCAGTTCTTTCAGTTCATTTAGAGCATTGATTTGCTCAGTTAATTCTTCCCGTAAACGGATCGTGTCTTCAGACATCACGCCGCCACCACAATTTTCTTTATCGGCCATTTTTTCTTCCAATAAAAAATCTACGCCATATAAAGCTACTCGACGATAATCTCCAATAATACGCCCACGTCCATACGCATCCGGTAATCCTGTGATGACGCCAGAGCGACGTGCTGCTCGCATTTCTGGGGTATAGACATCAAATACACCTTGGTTATGCGTCTTACGATACTCTGAAAAAATATGTGATTTTTCAGGATTAATTTCATAACCATAAGATTCAGCCGCTTGTTCAGACATCCGAATTCCACCATAAGGCTGAAAAGAACGTTTAAATGGCTGATCCGTTTGAAAACCTATAATCGTTTCTTTTTCTTTATCTAAGTAGCCTGGCCCGTGGGAAGTGATCGATGATACCACATCTGTATCCATATCTAGCACGCCACCTGCTTCAATCTCTTGGCGGTCTAAGTCCATCACTTGATCCCATAGTTTTGAAGTCGCCGCTGTGGGTCCTTCTAAAAAGCAATCGTCTCCATCATATGGTTGATAATTATGCTGAATAAAATCACGGACATTAACATGACGTTTCCATTCAGTCCCCGTAAAGCCCTTCCAAGATTCTTCGTAAATATCGGTTTCTTTTGCTTTTTGCATCCTTACAACTCCTTTATTTTTGTTTAAGTCATTAGAACTTCCCTTTGTCAAGTTCATAATATCACATATTCATGTAAACGCAAATTATTTTCTGTATAAATATTAATTAATTTGTTATAAACCCTGACAATCAGCACAACAAAAAACAACTTCTGCTAGTGATTCATTCACATAAATAACAAAAAAAGATAGAGACACTTAAGCTCTATCTTTTTTGATCTCTTATTCTTCTATTTCTGTATTTTCTTCTTTGACTTCATAAATAAGGTCATCACGACGGTAGTCTACTGGCTGACCATCTGTTGTTTCATCTAAAATAAATGACCCGTTACTATAACGATCGCTGACGCTATAATCTTTTGGTTGAATGGTAAATTCTTTTTCTTTATCAGTTAAAATTGTTATTGATTCTTCGTTGTCTTCAACCTCGATTAATAAGCTTGGACGATGTGGATTTGATTTAAGTTCTCTTAAAACAAGTAAACCTCGTTTAGCACGTGAAATAACATCAAAATCAAGTAAGTTCATCTTCTTCACGGCACCACGGTGTGTGACAAGCATTGCATAATTTTCTTCAGTATCATTATCGATCAATAATCCTGAAATCACATAATCCTCGTCTTTTAGATTGATCGCCTTAACCCCTTTTGCATTGGGACCATAGGTTGAAACTTCATCTAGTGGATAACGCAAACCATAACCACGACGGCTGACTAAGAAGACATCAAAGTTGTCGTCCTCTGTTACTTGATAAACTTTCAGTAACGCATCGGTTTGATCTTGTAACTTAATCGCATTTGCACTTGCTGTACGATAATTTCTTTTATGCTTAAAATCAGAAACAATCGTTTGTTTAATGTAACCACTGCGTGTCATGAAGACAAATTTCTTATCATCAGGTAATTGTTCATAATCAAAAACCGCCACGATTCTTTCATTCGGTTCAAATGAAATATTTTGCGATAAATGTTGCCCCGCATCCTTCCAACGAATATCCGGAAGCTCATGAACAGGACGATTAATCACTTTTCCTGCGCTTGTGAATATAACCAATTGATCAAGAGTTGACATTCGCTTCGTAAAAATCACTTGGTCCCCTGCACGTATTCCGATATCTTCAGGCTCTGAAGAAGCATAAGAGCGTGTGCTCGTTCTTTTAATGTAACCTTCTCGAGTTAAGGATACAATCACTTCTTCTTCAGAAACAAGGACTTCTTTTTCAACTTTTAACTCTTCAATCTTATCTTCAATTTGAGTTAAACGTGGACTGCCATAGTTTTCTTTAATTTCTATTAATTCAGCTTCAATGACTTGGTTAAGCTTATCTTCATCTGAAAGAATCGCATTATAATCTTTGATGCGCTCTTCTAAAGTCTTCGCTTCTTCTTCCAGTTCGGTGATATCTGTATTTGTTAGGCGATATAGCTGTAAGTTCACAATCGCTTCTGCTTGTTTCTCACTGAATTCAAAAGTATTAATTAGATTCACTTTTGCGTGCGATTTATTATCACTTTCTCGAATCACTTGAATCACTTGATCTAAAATAGATACAGCTTTAATTAACCCATGTACGATATGTTCACGGGCTTTATCTTTTTCCAAGAGTGTTTGTGTTCGGCGTGTAATCACTTCTCTTCTAAAAGATAAGTAACTCGTTAATATTTCTTTTAAGCCCAGCAATTTCGGTTGCTTATCATCAATTGCAATGACATTATAGTTATAAGAAACTTGTAAATCAGTATTTTTTAATAAATAGGTTAAGATACCTTCTGCATTCACATTCTTTCTTAATTCCACTACAATTCGTAAGCCCGAACGATCTGTTTCATCCCGAACATCTGCAATCCCATCAATTTGTTTGTTGATACGGATATCGTGCATTTTACGAACTAGATTTCCTTTATTGACTTCATAAGGAACCTCACTGATGACAATCTGTTCGCGACCTCCACGCATCTTTTCAATATCCGTTTTAGAACGAATTACAATGCGCCCTCGGCCTGTTTTATAAGCTTTTTCTAATCCCTTCGCCCCTTGGACAATACCTCCTGTCGGAAAGTCTGGTCCCTGAACGAATTTCATTAAATCTTTAAGCGTAGCTGCAGGATTATTAATTAGGTGAATCGTAGCGTCAACCACTTCCTCTAAATTATGCGGTGGAATATCGGTCGCATACCCTGAAGAAATCCCTGTCGCTCCATTCACTAATAAGTTGGGGTAGCGAGCAGGTAAAACAGTTGGCTCTTCGTCTGTATCATCGAAGTTTAAGATGAAATCAACAGTATCGAGATTTAAATCTTTTACTAATTCATCAGCAATTTTTGACAATCGCGCTTCTGTATAACGCATAGCAGCTGCAGGATCGCCATCCATACTCCCGTTATTTCCTTGCATATCAACAAGGGGCATCCGCATTTTCCAATCTTGACTCAAACGCACCATCGCATCGTACACCGATGTATCTCCGTGAGGGTGATAATTCCCGATCACATTCCCCACAGTTTTTGCAGATTTACGATAAGGTTTATCATAAGTGTTTGAATCGTTGGACATTGCAAAAATAATTCGTCGTTGAACAGGTTTTAACCCATCACGAATATCAGGAATCGCTCGTTCTTGGATAATATACTTTGAATAGCGTCCAAAACGATCTCCCATTACATTTTCTAATGTTATTTTTTGAACTCCAGTATTTTCTGACATTATACATCTAACCTTTCTGGATGAATGTCTTCTTCATTTTCTTCTAGTATTTCTTCTGATTCTAAAATACTTCCATCTTCGCCCATGGTAAACTCGACATTCTCTTCTAACCATTCACGACGTGGCGATACTTTTGAGCCCATTAACACAGAGACTCGACGTTCTGCTTTGGCTTCATCATCGATGGTGACTTGGATCAGCGTTCGTCTTTCTGGGTCCATTGTTGTTTCCCATAATTGACTCGCATTCATCTCCCCCAAACCTTTATAGCGTTGTAGGGAATATTTCTTAAGATCTTTTGTCGCTTCTGCTAATTCTTCATCTGTCCAAGCATAAATCGCTTTACGATTTTTGCCACTACCAGAAGTAATCTTATAAAGAGGTGGTTGAGCAAGGTAAACCTTACCTGCATCAATCAAAGGACGCATATAGCGGTAAAAGAAGGTAAGAAGTAAGGTTTGAATATGGGCACCGTCTGTATCCGCATCCGTCATGATAATAATCTTGTCATAATTACAATCTTCAATATCAAATTCCGGGCCTACTCCTGCACCAATCGTGTAAATCATCGTTGCAATCTCTTCGTTTTTAAAGATATCAGTAATCGATGCTTTCTCTGTGTTAATGACCTTTCCTCGTAAAGGAAGAATAGCTTGGAACGTTCGATCGCGTCCCTGCTTCGCTGAACCACCTGCTGAATTCCCCTCTACTAGGTATAATTCATTCCGTTTAGCATTACGACCTTGTGCAGGCGTTAACTTATCCGAAATTAAAGCATCTCGTTGACGACGTGATTTACTGTCTCGAGAAGCATTTTTCGCTTTACGTGCAGCTTCGCGCGCTTCACGTGCTTTGATCGCTTTACGAACAATTTGTTGAGAGACTTCCCCATTCTCCGCTAAGAAGAAACCTAATTGTTCAGAAATCACAGCGTCGACTGCTCCTCGCGCTTCGGCTGTTCCTAATTTATTCTTCGTTTGTCCT
The DNA here is from genome assembly GCA_963558565.1 of uncultured Atopostipes sp. Lineage (GTDB taxonomy): Bacteria > Bacillota > Bacilli > Lactobacillales > Carnobacteriaceae_A > Atopostipes. The sequence goes on from CAUWGX010000001.1 coordinate 287,315, forward strand.
TCGAATTGCAAAATATTTTCAGGAATACGTACCGATAAAATAACAGCAATTCCTTCTCGAATATCGGAACCTTCTAAGTTTTTATCTTTTTCTTTTAACAAGCCAGCATTGCGCGCATACTCATTAAAAGTTTTTGTTAAGGCTGTTTTTGCACCTGTTTCGTGCGTTCCAGCATCTCGCGTCCGAACGTTATTCACAAAGCTTAAGAAGTTGTCCGTATAGCCATCGTTATATTGAAAAGCAAATTCGACTTCAATGCCGTTACTTTTTCCTTCAAAATAGCCAATAGGGGATAAAGTATCTTTATCCTCGTTTAAATATTCCACAAAGGATTTAATCCCATCTTCATAATAGAAATCCTCTTCTAAGTCTTCTTCGCGTTCGTCAATAATATGGATATTCAATTTTTTAAGTAAAAAGGCCGATTCACGTAAGCGTTCAGATAGAGTATCATAAGAAATTTTAGTCGAACTAAAAATCTCATCATCGGGTTTAAAGTGAATCGTTGTTCCAGATCCTTTTCCTTTTATCTTTTTACGTGTAACGTCCCCATCAGGCTTTCCACCATTTTTAAACTTCTGCACATATTCATAACCATCTCTTTGAACAGTAACCGTTAGCCATTCAGATAGTGCGTTCACCACTGCAGCACCTACTCCATGCAGACCGCCGGATGTTTTATAACCGCCCTCCTCACTAAACTTACCCCCTGCGTGTAGGATAGTAAAGATGACTTGCAAAGTAGGTATTCCTGATTCGTGCATCCCTGTAGGCATTCCTCGTCCATTATCTTGAACACTTACACTGTCATCTTCATGAATTTTTACAGTAATTTTATCTCCGTACCCAGCAAGTACCTCGTCAACAGAGTTATCGACAATTTCATATACTAGATGGTGTAGTCCACGTGAGTCTGTTGAACCAATATACATTCCTGGACGTTTTCTTACAGCATCTAGTCCTTCTAAAATTTGAATAGAAGAATCTGAATAATTTTGTTGCGCCATAAATGTTGCATCCCTTCTACAAATTTAACAACTTTTAATTAAATTTATTTTTTGTTTTTATTGAAACGTTTGTTCTTATATAACAAGCATACTTTATAAGTATAACACAAATTTGTCAAATATGCTCAGAACAATTGTTAGGTCAAGGTTTCTTAAGTAGTCATTTACCTTTTTAAATTTCGTGCTCATAAATACTGAACAAGAATACCGTTTTATGTGTTAAATATCAATCAATATTTCTTACGTGGAATAAAGAAACCCGAAAGATTTAAGCGTTCATTCGTCTGATTGCTTCTAATCTCTCCATCGACTAGATCTGCACGCTTCACTCAGCTAGTTATTTTTTTAATCGACATTTACAAGTCTAACCTCTTTATTCCCGGTCTATTTTCAAAATAACATTTTAAGATTCTCAAAATCGTGGTAAAATAAACATATCGATCTTCAGTGTTTACTTAGACTTATTCGCGTTTATAAAAAACACTGAATGATAAAGGAGAGATTATATTGGCTATATTCATTCAATGCGTGATCGCATACCTCTTAGGCTCTATTCCTTCAGGTGTTTGGATTGGTAAATTGTTTTACCAAAAAGATATTCGCGAATATGGAAGTGGAAATACTGGAGCCACAAATACATTTCGAATCCTAGGTGTGAAAGCAGGCATTGTTGCTCTGGTTCTCGATGTACTAAAAGGAACCGCCGCAACACTTCTTCCCATTTATTTAAATACAAATATTCATCCTGTTTTTATTGGCGTTTTTGCTATCTTAGGTCATATTTATTCTGCTTATATACATTTTAAAGGAGGGAAAGCTGTTGCTACTTCAGCAGGTGTTGCCTTAGCCTTACATCCCATCTTTTTATTGATCTTTGTGGGTGTCTTTTTAATTATTTTATTTATATCAAGCACCGTCAGTCTGGCGAGTATATCCGCTGTTTTCTTAGCGGCGATTGGCAGTTTATTTATCAATGATCCTTTATTTTCTGTTGTCGTATGGCTCCTTGCTTTAGTGATACTTTACTTACATCGAGAAAATATTAAACGTTTAAGAAAGGGTACGGAAAGTAAGGTGCCTTTTGGTTTACGTCGTTCAAAAAAGCAAGAATAAAAACATTTAAAGCGTACAAAAAACTGCTCGTTATTTGGATTTTTTTCCGAATAGACGAGCAGTTTTTTTGTTTATCTTTTATAGAATATATTGTGAGAGATCTTTATCTTCTGCGATATCGCCAATACGATCAGTCACATATTTTTCCGTAATTTGAACCTCTCCCATTTGCATTTCCGTTGCTTCAAAGAGTAATTCTTCAAGCAGTTTTTCTAAAATGGTATGCAATCTTCTGGCACCAATATTATCAGTCTCTTCATTTATTTTCTGAGCAATACGGGCCATCTCTTCTACTGCATCCATCGTAAAGTTTACTTCGATGTTCTCTGTTTCAAGAAGAGCTTTATATTGCTTGATTAACGAGTTTTTCGGCTCCGTTAAGATTTTAACGAAATCTTCCGCTGATAAATCATCTAACTCAACCCGAATAGGGAAACGACCTTGAAGTTCTGGAATAAGGTCACTTGGTGTTGAAGTATGGAAAGCGCCTGAACCGATAAATAACATATAGTCGGTTTTTACGTTGCCATATTTTGTTTGAACAACAGACCCTTCAACAATCGGTAAAATATCTCGTTGAACTCCTTCACGAGAAACTTGTTGTTGACCACCTTCATTTCCAGCAGTAATCTTATCAATCTCGTCTAAGAAAATAATACCATTATTTTCAGCGAGTTTAACAGCTTCCGCATTAATGTCTTCCGTATTAATTAACTTGTCAGCTTCTTCTTCCGTTAAGACCTCAATAGCTTCTTTCACCGGCATACTGCGCTTCACTTTACGTGGCGGTTGCAATGAGCCTAAAGTATCGGATAAATCAATGCCCATTTGTTCAAACTGCGCATTCATGGGACCTGAAGGCGTCTGTTTTTTCTCTTCCACTTCAATTTCCACTTCGCGAGCATCCACGACTCCTCGCTTAATTTGATCTTCAAGTTCTTTACGTTTAGTCGAAATTTCTTCTGTGACTTCTTCTTCCGGTTCCTCTTGAGAGAAATTCATTTGTTGAGGATCCATTCCCATACTTTGGAATACTTGACTGAGTGGATCTGTTCTTTTTTCCGTTTTTTCACGGCGAATCCCGGGAACAAGTGCTTTTGCAATACGTTTAATGGCTTCATTTTCAGCACGTGCATGCACTTGGCTTCTCTTCTGACGACGTACAATTTGTATCGCTGCTTCCACTAAGTCACGTACCATTGATTCTACGTCACGTCCGACATAACCGACTTCAGTAAATTTGGTTGCTTCTACTTTAATAAAAGGAGCGTTTAAAATATTGGCGAGTCGGCGAGCAATTTCTGTTTTTCCTACCCCAGTAGGTCCAATCATTAAAATATTTTTAGGTGTAATTTCTTTTTGCATTTCTGGTTCAATTAACTGTCGACGATACCGGTTACGTAAGGCAATCGCAACAGATTTTTTTGCGTTATGTTGTCCAATAATGTATTGGTTTAAACGTTCAACAATTTCTTTTGGCGTTAATTCTTTTGCGTTTAACAAATTTAATCACTCCGATTCTTACAGATTTTCAGTAATAATGTTGCCATTTGTAAAGATATCAATTTCTGAAGCAATTTTTAAGCCTTCGTAAGCAATTTCTTCAGCAGTCATCTCTTTATTGTGGCGTTTTAAAGCGCGAGCAGCGGCTAGCGCATAGTTTCCACCAGAACCGACACTGATGACTGAATCATCAGGGGCAATCACTTCTCCAGTACCAGAGATTAATAGCATTTGATCTTTATCCATCGCAATGAGTAATGCCTCTAGTTGGCGCATTGCTTTATCTGAACGCCATTCTTGCGCAAGTTCAACGGCTGCTCGTTCTAAATTTCCACTGTATTTATTTAAGTTACCTTCAAATTTATCTTCAAGTGTAAAAGCATCCGCGACGCTTCCCGCGAATCCTACTAACACTTCTCCATGATATATTTTTCGAATTTTACGCGCAGTACCTTTCATAATGACCGACTCACCCATTGTTACTTGACCGTCACCAGCCATAGCTGTTTCACCATTATGTTGTACCGCTAATATAGTTGTAGCGTGAAATTTCGTCATTCTATCTCCTCCGTATCAAACATTCAATTCTTGTAAAGTATGTCTCTATTTTCATAATAACAGCCCGCTACACCGAAAACATCAGGCGCGCGGATGAAATTTACTATAATCTTTTAATAAATGATCCTTCGTTACATGCGTATAAATTTGCGTAGACGATAAACTTTTATGTCCAAGGAGTTCTTGAACGGTTCGCATGTCTGCTCCATTATCCAATAAATGAGTCGCAAAAGAGTGACGCAATTTATGGGGATGAATAGAGGAAGTTAAACTGGTTTGTTTAATTAATTGGTTCAAAGCATATTGAATACCAGACACTGAAATATGGTCTCCATATTGACTAATCAGTAAATACTCATGGTCTTTTTGGTATTTTTTCATAAGCGGTGTGCGACAGTTTTCAATATAATTTTCAATCGCAATACGAGCATACTCGCCAAAAGGAACATAACGTTCACGATTTCCTTTTCCAAGCACTAATAGCACACCTAATTCTAAATCCACATCTTCTACTTTTAATGCTTGACACTCACTCACACGGATACCTGTACCATATAAAATTTCAAGAATCGCATTATCTCGGAAATCTAAAGGTTCAGTCCCTGCGGCTGCTTCGAATAATTTTTGAATCTCTTCATCATAGAAGAAATTCGGCAAACGTAAACCAGTCTTTTTTAAATGTAAATAAGAAAAAGGATTTTCAGAAATAAATTGGTGACTGAGTAAATATTGATAAAAAGCTCGTAGACTCGAAATTTTTCTTGAAATGGATGAACGGCTATATTGCTCGTCCGTTAAGCGACTTAAATAAATACGTGCATCTGAAAGCTCCACTTTTTTTAAATCTTCATCGCCTGTTTCTTTTAAAAATTCAAGAAAATGATAAATATCTTCAGCATAAGCTTCTTTCGTCAAATCTGAATAATTTCTTTCATGGGTCAAGTAATTCATAAATTCTTTGACTAGTTCTTCATTCTTATTCATTGTTATCTCCAAGCTTTCTAAAGATTTCTCAGTCGTTTTTGTCTACTTTCCTATTTTAGCATAGATTTAAAAAAACTCGATAAAAACATATTGAAAGATTTGTGAATAAAAAACGCTGATTATTTTTTAAATCAGCGTTTTTTAGACTATTCATTTATTTTTGTGGTTCTTCCTCGTAATCACAATTTGAACATTTCACTTGTGTTTGTTTCCGTGTGCGTTTCTCGACTAAATACTCGTCACATTTTGGACAATCTCTGCCAATTGGCTTGTCCCATGAAGAGAAATCACAATCTGGATATCGCTCACAGCCGTAAAACAAGCGGTTCTTTTTCGTTTTACGCTCGACAACTTCTCCCTTACCACATGTTGGACATGTGACCCCGATCTTTTTAAGAATCGGTTTCGTATTCCGGCAATCTGGAAAATTCGAACAAGCATAAAACTTACCATAACGGCCCATTTTAATAACCATTGGATGGCCACATTTCTCACAGTCAAAGCCAGCCGGTTCGTCTCGAATCTCTATTTCTTCCATCTCTTCTTCTGCTTTTTCGACTTCTTGATTAAAGGGTTGGTAGAAATCATCGATTAATTTCACCCAATCTTGCTTTCCTTCTTCGATCTCATCTAATTGCTCTTCCATTTCGGCTGTAAATTTAACATCTACAATCTCTGGGAAGTATTCAGCAATTAAATCATTCACGATCTCACCAAGTTCGGTCGGTTCGAAGCGACGATTGTTCATCGTAACATAATAACGTCGTCGTAAAGTATTCAATGTTGGAGCATAAGTGGACGGACGTCCTACACCATTTTCCTCTAATGCTTTGACTAAAGTCGCTTCACTATATCTTGCAGGCGGTTGTGTAAAGTGCTGTTTTGGATCAAGCTTTAATAACTTTACATTTTCTCCTTTTTCTAAATCAGGCAAGATGTTATCTTTCTCACTGTTGCTATCTTTATAGACTTTTTGGTAACCTGCAAAGGCTAATTGTGAACCATTGGCACGGAAAATAACTCCGTTTTGTTCCAAATCAACACGCATTGTATTGTATACAGCTGCTTTCATTTGGCTCGCCATGAATCGATTCCAGATCAGTTGATATAAACGAAACTGGTCTTTTGATAGATATTTTTTAATCGAAGCCGGTGTACGTTTCGCACTTGTTGGACGTATGGCTTCGTGCGCATCTTGCGCATTTTCAGTATTTGAAGTGGCTTTTTTAGCCCACACATATTCTTTTCCGTATTCTTCTTCAATATAATCAATGGCTTCATTTCGTGCAAGATTTGAAATACGAGTCGAATCGGTACGCATATAGGTAATTAACCCTGTGGTTTGGTTTCTTTGGATTGAAACCCCTTCATATAATTGTTGGGCAGTGCTCATCGTTTTATTGGTACGGAAGTTTAATCGATTAGCAGCTTCCTGTTGTAGCGTACTTGTGGTGAAAGGTTTCTTTGGGTTCCGTCTTCTTTTACTGCGTTTCACTTCTTGAACCGCAAAAGGTTGTTTTTGATCGATTTTTTCTAAGACTTCTGAAACTTTTTCTTGGTTTGGCAAATCAACTTTCTTCGCATCAAAACCATGAAAAGCAGCTTCAAATTGTTGCTTATCTTTTTCAAAATCACCTGTAATAGACCAGTATTCCTCTGGTTTAAAGTTTCTTATTTCTTTCTCGCGGTCAATAATAATTTTTAGTGCTACTGACTGGACACGACCAGCACTTAATCCATTCTTTACCTTTTTCCATAAAATCGGACTGATTTTATAACCAACAATTCGGTCTAAAATACGGCGACCTTGTTGGGCATCGACTAAATCTTTATTAATTGTACGAGGTGTTTTAAACGCATCTTTTACTGCATCTTTTGTGATCTCATTGAACACCACGCGGTTTTCAGCATCTTCTTCTAATTTTAACGCATGACCTAAATGCCATGCAATAGCTTCTCCTTCTCGGTCCGGGTCGGCTGCGAGGTATACTTTTTCAGCTTTTTTTGCATATTTTCTTAAATCTTTTAAGACAGGACCTTTTCCTCGAATAGTAATATAATCAGGCTCATAATTGTTTTCAAAATCAATGGCCATACGACTTTTAGGTAAATCTCTCACATGGCCTAAACTGGCGACCACTTTATAATTTTTACCTAAGTATTTTTCAATGGTCTTTCCTTTAGCTGGTGACTCTACAATGACTAAATACTTAAAAGCCAATCTAAAACTCCTTCCTACTGGAACATTTGTACATTCTGGTGGTTATTTATTTTGAGTATTTTCTAAACAAATTTGTATCTTTCGTAAATCGTTACATATCATAGGACAATTGAAATCATTTTGTCAACTTTTTTATAAAATATTTTTTAGGGCTGTAAAATAAAAGAACAGTTTCTACTATATAAAGAACCATTCTTTCAAGATATCTTCGCTGTCTTGAGTCAAAATTGCACCTAGTTGAATTAAGCGATGGTTCCCTGCTCGATTTTCTTCGAATATAGAACCAGGTACTGCAAAAACATCACGCCCTTCATCAAGCGCATTGTAAGCAGTAATTAAGCTCCCACTTCGTTTCTTTGCCTCAACGACTAGCACGCCTCGACTCAGTCCGGCTATTATACGATTTCTCTCAGGAAAATGAAACTTTAACGGCTTAGACCCCATCGGATATTCAGTGATCACGAGATGTTCTGCACTTAGAAATTCTTGAAGCGCTCGATTAGCATAAGGATAAAAAACATCTAAACCGGTGCCGATCACTCCCACCGTTTGTCCCTTGTTTTTCAAACTATGCACATGAGCTTCTGTGTCAATCCCTTTAGCTAATCCACTGACTATCGCGATTTCCTGTTTACTCTGATGGATAATGTCTTTTACAATGTGAGCAACCACTTCTTTCCCATAAGACGTATCTGCACGAGCGCCCACTACCCCTAACCATGTTTTTTGTTTTAACCATTCGATTTGTCCTTTATAAAATAAAACAACGGGTGGCGCATAAATTTGTTTTAAAGGATCTGGATATTCCGCAGATAACAAATGGATCCACTCAATATTATTTTCTTTGTAACGGGTCATTTCTTTTTCAATCGAAAGGTCTTTTAAAAAAGACAGAAAAAAAGCTTTCTTTTTCATGGAAAGCTTTTTGATATTGTTGGCCTGTACGAGTACTTTCTCATCGATCTCTTCTTTAAAATGATCTACAACCAACTCAACAAATAAATTGTATTTTTCTGTTGCTTGTAAAGATGGATACACACCAATCGCAAACATAATTTCATCAATGGATAAATCTTTAATCATTTTCATCACTCACCTTTATTTTTTTTAACCCTCTATAATATATATTTGCATAAAAGTGAGAATTTCATTTTTTTAACTAAAAAAAATTAAATGTATTTGGTGACAGGTGAAAAAGTTCGTCGATGAATAGGCGTAGCTCCATATTTTTTGAGCCCTTCAAGATGCGCTTTCGTCCCGTAACCGACGTTGCTTAAAAATTCGTAGCCCGGATATTCTTCATCATAATCCGCCATCAAACGATCTCGCGTGACTTTTGCAATAATACTTGCAGCGGCAATACTATTACTGTTCATATCCCCTTTAATCACCGCTTGTTGTGGGATGTCAGTGGGCAAAGTCATCGCGTCCACTAATAAATGATCAGGCGCCATGGATAAATCATTGACCGCTTTTAGCATTGCTAATTTCGTCGCTTCTAAAATATTCACACGATCAATAGTCTCAGCTGAGATGATTCCCAGGCCGATTCCTTTTGCTTTTTCGTGAATTTCTTGAAACAGTTCATCGCGTTTTACGGCTGATAATTTCTTTGAATCATCTAAACCTAAAATAGGCTCAGTAGCTTCTAAGATAACTGCTGCCGCCACCACTGGACCAGCTAGCGGACCTCTCCCTACTTCATCAATACCTGCAATTGCTTCATAGCCAGCAGCATGCCCTCGGTCTTCATATTGATTCATCGTTATAAATCGTGCTTCTAAGGCCTCTGTTTCTTTTTGCTTTTTCTGCCATTTTTTAAGAGCCGCTTGCACACCTTTACGTTCATCCGCTTGTAATTCTAATAAAAAAGGATCTTTTTCATCGGTAATCCATGCAAGTTTTTCTTTAATCTCTTTAATTGTTTGTTTCTTCATTTTCTAAGCTCAATTCTTTTGGAGTTTCGAAAGAAAGGCGTCCTAACTTTCCATCTCTTATTTCATTCAGTAGCATTTCAGACCCGCGTTCGTAATCATCGAAAAATCCACGTTTTTCAGTGATGAGTAAGATGAGATCCGGAGCCGAGAGTTCTTCTTCTAATTCTTTATCAAAATGATAACGAGTTGCAAGGGCTCCAGGATAATTTTTCGTTAAATAATTAATCGCATAAATAGCAATATCATCTACATAATACAGCGTATGCTTAATGGCCCCCGTTAGAGCTAATTTTTCACCTTGTTCGTGCCCTTCAAACTTCGGCCATAAAATCCCCGGCATATCGAGTAACTCTAATTGTTTTTTATATTTCACCCACTGTTGTGCTTTGGTTACGCCTGGTCGATCACCTGTTTGCGTTACATTCTTACCTGCAAAGCGATTAATTAAAGTAGATTTACCCACATTCGGAATCCCTACAGTCACTCCTCGGATTGCTCGAGGCTTCAATCCCTTTGCTTCCCTTTTAGCAGAATTATCTTCTAACACATTCTTGGCCGCATCAATTATTTTTTGAATGTCTTTTGCAGACTTTCCATTGAATGCAACAGCTTCAATATTCTGACTTTGAAAATGTTTTAACCACTGATCGGTAATCCCAGAGTTCGCTAAATCAGCTTTCATTAAGACTAAAACGTGGGGTTTATTTTGAATAATTTCAAAAACATCTGGATTTCTCGATGCATTAGGAATCCGCGCATCGACAAGTTCAAAAACCACATCAACTAATGGTAACTTTTCTGTCAATTCTCGTTTAGCTTTTGCCATGTGGCCTGGATACCATTGTATATTTGCCATAATAACACCTCTTAATCATAAAATGACCGTGCCAGTATGAATCAACTAGCACGGTTTTATTTAAATTTATTTTCAAATTGCTACTCGACAAAACCGAACTTTTTAAAGGGCCAGTAACGTAAAGATACTTTTCCAAGTAGAGTGTCTTCTTCAACAAAACCAAAACTGCGACTATCTCTTGAATTTAATCGATTATCTCCGAGTACAAAATATTCACCTTCTGGAACCTCTTCTTCTCCTAAAAGTGTTAATAAAGAGAAATCACCAGAGGAGAAATAAGAAACTTCATCAGACGGGTCTGCGGGTAAAAATTCTTGATCAACCGGTTCACCATTTAAGTATAAGACATCTTCTTCATACTCAACGGTATCTCCAGGCATACCAATCACGCGCTTGATATATTGGGTGTCTTCCTCATCTGGCGGTGGAAAAACAACGATATCAAAACGTTCAATATCAGAAAATTTATTTAAAAGTAAATAATCACCATCTGATAGTGTCGGTTCCATGGAGTCCCCATCCACCATAACTGGTGCAAAGAAAAAGTGATGAACGACAAAAAATATCAAGGATAAGACCACAATATATTTTATGGTCGAAAATAACTCTTGAAAAAAAGTTCCTTCATTTTGTTTATTATTATTATTTTTTGGTGCATGCTTTTCACTACGTGGTGGAAAGTTTGATTCGTAATCTCCCATTATACCCGTCTCCAATAATTATAATTTCTTTTCTACATCCCTATAATAACATAACTCGCTTTAAAATACATTTTTGAAGAACGAAAGATCCAAATACTTTACCTCAAAGAAAATCAGAGCTTTACTTCAGCTAAAAGTAAAACTCTGGTTTTTAATGATTTATTCTTGCAACGCTTCAACAGCCGCTTCGTATTGTGTATCATTTTCTTCTATTTTTGTCCGTAAAGCTTCTGTCAATAAGCGAGCTGTTTCTCCTGTCACAATCCCATCGACGGATAAATCATTTTCAGTTTGGAAAGCTTCTACTGCTTCAACAACTGTTTCATCAAAAGTTTCATTGTCAGAAACTTCGTAGTCTAAAGCAGAAAGTACATTCTTCAAGTTTTTCACTTCTGCTGATGTTTGTCCCTCTTCATAAGTGGCACTGGAGTTAATAATAAATAAAGTGGCATAATCAGGTAGCGAGACCTCAACGTCGGGCTCAATACCTTCTTCGTTAATCCATTCGCCATCTGCTGTTAACCATTTGCCACTTGTGAATTTAACTTCATCTTCTTCGCCAAGCTCAACCACGCTCTGAACGGTTCCTTTACCGAAAGTCGTATCGCCATAGATAGGAATATCCACTGAACGCATCGCACCTGCAAGGATCTCAGAAGCACTCGCGCTTCCCTCATCGACAAGTAAAATAGCCTCGCCATCATACTTAAAGTCACCGTACTCTTCCGAAGCATTATAAACAGTCGGCTCTTCATCTTCTCTGTATTCTGTCATCATTAAAGGTTCACCATCGGGTACAAAAATATTCGAAATTTGTAAGGCTGTTGTCAATAAACCGCCAGGGTTTCCACGAACATCGAAAACAATTTTTTCAACCCCTTGGTCCTCTAACTCCTGAATAGCAGTGGTCGTTTCTTTGTAAGTGGGCATATTAAAATTCACGATATTCACATACCCAATCGAATCATCCTCTTCGTCAACTTCGTAAAAGACGGTTTCAAGTGGGATCGTTGCTCGTACAAGTGACACTGTAAATTGTTCTTCTCCACGCTGAATCAGCAGCTCTACACTACTATCTTCCGGTCCTCGAATTAATTCAACTGCCTCATTAAGTGGGAGATCAGCAACGGATTCACCAGCGACTTCCAAGATTAAATCGTTTGGTTGTAAACCAGCTTCTTCTGCGGGTGAATTTGCGATTGGAGAAATGATTCGCACATAATCCCCATCTTTCATGACCTCAGCACCGATTCCCTCAAAAGATCCTGAAACGTCCTCCTCAAAACTAGAACTTTCCACTTGGTCCATATATTCAGTATAAGGATCACCGACTGCTGCTGCCATGCCGTCTAGAGCGCCCTCTACTAAAACTTGTGAATCCACTTCTTCATAATAATTCGTTTTTAATATCGTATAGAGTTTATTGATCGGCGATAATTCCTCTTGATCACCAAAGAGCAATTGCGTATCCAATTCTGTTTCAGTCGCTTCTTCAGGTGTTGCCACCTCTTCACTGCTCTGCTCACCTGAAACAAAGTAAACAACAGAAATTGTCCCAATGACCCCAATCAATAATGCTACAATAATCGAAAGAATGTAACGATTTCTACTGACGGTTCGTTTGTCGTTCTGTTTTTCATTTTCATTCATACGCAATAACTCCTTTAAATTTCAATTTCTGTTTATTGATGCTCAATAGCTGTTTCAAGGGCAATGACCATCATATCATCAAATGTACGCTCACGTTCTTCGGCCGTTGTTTCTTCCCCCGTTAGAATATGATCACTAATTGTAAGAATAGCTAGAGCTTTCTTTTGGTATTTAGCAGCTAAGGTGTATAAAGCAGCAGCTTCCATTTCTGTTGCTAACACGCCATAGTCGGCCAGTTTGTTTTTATCCAATTCTTCGTTGTAAAAACGGTCAGCAGTCAAAACATTCCCTGCACGAACATTATAACCATTCTCAATTCCTTTTTCATAAGCCGTTTTTAATAAACCAAAGTCAGCCAGCGGAGCAAAATCGACTTGATTATTAAATGTTTGGCGATTGATTCCTGAATCCGTCGTTGCCCCTTGTGCCAGCACCACATCACGTACTTCGACATCTTTTTGCAAGGCACCCGCTGAACCCACGCGCATCAAAATTTCACAGCCGTATTCATTAATTAACTCTTCAACATAAATACTAATTGAAGGTACTCCCATCCCTGTTCCTTGCACTGAAATGGGAACACCTTTATATGTACCTGTAAAACCAAAAGCATTACGCACGGTATTATATTGTTTGACATCCTCTAGAAATGTTTCCGCAATGTACTTTGCACGTAATGGGTCTCCCGGCAGTAAAACAATTTTTGCGATGTCGCCTTTCTCTGCTCCAATATGTGTACTCATAAATAAATGCTCCTCTTTTTTATTTTTAGTTATTTTTCACTATGATTAATAATATATCGCTCCCACGCCTCATCAAAAATCGTCATGGAAGGTAAATAATCAGCATTCAGTTCTAAATGTGTACTAACTTCATCGTAATCTTCTGACTGCTTAGGAAAAATTCGGTCATTAAAAGCCGCATTAGCGAATAATGTAATCTCGTCTTTCTTATAGGGATCTCTTTCAGTCATCAGATATTGATAAAAGCTCATCTCCATTTCCGCACACCTACCTCTATGTATTTTATTTATCCTATCATTTATTGAGAAAGTGTAAACAACTCTCTTTAAAGATTCTTAGCTGCCCACTCTGCTCGTTCTTCTTTTTCTTGTTGATAGCGTGCTTGGTTCTTTTTATGAAAATCTTGGTGTTCATCTTCCGCACGATAAAATGTAGGCGCCTCTTCAATAGTTACAACAATAGGCTCTTTATATATTTCGCTTGCTGCTAATTGTGCTTTTGATTTTTCAGCAATCTCTCTTTGTTCATCCGAATAATAATAAATCACAGGGCGGTAACTATCGCCGCGATCCATAAACTGTCCACTCGCATCGGTTGGGTCCGTTACTTCCCAATAAATACTGACTAATTTTTCAAAACTCATAATTTCTGGATCAAATGTAATCTGAACCACTTCCGTATGGCCAGTCGTCTGGCTTTTTACTTGTTCATAAGTTGGATTTTCTACATGGCCGCCGGCGTAACCAGAAATGACCGATTCGATTCCTGGTTGTGAATCAAATGGTTCAACCATGCACCAAAAACAACCTCCTGCAAATAAAGCTTTTTCCATATGATTACTCCTTTCTCGTTTTTGTTTATTCATTGTGCGACTCCTCTTGGATTTGATCGGTTATTATACGCTTATTGACATGTAATTTCAACTCGATTTCATCGGCTTCTAAGTCAATCTTTGTCATTTCAATCCCAAATCCATTAGCGGCTGACAGCTCATTTAGATTGATTGTAATCCTTTGTTGCTCACTGTCAACCGCAATAAAATCAGGGACGTTCATCTGTCGAGCCATTAAACTCATAACGCTACTTACAGGGAGTGAAAAATTGCCCACTTCCACCGCTTCTCCACGTAATTGAATATTCCCATTTTCTGTGACGTAAGGTTCTAAGTACAGCGAAAAAGGAACATCAAATGTTAGAATTTCAATCTGACCGTGAACTTCTAATTGTTCCGTTAAAGCAATCGTATAATTTTCAAAATCCGGAGCCATCGCCGCTTCTAAATACGTATTCATTATTTGTTCCGTCTCTTTCTTATCTAAACGGGTCAGCAATTCAATCTCTTCTTCTTCGGAAGTTGTGAATGCCTCAGTGTTCAACTCATTAATCGTCGTTGGACGGATATTGACTCCTAAATACACAAAGAAGCCCAGTAAAAGAGCCACTAAAATAAGAAATGCCCATTTCCAACCGTTCACTGAGGGTCGATTATTTTGTCGAGAATAAGATCGAGTTTTATTGTCGTCCATAGCATCAACTCCAAGAATAAATATAAAAGTTAAAAGGGATGAGCAAGTTTTTTACGTTCATAGACATAAAAATGATGTGGATAAATATTCTCTTCGTCTGTTTCGCCTATTCTTGATTGAAACACACGGAAATATTTATAATCTATTGGGGGCATATAAGTATCCCCCTCAAATTCATCATAAACAATCGTACGATATAAAAGATTCACTTCATCCATAAACATTTCGAATAAAGAAACGCCTCCGATAATATGAATCGGCTTTTTAATGTCTTTGACGGCTTCCATAATCTCTTCTTTCGTATGGCAGACAATCGCTCCCTCTGCTTCATAGTTCTCATCTCTTGTTAAGATGATGTTCACACGATTTTTTAAAGGAGGATTTGGAATACTTTCATAAGTTTTTCTCCCCATCACCACGACATCGCCTGTGGTTACCTCGACAAAATATTTCATTTCATTCGGTAACGACCACGGCAAGCGTCCTTCTTTTCCAATTAAGCCATTTTGGTCTTCTGCCCATACAAAAGTAAAGTAGGGAGGGACTAATTCTTCAGATTTCCTATTTTCTATATTCTTTTCATCCATTAATATCATAACTCCTTTATTTTAAACAGCAATTGGTGCTCGGATTCCTTTATGTGGTTTATAATCCACCACTTCAATATCTTCCACATCAAAGTCAAAAATACTCTCTTTTGTATCATTTAAGACAAGCTCCGGTAAAGCTCTTGGTTCTCTTGTAAGTTGTTTTTGAATTTGGTCAAAGTGATTTAAATATAAATGGGCATCTCCAAATGTATGAACAAATTCGCCCACTTCAAGGCCTGTTTCACGCGCAATTAAATGCGTGAGTAAAGCATAACTTGCGATATTAAAAGGGACCCCTAGAAAAACATCGGCACTTCTTTGATATAACTGGCAGCTTAATTTCCCATCAGCCACATAAAATTGAAAAAGTGTATGGCAGGGAGGTAAAGCCATCTCTTCAATTTCGTCTGGGTTCCAAGCGGAGACAATATGCCGTCTCGAGTCTGGATTATTTTTAATCGATTCAATGACATTTTTAATTTGATCAATAGGCGCTTCGGTTGCGGATGGCCATGAACGCCATTGAGCGCCATAAACATTGCCTAAACTGCCATATTTCTCCGCAAACTCTTCATCCTTTAAGATAAGTTCTGTAAATTTCTTCATTTCTTCTTCGTATACTTCCTTAAAGTCTTCATCTTCCTGCGCTCGCAAACCAAAATCAGTCATATCCGGTCCTGTATAATCTTCGCTTTCCACATAGCGCTCAAACGCCCATTCGTCCCAAATATGATTATTATGCTCAAGCAAGTAACGAATGTTTGTATCGCCTTTTAAAAACCATAATAACTCAGACTTGATTAGCCGAAAAGCGACTCGTTTGGTCGTCAAAAGAGGAAAGCCTTTTTGTAGATCAAAACGCATTTGGTGCCCAAAAATAGATTGCGTCCCCACACCTGTCCGATCCTCTTTAATCACACCTTCGTCTAATATTTTCTGTGCTAAATCTAAATATTGTTCCATCGCCATTCCCTCCGCTAAATATTTCTTTTCTATTAATCTATATATTGACTTAAATATTCCCATCGCTCATATTTTTCCTCAAGTTTTTCTTGTAAGGAGCTTTTTTCTTTAAATAATTCTTCTATTTTTTCATAATCACTCCCGGCTCTACCCATTTCCTCATCGATTTCTTCCACTTGAAGTTCTAATTCCATAATCTCATCTTCAATTGTGGTCCACTCTTTTTCTTCCATATAAGTAAGTTTTGTTTTTTCTTGTGATTTTTGTTTACGGTTTTGCGCGGGTTGTGTTGTTTTATTCTTAGAAGAAGCTCTTTTCGCGGCACGTTCTTTTTCTTGTGCCTCTTCAAAATATTCTTCCGCTGTACCAAAGAATTCGCTAATTTGCCCTTGCCCTTCGAATATAAGTAATTTATCGGTTACTTTATCTAAGAAGTAACGATCGTGAGAGACTGTCATAACAGCTCCTGGAAAGCTTTCAATATAGTCTTCTAACACATTTAAAGTATCAATATCTAAATTGTTTGTCGGCTCATCTAAAAGTAAAACATTGGGTCTTTCCATCAATAAACGCACCAAGTATAAACGGCGTTTTTCTCCACCAGATAAAGAACGAATCAAGGTGCCGTGTTGAGATCTAGGGAACATAAACTGTTCAAGTAGTTGCGAGATATTGATTGCTGTCCCATCTCTACGCTGAACTTCTTCAGCAATTTCTTGTAGATAGTTAATCACTCGTTTATCTCCCGGAACATCAATATTATTTTGTTGGAAATAACCGATCCTAACAGTTTCACCTACAATCAAAGTCCCCGCATCCAATTCTTTTTTACCCGTTAATACATCTAAAAAAGTTGATTTTCCAGAGCCATTTATCCCCGTAATCCCAATGCGGTCATGGGTTTGTACGATGTAATTGAAATGATCTAAAATCACTTTTCCGTCAATTTGATAATCCGCTTCTTTTAGTTCAAAGACTTGCTTCCCTAAACGAGAAGAAGCTAAATCCATTTCTAAATGAAATGATTCGGAGGTTTGGTGCGTTTGTTCTTTTAATTCTTCAAAACGTTCCATCCGTGCCTTTTGTTTCGTGCCTCGTCCTTGAACCCCTTCTCGCATCCAAGCTAATTCTTGTTTATATAATTGCTTGGCTTTTCGTTGGGCAGATGCTTGTTGTTCTTCTCTTTCTGCTTTTTCTTCTACATAAGCTTGATAATTTCCTGGATACTCTTCTAGTTTTCCATTCGTTAACTCAATAATTTTATCGACGATTCGATCTAAGAAATACCGGTCGTGAGTAACGACCACTAAAGCTCCTTTATAATTTTTTAAATAATTCTCAAGCCAAGTGATCATTTCAAAGTCTAAGTGGTTAGTTGGCTCATCTAAGATCAGTAAATCAGGCGTTTGAATCAACACTTGCGCCAATGCAACCCGCTTTTGCTGACCTCCGGACATGGTGCCAATTTTTGCATTCATGTCGCGGATACCTAAAATAGATAAGATTCTCTTCGCACTGGAATCGGCGTTCCAGGCATCGTTTGTATCCATTGCTTGTTGTGCTTTTGTAAATTGCGTTTGAATTTTTTCATCATCTGGATGTTTGGTTAATTGAAGCATCGCTTCTTCATAAACTCGAACCGCCTGCATAATAGGCGTGTTACCGGAAAAGACCGTCTCTAAAACCGTCGCTTCTGGATCCAAGTCAGGTTCCTGGCTTAAGAAACCAATCTGATAGTCCCCTGGTTTTGTAATGGTACCACTATCCGGCTCTAATGCTCCAGCGAGCACTCTTAAAAATGTCGATTTTCCGTTCCCATTGCGGCCAATGAGACCTACTTTTTCTTCATTTATAATTGAAAAATTAACTTGATCAAATAATACTTTCGTTCCAGTTCTTTGGGATAGATTTTCAATCTTTAATTCTTTCAAAAAACGTCATCCCTTCTTTAATAAATAACTATTTATTGTCTCATGATATCCTATCCATTTTAACATAACCAGCCTACATTTTACATATTTTCTATTGAAAGGATGATTTAAAATCGTCGAAATAACTCTTTATGCATTAGGTCTACAGATTGACTTAAGGAAGGAGTTTCTTATATACTTTGGTTGTAATTGAAGACTTATGGATTGGAATTGGGGGATTACTATGACAAAAACGGGCATAGTTAAGTGGTTCAGTAACGCCAAAGGTTATGGATTCATCGAGTATGGTGATGCAGAAGATATTTTTGTTCACTTCACTGGAATCGAAATGGATGGTTACCGAACTTTGAAAGAAGGACAATCTGTAGAATTTGATGCTGTAGAAGGGGCTCGTGGTTTACAAGCAACAAACGTAATACCTTTAGCAGATAAAGAGGAAGCACGTGTGGAAGACGAGAGCGAATAAAGAATAAAACGGCTAGAAGAATTTTTCTAGCCGTTTCCTTTATTCAAGACATAAATAAGCAAGGGATTTCTGGATAATGATTGACAATATAATTCAAAAATTTTTGCTTATTTTTTTCGGATAAATAGATTTTTCCAATCACTCGATCACTTGATTTTACTTCTACCAGCCGAGAGTCTTCATGAAAAATAAATTCGCTGACGGTAATCATTTGGATTTTTTCTTTGGTGTAAAAATGAAGATAAACGGTTGACAACACGTCATTTTCGATGGTTAAATAACTTTGGTATTTTAAATAAATAAATATAATAGCCAATACCCCAAAGAAAACAGTAAACCAATTAAAGCTCAGCAAATTAGAAGCAAATAAGAAAGCTGATCCAACTAAAATAATAAAAATCGAAATATAAATAATTTCATAAGCAAACTCAAAACGAATATGTAATTTTAACGGTGTTTTATCATGGTTCATATAATCAATCTTTCTAAGTAAAGTAGGTGATTTTAAGTGATTCGGATTTATACAGATACTGCTGTTAATGGGAATCCCGGACGAGCAGGTGTTGGTATCTTAATTCTTAAAGGTGAAGAGCAAATCCAACTAACCACTCCTCTTTCAGGCATGTGGGACAATCATGAAGCGGAATTTAAGGCAATGTTCGATGGTCTCACATGGTTGGTTCAAAATGATTATACTTCTGAGATGACTTTTGGTTATACAGATAGTCAAATTGTAGCACAATCAATTGAAAAGAAATACGTAAAAGACAGAACTTTTCAAAAATACCTCACGAAAATTTTGGAATTAATGGCAGAGTTTCCCTATATTAGCATCTCGTGGCTGCCTGAATCAGAAAATCGTGGGGCAGACAATCTTGCTCGTCAAGCTTTGCAAAAAGCTCTGAAAGATTCAGAATAATCATTTCTCTATTTGTATTCTAACTTTTAAGTTAGAATTACTTATGAACTTTTCAACAAAAACTAATGAATAAAGCAAAGGAGATATTATGAATTTAGAAACAATCAATCGACAAATGAAAAGTTGGCTCGTGGAACTTGGTGATTTCATTCAATCAAAGTCAGATTATGAAATTGATGAAAAAGCAAACTTTCGGGATTTAGTCAGTGAAGTAGATATTGCGGTAGAAGAAAAATTAATCAGTTACATCCGCTCTCTTCCAGGAGAACAGACCATTTTAGGTGAAGAAGGTTCGAATGAAGGTGTGGATGTCGATGCAGATCATTTATGGGTTGTTGATCCAATTGATGGAACCTCTAACTTTATCAAACAAGCGGACGATTATGGGATTCTTGTCGCTTATTTCCAAAAAGGAGAACCGATGTTGAGCTATATTTATGAAGTAGAAACGAATACTTTAGTTTCAGCTCAAAAAGATGTTGGAGTTTTTATAAATGATGAAAAAATATCAGCGCCCGAAAACTTAAAATTAAACGAAGCAATGATCTCAATTAACCCTCGAAAAATGAATCGGACCGAGCTCATGGACACAGTGGCTAATCAAGCATTTGATCTCCGTTTCTTAGGAAGTTCTGCTTCGGATGCTTTACGAGTAACCGTTGGAAAATATGGTGCTTTTTTAAGCCCTGAATCTGAACCTTGGGACCGCGCGCCTTACGTTTTAATTGCGGATGAATTAGGCTTACACATGTCCCAATTTAGTGGTGCAAAAACAACTCTTGTAGGCGACGAAAGCTTCGTCTTTGGTACAAAAGCTATTTTCGAAGAATTATTCGCATAATAAAAAAACACATAAAAAATGTCCTTAAAGATTAATGGGAGTATTAATTTTAAGGACATTTCTTATTTATTAATTCTAATTCAAATAACAAGTTAGAATTAATAAAATATAATGTTATTCACTTGTCATAAGAGTACACGCTCAAGTCGTGTGCTCTTTTATTTCCTTCTATATACAGGATAATGCAAGCGCTTTTCGTAAGCAAATTTTATGCTTGTATGATGTAACTTCTTCAAATAAATACCGATTTTTTTAGATCTTCGAAAGCAGACGGTTGCTCGTCTTGCCTCCTCCATCGTCTCTTCAGCCTCATCCCTTCACAAATTAAAAATTATACAACTTTATAACTAAATATTAGTGATGAAAGCTCTAAATTTCTTGCTTTTTTGAAGTTATAATTTTTATATACTATACTCATTCTAGTTAAAAGCATTTATATATATTTTTTTAAAGGTAGGTCAATTATGAAATTTAAGCACTTAATGTTCCCCTTATTTTTTATTCTACTCTTATTGGGCGCATGTACAGAAGCCGACCCAGAGTCAGATACGTTGAATGATCCAGTTGAAACCGAAAACCACTCTCAAGCTCATCATCCTAACTATCAGACGCAAATCGATGAGGAATATTTAGAAGATATGGATCAAATACATAATGATTTAATGCAAGCACTACATACAGATACATATACTCTGGAAGACCCTTTTGTGAAAGTGAATCCTTACGGTACAGCTCCTTTAACCGCACTAGTGGCTTTTGAAACAGAAGAAGCTGCACGCACAGAGGTTATTATTCATGGTAAAACACCCGCTACAACATTCACGCAAACTTTTGATAACTTTACCACTCAACATACGGTGCCTGTTTTAGGATTATATGCGGGGATTAAAAACACTGTAGAAATAAACTTGTACGATAAAGAAGGTCTCATGATTGACGCCACCCATCTTTCAATTACGACCGATCCACTCCCTGATGATTTTTGGGATTTAGAACTGGCAGTGGATACGGACATGGAAATGACAGAACCAGGGCTAACTTTTTTAATCCCTTCTCGCGGAAATCTCTTGGCTGTCGATGCATTAGGAGATGTGCGTTATATCGTTGAACCTTGGATGGCGAATACATTTAACCAATTAGAAAATGGGCATATAGTTTTAGCCCTTCGAAAAGAAGCGGACGACAATTATAATCAATTAGTGGAAATGAATCGTTTGGGCAAAGTGGAACAGGCTATTTTACTAGATATTGACAATTATGATCGCGTCAATTATTTTCACCATGATATGATAGAAGCTCCTGATGGAAATTGGCTCGTCACGATTCATGATGGCTCTGGTGAACATATTGAAGATGAAATGGCTCTTCTTGATCGGGAAACAGGTGAAGTGCTATGGAATATGAATTTTCGTGATCTCTTCCCTAGCGAATTTTATACGGATTATACCGGTCCTGTCGATCAATTGGGCGACTGGTTTCACCAAAACGCCGTTTGGTTAACGGAGGATGAAGATTCTATTCTTGTTTCCTCACGACATCAAGATGCTGTTATTAAATTATCTTACCCCGATAGCGAATTTGAATGGATTTTAGCCGCTGATGAAGGTTGGCCGGAAGAATTTAAAGAATACTTACTAGAACCTATTGGCGACATGAAATTCCCGGGTGCTCAGCATGCCGTCATGGAGTTGCCAGACCAAGATGGCAATCCAGATACGATGGATATCCTTCTTTTTGATAATAATCGTGTAATTACACGAGGAAACAGAGAGATTGAAGATCAATTTAGTCGCGGTGTGCAATATCGAATTAACGAAGTGGAGCACACCGTTGAAGAAATTTGGTCGTATGGGGAAGAAAGAGGGATTGATTTCTTTTCTAGAATCGTCGGAGATGCTAACCTTTTACCAATTACCGAAAATGTACTATTGACTTCTGGGCGTATAGAAGTCGATGAAGAACACCCACAATCGCGAATCGTTGAAGTCGACCCCGCGAACGACAATAAAATCGTCTTTGAAATCATTGTCTCCCGCTTTGCCGATGAAGACGGAGATCGTAGACAGATCTATCGCGCGGAACGTTTACCCCTTTATTCTCGATTCGGTCGTAAATAAAAACAAAAAGCAAATAAAAGAGCAAAGATTAGGCATCCATCGCCTATTTTCTTTGCTCTTCATTTATGTAATTCGTCAAAAGAATTATAAAGAGACCGTAGCGGCCGATAAATGTCCTTTGAATTTCCACAAGATCTCCAGATGAAACTTGGATTTTATTGCTTCTTTCTCCGAATTGTTTTACTTGCAACGTTGAATTTTTTCTAAAACAGGTACTTCTACCTGTTCATTAGGTGCTATTTTCTTATTTTTGTGACCATTTATATAAATCCAATACTTCCCCAACATACCGACAAAGCCCGTCTTTCTTTTTACATGCACCGTCCTGCAAGCACCTCTTTCTTCATCAAATCATTTTTTATAGCTGTGGAGTGAGAATATCACAATTTTAATATTTCTTAAAATAAATGATAAAAGAAATCAAATGACTCTAAAGACTATTAAATTAGTTTTTTAATGATTTTTACTGCTAACCTTTCCATCAAAAAAAGCACAAAAAGACGGTTTTAAACCTCTCTTTGTGCTTGTCTCTTTTATCGTTGTCGGTCGCCCCAGTACTGGAAGTAATCTGTACGGATGGTACCGTTGTATAATTTTCTTTTCTTCGTTGCTTTTGCGCCATAATATTTTTCAAATTCTAAATCACTTGTAATAATATATTTACTCCAAGTGTTTAATGGTCGAAAAGCTTCACCCATTTCACGATAAAGCTGGTGAACAGCTTCTTCTTCCCCTAAACGATCTCCATAAGGGGGATTTGAAATCATAATACCGAAGTCTTTATCTGTCTTGAAGTCCGCGACAGCTAATTGCTTGAATTTGATATTGTGAGACACGCCTGCAGCCAAAGCATTATTTTCGGCAATTTTGATCATGTTTTCATCAATATCAAAACCTAAGATATCAAGTTCAGCATCATAATCCATCTGTTCATCCGCTTCTTCTCGAACTTCTTCCCAAAGGTCTTCAGACATCCAATCCCATTCTTCACATAAGAACGAACGGTTAAAACCGGGCGCAATATTTTGGCCAATAAGAGCAGCTTCAATTGGGATCGTCCCTGAACCACATGTTGGGTCCACAAATGGTCGATCTTTACGCCAAGTTGTCAAGGCAATTAAAGCCGCCGCTAAATTTTCTTTAAGTGGCGCCCCACCTTTTTCTGTTCGATAACCTCTTTTGAATAAACTTTCACCCGTCGTGTCCATTGTAAGTAACGCTTTATCTTTACGTAAAGCAACTTCGATCGGATATTCAGCCCCCGTTTCTGGAAGCATTCCTCGTCGGTGATAAGTTTCTTTGATACTCTCCGCAACTGCTTTGTTTACAATACTTTGAACGGCAGGGACACTATGTAACGTGGATTTTATTGACTTTCCTGCAATTGGAAATTTCCCATCCATCGGAATGTATTGATCCCAAGGCAAAGCTTTAGTTTGTTCAAACAAATCATCAAATGTTTTCGCCTCAAATTCTCCAATAACAATTTTGATGCGGTCAGCGACGCGTAACCAGAGATTCGTTGTTGCAATATCTTTTTTCGTTCCTTCAAAGCGGACGCGACCATTTTCAACTTGTACCTCATAACCTAAATCACGTAATTCATTCCCAACCAGTGCCTCTACTCCAGCCGCACAAGTAGCGATTAAATTAAATTTTTCCATGACTCCCTCACTCCTTCCAATTTTCTTTTCCTATTTATTTTTAAATAAAAATATTCTTGAAAACACAAGAATACATGAATTTATTTCAGCTCAAACGGTTTTCCTTAATAAATTTCAAAAAATAAATCCTCCCAAATCAATAAAGGGAGGATATCAACATTTTCCTAATATTGTGTAATTTATTGTAAGCCATGTTCTGTCTAGGAAAGACTTTAGGCCGTCTTCCCCGAGATAATTATCTGTCTGCTATTGTTGTTACAATAGCCTCTCTCCTTGCATTGAATTCTGCGGAGAAAGTGCCCCTACCTTCGTTTGGGTTGCTCACTCATGGGGTTTACCCGTTCCACCAACATTGTTTCCAATGCTGCTTCGTCACTGTGGCACTTTCAAGCCTACTAGAGCATAGCACTCGCCTTAGCTCATTTAGCTGCCGTTTCCTTTTGTAAAAAAGGACCGTACCTTATTGTTTCAGTACGCATGAACACTACAAGCCTCTCAGCTCGTGTGAGCATGGACTTTACCTCACAGCTACTCATATAACTGCGCAATTATCCATAAATTACACAAGGGTTAATTTACATCTGTTGATCTGTTTCTTCTAAGTCTTCATCTAGTTTAGAACCAAAAACATGTCGTTCTAAATTAGAGAGTCGTTTTAAAATATCAAAATTCGTAACCGTTGATTGACTTGCACTTTGACTTTGCGCGCGCATGTTTGATTGTTTAGACGATTCATCTAAATCTTCGATCAGTCGATCGACATCTGCTTTTAATTCATCAATCTCATCTTGAAACGATTTATAATCTTGAATAATTAGGTCTAAAAATTCATCTACTTCTTCAGGATCATACCCGCGAAGTTTTGTATTAAAATCTTTATCCACTATCTCTCTTTGAGTTAATGCTCTCACTAGAGTTCACCTCATCAGTCGCTTGGTCATAGATGTCTATATATTACCATATCTTAGGAAAAGATTAAAGAGAAACATACATTATTCAAGCTCATCTGGGTTTAAAGTTGGATTCAAAAAACTTTCGTTTACCATATTGTATTCATGAATAAAAAATTCAATTTCCTCAAAGCTCACCAAATTTAATTCGTAAGTTGAATTCTCTTGATACTTCTGGATTAAGTCATAGACATATTTAGGACTACCAGCGGCTGCTTCTTCCATTATCGTGTCATAAATAAGAAAAGCTCCATCTGTATTCCGAATCGTAAATACTTGATTCGCATTTAGTTGTTTGGGCGATTCATAGTCTTTATTTGATGTATAATTGACATAATCCGCTTGTTGCGTGACTTTTTCTAGGAGATTCCGATTGGTATCATTCCACTTTTCGCCAAAAGAAGTATAAGGCAACAACACGCCTAAATGAATATCTGAGTTTTCTTCTTGCAGTTCCAGTACAATTTCTCCGGCCCATAATTCAATGCCTAATTGTCCGGTAATGATAAACCAATTGGCTCCTTCTTCAATATAAGAACATAAACGATTTTTTATAAATTCTTTTAAATATAAATACTTTGGATCTTTTTGATCAAAGATGTTTAATTCATAGGAACGATAGCCACTTACAAATATATTTTTCAAAAAATCACCTCTAGCTTTTACGAACATGTATTTGTCTGGTATTATAGTATCATATAAAAAGGAGGTTGCGTCCATTGAAAATCCATTACCCAAATGGTCAGCCCTTTCATTACAATAATGATAAATCAGAAAGTCGAAAAAAACAAAAACAAATAAAATATAGCAATCGTGGGATGACTTTAGAAAAAGAATTAAATTTAACTAATCAACAATATTTAAATGAAAATTTGGCAGTGATTCATAAAAAGCCAACCCCTATTCAAGTAGTTAAGGTAGATTATCCAAGGCGTTCGGCTGCAAAAATTACCGAAGCCTATTACCGAAGATCCTCCACTACGGATTATAATGGAGTGTATAAGGGTTATTATTTAGATTTTGAAGCAAAAGAAACAAAAAATAAAAGTTCTTTTCCGCTTAATAACTTCCACGAACATCAAATCCAACATATGCAGCAATCTTGTGCGCATGGTGGGATTTGTTTTACGATTGTTCGCTTTTCTTCATTAAATGAAATTTATTTATTAGAAGCTGATTTTTTATTTAAATGGTGGGATCAACAATTTTTAGAAGATGGACGAAAATCCATCCCGCTCGCTTCCATAAAAAACGAGTGTGCTCATATTCCTTATGGCTATAATCCGAGAATCCCTTATTTACAAGTTATTGACCAATTGATTAAAGAAAAAAATAATAAATAAGATGACAAACACACTATTTTGTAATAACATACGGTAGATTTAACAAAACTTAAACAATAGATTGTAAAATAGAATGATGATTTTATAAAAGAAGGTGAATGACATGTCAAAGTCTGATGAAAAGGCTATGTCAAGGTCTGAAAGAAAAAAAAGCAAGAAAAATAATAAGAAGAAACAACCTAAAAAACGAGGTTTATGGAAAAAAATATTCCTAGGTATTTTAGGAGTGATCTTGGCTGTTATTGTAGCAGGTGCAGGTTTATTTACTTACTATGCATCAAACGCTCCCGAATTAACGGAAGAAGATTTAACTGGAACCTATGCTTCTGATTTTGTTGATATGAATGGGGATGTCTTCTATACGCTGGGAGGCGTTGAACGCGAGTTTGCCTCCGCGGAGGATTATCCGCAAGTGATGAAGGATGCGATGGTCGCTATCGAGGACCAACGTTTCCAAAATCATATTGGAATTGATCCAATCGGTATTGGCCGTGCAGCAGTAGGTTATGTGATGAATCGAGGAGAAATTGTGGGTGGTGGAAGTACGATTACCCAGCAATTGATCAAAAACTCCGTCTTCTCTACTCTACAAGAAGATCAAACGCTTGAACGTAAAGCGCAAGAAGCATGGCTAGCGATCCAATTGGAACGAGAGTTATCAAAAGATGAAATTATAACTCTTTATTTAAATAAAATTCATATGGGTGGCAATGTTTACGGCGTTGCTACGGCTGCTGAAGAATACTACGGTAAACCAGTCAGTGAATTAGAGCTTCATGAAGCCGCAATGCTTGCCGGAATGCCTCGAGCACCAAACTACTATAACCCTTATGTAGACCCAGAAGCTGCTGAAAACCGTCGAAATATCGTTTTAAATGAGATGGTTGAAGTAGAAGCTATTACGCAGGAAGAAGCGGATGCTGCGAAAGAAATTCCTGTCACAGAAGGCTTGCAAGAACAAACTGAGGACGAAAACAGTCTAGTTTTTGATAGTTATATTACTGCTGTTCTTCAAGAAATTCGTGAGAAAACAGATTTCGATCCTTATACAGCAGGCTTAACGATCCATACAAACTATGATCCAAATGCGCAAGAATTATTATATGATGTTGTGAATTCAGATGATTATGTCTATTACCCAGACGAAGAATTACAAACAGCTGCAACTTTAATTGATTCTACCAGTGGTCAAGTTACTGCACTCATTGGTGGACGAAATCAAGAAGGTCAGTTATCAAATAACTTCGCAACAGGTTTAGACCGTGGTGTGGGTTCTACTATTAAACCTCTAACTACTTATGCTCCGGCGATCGAATATTTACAATACTCTACGTATCATCAAGTAAATGATGCACCTTATGACTTAAATGGTTGGTCTCCTGGAAACTACGATGGTGATTTCAAAGGGCAAATGTCGATGCGCGATGCGCTCGTGGATTCCAGAAATGTTCCTACAGCTAAGGTCTTCAACGAAGACTTAGCGAACTATCAGGGAGAAATTAGTGAGTTTTTACAATCACTCGGCATTGATCCGGATAACCTCAATAGTGAGCCCGGATTAACACCACAAAATGCGATCAATGGTACTATGTCCCCAATCGAGTTGGCTGGTGCTTATCAAGCCTTTGCAAACAGTGGTGAACATATTGAACCGCATACCATTAAGAGTATTACAACGCAGGATGGAGAAGAAATCAATTTAGCTCCCGAAGCAAATAAGGTAATGGAAGATTATACAGCCTATATGATCAATGATATGCTGAAAGGCGTTGTGCCTTACTATAGTGATCAATTAACTATTCCTGGTTATATCCATGCCGCAAAAACAGGAACAACAAACTTTACTGCTGAAGAGATGGCTAATTACAATATCCCTTCAGATGGTGTCCCTGATAACTGGGTAGTCGGTTATTCTCCTTACTACACCATGTCTGTCTGGGTAGGTTATGAACAACGATTAAAAGAAGGAAACTATTTAACTTTCTCAGATGGTTCAAGAGCTATGGCAAGAGATATCTATCGAGAATCGATGAGCCGCTTAGTCGCTGGTTTAGAACAAAGAGATTGGGAACAACCAGCTTCAGTTGTGGAACATACAGTCGAAGATGGATCGAACCCTGCTCAACTAGCTGCTCCTGGTAGTAGTAATACTGTGAGTGAGTTATTCGTTCGCGGAAATGAACCTGCTCAACGAGCAGAACCTGAAGAGCCAGAGGAACCTGAAGAAACGGATCTCTCAGCTCCAACTGGACTAAGTGCTAGATACGAATCTGATACAGACAGTGTTTCAATTAACTGGGACGCTTATGAGTTAGACAGTGATATAAACGGAACACTTGAATATGTCTTATCCATTAACGGACAAGAACAAACCGTTTCAGGTACAGAATATTTACTTGAGGATCCGCCTCGAAACGAAGTGAATATCTCCTTAGCGGTTCGTGTAGGCGATCAAACAGGTCCAGCAGCCTCTATCCAAATTGAAGTCCCTAATCCGAATGAAGATGAGGAAACCGAGGAGGAAGAGCCAGAAGAACCTGAAGAAGAAAATCCTGATGAAGAAAACGAAGAGGAAAGTCCACCTGAAGAAGAACCGACAGAACCAGAAAATCCTGATGAAGGGAACGAAGAGGAAACACCACCCCCTGAAGAGGAGAATCCGGACAATGAGAATGAGAACGGAAATAATGGTGAAGATACGCCGCCTAATAATGGAGATAATGGCGGCAATGATGGTAATGGTAACAATGGTGGTAATGGTGGTAATGAAGAATCGAATCCCCCTCCAGAGGGTGACCAAGGTGATAATGAACAAGATCAACAAAATGGAAACAATGATGATGAAAATTCTAATAACAATTAAATAAACAAAAAAGACTTGTCAACGAGCTCTTCTCTACTCTGTAAGGAGTGGATGGATTGCAGCTTATCCGACAAGTCTTTTTTCTTTTAATTATTCGTCTTTTTTTGAATCCTCTATTTGATCTCTGACTTCATTATCTAGCTCTTTTTGTCTTTCTTGCTGTTTGCGGATCAATAAAGGTTGAATGCCACGCAATAAACGAATGCCTTTGACTATATTATATGCACCTATT
>CAUWGX010000002.1:0-283330 GCA_963558565.1 uncultured Atopostipes sp.
GATAGAAGACCCCTGCACATTTTGGTTGTATTACTTTGTTTAGTTTTCAAAGATCAATTGTGTTCTTTCGACTTGAGAAATGTTTTGGTGTTTCTCAAGCACGAGATATATCTTATCATCGTCTGTTTAATTTGTCAAACACTTTTTGAAATTCTTTTAAACTTTATTTCTTTTTGTATTTCACTTCGTTAAACGACTCGATAAATTTTAAAATCACTTGATCATTCGTTTCCTGTTCAAGTGACGAAACAAAAATATTTACTTCGTGTCTCGACTTATAATACTACAGTAGTTCTTTTAAAAAAGCAAGGACTTTTTCCAAATAAGTATAAAAAAATAGATTTGTTGCAATGTTCTCCAACTAAAAAACCCTTCTCATCCTGTCATAACAGCCTTTCACTCATCCAAGGTTATTCTCATTTTTTTCCTCAATTAAATCATCAAGATGAATAGTCTTCCTCTTCTCGATTGATGAGATGAAATGTTCAAAGTGAAAGAAGGATTTATAAAGACGAACTCTCCCTTTACAAATCCTTCTTTTTATCCTTAACGCCAAAATTTATTATAATCTGCTTTATCTTCTATATTGTAGTCAATCAATTTTTCAAACAAGGAATAGGGAATGGGGTCTTCCCATTGGATACGAATGATATTATTCGTATGACTTAATCCTGTTTCTTCTATTAAATCTCGAAATTTTTTAATCGGTTTTACCTCGGGCGATAAGGCAATGTGATTTTTAGAGTAACTAAACCCTATGATATATGTTCCATGGTCAGTAAATATTGGCTGGTTCCAAGCGATCCGTGTATCTAAGTTTGGGTATTTCTCCTGCACCCACTGGAGAATAGCCTCCATCTTATCTCGTTGCTCCGGTACATCCATTGTATTTAAATATTCTTTAAATGTCTCCATCTAGTCCCTCCTCGCTTTTACTCGTTCCATTATACAGTTTTTCTCCATAAAAATACCAGTGACTACTAATTAATCGTTAGTATTCTGTTTATAGTGTGGTTTGTCCTTCTTTGAATAAAGAGTAAAAACAATAGATATTGAAACGAACACTTTCAATGATTGAGTCATCGCTGAAACGAAAAAAGAGGTATTCAATCTCTTACTTGTTGAATACCTCTGGAGATTTTTATTTAATTTTCAGCGATTCTTTCTTCGATTAATGTGTACATACCTTCCGCTTCATGTTTTTTCGTCGTATCTCTTAAGTCTTCGACGCGTACAACCAGTGTTTTATTTCCAAACTCGATTTCAAGCTCATCGCCCACGGCTACTTTTGTGGAAGACTTTGCAGGCTGTCCGTTAATGAGCACGCGGTCTTGATCGGCAATTTCTTTTGCAATCGTTCGCCGTTTAATAATTCGTGAAACTTTTAAAAATTTGTCTACACGCATTTTATTACTCCTTATTTTTTCTTTCTTGTTCCTTTACTTTCTGCCAAATAGCTTCAACTTCTTCTACTGTATCTGCTTGAACATCATCAAAGATATGTGGATGACGTCTGCGTAACTTTCGATTCAGCCCAGCGAGCACCTCTTCTAATGAAAAAATACCTTCTTTTTCTCCAATCTCTGTCTGATAAAGCACTTGCATCAATAAGTCGCCTAACTCTTCCACTACATTTTCTATATCATCATTCGCATAAGCAGCCTTTAATTCATCCAGCTCGCCTTGGAAATGCTTTAACAAGCCTTCACCGGTCTGATTTTTCGCCCAGACATCGCCTTTTTCTGCAAAGATCTCATCGACATAAGATTGCGTCGTGGCAAACGAGTTGACTGCTTCGTCGCGTTTCAAAGGTGGCACATAGACAGAGCGCAGATTGTGCACTTCATCAAAATAGTCCAGTTCGTATAAGGGTAACCAAGTCACTTTTTCTTCAGGGCTCCCCGCAGCATCAATCATCCCTACTGGGTGTTCGTCTGGATAAATCTCCATTAATGCGAGTTTCACATCACTTGCAATCAACGCATGGAAAACTTGCATAATAATCAAATGGTGACCCGGATAAATCTCATCTGCATCTATTCCAAAAGAATCGACGAGTTGAAAGCCTTCAATCGGGTCAATTTCAACGGCGGCAAATAAATCATCAATAAAACTTTTCCCACCAATGATTTTCGTTTCCGCTTCTGATTCCAACAATAATTTTACAGAAGCTTCCGCAACTGCCGGATGACCCGGAACCCCATAATAAACGTCTTCTTCCTGAGCCAACATCAATAACTCTTCCACGATCGCTGGATAAACCTGTTCGAAATCCTCATCATATTGTTCATAAATAGCATCAAAAGTTTGCACTGGCAAGCCTTCCGCGATTAATTCTTTTGCGGCGGGGTGTTCGATTGTTCGCAAATAAATTTGTTTTTGTTTTACGATTGTTTCATAAACTTGCTTAGGAATCTCGCCTAAATGCGAGGGACCTAAGCCAAAGATATAGATTGTGTGCATATCAAGCCAACTTTCTTTCCATCACTTCATTTTTTAACATCTGACCAGCCGACATCTTTACGAATCATTTTCTGAAATGTCTTTTTTAAGCTCACTTTCCAGTTCCGCGTCTAATGCGGCTCGTTCTCTTTCTTCTTTTTCCTTGTTTAATTCA
Source organism: uncultured Atopostipes sp. (assembly GCA_963558565.1). Taxonomy (GTDB): domain Bacteria; phylum Bacillota; class Bacilli; order Lactobacillales; family Carnobacteriaceae_A; genus Atopostipes. The sequence goes on from CAUWGX010000002.1 coordinate 2,618, forward strand.
ATTTGTTCTTCATAGTAATTATAAAGCTTTTTAACAAACTTCAAAATGTGTTGCAACCATTCATAATTGTGCATGCCTTGTTTAATGTAAAAATCAACCGTTAATTGTTTTTCAGGGTCGATATCTACTTGTAACGGGATACCGTCTAATGCTCGAAAGACTTCCTGCACCGGTATATTTTCTGTGCCTTGTTCAGAAAACGTGACATGGACGGTTGAACCTTGTTGTTTAATGGTTTCAACAAGAATGGATTCACTGTAGTGTTTGATTAAACCGATCACGAGTAAGTCATCCACTTCTTGAGGGAAATCACCAAAGCGGTCAATAAATTCATCCTGTAGTTCCACAAATTCTTCTTCGCTTTTCAGTGAACGAATACGTTTATACAATTCAATTTTTTGACGTTCATCTGTGACATAATCACTTGGGATGTAAGCATCGACGTCCACGTCAATTTCTACCACTGTTCGTTCAGCAGATGGGTCTCCTTGTTTACGGGCGACCGCTTCTTGTAGCATTTGTGAGTATAAGTCAAAACCGACGGAATCAATAAAGCCACTTTGCTGTTGGCCTAATAAGTTTCCAGCACCGCGAATCGACAAGTCACGCATCGCAATCTTAAAGCCACTTCCTAATTCGGTAAAGTCTTTAATGGCTTGCAGACGTTTTTCACTTTCTTCACTGAGTATTTTATTTTGTTCATACATAAAGTAAGCATAAGCTACACGGTTACTACGACCTACACGTCCTCGCAATTGATAAAGTTGTGAAAGCCCCATGTAGTCAGCATTTTCGACGAGTAAAGTATTCACGTTCGGCATGTCCACGCCTGTTTCAATAATTGTCGTAGTCACTAAAACGTCATACTCTCCTTGTAGGAAATCATACAAGACATTTTCTAATTGCGTTTCTGTTAAACGACCATGGATATAAGCAATTCGCGCATCCGGCACGAGTTCTTGAATATCATTGACCCGTTTTTCAATAGTACTGACCCGGTTGTGTAAGAAAAAGACTTGTCCGCCGCGTGCCATTTCACGCTCGATCGCTTCTCGAATCACTAAGCCATTCATCTCTAACACATAGGTTTGGACCGGATAACGGTTAGCCGGCGGCGTTTCAATCACTGATAAATCGCGCGCACCCACAAGGGACATATGCAACGTTCGTGGGATCGGAGTAGCGGTTAGCGTTAAAACATCGACATCTTTTTTCAAGCTTTTAATTCGTTCTTTATGTTTAACGCCAAAACGTTGTTCCTCATCGACAACCAGTAAACCTAAATCTTGATACTTCATGTCTTTGGATAATAAACGATGGGTCCCAATAATAATGTCAATCTGGCCTTTCCGTAAACCATCTTTGATCTCATCAGCCTGTTTTTTCGTACGGAAACGGCTCAACATTTCAATCTCAATCGGAAAATCAACGAAGCGTTCGATGAAAGATTCATAGTGCTGTTGCGCTAAGACGGTCGTCGGAACTAAAAAGGCGACTTGTTTACCATCTTGTACAGCTTTGAAAGCAGCCCGCATGGCTACTTCTGTTTTTCCATAACCAACGTCTCCCACCACTAAGCGGTCCATTGGCTTTTCTTTTTCCATATCTTTATAAACTTCTTTGATGGAACGTAGCTGGTCGGGTGTTTCGGTATAAGGGAAAGCATCTTCGAATTCTTGCGTATAGCTATCATTCTTCGAAAAAGCAAAGCCTTTTCGACTTTCACGCTCCGCATACAAATCGATTAGTTCGTCCGCTATATCTTCCACTTGCTTTTGCACGCGTGATTTTGTTTTCGCCCACGTCGTTCCTCCAAGTTTATGGATCCGTGGTTCTTTACCTTCAGCAGAAACATATTTTTGAATCAAGTTTAGTTGTGTCACTGGGATCAGGACACGGTCATTTTTCTGATATTCAATCGTTAAATAATCTTGATGAACGCCCTTGATTTCAAGAGTTTCCATCCCGACATATTTACCTATTCCGTGACTGACATGAACCACATAGTCACCAGGATTTAATTCGTTATAGTTTTTGATTCGCTCGGCGTTTGAAATATTTAATGAACGACGACGTTTTTTAGCCGGTCGATTAAACATATCACTTTCTGTTAAGACTACCAATTTTTCTTCGATTAATTCAAAGCCCGTCTGTACCGTATAAGGAAGGATTTGGAGCTGACTTTCTTCAATCTTATCCTCTCGCCCTAAGATTTGAGCGGTAATTTTAAAGTCTTTTAATGTACTTTGCACTTGTTCGGCTCGTTCTTCATTTTCTGTCATCACAACGATCGTAAAGCCTTGTTTTTGCCAACCTTCGATTTCTGTTTGGATCAATGGCATTTGGTTGAAGAACTTTTGCATCTCTCGGTAATGGAAAGCATGAATTGCGGTTAACTTTAAGCTACCTATGCCTTTTTGGAAAAGTGAAAAATAAATACGGGGTTGGTCAATTTTTCGTTGATTGTCCATAAAGTCTTGACTAATTTCTTGCCCCATTAAAACGCGACGATGCTGGGTTTGATTGGCCAACCATTCCGCCTCTTCTTCTTCCAATTTTTGATTATTTTCTAAAAGACGCGGATACTCATCATATAGAACAATCGCTTGCTCCGGTAGATAATCGATAATGGATGCCGTCCGTTCAAATAAAAAGTGCGTATAGTTTGAAAAACTCTCATGCCAAACACCGTTCTCCAAAGCTTCAATCGTTGGCAGCAAGTTTTGTGCAAACAATTCTTTTTCTTCTTCCTCTTTTAATTGCGCATTGGTCTCTTCATAAGCTGATTTCAAGCGTTCCGTAGCTCTGCTCCAGTTTTCGCTCGGCAAGATCGCTTCCGTAACGGGTGGTATTTTAATTTCATCCAATTGTTCGATCGAACGCTGGGTCTCTGCATCAAATGAACGAATGGAATCCACTTCAATATCAAAGAGTTCGATTCGGATCGGGTATTTCTCAGTGAGGGGGTAGACATCGATAATGCCTCCTCGCACACTAAATTCACCGGGTTTTGCTACAATTTGCTCGCGCTCGTAACCAATACTGACCAGTTGATTTGTCAATTGTTCTAATTCGACATCACTGTCTAAACGAATACTTAAACGTGCGTTTTGGTAAGCTTCTTTCGGCGGTAGTAAACGACGTGCTCCAGCAACGGGAATAATAATAATCCCGGCTTGTTCCGACAGTAAAAATTCTAATGTTTCAATCCGCTCCGCCTGTTCTTCAGGAGAAGCCACCGATAATTGTGCATGAATCATATCGTTCACATTATAAACATAAATATTCTCTTTCGGATAGAACTCTTGCACATCATTATATAACTGGTTCGCTTGATGCAAATTCGAGGTGAAGACAATCGTTGGTAATTCTTTTTCTTCGGCTACCGCTGCAATCAAGGAAGCTCGAGCAGAGTCTGCGATTCCAGTCACGAGTTGCGCAGAGTCGGGCGTAATATCTTTGAGTACTTTTTGAACATTACTTTTTTGTTTTAAAAAGTCAATCATTGCGGGCATTACGTGATGACTCCTTTCTGTTTTCAATCATTTTTATATTTTTAATCATCTTTTATCATCTTCTTTGGTTTATTCTAATTAAATTCATTCATCGTTTCTTGGAAAGTGTGAGCATCAGCCCAATATTTAATCGCATCGATAATGTCTTGGACGGACATTTTCATATCATCGATCGAATCTTTCGAGAAACGGCTGAGGACATGAGAAATAACCGTTTGTTTTGGATAAGGACGTCCTACCCCCACACGAACCCGGTTAAATTCCTGTGTCCCTAGATGCTGAATGATACTTTTCATTCCATTATGACCGCCAGAACTTCCTTTAACTCGTAGACGAATTTTTCCGACGGGTAGATCCATATCATCATAAATCACCACAATATCCTCTGCCGTTACATTATAATAATCGACCCAAGGTTGAACCGATTCACCGGATAAGTTCATAAACGTTTGGGGTTTAATTAAGATCACTTTTTCCGTACCAATATTTCCTTCTGCATAAACAGAATTAAATTTCGTCCGGTTAAAGGTTAAACCTAAATTTTCCGCCAAACGGTCTAAGGCAATAAAGCCTATATTGTGTCTTGTATTTTCATATTTTTTTCCTGGGTTTCCTAATCCAAAAATTAATTTCATTGAGGCGCCTCCTACATCATTCTATAAATTAACATGCAAAAAAGCTGGGTAAGTCGCCTCACCCAGTCTCGTTAATTAGTAGTTAAATTATAGCATATTTCTGCTTTATTTAACAAAGCTTTCTCTTATTGAACCGTTTTATCTATCATTATTTGAAATTCTTCTAGGGGGGATACCTACAGATGATACGCTATTCTTTTTAAAAGCTATATTCACTCTTACTTCACACTTCTTGAAAAGAATAAAAAGAAGACAAAGTCCCCTTTGCCCTCCTCTTTACACTATTCGAACGAAAGATTTATTCTTCCTCTGCTTCTTCTGGATCTTCTTCTTCAAATAATAAGGTTTCTGAACGGTAAAAGTCATCGACCGCTACTTCATCGCCGACCTCACCCAAGTCATCTGGTGAAACCCCGACAACATATTCTACTTCATCGCTCGGCGATTCAACCGTGAACTCCGGTTCTGGTTCATCTGAAACCACATCAACAATCGCCCCGTCCTCTAATAAATAAGTGTTATAAGCTTCTTCTTCAGAGATAATCGTAACGGGTACAGTTGCCGCTTCTCCTGGAAGATGTTCGATAATAATACCATCTGTCGTCCAGCCAGCCCCCGTAACTTCTAAACCGTATTCTGGCGTCGCATCCCCTGACTGATCAATCGCCTCATTGATTAAGCTTGAACTATCAGAAGTTTCTTCCGTATCTGTTGTTTCTTCTGTCTGGTCTACTTCTTCTGTTTGTTCTGTCTCATCTGTTGCCGGTTCTTCTGTATCTTCCGTCGTACCACATGCTGCAAGAGCTAGTGTTGAAACTGCAAATAAGCTAACGAATTTTTTATAGCTCATTGATGATTTCCCCCTATTTATAATAAGAAATATGTAACCGCTAACTACTTAAGCATGAAAAAGACTCAAATAATTATCGCATACAAATATTTTATCACATTGTTTAATCAAAAACAAACTCCAAACTCATTTTTTATTAATCTTTTCTGGCGCTTACAAGACTGTCTACTCAGGATTCCCTGTGATTATTTCAATGAATCGTTCGGTTAGGTTCGCCGTAAAGCCCCATAAAGAGTGGTCCGCAATAGCATAATAAGGAATGCGTTGTCGGCTATTTTCAAATGTATATTCATGTTCATAATCTTCTTGGTTCTTGATAAAGTCTTCTTCTAAAGTCGGATTAAAATGAACAGCAAAATATTTGGGTTCATTCTCCATTAGAAATTTTAATGGCACCGTATAGATTTTTTCAACTTCTACATTTGGCTCAATCGCTTCAACATCAACATCTACGAGTTCGCCCACAAAGCAATGAATAATCATCCGCTCACTAACAATATAATCAATCTCACCATAAACGACAATGTTCTCTCGTTCGATATTTAATTCTTCTATCGTTTCACGGATGGCGGCTTCTTCATAAGTTTCATTGCTTTCTACCCGTCCACCCGGAAAGGAAGAATCGCCGGCTTGCGAAACGACTTGACTCCGAACTTCATATAAGACATGCCATTCATTTTCTACTTGGATCAGGGGTAAAAGTACCGCCGATCTTTCTTGCTTCCCAAATATTTGGGGTTCATAATCTTTTATGCTTTGTTTGATTTTATGAATCATCTGATGCCCCCTATTTTTATATTCCCTTTAATTCAGTATACTCGAATTCGAATTAATTACAAACAAACCTCTTCATAGACAACTAAAAAGCAAGGGGATCCCCTTGCTTTTTAACTATCTTTAAAATCTCATTTTTATTTTTTATTCACTGAAGCATCATAAATCGCATCCACAGCTTCTTGTAGTTTTTCATTGAACTCTTCATCGCTCTGATCCACTGATAGATCTTGCGTAAGCGCACGTGAGAAGCTAGCGATGACGTTCTCATTATGACTGAGTTTTTCGTTGGCTTCTTCTGTCTCATAACCACCAGATAAAGCAACGACTCGGATAACTTGTAGATGTTCCGTAAGTTCTTTATAAGTGTTTGCTTTTGTCGGAATGGTTAATTTCAACATGACGTAATCGTCATCCGCCAACTCATCTAAATGTTTCTTAATGGCATCATTTAAATACGCTTCAATCTGTTCTTTATCTTCCGCGTGAATATTTACTTCAGGCTCAACGATCGGCACTAAACCAGCGTCAATAATTTCTTGAGCGACTTGGAATTGTTGCGTGACGACAGCGTCGATCCCTTCCTCATTATACGAAAGAATATTTGAACGCATCTTTGTTCCAAACATATTTTGTTCTTTGGATTGTTTGAGTAGATTATCAAGTCCTGGCATAGGCTTCATCAACTGAACGCCGTTCTCTTCTTCCGCCAGTCCTTGGTCAACCTTAATAAAAGGGACAATCCCTTTATCTGCTAGATACTTGCCTGTATATTGCCCTTCGATTTTATTATTCATGGTATGTTCAAATAGAATCGTGCCTATAATTTTATCTGAAGTAAAGGCTGGCGAGGTTATAATACGCGTCCGCATTTCATGGACAAGATCAAACATTTCATCGTCATTGGCGTACTGGTCTTCAGTAATTCCATAATTTTCAAGTGCTTTTGGTGTACTACCACCACTTTGATCGAGTGCTGCAACAAAACCATCTTTATTTTTCATAATATCAAAATGTTCTTGGTTCATTTGCAAAGTCCCTCCGTTTTGAAACTTTCAATTATTCTTCTCATATTTCTCCAGTCCCATTGTACTAAAAAGATCTGGGTCTTGCCAATAATAAGGGTTTACTCTCTATAAAACCAATAAGCTCGTAACCAGTCGGCTACGAGCTTATGCAGCAATATCCATTGAATATTTCGTGTCTTAGTTAGTAGAAAAAGTGCCGATCGGTAACTCATCATTTAATAATGGCGAGCTGGAATCGAGATTTTCTTTTTGTTTTTTCCCTGATTCCCAAAATACCCACAAGATAACAAGTGACAACGCAGCTCCTACGATATATGTTAGTGGTACTAAGCCCATATTAAAGCCAATCGGTTCACTTAGAATATAGACAAGGACCGCATAAAGGATAAAGACTCCAGGGATAAAGGTCACCCAATAGTTCTTGCTCTTCAAATAGAGATAACGCGTCGAAACCAATAAAGAAATAACCGCCGTTACCTGGTTCGCCCAGTTAAAGTAACGCCATAAGAGGTTAAAGTCGACTTGTGTTAAGAAAAATGAAACAACATATAAAGGAATTGTAACAGCTAATATTTTAGTGATGGTGTCTTGATTAATATTTAAGTAGTCTGCTGCAATGTTTCGTAAACTTCTAAAGGCAGAAAGTCCGGATGAAATAGGGAGCACAATGACTCCGGCAATCGCAATCGTTCCTAACACACTACCTAATAACATAATTGAGACTTCGTTAACAACCAATGAAGCCGTACCCGCATTGATCATTTCATTTAATGTTTGCCCATCAAATAAGGTCATCGCCGCTGCTGCCCAAATCATCGCGATAATTCCTTCAGCAATCATCATTCCGTAAAAAGTAAAGCGTCCTTCACGTTCATCCGTACTTGTTCTAGAAACTAATGGCGCTTGTGTCGCATGGAAACCAGACAAAGCTCCACAAGAAATAGTAAAGAATAAAGCGGGGAAAATCGCTAAACCTTCTGGATGGAAGTTTCGCAAAGTGTTTGGCGTTAAGTTTGGAATCGAAGAGCCATTTTTAACCATTAAAGTACCACCGATCGCAACGGTACTAATAATTAAAATCGCTCCAAAGATTGGAAAAACTTTCCCCATAGCCTTATCAATCGGTAGAACCGTCGAGATGATATAGTACGCAAAAATAAGTAATGTAATAATTCCTACCGTTAACCAGTTGGGTGTCAAATTGTCAATTAAGTTAGCAGGTGTAGTGACAAATACAGTACCGACTAACATCAAAAGCAACATCGAGAAAATATTTACAATATGCTTCGTGCTTTTTCCTAAATAACGACTGGCTAGCTCTGGCAGGTGTGCGCCATTGTTTCGCAGCGAGATCATACCGATCATATAATCATGAACAGCTCCCGCAAAAATATTTCCTAAGATAATCCAAAGGTAAGCGACCGGCCCGTATAACGCGCCCATGATCGGTCCAAATATAGGTCCTGTTCCCGCAATATTTAATAATTGAATCAGCCCGTTTTTCCATTTAGGCATTGGAACATAGTCATACCCATCTTGTAAAGCTTCGGCTGGCGTCTCTCGATCAGGCTCAATCGAAAAGTTCTTTTCAATATAACGACCATAAATAAAATAACCAAGAATTAATAGTGCAATACCGCCTAATAAAGTAATCATTTTTCTCCTCCTATTTTTTGTAATCGCTTTCTATACTGGTATTCTACTAAATATCCTTTTAAATAAGAGGAAAAATTGCTGGAATACATATTTCTAAGGCTCAGTTGCTCCTATAAAGTGCTGAAATGCATGATGAAAACTTTACTCCCTCCTCTTTAAGCCCATTTTTTCTTTAAAGGCTTGTTCATAAGAGCGACTGACCGGAATTTTCACATGATCCCCCACCGTTACTTGATACGTTTGATTAAACCAAGGTTGAATCTCTTCAATCTTATCCAGATTGACCAAATAGGAACGATGCACGCGCATAAAAGGTGGTTGAGGGAGCTTTTTCTCCCAAGCATTTAAAGGCTCCGTTGTTTTATAATTTTTTTCAGCCGTATAAATGGTCGTCTCTCCCTGGTTAACTTCGATGGCGAGAATCTCGCGCGCATGTACCATAAAGATACGGTCTTCCATTGGTACCGGATAAACGGCAGCTGTTTTTTCTTGTTCATCACTCTTCTGTGCTCTGGCTGCCAGGGTGGCTTGCGCTCGCCGGACGGTTTCTTGTACACGTTCTAATTCAAACGGTTTGAGTAAATAATCGCGAGCATTTCGTTCAAAAGCTTGGATGGCATAATCATCATAAGCCGTAGCAAAGACAATGAGTGGTGGATTGGGAATGCGATTGATTTTATCGGCTAACGTCAGTCCGCTCTCTTCGGTTAAGTGAATATCCAGAAAAGCTAAGTCAATCGGTTGTTGTAGTAACTTCTCCAAAGCCTCTTCAATCGAATCCGCCTCCTCAATATGACCCACTTCTTCACACTGCTCGAGTAAATAAGCCAGTTCATTTCGCGCTAATGGTTCATCATCGACAATTAAAGTATGCATTCATTATTCCTCCCTTTTGATGGGAATCACACATTTTACCGTGGTTCCGGCTTCGTTTGAAGCAAATTTTAATTTTGCTTGTTGATCAAATAAACTGATTAAACGTCGATTTAAATTTTCTAAAGCAGAGCCCGTACCCCTCTCGGAGGACACCACAGCGTCCCCTAAATAAGGCATCTTTTCCGGATGAATCCCTTGGCCATTATCGTTGACTTGAATCAACATTTGATCCCCTTCCGTTTCCACCGATACCCATACTTTATTTCCAGATTTTCGATTACTAAAAGCATGTTTAAAAGCATTCTCGACGAGTATCTGAATTAAAAAAGGTGGGACTAACGCTTCTTCTAAACCCTCTTCAATATGTACATGCACTGCGACTCGTTCAGGAAAACGTGCTTGCTCGAGTTGGCAATAAGCTTCCACTTGCTCTAGCTCTTTAGCAAGGGGCAGTAAATTCTTGCGATATCCCTGCAGATTCGACCGGAAAAACCGACTCAGCTGAATCAACAGCGCACGTGCTTTTTCACTATCAATCCGAATAAGTGCGGAAATAGTATTCAGAGCATTAAAGAAAAAGTGCGGATTCACTTGTGCTTGCAACGTTTTGATTTCTGCATCTTTTAACAATCTAGCTTCTGTTTCTAATTTTCCTAACTCTAACTGACTAGAAAAAATACTGCCCAATCCCTCTGCCCATTGCCTTTCCACAAAAGTTAATTTCATTTCATCGGTAAAATAAAATTTTAACGTGCCTGCAATGTCCCCTTGTATTTCTAAAGGAATCACAACGGCCGCTTCCAAAGGACAATCCGCATGGTGACATCCGATAGCCTCGCGGGAATGAACTTCCTTGATCTCCCCTGTTTGAAGAACTTCTTTCGAGAGATCCGTCAAGATCGCTTTCGTCGGTCGATGATGATCACTGGCTGCCCCTACATGTGCTAAAATTCTTTCTTTGTTCGTGATGCTGACTGCATCAACTTTCATAAAGCGTCGAATAATTTCCGCTGCTTTTTGTGCAGATTGTTCATCAAAGCCCGAACGAAAATAAGGCAAAGTCTCACTCGCTAATTGTAAGACATCATGCGTTTGCACTGCTCGCGTTTGCTCTTCTTGCCGGCGAGCAGAATCAATGACGGATAAAAAGATGGCCGTGCCGATTGTACTTGTCAAAATCATCGGCAAACTCACAAAACGAGCCACTCCTAAGGACTCCTCAAAATGACTACCTAAAGTAATAATACAAAACATTTGCACACCCTCCATTAGAGCGCCCACCACAGCTCCTTGTTTAATGCTAGGTAATGTATGGTTTTCAATAAACCGCTTACCAAAAGAACCGGATAAGAGCCCAATGACGATGGATGAGATGAGATAAGTATGGGGATCCATCCCCCCTTGCCAGAAACGAACCAAGCCCGACAGTAAACCGACAGAAAAACCGACAAAAGGTCCGCCAATAATGCCTGAGACTCCTATCGTTAACACGCGGGTGTTAGCCAATGAAGAATCGGGAGCTAACTGGGAAAATAATTGATCAATAATGATCTCCCCTCTCGCAATCTCTACCCCCGTGAAGTTTGAAATAATTGCAAAAACACTAAAAATTAAAATTAATTGCCCTTTGACTTTCCATTCCTGACGCTCTTGAATTAAATGACGGAAATGTCGAATATTCACTAATAGATAGGCTAAAATAATGATTAAACCACCGCGTTCAAGCATTAAGATTGATAAAGAAAACATGCACTCACCTACTTTCCTAAAAAATTATTTTCGTTTCTATAACTATCTTACCATAGAAATAAAACGAGAAGGTTCGATTATTTTTAAGGATCTCCTTGTATGGAATCCATTCCATAAATTATGCTATAGACAGTAATAAAGCGTTTAACAAATGAAGGAGGAAATAAACGCATGGGTAAAGAATCATTGAAAATTGTAACCATTGGTGGCGGTTCAAGTTATACACCGGAATTAATCGAAGGGTATATTTTACGGAAGGAACAACTACCGATTCGAGAAATTGTTTTGGTGGATATTGAAGCAGGAAAAGAAAAGCTAGAAACAGTCGGTGAAATGGCTAAACGCCAGATCAAAGCCGCTGGATTGGACTGGAAAGTCACTTTAACGTTAGATCGTTTTGAAGCGTTAAAAGATGCTGATTATGTCACGACACAGTTTCGAGTAGGTTTATTAGATGCTCGCATTAAAGACGAAAGAATTCCCCTATCACATGGTGTCCTTGGTCAAGAAACAAACGGTGCTGGCGGAATGTTTAAAGCTTTCCGAACGATTCCGGTGATTTTAGACATTATCGAAGATATGAAAGTTCAATGTCCGAAGGCTTGGTTAGTCAACTTCACCAACCCTGCAGGTATGGTGACAGAAGCAGCTATTAAACAAGGCGGTTGGAAGCGAACTTTAGGTTTATGTAACGTTCCTATCGGCCATACAAAATTAGGTGCGGAGGCTTTAGATATGCCTGAAGAAGATTTATTCTTCCATTATGCTGGTATCAACCACTTTCACTGGCATCGAATTTGGGATAAGGAAGGAAATGAACGTACGCTCGAAGCCATCGATAAACTCTATAATCCAAAATCGAGCGCTTCTGCAGGCGATATGGAAAACATTCACCAAGCTTCCTTCCACTATGAACAGTTAAAAGATTTAGAACTATTGCCGTGTGGTTACCACCGTTACTACTATATTGAAGATGAGATGCTCGAACATTCTATCGAAGAATTTGAAGCTGGAGAAACGCGGGCTCAAGTGGTCAAAGAAACAGAGAAAAGGCTCTTTGAGTTGTACAAAGATCCGGCCTTAGATCATAAACCGGAAGAGTTAACCCAACGTGGCGGGACCCATTATTCAGATGCGGCTTGTGAGATTATCGCTTCAATCCAGAATGATAAGCACACTGAAATGGTGGTTTCCACCCAAAATAACGGCACAATCACTGACTTACCTTATGATTCAGCGGTTGAAGTTTCCGGCGTAGTGACTGGGAAAGGTTTCGTACCTTATAATTGGGGTACTTTTGAACATCCAGCCGCTCGTGGCGCGTTACAATTAATGAAAGGAATGGAAGAAACAGTCATCCGCGCAGCAGTCGATGGCGATTACGGAGCCGCTCTCCAAGCCTTCACCATCAATCCTCTGGTCCCCGGTGGACATATAGCTAAAACATTACTCGACCAAATGCTTTATGCGCATAAAGATTATTTGCCACAGTTTGCAGATAAAATTAAAGAAATCGAAGAAAACCAACCAGAAGATATTGAATATATCGATGAATTAATGAAGACAAACTAAGAGCCTTTAATATGAAAAAAAGCCCAGACAAAAAATGTCTGGGCTTTTCTTATGCTTTATATACTGCTTTCAAAAACGGACGACTTCATGTTAAAAAGTCGTCCGTTAAAAAATGAATATTTATATTTTAAAAAGGGATAACGCCAAGGAACGTCGCAACAATTAATGTAAGGATACTGGATCCCCACATAATCGGAAGGTTTGCCTTGATGTGGTCACCAATGGTTGTTCCAGAGAGCGCAACCCCCACATAGTTGGCCGCAACGGTTGGACTAATGTAAGTGCCATAAGTTCCTGTAATTAAGAAAGTCGCAGCCACAGCTTCTGGTGATACACCAAAAGGTTCAACAATTCCAATAATAATAGGAATTAATGCAAAGTAAAAAGCATCTGTCCCTAGAGCCATCATTAATGGTACAGCGAATAAAGCCAAGAACCAATGTAAGTGAGGAGTAATAAAACCAGGTAAAATATTAATAATCGTTGTGGCCATTGCTTCAACCATTCCTGATCCTTGAATGACTCCAATGAAAATTCCTACTGAGAATAGGGTCATCGTCATAACGATCGCATTATTCCCAAACTCTTCAATTTTTTGTCCTTGCTCTTTAACGGAGCGAAAGTTTCCGAGGATAGCTAGTGCGAAAGCCACCATAAAGATGAAGTGCATTGGGAAGCCAAAGTCTGCAAATAGAAAGACTAACATCACAATAGTTAAGACTAAGTTGTAAATATATAATCCTTTGCTGGTTTTCATTTCTTGGTTCCCATCATCAGCCATCTCAGCAACTTCTAAATCTTCACCTTGTAGTCCTGCTCCGTGCGCTTTCTCACGACGGGAATGAAAGACAGCAATTCCTGCAGCTAATAAGAACATAAAAATGACAGCGGGTAAGATGAATGAATATAAATCAAACACCTCTACTTGTGCCACAGAAGCTGCACGTATGGTCGGCCCACCCCATGGAATAATATTCATCGCTGCCATTAAACCAATCACAGTTCCCAGAAATGCGGTCGGTCGCACATTTAAACGATCCATGATCGGTTTAAATGCTGGAATAGCAATCAAATATGTAGAAGCACCACTACCATCTAGGTGAGAAACAGCAGCCACAAGAATGACGGCAATAAAAATAGCCGTAATATTCTTCCCTACTTTTCCAATAATAAAATCAACCAAGGGGTCAAACAATCCTTGTTCCGACATCAATGTGAAAAACGAGATGGAGAATAAGAATAAGACCGCTGTGTTCAAGATCGAACCTAAGCCCATTTCGACATATTCACTAAATTGCGCAATATCTGCACCAATTAAAATTGAAGCAATTAATGGAAATAGAATAAAAGCAACGGGTGGTGCCATTTTTTCGGCAATCAATACGTACATTAAAGCTATAATAAGTAAAAACCCAATAATAGCTAAATACATTTTTTTCCTCCTATTAAGTATTTATTTTTATTTCGGCAAGACAAGCTCGTGAAACATTTATCGTAACCGATTACATAATTCATTTTAATCTTATTTTTTTAGAATACAAGACTTTAATTGTTCTTCTATTGTGTTTTTGTAAAAACGCTATAAGCTTGAGAAATAAAGGAGTATCTACATAATTTTATTTTTTCACTTTAATAAATAAGCTCCGATTCGATAATAAATTATCAAGTTAATAAAATTACAAAGCTGTTATGATCGTTCTTCGAAAAAAGAGACCCTTATTCGCTCACTTCAAGCGTTCTACGCAAAAAAACACCTATAGAACAATAATAAGCGCGATTCCGATTTCATTTTGTAAGCATTTACCCTACAATATAAGTGAAGTATTGAATAAGAAAGGTGGAAAAATTTATGACAGAAATACGCGTGAACGAGACCGTCTTGCGTGATGCGCATCAAAGTCTTATGGCAACCCGCATGTCGACAGATGATATGTTGCCGATTGTAGAAAAGATGGATCAAGCCGGTTATTACGCTCTTGAGATGTGGGGAGGCGCCACTTATGATTCTGCGATTCGTTTCTTAAACGAAGACCCTTGGGAAAGACTTCGAGAGATACGTAAGCGTACGCCGAATACTAAGCTTATGATGCTTTTAAGAGGCCAAAACTTGATTGGCTATCGTCACTATGCCGATGACTTAGTGGATAAATTTATTGAAAACGCTGCGAAAAATGGAATTGATGTTTTCCGTATTTTCGACGCGCTCAATGACCCACGAAACCTAGAAGCTTCTTTAAAAGCGGTCAGAAAGTATGGTGCACATGCTCAGTTAACGATTGCTTATACGACAAGTGAAGTGCATACCATTGAATATTATAAAGATCTTGCCGAACAATATAATAATATGGGGGCGGATTCCATTTGTCTAAAAGATATGGCAGGTATTTTAACACCAGCAGTTGCTCGTGAACTGATCCCTGCTATTAAAGAAGTCATCGATGTTCCGCTGAACTTGCATACACATGCCACAAGTAGTACCGCTCATATGACCTATTTGGCGGCGGTTGAAGCGGGTGTCGATATCATTGATACAGCTATTTCTCCCTTTGCTGAAGGAACCAGTCAACCTGCTACGGAATCTATGGCATTAGCCTTTGAAGAATTAGGGATCGATACGCATTTAGATATTGATGCTCTAGAAGAAATCGCGGATTACTTTAAAGGGATTCGGGATAAGTACTTAGAAAATGGCACCTTAGATCCAAAGATGATGTTCGCTGATCCTAAAGCCTTAATTTATCAAGTGCCCGGAGGAATGCTTTCGAACTTAAATTCCCAACTTCGCGAAGCAGGCGCTCTGGACAAATATGATGAAGTATTAAATGAAGTACCCAACGTACGAGCAGATCTAGGTTACCCGCCATTAGTTACGCCAATGAGTCAGATGGTAGGTACCCAAGCCGTCTTTAATGTTTTAACAGGAGAACGTTATAAGATTGTGCCCAATGAAATCAAAGATTATCTCAAAGGCTTTTATGGGAAAACACCTGCGCCCGTGGATGAAGAGTTCCGAAGATCCATTATTGGCGATGATGACGTGATTGATTTCCGGCCAGCTGATCGATTAGATCCTGAATTTGACAAGTTGAAAGAAGAACTGGGAGAGTTAGCGAAAAATGATGAAGACGTCTTAACTTATGCCCTCTTCCCGCAAACAGGCCGCGAATATTTAGAAAATAAATATCACGCGCCTACAGCTGCGGATGAACCCATTAAAATCCAAGCACGCTACGGCAAGTAAGATCAATTGAGTAATATCCTAGGAGGAATCACATGGAAACCATTAGTATTCTTGACGGGTTAACTTTAACCGTCGTTTCAATGTTGGTTGTTTTTACTGTATTAGCAGCCATCTGGGGATTGGTGGAAGTCACTTCAAAATTCGTTCACAGCTCCCAACCAGACGCTGGTTCAACAAAAAGGAGCCAACCTGCTGCAGGGAAAGCGACTGCACCCCAATCAACAACGGACACTCTAGCCCCAAATTCCAAGCATCAAAAAGTTGCTGAATTAATGGCTTTAGTTTTAGCTTCTGAAGACGAACCTAATAAAAAATTTGAAATTGTTGAATCGCAACGAATTAAATAAATGGAGGAAAACATACAATGAAAAAATACGAAATTGAAATCAATAATGAAGTTTATCGTGTATCGGTGAAGGAATTATCAGCGGACGCAGATATGTCTACTGAACAGACAACAACAGAGTCAGCACCGGAAACCGAACCCACTGCACAACCTGTAACCTCTGCAGAAGGCACCGAAGTGAAAGCCCCTATGCCGGGTACGATTCTTAAAGTGAATGTTAGTGCGGGCCAATCCGTTACCGAAGGAGAGGCTTTGGTTGTTTTAGAAGCCATGAAGATGGAAAACGAAGTAGTCGCGCCTGCGGATGGAGTTGTCGGTGAGATCTTCGTCAACGCGAATGATCGTGTGGAAGCTGACCAAATTCTTCTCACAATATAGGAGGCATTGGATTAAATGATTGAATCGATTAATGAACTTATTACAACTTCCGGGTTATTGAATATAACCTTCCAAGAAATTATCGTTATTGCTATTGCTCTTATTTTAATTTATTTAGCGGTTGCCAAAGAATATGAGCCGTATTTATTAATCCCGATTGGTTTTGGAATGCTTTTAGCCAATCTTCCCTTAACAGGTTTGATGGATGCGGCTTCTGGTGGCGAGAATGGCGGACTCCTTTATTACCTTTACCAAGGAGTAGGTTTAGGGATCTTTCCACCTCTTATTTTCTTATGTTTGGGCGCTTCTACTGACTTTGGCCCTCTGATCGCTAACCCTAAAACTTTATTGTTAGGTGGTGCCGCTCAATTCGGTATTTTTGCTGCGTTTTTTGGCGCTTTAGCCTTGGGAATGTCCCCTTCTGAAGCAGCATCGATTGGAATTATTGGAGGAGCGGATGGTCCAACAGCTATCTATATCTCTTCGCAACTCGCTGAACATATTTTACCGACCATCGCGATTGCCGCCTATTCCTACATGGCACTGGTCCCGATTATTCAACCACCGATTATGAAGGCCTTAACCACTGAGGAAGAAAGAAAAACAGTGATGAAACAAGCTCGACCAGTTTCTAAAAAAGAAAAAATTATTTTTCCGATTGTCGTTACTATCTTTGTAAGCTTACTCATTCCATCAGCCGCTTCATTAGTTGGAATGTTAATGTTAGGAAACTTAATTCGTGAAAGTAATGTTGTGCCTTTATTGGCGGATACTTTAGAAAATTCTATGATGTATATTATTACCATATTATTAGGAGTTTCTGTGGGAGCAAGTGCGAATGCGGAAACATTATTATCCCTCGATACCCTTATCATTATTGCTTTAGGACTCTTTGCTTTTATTGTTGGTACTACAAGTGGTGTTTTAATGGGTAAATTAATGTACAAGCTCACGGGTGGAAAAATCAATCCTCTCATTGGCTCAGCAGGCGTGTCTGCTGTCCCTATGGCTGCTCGGGTTGCACAAGGTGAAGGAATTAAAGCCAATCCAAACAACTACTTATTAATGCATGCTATGGGACCTAATGTGGCTGGCGTAATCGGCTCAGCGGTCGCTGCAGGTATTTTCTTAAGTTTCTTTGGCTAAACTTTTTACAATTGAATAAGCAAAAAGGAGTTTGGGGCAATCCCAAACTCCTTTTCTTATTCTCTTTAAATTTCTCTTGTACGGAAAGCAATCGTTCGTCCAAGATATTTTGATAGTAAAGATAATGCATAACAAATAACAAAATATAATAACGCCAGGGCGATAAACATCGGGATTACATAAGCTGTATCCTGTCCATAAATGATTTTCGCATTATGCGTTAATTCTGGCAATGTAATAATTGTCGCAAGTGAGGTGTCCTTAATCAAGGCAATCAGCTGACTGACTACAGAAGGCAGAGTATCTCTGACAGCCTGTGGGAATAAGACATAACGCATTACTTTTGTTTTGGTCATGCCTGAAGCCAGTCCTGCTTCTGTTTGTCCTTTCGGTACAGCCTTTAAACCACCGCGTAAAATCTCTGAAATCATTGAAGCCTCAAAGATAGACATGGCGGCAACCGTTGACCAAAAGACATCTAAACTCACGCCCATTTCCGGCAAAGCAAAGTACGTAAAGAATATAATCAATAGTAAAGGCAGATTACGGATAATATCAACAACCCAACCGACTACTTTTGATACAACGGGAATTTCAAAGTAACGAATAATCCCTAAAATAAATCCTAAGATAACACTGAAAATAATAGAATAAAAGGCAACCTCAACGGTTATAAGGAGACCTTCTAATAAAAATCGAATATTCATCCAAGAAAATGCTTCAACAAAATTCATTCAATCTCCTCCTTAATTGTTGTGTACCCCTAATTTGTCTTCGAGTTTCCGTGTGAAGTAAGTCAACGGTAACGTAATGACTAAGTAAATAAGCCCCACTAAAACATAAGTACTTAGCGTATTAAATGTTTCCATCGCTACAAAGTCACCATAGTACATTAAGTCTAAACCAGCCACCATCGCTAAGATGGATGAGTTCTTCACTAAGTTAATAAACTGATTTCCTAATGGAGGCAACACGATACGAATCGCTTGGGGTAGGATCACGTAACGCATAATCTGCATTTGCTTCATCCCTTGGGAAAGCCCTGCTTCCATCTGCCCTTTCGGTACGGTCAAAATTCCTGCACGGACGTTGTCAGCGATAAAGGACGAAGTATAAATCGTTAAACCAATCGTACCTGCCCAAAATCCTGAAATACCTACCCAGTACATAGGAATCACCACATAGAAAAACATCACAATAATTAATAAGGGGATGTTTCTAAAGAATTCTACGTAGGCATTCGCTAGACCACTCAATATTTTATTAGAAGTTACTTGCAACATTCCCATCAGTGATCCAATAATCAAACTGAAGACTAAAGCAATCATACTTGCAATCAATGTATTGATAAAGCCCTCTAGCAGTAGGGGCCAGTATTGTTGTAATAAACTAATCATTCTTCTCCCCCACTTTCTACCTCTTCATCGACCTCAGGATTCGCTGCTCCTGTCGTTGAAGTGCTGGCACTATTTGGTGAATCAGCCGGGAGTATGTCACCGAACCAATTCGCATAAATCTCATCATAAACGCCGTTTCCTTGAATCGTATCCAAGGCTTCATCTAACATTTCATGGAAGTCTTCTTGGCCTTTGTTAATCGCTACTCCGTAAGGTTCTTCTGTAAAGTTTGCGCCTGCCAAGCGATAGCCAGGGTTTGTATCGATCATTCCTAATAAAATCGCATTATCAGTCGTTAAAGTATCCCCTTGCCCAGATTGCAACGCAACAAAACCTTCACTGTAGTTCTCTAAGTCTAAGACTTCTACTTGCGGAGCTAGCTCACGCATGGTTTGTGTAGAGTTTGAACCCTTAATCGCAAGAACCGTATTATTTTCCGTTAAATCTTCAATGCCATCGATTTCAGAATCTTCAGGAACAAGTAATGATTGTCCACCGTTAAAGTAAGAATCACTGAAATCAACTTCTTTTTCTCGTTCTTCTGTAATCGTCATAGTGGCCAAAATGCCATCAATTTTTCCATTTTTCAAAAGTGGAATACGTGTTTTAGAGGTGACTTCAACAAATTCAGCTTCGCCTTTACCATCTGTCATTTCATCGGTCAAAGCTTTGGCAATATCAACATCAAATCCTTCAATCTGTCCAGATTCAATATTGTAAAAGCCAAAAAGATTTGTATCGGCTTTTACACCCCATGTAAGTACTGGAGTCTCTTCTTCTTCAATACGTTCAGCGATATCTACTTCAGCTGCAGATTGTCCACAGCTTGTAAGGATTAACGCCACCATTAGTAAGATAAGCCTCCCGGCCATACGTTTCATAAATTTCATATCAACCACTCCTTAATAAGCAAAAACTTGATTGATAAAGTTCTTTGCACGTTGATCCTGTGGGTTTTCGAAGAATTCTTCGCTTGGTCGATCTTCGATAATTTCTCCTGCCGTCATAAAGATTGTTCGATCCGCTACTTCACGAGCGAAGCCCATTTCATGCGTAACGACAATCATCGTCATCCCGTCTTCTACGGCGATGTCTTTCATGACGTCCAGTACATCAACAATAGTTTCCGGGTCTAAAGCAGAGGTTGGTTCATCAAAAAGCATTGCATCTGGCTTCATCGCTAAACCTCGCGCAATCGCTACCCGTTGCTTTTGTCCTCCAGAAAGATTGTCTGGATAAGAATCTTTTTTATCCCACATATTGACTCGCTTTAAATAACGTTCAGCACTCTCCAGGGCTTCTTTTTCTGAAATGTTTAACACTTTCATCGGAGCTAAAGTCACATTTTCAATGACGGACATATGTGGATATAATTCAAAGTGTTGGAAAACCATTCCAATTTTTTGGCGAACCATCCGGATATCCGTTTTAGGATCCGCAATATTCTCACCAAACACCATGAGCTCTCCGTTTGTCGTTTCTTCTAAACCATTGATACAACGAAGTAAAGTGGACTTCCCTGATCCTGAAGGACCGATTAAAGTAGCCACTTCCCCTTTCTCAAATGATAAGTTAATATTTTTTAATGCGTGTGTGTCTCCATAGTATTTATTAATGTTTTTGAATTCAATAATACTCATAATAATTCCCTCTTTCTTAAGTTTTTTGGGGGTTTAAAAATATAAACCCCTTTTTAGGGCATAAAATAACGCCCCTAAAAAAATTTAAGGTCGTAGCGTCTGAGATGGTAATTTAGTTAAAATAGGATTAAACATCATTATATTCCTTCTTAATAGTTTATCATATATAAGGGCATTTGTATAATATTTTTTTTAAAGCCGCTTGATTCCAAACTTCTCATAGGTTTTTTTGAGGAATAAACTTCCGAGATAGACTTAAAATTCAAAAACTCCTCTAGCCATTTCTGTCTTTCAAACAGAAACAGCTAAAGAAGTTTTCTTTATGCTTGCTTAGTAGTTTTCGAACCAGTTCTGAATTTCTTCAAGTCTTTCTATACGTAAATTTGGAAGCCCGTTGCGGGACAAGCCATGACTCGCTTGCGGCAATATCACGAAACGAGTATCGACGCGATGTTTTTTCATCGCAATATACATTTGTTGTCCTTGTTCTAATGGACAACGTAAATCTTCTTCCCCATGAATGACTAATAGAGGAGTCTTGGCGTGTTCAGCATGCGCTAAAGGAGACATTTGCCATAGACCTTCTACATCACTCAGATCGCGCCCTAATTGAAATTCAACAAAGGCTGGTCCAATATCACTGGTCCCATAAAAGCTGAGCCAATTACTAATACTGCGCTGAGTGACAGCAGCTTTAAAGCGATCAGTATGCGTAACGATCCAGTTCGTCATAAAACCGCCGTAACTTCCCCCCGCCACATACACATTGTCGCGGTCAATTTCAGGGTGATTTTCAAGGACAACATCCGTCCCGTTCATTAAATCTTGGTAATCTTCATCGCCATAATTATCTAGAATGGAAGCGACAAACTCTTGGCCATAACCACTACCGCCCCGAGGGTTTAGCAGGATCACTCCATAGCCCTCGCTGGCTAAAACTTGCATTTCATGAAAGAAAGTCTCGCCATAAGAAACTTGGGGGCCTCCATGAATATAAAGTATCGCTGGATGATCTGCCTTTTTGTCTATTGGCGGCACATACCACCCTTGAATATCCCAATCTTTAACACTTTTGAACCAAAAGCGCTCTGGCTGAGAAACGACATGTTCTTCGAAATATTTTTCATTAGGATCATACAGATCCGTGACCTCTTTATCTTGTAAATCAAACGTTCCGACGACACTTGGTTTAGTGAACGTTGAATAAGTAATGACCGCTTGCTTTTTATTCGCGGTTAAATCTAAGCCTGTAATATGCATAGACTCATCAAAAACTTTCTCAACAACCCCATCTACCGTGCCTTGATATAAGGTAATCTTACCCTGCTCAGTGGCTTTGAATAAGAAAGTTTTACCATCTTCTAACCACCAGACATCGGCGCCCCCACTGTTTTGTTGGAAATCACCGACTAAAGAATCACCCACCCCAAAGTCTAAATCAGGGGTCAGATTTGTCAGCTTTTTACTGGCTACATCATAACCATAAATCTGATCATTCGTTACAAATTTATACTGAAAATCGTTTCCGCGGAAAATAAAATAATCTTCCGCTTCATTGGCTAATTCAAAAGAGAAAATGCCTCCTGGAACTTCTGCCGTTAAAAGCTCAATTTCTTTTGAAACGAGGTCATATTTATACATACTCCCTCCATAAACCCACTCATTTTCTGGATCTAAACGGTCAAAGTATAAAAGATAAGATTCATCTTTGGCTACATAGCCAAGCGAGAGCGAGCGGTCTTCTTCCAGCACTAACTGCGGCTCTTCTTTTTGAATAGTTATTTTCTTGATTTGATAAAGATGGTCTTCAGGAATGACCCCACGACTGTCCATTTGATAGTTTAATTTTGTGATAACTTTTTTCTCTGGGAAATCGCTCTTCGCTTCGTTCTCTTCTTTTTCTTCTTTTTTGACATTTGTCTGATAATAAATGGTTTGGCTATCTTCTAGCCAGAAATAGTTGCTAACTCCATTTTCTTCATAAGTGATTTGTTTCGCTGAACCACCTGTTAAAGGAATCGTAAAGAGTTGGACTTTTTCATCTTTTGTATTATTTGAAAGATAAGATAATTTTTCTTTATCGGGCGATAATTTAATACCAACATTGACACTTCCGGTATCCCCGAATAATGTTCGTTCATTTGTTTCTAAATTCAGGCGATAAATGGAGGATATGTATTGATTCTCTTCTGGATCGGTGGCTGTTTCTATGTAAAAAACAAAAGGCTCCACGACAAGTGGCTGACTAACACTTTTTAGATCAAATAAACTCTCATTTGTGATTTTTTCCATATAATCTACCTTTCTTTTTAAAATAATTTATAAAAAACACCCACGGTTGATCTTTAAAATCAACCGCCGGGCGTTTAATAGTTCGTTTAATTCTGTACGATTAATCGTCAAATTGGTATTCTTGTTTATTTCTAAATTTATTATAGAACAGTGGTGAAACTGAGCGGTCTTCATAAATACGTTGGATCGCTTGACCAATTAATTCACTCACACTAATGAGTTCGATTTTGTCAATTCGTTTATCTTCAGGCAGGTAAATAGAGTCTGTAACCACCATTGTTTTAATGACTGAATTTTCAATGCGCTCGATAGCAGGTGGTGAGAATACTCCATGCGTTCCACAGGCATAAACTTCAACGGCCCCTGCTTCTTTCAATGCTTCCGCCGCATTAGTGATGGTTCCTGCTGTATCAATCATATCATCGATAATAATCGCTGTTTTACCGTCTACTTCCCCAATAATATTCATTACTTCAGACACATTGGGTTTCGGACGTCGTTTATCAACAATTGCGATTGGTGAGCCTAAAAATTCAGCAAGTTTTCGTGCTCGTGTTGCGCCTCCATGGTCTGGTGAGACAACAACGACATCTTCTCCCATTAGTTTTTTATCGATAAACCAGCTCGCAAGTAAAGGCGCACCTAATAAGTGATCCACTGGAATATCAAAGAAGCCTTGGATTTGTGACGCATGTAAGTCTAAAGCAACTACGCGATCCGCTCCTGCAGTGGTTAATAAATTTGCAACCAGTTTAGCTGTAATAGGCTCTCGTGGTTGTGCTTTTCGGTCTTGACGCGCATAACCATAGTAAGGGATAACCGCTGTAATGGTTTTAGCACTTGCACGACGGAGTGCATCAATCATGATCAATAGTTCCATTAAATAATCATTCGTTGGATAAGAAGTGGACTGTACGATAAATACATGGTCTCCACGAATACTTTCTTCAATACTTATTGAAATTTCACCATCACTAAAGCGCTGAACGTCCAGCTCTCCAAGTTCTGTTCCCAAATAACCAGCAATCTTCTCAGCTAACGGTTCATTGGAACTTAATGAATATATTTTCAAATCCTGCTCTTTTTCACTCATATATATCCTCCGTTTGTAAATACAACTTTCTTCTTTTCATTTTTATTATTCATCATCTTCATTAAAATAGTGAAGCGAGAAATCTTCTTTGTTTACTTGACGCGCGCGAGCAATTCCTAAGGCATTTTCAGGAACTTCATCGGTAATAGTCGATCCAGCTGCTACAAAACTATTTTTGCCTAAGGCAACAGGTGCTACTAAGTTTGAATTGCTACCGATAAATGAATGATCGTCTACAATTGTTTTCGATTTTGATTTTCCATCATAGTTTGCGAACACAACTCCACAACCTACATTCACATCGTGACCAACTGTTGCATCTCCAATATATGTATGATGTCCAGCTTTTGTATGGTTGCCAATCTTTGCATTTTTCACTTCTACATAGTTTCCGATATGGACATTTTCGCCGAGGTGACTGTCTTTACGTAAATGACTGTGTGGGCCAATATCAGAACCTTTACCCACGACGGATCGGTCAATCACCGATTGTGTAATTTCTACACCATCCGCAATCTTACTGTCCTCAATGACTGTATTCAAGCCAATAACGACATCTTCACCAATGACTGTGTTCCCTTTTAGATAAGCGCCCGGTTCAATCACTGTATCTTGTCCAATCTGTACATCTGCTTCAATATACGTATTCGCAGGATCAATGAAAGTGACGCCATTCATCATGTGTTGTTCATTTATTCGTTTCTGCATTAAGCCGGTTGCTTCGGATAAAGCCACCCGGTTATTGACACCTAGCGTTTCATCCATGTTTTGCAATTGATAAGCGCCGATTTTTTCATTATTATCTTTTAAAATCTCCAGCACATCCGGTAAATAATATTCACCTTGAGCGTTATTATTGTCCACGTTTTTAAGCGCTTTGAACAATTCTTGGTTATCAAAGCAGTACGTGCCCGTGTTAATTTCTCGAACTTTTCTTTCAGCGTCTGAAGCGTCTTCCTCTTCTACAATCTTGCTAACTAAGCCTTCTTCCGTTCGGATAACGCGTCCGTAACCATAGGGATCATCCGCCAGCGCCGTCAGAATCGTTGCTTTTGCGCCTTCTTTTTCGTGAAAATCCATCAATCGCTTTAATGTGTCAGCTTGTAGTAAAGGGGTGTCGCCCGAAAGAACTAACGTCGTTCCTTCTTTGTCTTCCAGAAGGTCCCGAGCTTGATCCACCGCATGGGCCGTTCCTAGTTGTTCTTCTTGGTCAACATATTGACTTCGGTCGCCTAAATAATCCTTTACGGTATCGGCGCCAAACCCAGTAATGGTAATGACTTCAGAAACATCGGCATCTAAAGCAGCTTGAACAACGTGCCCAACCATTGGACGTCCTAGTACGGGATGCATCACTTTATAAAGTTTAGATTTCATACGTGTGCCTTGACCTGCTGCCAAAACAACAACATAACGATTTTTCATTTCTGTTCTCCTAACTTCCCTATCCAGTAATTTTTTAAACTTGTTTATAGTTAAATTTTACAGCTTAATCTTAAGGGATTTAGGCGGTTTTTTCAATAGACTTTCATAAGGAAAGAAAGTTTCCTATATCGACTTCAATCGTACGATCTTCTTCATTGACTGACGTAACTTTCAATAAAGAATGATAACTCTCATTTGAAATTTTACTATTGTGCTCTAAGAAAACAACAGAATCTACCACTTCACAATTAAATTCTTCTGCCATTCTTTCAAGCCCTGTAATGGTGCCGCCTCCCCGTAAGAAGTCATCAATAATTAAAACTTTTGATCCTTCTTTTAAACTCGTTTTTGAAAGCTCCATCTTCTCTACTTTTTCAGAAGAAGAACGCGGAAGATAATTAATACTAACGGTTGATCCTTCAGTCACTTTCGATGATTTACGAACAATGACGAAAGGCACATTCAAATTATAAGCAGTCGCCTGCGCAATAGGAACACCCTTGGTTGCAATGGTCATGATCGCATCCACTTCTTCTGTTAGATACTTAGAAGCAATCACTTTCCCAATACGTTTCAACCATTTCGGTTCACTCAACAAGTCCGATGTATAAATATAACCACCCGGTAGTAATCGTTTTGAACCATTAATTTCTTTTTTTAAATGAAGAATTTCTTTTTTTAATTGCTCATCTTCATAATAGGGTTGGTATTGGACGCCTCCACGAGCGCCAGCATAGGTCACCAAACTCCCCATATTATTTTCTTCAAACGTGCGTTTAATAATCGTTAAATCTTCACTGATACTCGACTTAGCCGCCACAAATTTATCTGAAAAATAATTCAATGGCGTTGTCGTATTTGGGTTTTGAAGAAAGTAAATAACCATATCCACTAAACGTTCACTTCGCTTAATTTTCACGACAAACCTCCTTCTTCTTTTCTCTCCTCTATCTTACCGAATATTTCGGTATTTGTACATTATTTTTGATATTTTGTTCGTGTTTTATCGTCTATTTTTCAGTATAAAAGGAGGAAGGGGGTATCGAAAAATGAGAAGCAGGTCTTTTCAACGTAAAAACTCCCTCCATACTGTTCAGTACGAGGGAGTAAAAGGATTTATTTAAAGAGCCGTTCACCGATTAGAATGATAAAAAAGAGGACGAGGAAGATCAAGGTAATCGTCGCTCCCGGAGGTGTTCCTACAAAATAAGAGATCGCAAGTCCCCCGAACATGCCAATCATAGCGATGACGATCCCAATTAAGATAACGCCCGTAAAGCTCTTGCTTAAGCGCATTGAGATAGCAGCCGGTAAGATCATAATCGCAGAAACTAATAAAGCTCCTACAATGGGCATCACCACTGCAATTGTTATCCCCGTAATCACATTAAAAGCAATTGACATTAATTGGACAGGTAACCCGGCAGTATAAGCTGTTTCTTCATCAAACGTTAAGACATACATCGGACGTTTGAAAAGAACGTATAATAATAAAACACCAATCGTCATAAAGAGTAAAAATAAGACCTGCTCAAAAGAAATCGTCACAATCGAGCCAAATAAGAAATTGTTCAAGCTCATAGAACTTCCATCACTCAAGCTCATAAGGACTAAAGCGATCGCCATACCCCCAGACATCAAAATCGCAATGGAAATTTCGGAGTAAGATTTATACGCGGCGCGGATATACTCAAGTAAAACCGAGATTAAAATCACCACGAATATATTGGTCCAGGTGGGATTAACCCCTAATAATAAACCTAACGCCACACCGACTAATGAAACGTGTGATAAAGTATCTGCTAAAAGCGTTTGTCTCCTTAAAATTAAAAACAAGCCTAAAATCGGCGCAATCAGCGAAATAAGGAAAGAGGCTTGAAACGCTTGCCTCATGAATCCATAGAGAAACATCTCCAAGGGGAATTCTCCTTTCTAACGAGTTCAATATGTTTGTCCACATAAGGTCTTAACTCCAGATGATCGTGAGTAACCATCAAAATTCCTTTATTGTGGACTTCTGTATTATGTTTTAATAGCTCATAAAATGCTTTACGAGAGTCACTATCCATGCCGACGGTCGGCTCATCTAACACAAATAAATCAGGATCCATCGCAAAAACTCTCGCTAATGAAATCCGTTGTTTTTGCCCGCCACTTAACTCACCAATTTTTTTATGACGTGCCTCCCACATGCCTACAGAATCTAAAGAACGCTTGACGTGTTCTTTATCTTTTTTGTCTAGTTTTTTAAACCAACGATTCTGCGGATAACGGCCGGATTCAACCAGTTCTAAAACCGTGCTCGGAAAACCGATATTAAAAGAAGAAACTTGTTGCGGCACATAGCCTACTTTTAAATCTTCTCCTTTAATATTTTTCGAAGCAATATTCACTTCCCCACTTGATGGATCTAATAATCCTAAAATGTTTCGGAGCAAAGTGGTTTTAGCCGCTCCGTTCTCCCCTGTTAACATCACAAACTCGCCTGCGTCAACAGTGAAGGTAATGTCTGTAAGAATAGGTTCATCTTCATATTTAAAAGATAAATCCTTGACTTCAATATAAGGTTGTTGCAATTCTCCATCCCTCACTTCTAATTATTCAATCTGAGAAAATAAACACCTATAAGAAAAAAGCAACAGACATGAAGTCCTTCCATGTCTGCAAGATTTTTTCAATCTTAATGAATCGATTTTTGTAGCTCTTCTAAGTTACGTTCCATCATTTCAATATAAGAACCTTCTGCCAAGTCACTATCAACTGGTTTGTTTTCTAAGTCATATAGGACACCTATTTCAGTACCAGTCTCTTGCGCGATTGTTTCAGCGATCGCGGAATTTTCTCCACTTTGATAGTAAACAACAGGGACTTCTTCTTCTTTGATAAAGTTAATAATACGAGATAATTGTTGTGGATCCGGTTCAACCTCTGTTGTTAAACCACCGACAGCTACTTGGTCTAAATGATAACGATTCGCTAGATGACCAAAGGCTTGATGTTGCACAACAAATTCTCTATTTTCTGCGTCCGCAAAAGCTTTTTGATAAGCTGCGTCTAGCCTGCTTAATTCATCCGCAAAATTGTTTTGATTCTCTACATAATAACTTTCGTTTTCTGGGGCTTTCTGACTAAGTGCCTCAACAATAAGTGGTAATTGTTCTTTCACCGCTACGGGGTCCAACCAAAAATGTGGATCAAGACCTCCATGATCGTGTTCATGAGCATCTGTTTCTTCATGTTCATGAGCATGGTCGTGTTCGGCTGTTTCTCCGATGTCTAAATCCAGACCTTCCGCTAATTCAATCACTTGTAGGTCTTCATTTTCTACAACGTTCAATAAACTCTCGGCCCAAAACTCCATCTGATGACTACTATAAATAAAAACATCCGCTTCGTTGACTGAAGCTACTGCTTGAGCACTCGGCTCATAATGGTGCGCATCTTCATTTTCACCCACCATTAAAGAAACATCGGCACGGTCGCCTGCAATTTCTTTTGTGATTTCATAAACAGGATAAATGGAAGTCATAATCTGTGTTTTTTCAGAGTCTGAAGTTGTATCATTCTCATCCTCCGCATTATTTCCTTCAGTAGAACAAGCTGTAAAAACTAATAACGCAGCAATTACCGCACCTAACACTTTGATCATTTTTTTCATGTTGCTACTCCTTTTTTGTAAAATTTATTGCAGAAAAGAGTCTCTAAATCAGCTAAATCAAAAGCGCAAAATCACAAATCGTAACAATTACGATTTAGATTGTAACGAGAAACGAGTAGCTTGTCAATCAATTTATATATGAAGTTTTAAACATCTGTTCTAACACTTTACAGCAATAAAAAAAGCAGAAGATCTCTCTTCTGCTTTTTTATTATTTATCTATTTCATTCATTATTCTGCTTCTTCTGTATCAACCACTTCTACGTCTGAGTCCGGAAAGTCTACTTCAATTGAACTCGTTAATACATCCGCGTAGCTATACGATACACGATCATACGATTCTTCATCGTTATTGCTCAGTTCAACGACAAAAACAGCCGGATACGTCTCCGATAGAGTCCCCGCATGTGTTTTCGTTTTCCGACGTCCTGCCTCAACGGTAATCACAATATCCTCGCCTACTAACTCATCAAATGTATCTTTAATATTATTTATGGTTGTTGTCATCATCGACACTCCTTATACTTAATTCAGTATATCACAAAAAGCATTAAAAATAAATTAAAACGACTCTAAACCGCTAAGCTTCGCTAAATTCCCCCTAAACAGCCCTCTTTCTCTTGATCTTCACGAAATATTTTAACGGACATGCTTCCATGCCCGTTGTTTCCTATTATTTAAAATACTTAAGCAAAATCAGTCAGCCCAAAGGTAACCAACGCATCGGCTAGGGCCCCAAACTCTTGAATGGTTAAACTTTCCCCTCGGCGTGAAGGATCAATAGCTGCGCTCGCAAAAGCAGCTTTTAACATTTCTTCTTGTTCTTTATTATCTAAAGCACGTCTCAAGTTATTCCAGATGGTTTTACGTCTTTGCACAAAAGAAGCGCGGACGATCTTTGCTAATAAAGCTTCATCTTTGACCTGTACGGCCGGTGTTTTTCGAACATTTAAGCGGATCACGGCTGATTCGACATTCGGTTGTGGCATAAAGACGGTTTTAGGAACAGTAAAAGCAATCTCGACTTCTGTATAATATTGGATAGCAATCGATAATGAGCCGTAAGCTTTCGTACTTGGTTGAGCCTCTAAGCGACTCGCGACCTCTTTTTGCATCATCAACACCATCGTCTCCACTGGTAAAGAACTGCTCAACAGATGCATAATAATGGGGGTTGTGATGTAATAAGGCAAATTGGCAATCACAACGATCCGCGAGCTCTCTTTTAGATATTCTGCTTGAAATTTCTCAAAATCCACCTCTAAAATATCTTGATGGAAAATAGTCACATTAGCATAATCGCTCAGCGTTTCATCTAAAACAGGCAATAAGCGGTCATCAATTTCAAAAGCAAAAACCTCTTTCGCGGACTTAGCAATTTGTTCCGTCAAAGCACCAATTCCCGGACCAATTTCAATCACCGTTGTTTCTTCATCGACGTCGCCTGCCGCGACAATATTTTTTAAAATATTGGTATCGATAATAAAGTTTTGGCCTAAGCTTTTTTTCACATTTAAATCATATTTTTCTAAAATTTCTCGCGTACGACGGGGCGTTGCGATATCGATTGGCTCACTCATCCAATCCCTCCTTTTTCATTTCTTTTAGGGTCCGTGCGACTTCCTCTTCCGTAATCCCAAACATCGTTAATCTCTTTTGGAGTTGTTTACTGTTTGTATATCCAATCCGTAGTTTTTCGCCTAAAGCAATACGTAATTGTTTCGAAGCTTTTCCACCGGTCAAACCGTTCGCTCGCAAAAACTTTTTCGAAACAGGAACGCTCTCACTCGTCGCTACACTATATAAGCCCTTTAAGGCCGCTTGGATCGTTGCAATGGAAGCATGTTCAATGCCTAACGTCCCTTTAAATTTTGGAGTGCCCTCTCCAGTCGTAATAAAGGCATGTTTAACCCCCGGCACCTTTTGCGTAATTTTTTTACGTATGGTTTCGCCTGGGTAATCCGGGTCTGTCAAAACAATGACGCCTCTTGTTTTTTGGGCATGTTCAATCATGGCTAACGTTTCTGGTTCTAATGCTAGTCCTTGCGTTTCAATGGTATCCGCCTCTACAGCAAGTTGTATTTTTTCTGTATCACTTTTTCCCTCAACAACAATAACCTCTTTTATTTTCGGTTTCATGCTTCTTCTTCCGTCAATTGAAAGAACTGGTTAGCATTGTCGGTCGTGATTTTGGCTACTTCCTCAAAAGATAACCCGCGGAGTGAAGCAATCTCTTGCGCGACAAAACGAACATAGCTCGGTTCATTGCGTTGCCCACGGTTAGGTTCCGGACTCAAATACGGGGCATCCGTTTCGATCAACATTTTATCGAGGGGAACTAGTTTGGCGCTCTCTTTTACTTCAGGAGCATTTTTAAAGGTCACGAAACCACTAAATGAAATATGCATACCTAAATCGAGAAATTTCTCTAACCATGCAGGGGTTAAATTAAAACTATGCATGATTCCACCAATTTCTTCTATATTTTCTTCTTTTAATACCCGATAAATATCTTCTGTACTCTCACGGTTATGCACGGTAATGGGAATCTTTAATGCTTTAGCTACGCGAATTTGGCGACGGAAAGCTTCGATTTGGACTTCTTTTGGGTCTTCCATCCAATGATAATCAAGGCCCATTTCACCCATCGCGATGATCTCTTCTGTTTTTAATAAATGGATCAGTTTCTCTTCGACGTCATCCGTATAACTGCCCGCTTCCGTTGGATGCCAACCAATAATGGGGTAAATCCCTTCGTATGTTTTGCTCAACTCTAACGCTTTCGCAATCGTCTCGTGATCAAAACCCACGACAGCAATTTTGGAGACTCCATGATCTTTAGCGCGTTGGATAACTTCTACTTCGTCTGCAGCAAATTGTTCAACATTCAAATGTGCGTGTGTATCAAATAACATAATTTCATTCCTTTATCTTTGTTTAAATCTTACGCCATAAAAGGAAAAGGACAAGAAACCCTTGCCCTCTTTCCCACTCTTTTATTCTTTAGCTGACAATAGCACCATTTGGCATGCCCGCAGGAGCTTCCACTAATTTTAAGTGGCCCGCTTCATCTTCAGCAGATAAAATCATTCCTTGACTAATTTCCCCGCGCATTTTTATAGCTTTCATATTGGCAACAATAATTACTTTTTTACCAATTAATTCTTCGGGGTTCGAGTAAAACTCTGCCACACCAGAAACAATCTGACGATGGCCCCCTTCATCCGCTGCATCTAAGCGAAACTTGAGCAGCTTATCAGCATTTTCAACCTTCGCACAGTCGATTACTTCAGCCACTTTTAATTCGACCGCATCGAAATGCTCAAAAGAAATCTCTTCTTTTTTAACGGAAGATAACGTTGTCGCTTCCGGATCCCAAGTCTCTTCGCCCGCTTCTTCTGTATCGGGAGTCATTTCTGCTTGAATGGCTTGGATTTCTTCTTCCGCATCTAGTCTTGGGAATATCGGTTCCCCTTTCGCAATCACCTGGCGCCCTTCTGGGAATTGGCCGAAGGTTAATTGGTCAAAACGCATGTCTTCTTCCAGTTCTAAGCCTAATTGTTTAGCGATTTTGCCCGGTGTTTCCACTAAGAAAGGACGCAGTAAAGTTCCGACAATACGGATACTTTCGACTAAATGAGCCAGCACATTGCCTAACTCTTCCATGCGTTCTTCGCGCGCGAGTACCCAGGGTGTTGTTTCGTCGATATATTTATTTGTCCGTGAAATTAACTTCCAAATATCTTGTAAAACAACATTGAAGCGTAATTGATCTAAAGAAGCTTCATAATCTTTAACCGTTTCTGCCGCTAGTGTTTCCAGGGCTTGGTCAAATTCATTTTGAGCAGAAACATACGTCGGAATTTCGCCTTCGAAATATTGATTAATCATCGCGACTGTCCGATTTAATAGGTTTCCTAAATCATTGGATAAGTCTGAGTTAACACGCGAGACATAATCTTCAGGCGTAAAGATCCCGTCTGAACCGAAAGGAATTTCCCGCATTAAGTAGTAGCGTAAGCTGTCTAAGCCATAACGGTCCACTAAAAACTCCGGATAAATGACGTTTCCTTTTGATTTCGACATCTTTCCATCTTTCATTAATAACCAACCATGACCAAAAACTTGTTTTGGCAATGGCAGATCCAGGGCCATCAATAAAATGGGCCAATAAATGGTGTGGAAACGCACGATCTCTTTTCCAACCATATGCACATCCGCTGGCCAGAATTTTTGGAATAACTCCGGTTGATTTTCAAAGTCCCCTAAATCAGGGTCATAGCCTAACGCCGTAATATAATTCGTCAAAGCATCGATCCAAACGTAAACAACGTGTTTAGGATCTGAAGGCACTTGGACTCCCCAGTCAAAGGTGGTTCGAGAGACTGCTAAGTCTTCTAAACCAGGTTTAATAAAGTTATTTATCATTTCATTTTTACGAGATTCTGGTTGAATAAAGTGGGGATGTTCTTGGTAATAAGCAAGTAAACGGTCCGCGTATTTGCTCATTTTGAAAAAGTAAGATTCTTCACTGACCCATTCCACATCATGGCCACTTGGTGCTTTTCCGCCGATCACTTCACCGGCTTCATCGCGATACACTTCATCCAGTTGGGATTCAGTGAAAAATTCTTCGTCCGAAACAGAATACCACCCTGAATATTGATCTAAATAAATATCCCCTTGTGCTAGTAATTTCTCGAAAATTTTCCCGACGATTTCTTTATGATCTTCATCCGTTGTGCGGATAAATTTATCGTTGGTAATTTCAAGTTTTTCCCAAAGCGCTTGAATATCATCTGCTTGTTTATCAACGAACGCTTTCGGGGTTTGATTTTCTTCTTCTGCTTTTTCTTGTATTTTCAAGCCGTGTTCATCTGTTCCTGTTAGATAAAACACGTCATTGCCTTTTAATCGGTTATAACGCGCAAGAATATCACAAGCAATCGTAGTGTATGCACTACCGATGTGTAACTTCCCGCTTGGATAATAAATTGGCGTTGTTATATAATAGTTCTTCTTTTCTGACACGATACCAATCCTTTTCTAAATGTTCAGTCCTTTAAATACGTGTATGATTATAGCACAAAAGTTCTTCGCTTAATAGCCAAGAGCGATTTCATTTCCGATTCAAAAACTCGATTTTAGTCCTCACGAACCCCTACCATACGAAAATTTTTAATACTTTTGAGGGAGCGTTGCCGTATGTTCATTTCTCAAAAATAAAAATACCTCAACCAAAACCTCCAAAAAATTATATTTTTTCAAAAAAGCAGCAATGACTTAAAGTTTGTGTTATAATTCACATGTAATAAGAATAGGAGGAGCAAAAATGAAAAAGTTACAGGATAAAGTCGTTATTATAACAGGTGGGGGTTCAGGCATCGGCGCTGCCTCAGCGCGTTTATTTGCGGAAGAAGGAGCGAAGCTTGTTTTAGTGGACATGAATGATGAGGTTGGAAAAACTTTTACAAACAACCTAACCTCCGATGGATATGACGCTATTTTTATTAAAGCAGATGTTTCTAATGAAGAGGATGTTAACAAAGTTTTTGAAATCTCTCTAGATAAATACAATAAAATAGATATCGTCTTTAATAATGCAGGAATTGGCTGGCCAACACCCACTGAAGAATTAGATTATTCAGATTGGAAAAAAATTGTTGATGTTGATTTAGATGGGGTCTTTCTATTTGCGCAAGCTGGAATTAAAGAATTCTTAAAAAACGATGGCGGGATTATAATTAATACTGCTTCCATGTACGGTTGGGTGGGAGCACCCCAAAACGCTGCTTACAACGCTGCTAAAGGAGGGGTTATTAATCTAACTCGTTCCTTAGGGCTGGAATACGCCGAAAAAACATTCGCGTGAATGCCTTGTGCCCAGGATATATCGAAACCCCAATATTAGGAGAAACAGACAGACAGTTATTATCAGATACGACACCGATGAAACGATTGGGCCAACCTGAAGAAATAGCATCCGCTGCTTTATTCTTAGCGACAGACGCTTCTAATTTTATGACGGGTCAAAGTTTAATTGTCGATGGGGGTTATACAGCCCAGTAAACCCACTCATTTCAAAATGAAAACAAAGAAAAGAAGATCCTTCTCTAGGCATTTGGATCTTCTTTTTTATTAAATAAGCTCCAACATTTCAAGGCCTTTAGAAATACCATCATTAAAGACCGAATCCGTCACCAGATCAGCCACAGTCTTCAACTCTTCAAAGCCATTTGCCATCGCGACCCCCGTGCCGACAGACTCAATCATCTCTAAATCATTCAATCCATCGCCAAAAGCATACGTGTTCTTGTGCGAAACTCCTAACTGATCCATCATTTGTTGAACACCTGTTGCCTTTGAAATCCCCTTGCTAATAATATCCATCGATATTTCATTCGCTCGGGTAAAGGTCAAATACTGGCCAAAGAGTCTTTCATAGGCTGCTTCATCTGTTTGATCGCCATTGATATTGATCATATAAATTTCTTTATTTTCATAATCTTCTTTTTTAGGAACTCTTTTCATTAAACGGTTTAATAGTGAAGCCTGAATTTGATCAGGAATGAGACCGACGAAGTCTTTTAAAAAAGTATACAATGAGCTGCGATTGACTAAGGAGATAACAGAATTTGCTACCAATTCATCATCCGTTGATAACAAAAGTCCATCTTGTCGGGCGGTAGCAATCTCTACCACTGCATCAACTAAATGTTTGTCAATCGGGTTGGCATAAAGCACTTGTCCTTGATGTACAATATACTGGCCATTCATCGCAATATAACTATTAATCTGTAGTTCTTGCGCAATTTCTTTGATCAAAACGGGCGCGCGGCCGGTCGCAAGAACAGGGACGGCATTTGTTTGTTTCAGAGCCGTGATTGCTTGCAACGTTGACTTTGGGATGTGATTATTTTTTGTCACTAGGGTGCCATCAATATCAAAAAACACTAATTTTCTCATAAGCATCCTCGTCTCTAGGTTTTATCCGGTTCCAGCGTTCTATTTTATTCGATACGTTAATTTTATACAAAGCGTATGTCATATTTTTGCTTCTTTTTCTATTATACAATGAAGCAAATAATTGTGAAACAGAAAAGTCTTCAACCGGCTTCTGTGACTGCTTAATTTCCCAATGTGGATTGACTTTTATGAATGGCTTACTTATAATAATGTCAATTCAATCAATTGCTAGGAAGAGACGAAGTAGTAGGGAGGGTCCCTGTTTTAGAGAGCTAATGGTGGTGAAAATTAGTACATACCTCATCTGCGAATTACATCTTGGAGCAACCTACTGATTTGTAGCGTATAGCCTTGCGTTAAAAGGAAGAGTGGAATAATGCTTCTCGTTATTCAATTTGGGTGGTAACACGGAAAATTCGTCCCGGCAAAAACGTTTGTTTTTGTCGGTTTTTTTATTTTCAAAAGAAGCATTCCTTACCCGCAAGCTTTTTACTTAAAGGATCGATTGTAAACTTTCAGGCTCTATGTCTTATTAATTAAATACGCAATAGCAATTAACCATTTCAATCAAACTTTTGGAGGTATTAGAATGAACATTATTGATGAATTAGAATGGCGAGGCGCCATTAACCAACAAACCGATAAGGAAGGCTTACGAAAATTAACAGAAAGTAAAAGTATCGCCCTATACTGTGGCGTGGACCCAACCGGTGACAGTATGCATATCGGACATCTCATCCCTTTTATGATTTTAAAAAGATTCCAACTCGCGGGACATCAACCCGTTGCTTTAATCGGAGGTGGGACAGGTTCCATCGGAGATCCAAGTGGACGCACGTCTGAACGTCGACTCCAAACGATGGAACAGGTCAGCGAAAATGCTGAGAAATTAAGTAATCAAATGCGCCAGTTATTTAATACAGGGGACGAAACTTCTGATATTCGTCTATTAAATAACATTGATTGGCTAGGAAATATGAAGTTTCTCGACTTTCTCCGGGAATATGGAAAAGAATTTAATATTAATACAATGCTTGCTAAAGATATTGTGTCTAGTCGTTTAGAAACAGGTATCTCTTTTACAGAATTCAGTTACCAGATTATTCAGTCAATTGACTTTTTACATTTATACCAAGAAGAAAATGTCCAACTACAAATTGGTGGTTCTGACCAATGGGGCAACATTACTTCAGGTTTAGATTTAATCCGGAAAAAAGAAGGTGCGGAGGCAGAAGCTTATGGATTAACGATTCCTTTACTCTTAAAAGCAGACGGCACAAAATTCGGAAAAACAGCTGGTGGTGCCATTTGGTTAGATCCTGAAAAAACGACGCCTTATGAATTTTACCAATTCTGGTATAACCAAGATGACCGCGATGTCGATAAATACTTGAAATACTTTACTTTCTTATCACAAGAAGAAATTGCGGATTTAGCTGAAAAAACAGAAAAAGAACCGCATAAACGAACCGCACAAAAAGTATTAGCCGAAGAAATGACTCGTTTTGTCCATGGGCAAGAGGCTTTAGATGAAGCTATCCAAATTTCAGAAGCGCTATTTTCAGGCAATGTACAAGATTTAACAGCTGCGCAAATTGAATTGTCCTTTAAAGATGTGCCTGCTTTAGAAGCGCCGCGACAAGAAGTTGATTTAGTAAGTTTCTTAGTCGATGTCACGGAAATTTCGCCTTCACGTCGCCAAGCACGTGAAGATATTAAAAATGGCGCAATCTACTTGAAAGGTGAACGCGTCCAAGAACTGGACTATACGGTCAGCGAAAAAGATAGTTATGAGGGGCGCTTTATTTTAGTACGTCGCGGTAAAAAACGTTACTTTATGGTGCATTTAACCGGTGAATAATAACCTACTCGGGAGGTCTTTCAAATTTATACGAAAAAAGATTTACTTCATGATTTAAAACAGATGAATATTGATCCCACCGGCACGATTATGGTGCATTCTTCCATGAAAAGTATCGGTGAAGTAGAAAATGGTGCAGAGACGGTCTTAGATGCTTTTTCTGAATTTATGAAAGACGGTTTGCTTGTCTTTCCGACACATACTTGGGCCGATATTAACGAAGAAAATCCCAAGTTTTATGTCGCAGAGAGCCCTTCGCATGTTGGTATTTTAACGGAATTGTTTCGCCAACGCCCTCATGTTATCCGGTCATTACATCCGACCCATTCAGTGGCCGCTTTAGGGGCAGATGCCCAAGCGTTCACTGCGGGGAATGAAAATTTCGACACGCCTGCTGCTAGAGGCTCCTCCTACGGTAAATTACTAGATCGCCAAGCAAAGATCTTACTAGTCGGCGTAGATTTAAGACAAAACACCTTTATTCATGGAATCGAAGAATGGAAAAACATTCCTGAGCGAATGAGCGATACACACGAAGCACTAGTTACAGTACTGCCAGATGGTACGGAAATCCCTGTTCCTTCTAGACGACATATCCCAGGTATTTCTTTACATTATTGGAAAGTAGAAAAACTACTTGCTGAAAAAGGGGCGATTGAGTACGCTCAATTGGGAGATGCAAGAGTTCTTACTTGTGATACCGTCGCTTTAACCCACTATATCTCACAAATGTTGGACATTGATTCAACAATATTTTCTGATATGGACCCTTTAACAGAAGCGTTTATCGAAAAATTTAGAGCTTTATCCTAAAAAAATAGTCAGAACGACCTGATATCCACGCCTGTATGGTATCAGGTCGTTTTTTAAGGAGGTCTTCCTAGTTGGATACACGTTTATTTAAATACTTTTTAGCGATTGCGGACGAAGGAAATATGACGCGTGCTGCTGAAATTTTACATGTGACACAACCTACCCTGTCCAAACAATTAAACAAATTAGAAGAAATGGTCGGGACGAAATTATTCCAACGCACGAGTCGCCAGATGATTTTAACTGAAGCTGGCTTAGCTTTGCGTGATCGCGCGCAAGTTATTTTAGAATTAACTGAAAAAACCTTCAACGATTTACAACAAAATGACCAAGAAATCCAGGGAACGATTAAAATGAGTGTCGCTGAAAGTGCCGCCTTTCGCATGATTGTCAAAACCTTTAAACAAATACATCAAGAATATCCTGCCATTCAATTCGATATCCATAGCGGCGATGCTTCTACTGTAACCGCACGACTCGATCAAGGGATAGTTGATTTTGGTTTGCTTGTAGGGACGCCGAACTTGGAAAAATATAATACCCTTAAATTACCTGCCTATGATCAATGGGGCGTTTTAATGCGAAAAGAAGACCCTTTAGCAAAAAACGAGGCAATTACGCCTGATATGCTACAAGATCAGCCTTTAATTATCTCAAAACAAGCTTTAACGACCAATGAATTGACGGGTTGGTTGGGTTATTCTATGAGAGATGCCAATGTTCTAGCCGCTTATAATTTGATTAATAATGCCATTCTGATGGCAGAAGAAGGTTTAGGCTATTTGGTGTCCTTAGACAAATTAGCTAACACAACAGCAACCGGGAAATTGGTATTCCGTCCCCTCAATCCTTCAGTGGAAGCGCCCCTTTATCTCATTTGGCGTCGAAACTACACGTTATCGAATGTTTCCGCCTTATTCCTCAAAATTATTCGTGAAGCTTTAAGTTAAAACGACTGTTTATTTTCTGAGCCTTTTCATTGTCTTTATTTCTTCATTGAACTAAAAAGAGATTAAAAAGCGTCCTCTATTGAATAAGAGAACGCTTTTTAAATACGCTTTATGCCTATTTGAGAAATTATCGATCACTCTCCCGGTTTGACCATGTTTTTAGAAATAAAGAAATGAGTGCCCATAGGATGCCACTAATTGGCCATATCATCCAGGTGTAATGCCAGTTCATCGTTGTAAAGCTCCAAATAAAATAAACTAAAACAGCCCCTAACCAGTAAATCCCAGCAATCGGCTCAATTTTTTGCTGGAAACGTCGCTCTTCCACACTATACTCACCAATGTTGAGGACCTGTTCATAAGCCGACTGCAGCATGCCATATTTTACAAATTGATAAACTCCCGTCCCGATAGCTGTTGTCAATAATAAAATACCGAAACGTTCAGTGATCAACTGCTGATCTAAAAAAGAAAAAAGAAGAAGTGGGATGACCGCTAAAATACATAACATAACGCCCATTGGAATACGATAACGTTCTCTTTCTTTAAAAACGGAAAATTCGTATTCGATCGTTTCGTAATCTTCGTGCGACAAATAGAAGATCCCTTCATCTGGATCGAGGGCATTTTTTAAGGACTCCAGTCTTAGTCCTGCTGTAATAAATATCCCCACCGCAACTGCCACACAAATCAATAAAAGAATAACCCCGATCTCTTCCACTCCAAACGTATTAAAGGTAGGTGTTAGCCCTACACCCACTAAAATGAGAAGGATACCTAAACCAATTTTCGTGCTTTCCCTGTTCGTAAACAT
Source organism: uncultured Atopostipes sp. (assembly GCA_963558565.1). Lineage (GTDB taxonomy): Bacteria > Bacillota > Bacilli > Lactobacillales > Carnobacteriaceae_A > Atopostipes. The sequence goes on from CAUWGX010000002.1 coordinate 43,293, forward strand.
AATATAGTTCTCGGCTTCGGCTAACGTATGAAAGGAATAGTCCATCAGGTCCTCTTCTTGATCATAGCCCAGTTCTTCTAGTAAAACATCACGCTCGCCAATTTCAATAATGATCGTTCCTAAGGCTTCACTTTCGGTTTTTCCTAAGGCGATTAATTCATCGTACCGATCTTGTGCGTTCTGATAAAGGTCATTTTTGATTCGTTTAATTTCTTCCGTTTCAGGAAAATCGCGGAACATATTCTCGATATGTTGCTCTACTGCGTTCATTTTATTCACTCCTTAAAGAAATTGCTGCACAATTTCTTGGGTCGTTAACCAGTCATCTGAGAGTCGAAGAAATCTTTCGAGCCCCTGTCCCGTCAACTTATAATACGTACGTTTACGTCCTTGGGTCTCCTCTTTTGAGAAAGCAGTAATATACCCCTTCTTTTCCAAACGATTAAAACTTGAATATAACGTCGTCTCTTTGATTGTATACACTTCAGCCGTGCGTTCTCGAATATATTTTGAAATCTCATAACCATATGATTCGCCTTTTGTTAAACGATGCAAAATCATTAAGTCATGAAACCCCCGCAACATATCGCTATTGACACCCATAGCCTCACTTCTTTCGATAAAACGCTTTCCTTTCTTTGGTATCATTATTATACGTCGTTTACTACGACAGATAAAGTAAAATAACTCTAAAAAAGACAGACCAGTGAATTGGCCTGCCTTTTCTTTTTTTAATTTTTTACCTATTAGATTCTAAAAATTTCCGCTCCAAATGGGAGGAAGGCTAATTTGGCCTGTTTAAAATGTTGCAGTCCAAAAGGAATACCGACAATGGTTAAACAAAAACCGATACCCAGCGTGACTTCTTCAACCACAAGAGCAAAGCCGCCGAAAATTAACCATAAAATGTTCAATAAAAGAGACGCTCCTTGGTCACTGAAGTAGACTTCTTTTCCAAAAGGAGCCGCCGATAATTTCGCCAATTTAAAACATTGCTTACCAATAGGGATTCCGATAATGGTTACTGACCACAGAATGCCTATGAACCCCCAAGAAAGCCAACTGATAAATCCTCCTAAAATAAACCATATAATATTACCAAGTGTTCTCAAAAAAAATGGTCCTTTCTTTTGTTTCCCTTTTAATTATATGATAGGAGTAAATACTTAAATAGACATCCGTCTCAGTATTGATTTTTCAGTAAAAATTAGCTAATTTGTGGTGGTCGCTCATTTTTATTATCAGGTTCGTTAAAATCAGGATGTGTCCACTCTTTCAAGTATTGCATATCTTCTGCATCAATCTCAAAGTCAAAAATATCCTTATTCTCTTCCATTCGTTCTCGATGCACTGATTTTGTTAAAGGGACAACTCCCAACTGTACATCAAACCGCAATAATAATTGAGCCACTGATTTATTGTATTTAGACAGCATTTCCTGAACGCGTTCGTCTTCTTTCAATACAGACAAAGGACTCAAAGGAGAATAAGCTTGCACCACGATGTCGTGGTTTTGGCAATACTGACGCGTTTCTGTTTGTAAGACACCTGGATGGATCAGTAATTGATTGACCATCGGTTTAATCCGCACATTTTCTACTAAGTTTTCCAAATGTTCAACAGAAAAGTTACTGACCCCGATTGCTTTCAATACCCCTTCGTCATATAACTCCTCAAACGCACGCCAAGTCTCTAAGTTATCTTCGCGCCAGTCCTCTCCATGACCTTGCACAATGGGCCAGTGAATGAGGTAGAGATCTAAGTAATCCGTTCCTAATTTTTCTAGCGTTGCTTCAACTTCACGACGTACATTTTCGTATCCATGCGCATCATTTTTCAATTTACTAGTCAGGAATAACTCTTCTCGAGCCATTCCACTGGCTGCGAGACCTTGTCCCACGAGCTCTTCGTTTTGATAAGCACCGGCACCATCAATCTGACGATAACCGACTTCAATGGCGTCTTGTACCCCTTGAATCGCTTCTTGTGGGTCTGTGTTTTTCCACATCCCATACCCTAAGACCGGCATTTTCTTTCCATTCGCTAATGTGTAAGTATCCAACACGATCTCCTCCTCAACTATTTCTTTATTATTTTTCCATCTTCAAAGACTTCATCATATTCTTTCTGACCTTCTTTATCGTAGCGAAGCCACGGGCCATGTTTTTTACCTTCTTTGAAATGGCCGATTTGCCACAGTTGTCCGGTGGCCCGATAAAACGTCCACTTTCCCTCCATCTGATCATTTTTAAAAGGACCTTCTGATTTTATCGCTCCGTCCTTAAAAAAATAGGTAAGATGGTCATCCTCTAAAGCATAGACGGGTTGACCATTTGCATATGTTTTTTTCTCCAACATAATAAAGTACTTCCTTCCTCAAAATGTTCAAAGTAATCGCTGCTCCTTTCATTGTAGCAAAAATAATCTTTGATTGGGAATAGAGGGATTAATTAATGATTTCATCGTATAATCTCATTAAACGCTCTTTTACTGAATTATTGATCGATTTCTTTAATGATACGCGCGGGGTTGCCACCTACTACCACATTTTTCGGAACATCTTTTGTCACGACACTTCCCCCTGCGACCACTGAACCTGCTCCAATCGTTATGCCTTTTAAAAGTACAGCATTGGAACCGATCCAAACATCATCTTCTAAAACAATGAGGGCCGGATGCAGATTCCCCCGTTTATCGGCAGCTAAGTCATGATCTAATGTCGCAAAAACCACTTGATGCCCAATCAAGGCATTGTTTCCTATCCGCACTCCCCCTTGGTCTTGCATATGAACGCTAGCATTGACAAAAACATTTTCTCCAAATTCAACGTTTTTCCCAAAATCGAGATAAAAAGGTTGGCGGATCCGGACCGTCTCTGGAATGGGATGACCTATGATTTGTTCAACGGCGTCTTTCATTTCTGCATCGGTCTTGTACGTATGGTTAATCGTTCCTAATTGTCTTTGGGTTTCAATCGCGACTTCTTGCATCGTCTTTTCAAATTTTGAGCCTTTCAGCAATGTTTTCCCTTGATTTAAATGGTCTAATAATTCTTCTAGCATTTTCTTCTCCTCCTTATATCGCTTTCATTCATAAGCATAAATTAAATCCGCTGCGATGTGAAATAATTATATAGCATACTATCCGATAGATGAAAGGAATAGCTGCAATACAAAAAGGCACTTTGCCGTTTAAGCAAAGTGCCTCTAAAATCTATTATCTTTTATTAAGCAGTGGCTTGGTCAACCACTTCATCGCTAGGTTCTTCAAAGCCAAAGACCCAAGTGAGAATAAAGCCGGCTGCGAAAGAAATCAGCACCATAATAATGGCGTGAATAATGTTACTGCTAGAATCTAAATAGACCGGTAAGGCCGGAAGACTCGGGTTAGCAAAAGCAAATGCACGCACATTAAAGATCCCAGCGTATAAACCACCTATACCCCCACCTAAAATAGCGGCAATCAGTGGACGTTTCAAGATTAATTCAATCCCGTATAAAGCAGGCTGCGAAACACCCATGGTCGCTGTAACGGCTGCAGATATAGAGTAAGATCTATAAGCAGTCTTTTTCGTACGTAAGGCAACGGCTAAAGCAACGCCTGCGTGAGCCATGTTGGCTGCTAGCATTCCTGGTGACAGAATGGTCTCATAACCGAGTTCTGACAGAGAAACAGTGGCTGCTGGAAACAGCGAGTAGTGCACGCCTCCCATAATAACAAACGGACTTAGTGCTCCCATAAGTGTCGGAACTAACCAAGGAATCGTTTGTGTAAAGTAACCTAACACACTAGCAATTCCTGTACCTACAAAGTTTCCAATGGGGCCTAAAATAGAAAGTCCTAATAAAGAAACTACCACTAAAATAACAACCGGATTCACCACGGGGGCTAAAATTTCCGGCATAATTTTTTTCAAGTAACGTTCAATATAACTTTGCGCCCATACAATTAAAATAATGGGGATGACACTGTTTGCATAATTAATGGATTGAATCGGAATATGAAAAAAATCACTGCCTGGAAAGTTTTCTAATCCAAAAATTAAATCCGGATGCAATAAGAAACTGGCGATTGTCGCCGCTAGATAAGGAGATGCTTTAAATTCTCTTGCCGCTGAAAAAGCAAGTAAAATCGGCATAAAGTAAAAGACGGCATCAGAAATGGTATTTAAAATACCTTCTTCGGCCATTCCCGTTTCCAAAACACCGGTTGTTGTCAAGAGAATCGTAATTCCTTGTAAAATACCCGCTCCTGCTAATGGTGTTAGAATCGGTGTAAAGATTCCTTGAATGGTATTCATTACTTTTTGCAGAACAGTTTGTTCTTCTTCTTCAACCGCTTCTTCTTGAACCATCAATAATTCAGAAAGTTCATCTTTCAATCCATCTTTTAAGTGAAGTGTTAGATGCTGTTTTCGTAGGATTGCTTCCACTACGGCATCGCTTTCTTGGAGTTCTTCTAATTTCACTTTTTCAGGATCGTTTGTTTCTAATAAAACTAAATTCGAATCTCCAATGGTATAATCGAGAATATTTTCGCGTTTCCCCGAAAGGTCGATAAGTGTTTGGACCACTTGAGTCGTTTCCAAAAAAATCCCTGCTTTCCTTTTGTTTTGTTTTGTGAATTTTTACGTATGAAATAAAACCTTTCACAATCTTGCCCTTGTTCTCATTTGAAACCCTTATCAAGACTTCGTTTCTGATGAACAAAAACTATCTTATTACAAAATTTTACTGTTTTCTACCTTGGAAAACGGTTTATTTCAACTTTCTCAATTTTTTCACAAATAATATCTTTTTTCACGCATAGAAACCGCTTTATTTCAACTTTTCGGTGCTTTTTTTATATGTGTTTTGAGTCACTTATAAAAATAAATGTTCCTCTCCATAAAAAAACGCCAAACTACTTTATAATGTAGCTGGGCGTTTTTATATTTCTCTTTTTATTTATCTAAATAAATTAGCAATGGAGTGAATAATCTCACGGAAAAAGTTTCCGATACGTTCAAGCAAGCCGCTTTCTTCTGCTTGTTGCCAAGCATCCCCTAAGCGATCGCTTAAGTTGTTCGCAAATTCATTTAATTGTTCCTTCACTTGTTCCGAATCGATAGCACTTGTTTGTTGATAATTTTCAAAGTAATTCACTAAAATATTAATGTTATCGACAGAAATGACATTTTGTAAATCATACTTCTCTAAAGCTTCGTTAATGATTTGTTCGATTTCTTCACGGGTCGCTACTTCATCCGTTCGCTCTTTAATATCGCCTAATTGCTGTTTGATATCAACAATAACACCATCTAAACGGCTTGATTCTTCTTCATCGAGGTCTTCACCTTCTGCAATTTCACTCGTTGTCTCTAGTTCCTCTTGCGCGACTTCCATTCGCTCTTGATCAAGATCTTCCCCATTAACTTCCAAGGCTTTATAAACACCGGTTAAAGCACTCTCTCCTGTCACTGGGCGGATACTAGCGACTTCGATAATTACGTCCTCAACCCCTGCAGTAATTGCTGCATTGGTATATTGTTGGCTCGTAATCGTTGTAATGTCTTCGGGGGTTAAGATCTCAACGTTTACTCCGCTATTGTTGTCTCTTTGCACAAGCACAGAAGAAATCATACTGGCTGTGTTCCCCGAACCATAACCTAAATAGTTCACCAAGTCTTCACCTAAAGCGGGTGTATGAGCCACATCATCCATACTATCAATTTCGAATAATTCCTGAGTTTCAGCTAGCTCTGCATCACTCAAGCCGCCACCATATACAAACGTTGGTTTCCCCCACGCCTCATCCACCACACTCGTATCAATGGCGTGAACAGTCGAAGTACCTGCTGTCGCTAATAAAGCAGTCGCGCTGACTCCTACAATCATTTGACTTAATTTCTTTAGAATATTTTTCATTTTAACTTCTCCTTTGTTTATTCGGATACAACTGAATTATACCACAATCTCATTTAATCAAAAAACGGCCTTAAGTCTGAGTGTGAATTTTCATAGAAGTATCTGTCAAAATAGCCTATACTTACCTTACGACAATAAATGAGATAGGTGATTTTATAATGTATGATCGTGCCTTATTTGAAGCGATTGAAAATGAAAAAAACCGTCAAGAACATGGAATCGAACTCATCGCCTCTGAGAATTTTGTATCCCAAGAGGTCATGAAAGCACAGGGAAGTATTTTAACGAATAAATACGCGGAAGGTTATCCGGGACGTCGTTATTATGGGGGCTGTGAATTCGTTGATGTGGTCGAGAACCTTGCCATCGAACGGGCTAAAGAACTGTTTGGTGCCGAATACGCGAACGTTCAACCCCACTCTGGAAGCCAAGCGAATATGGCGGCTTATCAAGCCTTACTAAAACCAGGTGATAAAATTCTAGGGATGAATTTAAATCATGGCGGCCATTTAACGCATGGTTCTAAAGTGAATTTTAGTGGAAAATTATATAATTTTATCGCTTATGGTGTCACTGAAGAGGAAGAAGTCATTGATTATGAAGAGATTCGTCGGGTAGCTGTCGAAGAAAAACCGCAAATGATTGTTGCCGGGGCAAGTGCTTATTCGCGTTCGATTGATTTTAAGAAATTTCGAGCGATTGCGGATGAGATCGAGGCCTTCTTTATGGTAGACATGGCACATATTGCTGGCCTTTGTGCCACAGGACACCACCAAAATCCTGTGCCTTATGCTGATGTAGTCACTTCAACCACCCATAAAACGCTACGCGGCCCTCGAGGCGGTTTGATCCTTGCGAAGAAAAAATATGCAAAGAAATTAAACAGTGCAGTCTTTCCTGGGATTCAAGGTGGCCCTTTGGAGCATGTCATTGCTGCAAAAGCGGTCGCCTTTTACGAAGCCTTACAACCTTCCTTTAAAGATTATATTGGCCAAGTGATCGAAAACGCAAAAGCAATGGTCGACGTCTTTAAAGGTTCTAAATTCCGCGTCATCAGTCAAGAGACAGAGAATCATCTTTTCTTACTCGATGTTTCCGCTTATGGTTTGAACGGCCAAGAACTGGAGACTTTACTCGATGAGGTTGAAATTACAGCCAATAAAAACGCGATTCCTTTCGATGAACTACCTCCCACAAAAACAAGTGGTCTTCGTATCGGAACCCCCGCGATTACAACGCGCGGTTTCAAAGAGGAAGAAGCGAAAAAAGTCGCTGAATTAATTGTCAAAGTCGCTGAAAACCAAGAAGACACTCAAGTGTTACATGAAGTCAAAGAAGAAGTGCGTGAAATCACTCAACAATTCCCCCTTTACAAGCATTAATCTAGATTCACAGCGAGTACCTCGCATAAGGTACTCGCTTTTTTTAATCCCAATTGCAGATATTGGAATAAGTTAATATCTTCACTTATAATGAATAAGAGAACGTTTTATTTTTTAGAAAGGGAGTGCGCAAATGCGTTATACGGATTATTTAAATGATTGGTATTTTAAACTGACAGATGAAGTACCAGAAAAATTAGATGAACTGGATGATTCGTGGAGTTTAGTAGAGGTGCCTCACACATGGAATAATTGGGACGGTCAAGATGGTGGTGCCGATTATTATCGCGGAAAAGGGGCTTACATGCTTGAGCTCGTTCGCCCGGATGTTCCTGAAGATCATAAAATTTATTTAGAATTCCAAGGAGTCAATTCAGTAGCGGAAGTTTATGCGAACGGTGAGAAATTGACCGAACATCGTGGGGGTTATTCCACTTTCCGCGTCGATATCAGTGATCATTTTACAGAGGATGAAACAACGATTACAGTTGTGGCAGACAACTCCCATTTTGACGATGTTTACCCTCAATCTGCTGACTTTACTTTTTATGGTGGGATGTACCGTCCTGTACAATTAATCACTGTACCCGACACTCATTTTGATCTTGATTTTTACGGAAGCTTAGGCATTACTTATAAGACGCAAATTGATCTCTACGATGCCAAAGTACAATTAAATGCATGGATTACAAACCCACAGCCTGCGGACCAGATCCATTTTGAAATTACAGATCAAAACGGCGATATTGTCAATGAAGTGTATGTTCCGGCGGAAGAAATGGTTGAAACGATCACTTCAATTACAGAACCACACTTATGGCAAGGGGTTGAGGATCCTTATTTATATGAATTAACAGCTTCGATTTGGCGTGGAAATGAGTGTTTAGATATTGTTTCCACTTCATTAGGTATTCGTGAATTCTATGTGGATCCCGAGGAAGGCTTCTTCTTAAACGGTGAAAAAATGCCGCTTCGTGGAGTAGCGAAACATCAAGACTTTATGAACAGAGGGAACGCCGTTGAAATAGATCATTTAATTGAAGATGCGCAATTGATTCAAGAAATCGGCGCCAACACGGTTCGCCTCGCTCACTACCAGCATCCACAAGACTTTTATGAATTATGCGATGCTTTTGGCTTTGTCGTCTGGGCAGAAATTCCGTTTATTTCTGTATTTAACGAAGATCCTGATGCACGAGAGAATACGATTTCCCAAATGAAAGAACTGATCTACCAAAATTACAATCATGCTTCCATCTTCTTCTGGGGCATCGGTAATGAATTAACAATCGGTGGTGACAGCCCTGAGCTAGTGGATAACTTGAAAGAGTTAAATGAATTAACCAAAGAGATTGACCCGACTCGTTTAACAACGATGGCTCAGTTAAACAATCTTCCAATGGATTCTGAACATAATGAGATTGCAGATGTCATCAGTTATAATATTTATTATGGTTGGTATATGGGACAACTAGAAGACAGTGAGAAATTTATGGATAAATTCCATGAAGAAAATCCTGATATCCCACTCGGTATCTCTGAATATGGGACAGAAGGTATTATTAGCTGGCATACAGATGAACCGAAAAACCAAGACTATACGGAAGAATACCACGCGCTTTACCATGAACATATGGCAAAAGTACTGGATGAACGTGATTTTATCTGGTCTAGTCATGTTTGGAATATGTTTGACTTTGGGGCTGATAACCGAGACGAAGGCGGTATTGCCGGGCGTAATAATAAAGGGCTCGTAACATTTGACCGTCAAACCCGAAAAGATGCTTTCTATATTTATAAAGCTTACTGGTCTGATGAACCTTTTGTTCATATTACAGGCAAACGCTATGCACAGCGCCCTTATGATGAAATGACCGTCAAAGTTTATTCTAACTTAGACACGCTCACTTTACTTGTCGATGGCGAAGAATTTGCAGAAGTCTCAGGCGATAAAATCTTTGAATTTGAAAATGTACCGCTAGAAAATCAATATACAACTTTAACAGTCATGGCAGAACCGGGAGTTTACGACAGTGTTACCTTTGAAAAAGTTTCTGAACCCAATCCAAATTACGTTTTACCTGAAGAAGAAGAGGCAACCGGTGAAGGCGTACGGAACTGGTTTGAAGAAGAAACAGACAAAGGCGAGCCAGCTCCAGAAATGACTTTCGACGAAGATCATTTCTCCGTTAAGGACAAAGTAAAAGATGTTTTAGGCAATGAGGATGCGAAGAAGGTCCTGTTGGATACTGTTTCGGCTGTTATGGACATGAACATTAAACCGACCACTCTCGCAATGCTCAATGAGTCCCCTGTTTCTAAGTTAGGAACTTTCCTCGGCGGGGATGATGAGGACGAAGAGACCGAAATGATGAAATGGTTAAACGCAGGATTACAAGAGATTGAAAAATAAAGATTAAAATAAAACAAAAGCATTCAAACCTTCGATTGAAGTGAAGGTTTGAATGCTTTTTTTTGTGTTTTGCACATTTATATTTTAGATTTTTATTGTCGCGACGAAACGTTTCGATGAGCGTGCACTTACTCTTTTTCAGTTACACTTCTTTCGATCGCTTTTATTAATTCTTGCGATTCTAGGCCAGTTACTTCTTGAATCACATCTTCTAACGGTTTTTCTGCTAACATATCTTGCAGTTTTACACTTTCTTCATCTGCGGGATCATCATAATGGAAGATCATGCCGACCGTATCAATGAGGGAATCACAAGTTAAGTTTCTTTCTGTTAATTCACGAATAGGTGAAATGAAACGATCATTGTAGCCTAATTTACGCAATGGTGAACGGCCCACTCGGACCACATCATCTGATATATAAGGATTTTGAAAGCGTTGAATAATTTTTTCTTGGTACTCTTCATGGCGTTCTTTATCAAATTTCCATTTATCGACCAATAGTGCTCCAGTCTCATTTAACACGCCTTTAAGCTGCTCTAACACTTTTTCATCTACGATCGCTTCCTTGATGGTTTCATAGCCTAGCATTTTAGCTGTATAAGCAACGGTTGCATGGCCCGTATTCACGGAGAATAATTTTCTTTCAATAAAAGGTTCTAGGGATTTTTCATAACCTACACCCTCTAACTTCAAGTCTTTGTTTTTCATTTGGGATTCATCGATAATCCACTCATTGAAAGGCTCAACGGAAACATATAAAGGATCTTTGTGTGTTTGTAGTGGAATAATTCGGTCGACTGCCGCATTTGGAAAGCCAATATAGTGACTAAGCTCTGCGACTTCTTCGTTCGTTAGATGTGCCTGCACATAACCTTTTAACTGCTCGCTTCCTCCAATTATATTCTCACACGCTAGAATATCTAAAGGAGCCTTATTTTCAGCTTGTAGTCTCTTTTGTAACCCTTCAGCGATGAGAGGTGCAATGTACTCTAAAATATTCGCTCCAATCGCAGTGGTCACAATATCTGCTGTTTCTATTTCTTGCGCAACCTTTTCTGGATGCTTTTCATTATTGATTCCACGCACGTTTGTAATGTGAATCGTTTCAGACTCCGGTGCTGCAAGAGCAATATCATATTCATTTCGCTCGTTTAAAGCATCAATAATTTCTTCATTAATATCTACAAAAACGATCTCTAAACCATTTTTCGCTAGGACTTCTCCAATAAAACCGCGTCCTATGTTTCCAGCCCCAAAATGTACTGCCTTCATTCATCATTCTCCTTTAATCAGTGACAAAATTTCTTCTTTTGTTTCAGCATCTGCAATTTTTTGAACATTTCCAATGTCTTCACATAACACGGCGATTTGCGAAAGCAAATCTAAATGTTCATCTCCTAATCCCGCGATTCCAAAAACGACCGTGACTAAATGGTCCTCAAATCTTACGCCCTCAGGGATTTGGATAATTGAAATTCCCGATTCTTTAATTAAATGACTCGAGTCATTCGTTCCATGAGGAATGGCGATAAAATTCCCCATGTACGTGGAAAGATCATCATCTCGTTCAATCATTTTTTCAATATAATCGTTTTCGATTAAACCTTTATCTTCTAATAATTTTCCAGCTAATTTGATCGCATCATTTTTATCTGAAAATGACTGATTTAATGCAATCATCTCTTCTGTTAGATCCATATTAACATCCTTCCTACTTCAGCATTTTTTGTAATGTATTCACGCTAAGATGTTCCAATAATTTTTTTAGTTCTTGGGTATTCCCTTTTTGATATATTTCGGTATAGGCTTCTTTTTCGATAATCGAACTACTGATGATCCCTAAAAATTCTGCTGTTAATTCGTCCATATCTTCTGGAGCAAGCATGACTATGATCCGATCAACCTTCGTCGGCTGATCATCCATTCCTGTTGTTTCTATAGGTTTTTCTAAATGATGCAATTCGATACTTGGAGTTTTAACACTTTCGTCTGCAGTGTGTAGCAGCATAATCCCCGTATTCGGAATGGCTAAGGATGATTCATTCAACCGCTGCTCTAATTTATCTTTTAGTCTCGAATCAGCGTTGAAGACCACACTTAAATAGTCTTCAATCGTTCGAAATACTTGGTCCATCTTTATCACTTCTATATTTTCTATCAATTGATCAGATACTTGGACCACTCGCTTGACCTTCTCAAAAGATGTTTCTTTTTGGCCGGATGGTGGAGTCCCTGGTAATGAAGGTGCATGATTTGATATATACTGATGAATTCGACCTTTAATGGAAGCTATTTCCTCATCATCTAAAATGGGATTAATTAAACGATAATCCGCATCGAAGCCCGATAAAGTAATCGTTGAGAAAATGAGTTCATAATTCTGTAGATCGACCTCTTGTAAATCTGCCGCACGGACAACATCAATTTCTTTCATTTCAGGGATCGAACGTTCCAAGCGCGCCTTAAGGATTTTAGAAGTCCCGATACCACTCGTACAAACGACTAAAACATGAATACCTCTTTGAGCGCTATATTTTTCAAAACTGGAAGCAAAATGAGTGACGACATAACCAATTTCTTGTTCGGAAAAGATCGTTGGAGAGAAAACTTCAATTAATTTTTCTTCAACAATTGAATATAATGCTGCATATTCCTCTTTTAATTGATTGATGACAGCATTTTCCATCTCAGGTAAATGCAAGTCGATTCGTTTCAATGCCGCCCCTACATGGTTGACTAAGTCTTGGTACAAAACATTATCTGTATTAAAATTCACTTTAAATTCTTTAGAGACTAATCTCATCAAATATTTAATATTAAATCCTAATTCCATATCATAAGCATTTTGAAAAATACTATGCTGTTTTCTAACGTTCATACCTCGTAACTGCATTGCTAAGAATGACAGCTCGGTCATATTCAATAAGGCCTTCTCTTTTGAATCAAACTTTTTTACAATCGTTAGGATCTGCTGTAAATAAGGCAGTAACTGATTATGATCCAGCTGCTGGGTACTGTCTATATGATGGTTATTTTTTAGACGTAATAATGAAATAGAAATAATCAAGACAAAATTTATTAAATCATCATCCGCTAATTGATTAAAAATTTCAGGTTGTTCTTGTTCAAAGGACTGATAAACCATCTGCAAAATTTCTTTGTCTATTAACGAAAGCATGTACTGTGATTCTGTTTCTATACTATTCTCTTCGTTATTCATTAATAGTTGAAAGAAATCAAATTTATTGATTTCTTTCAACAAAATTTGACTGAGATATAAGCGGATATACACTTCGCTTCCGGACAAATAGAGTCTATAATCTTCCGACCGTTTCAATGCGATATTGTATTTAGCGGCGATTTCGTTCAAACGATTGAGATCTTGTTGGATCGTTGACAACGAAACTTCAAAGAGATTGGCTAAATCGGTCAATGTATTTTCTTTATTTTTTTGTAATCCAATCGTCGCCAATTCTGCCCATTGTCTTGTTTCAACATCCACCCATTCAATAGTTATTGGTTCCTCAATTTTCTCTAGAAGTTGAGCAACCGCTTCTTCTGAACCATTTAATTGATAAAATTCCTCTTCTTTTTGCAGGTTAATGTCCAGAGCATCTAGAGTGTTTTCTAACCCTGAAATTTCACGGTAGACGGTTCTCTTGCTTACCTGTAAAATTCGCATCAATTCGTCCATTGACACGCCTTCACGTTTTTGTGTAAGCAGACGCAATATTATCATTTCTCTATTTGAAAAATACACAATATTAACTCACCGTTCCTCTTTTAATATTTAGCGATAATTTCACTTATTTCCTTTTCATTTATCTTGTTTTCTACAATCTCAACATTTGAAGCGTCTACTTGTTTGCTTAATTTTTCAGGGACGACAAATACGGTATTTTCTTCATCCGTCATTTCGTCAATATGGATTTTTTCAATATTTACTGCGTTTTCTCTCTGTTCAGCATCTTCACGAAGCATTTCTAATAGCATTGTGCCACTTCCGCGAGTACTATCATCATAGACGACGTTAATGTTCTCGATGTTTTCTACTCTGTCGATTGCCTGACTAGGCTCTTGAGTCTCTTCTTCTTCAACATTTTCTGATGAGAATTCAGCGACAATGTCATCATACTTTGGACTTTGAAGGAAATTATCTACCGATATATGCATTGAGCTGGGTGTTCTTTGCTGTGCTCGATTGGTTAACTCTTGTTGCGTGATGACGAGCGTATTCGCATCATCTTTTAATTGATTAATGGCTGAATTTGTTACGTCCATATCAATATCTTCTTCTTCAAATTTCTTTCTTAATAAAGAAGCTCCCATTGCGCTCGACCCCATCCCAGCATCACAAGCAAAAATCACTCGATCAATTTGCTGAGGTTCTATTTCATCCGTTGTTTGTGCGGGTGTTCCTTTTGATTCTTGTTTCATCGATTGTGATTTTTCAATTTCAGAATCTAAGTCGTTATCTTCGGGCGCACTTTTGTCTGCTCTTAGAATGATTGCTGCAATAATAAACGAGACTAGAGCAGCAACTGCAACACCTGCTAATACTTGTAGCCATTCGCCTCGAGGAGTCATCGCCATAACAGCAAAAATGGACCCAGGTGAAGCCGGTGCTGATAAACCTGCTCCTAATAACTGACTAACGAAAGTACCAGATACTCCTCCACCGATAACAGCTAAAAATAAACTCGGTTTCATCATGATATATGGGAAGTAAATTTCGTGAATACCGCCAAGAAAATGAATAATTAAAGCACCGCTCGATGAACTTTTAGCGGATCCTTTACCATACATCATATAACCCAACAGAATCCCTAAACCAGGACCTGGGTTAGCTTCTAATAGATACAGAATCGATTTACCAGTTTCCAGGCTTTGTTCTGTTCCTAGTGGTGTTAAAATGCCATGATTAATTGCGTTATTAAGAAATAATACTTTTGCCGGTTCAATAAATATATTCGCTAACGGCAAGACACCTACTTGAATAATATAGTCGACACCTTGTGCCATTAAATTTGTTCCTGCTGTTACTGCGGGTCCTACCGCATAATAGCCCAGAATCGCCAAAAGAGCACCTAAAATTCCAGCTGAGAAATTATTATATAACATTTCAAAACCGGCTCTAATTTTGTTTTGAAACAGTTCATCAAATGTTTTGATGACCCAACCAGCGAGTGGTCCCATAATCATTGCACCAATAAACATTGGGATCTCCGAGCCGACAATAACACCCATGGTAGCAATGGCTCCGACGACACCTCCCCGCTCTTCATAGACTAATTTGCCCCCTTGATATCCGATCATGATAGGTAATAAATAGTTTAACATGGGTTCGTTGAGTTCAGCCAATTGTGGATTTGGCAGCCAACCCGTTTCAATAAATAAAGCTGTAATTAAGCCCCATGCAATAAACATACCGATATTCGGCATAATCATACTGCTCAGATTGGTTCCTAATTTCTGTACGGCTGTTCGAAGTGCTCCAGAATTATTATCTGGTGTTTGTGTTTCCATCTTTATTTCCTCCTTATTTTATTTTTATTCAATACTTAATCATTCCTACTATCTTTCAGTAATTTAATATAACGAGATCAAAATCACTTTGCAAGCGTTCTCAGCACCAGTTTTGGCACAAAAAAATTGCCAAAAATATTTTTATTGTGAAGTTGACAACAATCTTTTTGAGGAGTAAACTATTTTTATAAAAAAATAGTTTAAAGGGGTTATAATATATGGAAATTATTTATGCTAAAAACAAAGATGAAGGTTCAACAAAAGCTTACGAGATCATACGTGAAGCATTAGATAACGGTGCGGAAGTTTTTGGTTTAGCGACTGGGTCAACACCTGAAAGTGTTTATGAGAAACTTGTTGCAAGCGATGTTGATTTTTCAGATGCTGTTTCCGTCAATTTAGATGAATACATAGGTTTAGCTGGAACAGATGAACAAAGCTATCGCTATTTCATGGAACAACACCTTTTCAACGAGAAACCTTTCAAAGCCTCTTATGTTCCAAATGGTTTAAATGATGAAGAAGAAGAAATTAAACGTTACGAGCAAATCCTTGCTGAAAACCCAGTTGATTTACAACTCTTAGGGATCGGTCAAAATGGTCATATTGCCTTTAATGAACCAGGTACATCGTTTGATTCTGTTACACATAAAGTAGAACTGACCGATTCAACGATTCAAGCCAATAAACGTAATTTTGAAAAAGAAGAAGATGTACCACGTTATGCTTATTCAATGGGACTAAGCTCTATTATGAAAGCTAAAAAGATTCTTCTTTTAGCGTTTGGCGAAGAAAAAGCTCAAGCAGTCAAAGACTTAGTAACTGCTGAAGAACCTACGGAAGACATACCATCGACTATTTTAGTTAACCATCCTGATGTGACAGTGATTGTCGATGAAGCAGCTGCTCAACTCATTCAATAAATTCAGTCAATAGAAGTCTAGGATAAGGGAGCCTTTAAGCGACCTTTGTCCTAGACTTTTTTCATTATTTAGACGTATATTTCTTCACTTTTGGTAAAATTTCCGTGCCAATTAACTCTATATTTTTCATTATTTTATCAAAAGGAACCCCGCCAAAATCCATTTGAGCTATATATCTTTGATGCCCAAATTGTTCATATTGATAAAGGATTTTTTCTACAATTTGATCAGGGCTCCCGATATTCATCACATTTCGGTGATCCATTCCTTGAGCAAATTCACGCTTTGGAAACCCTTGGCCATTGGTTAATTTCATCCCTTCATTAATATAAGGATAGACTTCTTGGAAAGCTTCCTGCGTTGTTTCTGCCGTATAGAAAAAACCAGCGGAAGCGACGGGTAGTTCATTTGGATCGTGACCCATACGAGTAGCTGCTTCCCGGTACGCATCAATTGAATATTTAAAAATCTCCGCAGGGCCTCCTAACATAGCGATAAACATGGGAACCCCAGCAAACCCCGCTTTTACGGCACTATTTGGTCCCCCTCCGACTGCACGCCAAATAGGTAACGAACCATTTTTTGGACGCGGAAGCACTTGGGCTTGGCGTAACGGTTCGCGGAATTTTCCTTCCCAATTCACGATTTCGTTCTCATTAATTTTCAATAATAAATCAAATTTCTCTTCATACAATTCTTCATAGTCTTCTATATTATAGCCGAGCAAATCAAAGACACCTAAACGCGATGCCCGGCCGGCAATGATCTCTGCTCGCCCATCTGAAATTAAATCAATCGTTGCGAAATCTTCATACACCCGTACCGGATCCAAAGTACTAATAATCGTTGAAGAACTACCGATTTTAATTTTTTCTGTAGCTTGAGCAATCGCTGAAAGGACCACTGTGTGTGCCTGGGTTGTAAAATATTCTTGATGACTTTCACCCACACTAAAAAAATCGAGGCCCGCCTCTTCCGCAAGCTTTGCCATTTCAATGATTTCCTGCAACCGCTGTTGAGCAGAGATTCTTTTTCCTGTATTAGGATCCTTGATATGATCCCCTAAGGTATAGAGTCCAAACTCTAAGCCTTCTTCTGGATTGATTCGATATTTTTCTATTTTGAACACTCCTTCGGTAATTAATCTGAATTAGAGATAATTATATTATGACATGGATCCTTCGATTTCTAGAATAAAACGTTTAGAAAAGGAAATTTTCATTATTGAGGACTATCTATCGTTGAGAATTTCGAACTTATTGAACGTTTTTCTTCCATTGAAACCTCACTAAAAAACGGACGCTTAAAACATCAGCAGTCTTAGTCGTCCGTTCTTATATTTACATTTTAAATTTTTTCAGAAAGCTCTATAGTCCTCGCAATATTTCTAGCAGTTGCTACAATATTCTGAAAACCTTCGGCAAAGGCTGTCTCTAAATCCGTAAGCTGAGGTAAAATACTGAAAACAGCGTCTATTCCCTGTTCGTAGACCCGCTCATAATCTTCGGAAAGAGAAGCTGTCATTGCAATCACCGGCAGCTCATATTTCTTAGCAACTTGTGCGACTACAATCGGCGTCTTCCCGTAAATCGTTTGGTGATTAATACCACCTTCGCCTGTAAGCACTAGGTCAGCTTCTTTGATCGCTTCTTCCAAATGAACTCTTTCAACAATCACTTCGCCACCATTTCTTAATTCCGCATCGAGAAAAGCAAGCAAAGCACCACCAACCCCGCCAGCAGCTCCTGCTCCTGGGGTTTCTGCAATCTCTTGCTTTAAATCACGATGAATCACTTCAGCAAAGTGCTTTAAGTTTTCATCAAGTGCTTTGACTTGGTCTGGTGTGGCTCCTTTTTGTGGACCATAAATATAGGAAGCACCATTCGGACCTGTCAAAGGATTGTTTACATCACTTGCGATCACTATGTTTACATTTTTCAAACGTGGATCGAGGGCAGATCGATCAATAGCAGCTAGTTTACTCAAACCAGCGCCACCTAGGGGAATTTGCTCATCTTTATGATCTAAGAGCTTACCCCCTAAAGCTTGAATCATCCCTGCCCCGCCATCATTTGTGGCGCTACCGCCGATTCCGATGATTATTTCTTCTACTTCT
This sequence comes from uncultured Atopostipes sp., assembly GCA_963558565.1. Lineage (GTDB taxonomy): Bacteria > Bacillota > Bacilli > Lactobacillales > Carnobacteriaceae_A > Atopostipes. The sequence goes on from CAUWGX010000002.1 coordinate 61,561, forward strand.
TCGTCTAAAGCTCCTCGAATTAAATCGCCTAAGCCCCAGGAAGTAGCACGCATCGGATCTCTTTTTGAGCTTTCAACAAGTTCTAAACCTGAAGCAGTGGCCATCTCAATGATGGCTTGTTTGCCTTCATTTAAAAGGCCAAAAGTTGCTTCAATCTTATGCCCTAAAGGGTCTTTTGTATGAACCGTTCGCAACGCGCCCGCTGTCGCATCCACTAAAGACTGTAGCGTACCTTCTCCTCCATCGGCCATCGGGATTTTGACATAGTCCCAGTGCGGATGGATTTTTTGAAAACCTTCTTCAATGGCTGTCGCTACTTCCATAGCGGTTAAGCTTTCTTTAAAAGAATCTGGCGCAATGACAACTTTTTTCCGGCTCATACGTCTCGCCCTTTCAGCATTTTATTCACTTAAATAAGCTGGGAATAATTTTTTGTAGACATCAATAAACTCTAGATAGTTATCGATTTCTACGTACTCGTCTAATTGATGCGGTAGGTTTGGAACACCTGGTCCAAAAATAACAACATCAAAGTCATTGTCTGCTTTCGTAAATTCAGCAGCATCTGTCGTCGCTGCGATACCAATTAAGTCCAGATCTTCGTCAAAGATATTTTGAATATTTTGAATCAATTCTGAATCTGGATCTGATTCGACAGGTTGTTTATTGAAATCAATGTTTAATTTTAATTCGCCATCAATTTCTTGATTAATCTCATCGACAATTTTTTCTAATAATTCGATCGTCTCCTCATTTGAGAATTCTGGAATCGAACGAATATTTGCTTCAACATCCGCATAGTCTGGAATACTGTTAACTTGCGAGCCTCCATTAATAATCGTAATGTTGTGCGTAAATTTACCAAGAATCTCATTTTCATGGTCTGCTGTTACTTGATCCATTTCTTCATTCACTCTTGTAATAAATTCATTCAATTGATTAATCGCATTAATTCCTTCTTCAGGCATTGAACTATGTGCAGATTTACCATGAGATTCAACTGTGTAGTTAATTGAACCTTTATGCGCATAGCAAATATTGAATGAAGTTGGTTCTGCAATAAGCATCGCATCTAAGTCATCCGCATAGCCCATTTCTGTTAGTTGAGCTGAACCAAGTTCCCCAACCTCTTCACCAACGGTTAGTAGTAATTTAATGGTTCCATCAAATGAAGTGCCTTCTTCTTTCATTTCAATTAATGCAATGACTAAAGCTGCAGTTCCTGCTTTCATGTCTGTAGCTCCACGTCCATAGAGTTTATTATCTTCAATATGTGCTTCATAGGGTGGGAATTTCCACTCAGATTCATCACCAGCTGCTACAACGTCCAAGTGACCACTGATTCCTAAAGTTTTTCCTTCACCTTTTTGAATCGTTGCAACTAAATTACTACGTCCTGGTTCTTCCCAGTCAATGAGTTCTGATTCAATATCGTATTCATTTAATAAGTTTTGTAAATATTCAGCAACCTCTTTTTCGTTACTGTTTACTGATTTAATACGAACGATATCTTGTAATATAGATATTTTTTTCTCTTTTTCCATTGATAAAACCCTCTCTATTATTTGATTTTTAAAATCTTCTAAAAGAATATATTTTGGGTGGTTGAAATTCTTCTCTTGTGAACTTCAATCCTAAAAGTGCAATTGAAAGGCTTAACCAAGCAATTCCTAAAGAAAAACCACCGATTACATCACTTGGGTAGTGCACACCTAAATAAATTCGGCTTAAACCAATCGCTAAAATCAGCAAGCCTATGAAAAGACCCAATAGCCATGTTAACCCTCTTAAATTTCTATGACTAAAATAAAAAGCACGTGCGATCAGAAATAATAAGCCACCATAGACAATCATTGAACCCATGGCGTGTCCGCTCGGAAAAGTGTAACCTCCTTGGATCACTAAATGCTCAATTTCTTCCGGACGTACTCTACCGTATAATTCCTTCACACCTCCATTTAACAAACCTGCACCCATTAAAACACTCAATCCATACCATAAACCTGTGCGCCATTTTTTTAAAGCAAACAAAATAGCGGCAATCATTAAGGTAAGGATCACTTGCGTTTCTCTATCTGCTAAACGTGTAATGCCGGTCGCTACGGTTGTTCGTATTGGGGTACGTAACTCATAGAAAAAAGAACCTATTTCATAATCTTGAATGGTCACATTTGTCCAATCAAAATAACCAATGATTGCAAAATATAAAAAAGGTAAAACGGCAAACAAAGCTATGTATAGGAAAATCCTTCGTACTCGTTCGTCTTCTCTCTTCCTTGAAATCTGCTGCACTTCTTCACAACCCTTCAACCCAACTTTTAAACTATTTCCATTATACACGATGAAGCTCATGAGATTAAATTTTAGCTTTCGAAAACGGCGTAAAACTCTTTTTCGCCCTATCGTTTATAATAAAAAGCCCTATTCTCAAAAGCGCTCTTTCTTATTGTCTTAAAAGAAGTAAAAAAGGTCAAATGAAAGCGAAAGAAAACAAAATAGTTTTTATGTCGCGTGTATGACTCTTTAAAAGGTCAACGCAGGAAGATAACCACTTTATCGTCTCGATGAAGATGTGCCGCGGATAGATAAAACAATTATAGTCGCGAGGGAGCAGCACCACAGGAAGATAACCCAATTGTCGTCTCGCTGAAGCAACCGAGCGCCAGTATCTCTATTCAATAAAAAGAAGAAATCTCTCAGCCTAGATTCTGAGAAGTAACCGGATTCCATAAATTCTTTGACTTTCTTTACCCCATTCTGTATAGTATCTAAGGGAATTAATTTGTCCTCTCGGAATGTGCTTGTTTATGAAAGTAACGTTTCGAGCTTTTTTTATGCGATGAATGGTCCCCTAAAAATTTTTGAGGAGCGTTTACCTTCTATGAAAGTTTTCGATTATGAAGATATTCAGTTAATCCCTGCTAAAGGTATTTTGCAGAGTCGTTCGCAAGCAGACACATCGATTGAATTTGGAAAACATCGTTTTAAATTACCAGTAGTTCCTGCAAATATGCAGACAACTATTGACGAAAAATTATCTGTTTGGCTAGCAGAAAATGGCTACTTCTACGTCATGCACCGTTTTGAAGAAGAAACAAGAAAAGACTTCATTAAAATGATGCGTGAAAAAGATTTATTTGCTTCGATTAGTTTAGGAATCAAAGCAGCAGAATATGATTTTGTAGAAGAATTAGTGGATGAGGACTTAGTGCCTGACTATGTGACTATTGATGTTGCTCATGGCCACTCAGACACTGTTATTAATATGATTAAACATGTTAAAAAACATATGCCAGAAGTATTCCTAATCGCAGGAAATGTGGCGACACCTGAAGCCGTTCGTGACCTTGAGAATGTGGGAGCTGACGCAACGAAAGTGGGTGTTGGTCCTGGTAAAGTATGTACGACAAAACTAAAAACCGGTTTCGGTACAGGGGGCTGGCAATTAGCAGCTGTTTCACGTTGTTCAAAAGTGGCTCGTAAGCCATTAATCGCAGATGGTGGAGTTCGTACCCATGGAGACATCGCAAAATCTATTCGATTTGGTGCTTCTATGGTGATGATCGGTTCCTTATTTGCAGGACACGAAGAATCTCCAGGTGAAACGGTTGAAGTCAATCATCAAAAATACAAAAAATACTTCGGTAGTGCATCTGCTCAACAAAAAGGTGAACACCGTAACGTTGAAGGAAAATCAATGCTTGTACCTTTCAAAGGAAGTATCCAAGATACACTGACAGAAATGGAACAAGACTTACAATCATCAATTTCTTACGCAGGTGGCGAAGATCTTGACGCGATTCGTAAAGTAGATTATGTGATTGTTAAAAATTCTATCATGAACGGTGAAAGTTATAACGCAAGCGGAATCGGTGGCTTTGATGTCCCAGATAGCTTTGCTTCTTCAAACTTCACTCAACCATAAAACAAAATAACTTCATTAACCAATACGCTTTCTCCGCAAGGGAAGGCGTATTTTTTATTGGGCATTTTTTAAAGAACGCACTGCGCCCAGTCATTATTTATGAAGCGCATATGAAGCTAAACCTTTAAATTTCATCTTTTAGATATGATACGATAGTCTTAACAAGACAATGAACTATTGGAGGCTTATATAAATGAAATTTACTGAAGAAGAAAAAATAGAAATACTAGCGGATTTAATTGCGATTAAGTCTGTAAACGAAAACGAAATCGAAGTCGCGAATTATTTGAAAGATTTATTTGCTCAGTATGACATCGATTCAAAAATTGTTCCCGTGACGGATACCCGAGTCAATTTAGTTGCAGAAATTGGTAGTGGACACCCCGTTGTTGGTATTTCTGGCCACATGGATGTAGTGTCTCCGGGGGATGAGAGTGAGTGGTCAAACGATCCTTTTAAACTCACGGAAAAAGATGGGAAATTATATGGTCGGGGCACGGATGATATGAAGGCAGGCCTTTTAAATTTAGCTTTAGTCATGATTGAACTGAAAGAAAATAATGAGCTAGAGAATGGTACGGTTCGCTTTATGGCAACAACCGGTGAAGAAGTAGGCGCCGCTGGCTCTCAAAAACTTTACGAAGAAGGTTACATGGACGATGTGGACTGTTTATTTGTAGCTGAACCTTCCCATGACACCATTATTTATTCTCATAAAGGTTCCTTAAACTTCAAAATTACATCACACGGTGAGGCTGCCCATAGTTCAATGCCTCAAAATGGTTATAACGCCATCAATCCTTTAATGGCCTATCTTCTCGAATTAGATAAAAAACTAAATCAAGATACGCGAAAAAATGAAGTGTTGGGTGGGCTTGTGATGAGCACCACTATTTTTAACTCTGGCGATCAAGTGAACTCGATACCCGCAAATGCTGTCGCTGAAATAAATGTTCGAACCATTCCTGAATTTGACAATGAGGAAGTGATCGAATTATTTAAAGACACAGCTAAAAATTATAATAATGATGAGGGGGCTAATATTGAAGTGGATGTTACGATGTCCTTACCAAGTGTCTTCACCAATGGGCAATCAAAAATGGTCGACCTCGCTAAAGAATTAGGGGAAAAATATTTAAACTTAGAAATTGCCCAAGAAGGCTCACCAGGCGTAACCGATGCCTCCAATCTCTTACGGGATAAAGATGAAGACTTTCCTTTCATGATGTTTGGTCCAGGGGAAACGAAGATGGCGCATAAAGTCGATGAATATGTCTATAAAGATTATTACTTAGCATTCTTTGATATTTATAAAGAATTGATTTTAGGTCTGGCCGAATAAATGACAGCAACAAAGAACAAGACTTTTTCTAATATTTATCCAGGTCATTGATCGATAATCATCTCAAAATAACATAAAAAATCCTCAAGCGGGTTCAATGAGCGCTTGAGGATTTTTCTATTGTTTATTTTTAATAAAATGTTGAATAATTTCTTGGGCCGCTTCCTCTACGTTATGATTGATCACGACTAAATCGGTAATTGCGGGTGGCGTTAATTCATTTGTTTTTCGACTAAAATCAATTCGTTCTTTAATTTCTTGTGGTGAGTCGCCTCGAATTTTCATGCGACGGACCATTTCTTCTTCTGTAATCGCAATAAAAACAACGTAAGCTTCTTCTGGATAGGCTTTTTTTACAGCCTCTGCGCCATTTTGATCCAATGAAACATGAACGCTATCGTGTTTTTCAAGCATGGTTACGACTTCTTTTTTCGTCAGTCCATATCGATTGCCATTATAAACGGTCTGTTCCACAAAATCATCGATATCTAATGCATTAAATGTTTTAAAATAATAATCTATTCCATTTATTTCACCATGGCGCGGTTCTCTAGTTGTGGTTGTTACTAAACGTGGAATACCATGAGCGGTTAAAACTTCGCCAATAGAAGTTTTTCCGCTGCCACTAGGACCTACCAACACGATGATTTGCTTCGCTGTCATTCAGCACTTGCCACCCTTCTTCAATCTTTATATTATTTTTGAATATTTTTATTTTTTCCTTGCTCGATAAACGTCTTTCTATCTTGCTCAGGAACCATCGAACCGCCTGTACCCCAAGCAATATGCGTCGCTTTTTCAAGTTTGTCTTCCAGTTGAAATTGTTCGAGATAAGCGCGACCAGCTGATGAGCCTAATAACTTAACTGGGCCAGGTAAACCAGCAACAGCTGCCGGTTCGAGGAAAATTCCTTCTTGTTCATATAAATTCGTAAGTAATGCTTTAAATGTATCATCATTTAGGGTATAACTTCCACTAAAATAATTATCCATCATTTTCGCTACTAACGCCGAAGTACGCGGAACGGCTAAACCATCCGCTATCGTCAACTCGCCTAAACCAATGTCTTCTACCGCTATCTTATCAAAGAGCTGCGTGCCTAATCCAATAAGTAAGCTCGGCATTTTTGTCGGCTCCACAAAGAAACAATGAACATGATCGCCAAAAGCATGCTTTAAACCAAAGGTAATCCCACTTGGAGAGCCTCCGATACCACATGGTAAATAGACAAATAAAGGATGGTCTTCGTCTACCTGAATCCCTTCCGCTTCCAATTGCTTTTTCATGCGATAGCCGCCCACTGTATAACCTAAAAATAAATCTTCGGAATGTTCATCATCCACAAAATAACTATTCGGATTATTCTCGGATGCTTCTCTTCCGCGTTCAACCGCTTTTGAAAAGTTCGTCGTATGCTCAATCACTTCTACCCCACGAGCTTTTAAGTAATCTTTTTTCCATTGTCTGGCATCTGCCGACATATGCACCGTCACTTGGAATCCTAAAGCGCGTCCCATGGCACCGACGCTAATTCCTAAGTTCCCTGTCGTTCCTACGGTTAGATTATAGTCCGAAAAGAACCGGCGGAATTTATCGCTCGCAAAAACTTCATAGTCTACTTCTTTATTCGGCAATATACCTTTTTCGAGGGCTAACTTTTCAGCATATTTAAGGACTTCGTAAATGGCCCCTCGTGACTTTATGGTGCCTGAGATCGGCAATAAATCATCCCGTTTAAGGTAGAGATTACCAGGAACTGCTACTTCATATTGTTCTTCTAGCCATTCTTTCATATTCGCTAGTGGTGTTATTTTAGATTCCAGGAGTCCATCATATGATTTTGTTTCTGGAAAAGCTACTTTAAAATAAGAAGCAAAACGTTGAAAGCGCGCTTCTACCTCTTCAATATCTGTGATTGAATAAGGGACTTTCTGATTCGCAACTTCTGCAGTCTCAAGGCGAGGATTGATCCAAAACACTTCTTTTTGATTTTTAATTTCTTTTAACATATTTGTTTCTTTAATTCCTACTTGCAAGAGTCCATCTCCTAACATGAACAGTTTAATAAATGGTATTAATATCGCTATTGTAACATAATTTACGGAGCTCTCGAAGAATTTTTTAGACAGTTTGATCGCCAAATTTTGAACAAGTTGAAGAGTTCTTAAAAAAGTAATGAAATTTTACTTGAAAATGGTTATACTAACTGCATAAGTGTTTACTCGAGGAGGAATCGTATGGAATTACTAACTTCAAAAATACTCGATGTCTGTTCAGGAATTGGCCGTTTAATGCTTGAAAATGGCGCTGAAACTTATCGAGTAGAAGACACTGTTTATCGTGTCGCTGTAAATTATGGCATGCAAGGTGTGAGTGTCTTCTCGGTCCCTACCGCTTTAATTATCACCATTCAAGATCAATCAGGGGAAGAGTACACCCGTCTACACAGAGTTATGGAACAACGAAGTGATTTAGGGATTGTTGCGGAAGCAAATAATTTATCAAGAAAAATTGCAGCTACAGATATTACACCAAATGATGTTTTAACAGAAATTGATCGTTTAAATCGCCAAGAATCTTCTTATAATGTATGGGAAGAAATATTAGCGGCTTCACTCATTTCTGCTTTTTTCACCGTTATTTTTCTAGGAAGCGTGCATGATCTCATTGCAGCAGCAATCGCGGGCAGCATTGGCTATGCACTTTTCATTTATACTCAAAAAATGATTAATATCCGTTTTTTAAGTGAGCTACTCGCGGCTTTAGTGATTGGCGGGCTGGCTTTCTTTTTGACCAATATTGGGATTGGCGAAGATATTAATATTATTATCGTCTCCAGCGTGATGACACTTGTGCCCGGTCAGGCCATTACCAACGGTATTCGCGACCTGATGGCCAGTCATTTTGTCTCTGGCGTAAGTGTCTTAGCCGATGCTTTCCTCACGGCAGCGGCGATCGGGATCGGTGTCGCGACGGTTCTGTCGTTTATTTAATTGAAGGAGGATCATTGAATGATTACAGATTTTTTATTACATTTTAGTGCAAGTTTTATTACAGCTTTTGGTTTTGCCGTTTTATATAATATTCCCCCTAAGACCATTGCTCCCGCTGGTATCACAGGAGCAATCGGTTGGACGACTTATTTTTTCCTGTTCAATTACTTAAATGTTATTGATTTCTTGGCGACCATTATCGCTTCATTTTTTATTGCGTTTGCCAGTCAAATCTTCGCCCGCAGACTTAAAACACCGGTTATTATTTTTACACTACCAGGGTTAATCCCACTCGTTCCTGGAGGGACAGCTTACAACATGATACGAGCGTTTGTTGAAGGCTACTCTACTTTAGGCTTTGAATATGCGACTGATACTTTCTTAACGGCGGGTGCTTTAGCTTTAGGGTTATCCATCAATGGAGCTGTTTTCCAACTCTTTACTTCGCGCAGTTTATTCAAACGAGGAAGCCAGTACGTCCCATGATTTTTATAGAAAATTGATGAATTTTTCTTATTTATGAGATTTTTTTAATAAAACATTTGCTATTTAGGAAAAATAAGTGTATAGTAGTTATTACTATATACAGCGAAGAAGAGAAAAGTAATTTTTATCTTATAGTTTGAGAGACATCACGGGTGGTGCGAGTGATGATAAGTAAAAACGAAACACATCTCGGAGCTAGGCATCGAACACATAGTAGATGTTCTCGTGCGCGAGCGTTAATCGCATACGTTTCTAGTAACGTTCAGAGGCAAATCATGTGAGTGATTTGCGAATATAAGGTGGAACCACGATTAAATCGTCCTTTATCCAAAACAATTTGGATAAAGGACTTTTTTTATTGTTCTTTTTTAATGAATGGTTTCCTTGAAAGGACTGATGTGTCATGGACACGCATCATCATCAAAGATTAAAATTAAACTTAATAACAAGTAAAATGAAGACAAGAACACGGCTTATAATTGATTTTCAGAGACATCACGCTTGGTGCGAGTGATGATTCAATGTTTGCTACACCTCTTGGAGTGAAATATTGAAAGATTAGTAAATATTTCCGCGTGCGAGCGTTAATCGCCTGCGTCTCTGACGCTTTGAGGCAAATTGTGCGAGCAATTTGCGAAAAAAGGTGGCACCACGATATTATTTACCGTCCTTTCATTTCTACTGTTGAAATGAGAGGTTTTTTTATTGTTAATTTATAAGGAGGAAAAGAAATGGGCACAATTAAAAATAAATTATTTATATTTTTTGCATTATTAGGATTCATATTCACAAATACCCAAGCGGCTCAAGCAGCCGAAGTCGTCAACGATGAAACAAACCCTGAAGGATCTGAAACTTATGTTATTGGCTTGGACGATACCTTTGCGCCAATGGGGTTTCGTAATGAGCAAGGTGAACTCGTTGGTTTTGATATTGATCTATCTGCGGAAGTAGCTGAGCGTTTAGATTATCACTTTGTTTACCAGACAATCGATTGGAGCGTCAAAGAACAGGAATTAAATTCAGGAAATATTGATATGATCTGGAACGGTTACGGGGTCACTCCTGATCGCGAAGAACAAGTTTTAATGTCCGATGTTTATATTGAAGATACACAAATTGTCGTCACAGATGCAGACACCGAACCGCTTGAAAGTTTAGAAGATTTAATCGGTCTGACAGTAACCACGCAATCTTCCTCTACGGCTCTCCAAATTATGGAAAACGAGTGGCCGGAAGAGATTCTATCAGGGATCGAAGAACTCGTGCTTTATCCTAATTATAATAATTCCTTTTTAGATCTAGATGCTGGCCGAGTGGATGCCGTCGTTGTCGGGGGCGTTTATGGTAATTATATTGTCAACCAACGTGGGGAAGAAAATTATAATGTCTTTCTAGATGAGAATGCTGTCGAACCGATGGCGGTGGGCTTAAGAAAATCCGACACAGAACTCGCTGAAGAAATTAATACAACACTCGAAGAAATCAAAAATGATGGAACTTATGAAGAAATTTATACTGAATGGTTCGGTAGTGCAGGCCTTTCGACTGAAGAAAGCAGTATTTTGGCGAATATGTTACCGAGTTTGAAGGAAGGCTTGAAATTAACTCTAGGTCTTTTCGCGATTGTTTTTATTGTTAGTATTCCTTTAGGTTTAATTCTCGCGATTCCGCGGGCTTTTGGTCAAAAATGGCTCCAAGCACTCATTGAAGTGTATGTGTTTGTCATGCGTTCAACGCCTCTGCTTTTACAATTAATGGTGGTCTTTTTTGGATTACCTTATTTAGGCATTAGTTTTGACCGTTTCCCAGCAGCTATCTTTGCTTTTATTATTAATTACACCGCTTATTTCATTGAAATTTTCCGTGGAGGGTTCACTTCCATTTCAGCCGGTCAGTATGAATCGCTGAAGGTGTTAGGGATTGGGCAAGTGCGTGGATTTTTCCGGGTCATTATTCCTCAAGTTTTAAACCATGTGCTGCCTGCTTTAGGGAACGAAGTCGTTGCCCTAGTAAAGGATACGTCACTTGTTTATGTGATTGGTCTTGGAGAAATTTTACGCGTCGCTTCCATTAGTGCCAACACTTACGCTTCGCTTACACCTTACTTGATCGTCGGTGTCATTTATATGGTTATTGTCGGTATTGTCACCCTACTATTACGCCAAACTGAAAAGAAAATCACTTACTAAGGAGGAGTTCCAATGATATTAAGCGTCGAAAATCTAACGAAAAATTTTGACCAACAAACGGTCATTCAAGATTATAATTTAACGATTAGTCAAAATGAGATTGTCGTCCTCGTTGGTCGCTCGGGCTCAGGCAAAACGACTTTCTTACGTATTATCAATAATTTAGAAACAACAGATCAGGGAACGATTAAAATTAACGGCGATACCCTTTGTGAAAATGGTGAATATGCGGCGAAAGAACAGCAACGAGCTTATCAAAACCGCATTGGTATGGTTTTTCAAAATTATGAGTTGTTTCCAAATTTAAATGTGCTAGATAATTTAATGGAAGCACCACTCGCCCAAAAAGCTGCTTCGAAAGAAGAATTAGAGACAAAGGCCATGGAATTATTAGCATCAATGGAAATCGCCGATAAAGCCAAAGCCATGCCAAATACCTTATCAGGAGGACAAGCTCAGCGTGTAGCGATTGCGAGAGCGATGATGCTGAACCCCGATATTTTATGTTTCGACGAGCCTACTTCAGCTTTAGATCGAGAATCTGCAGCGGGTATCGGGAATTTAATCCAAGAAATTGCAAGTCGTGGTACTGGAGTACTGATCGTTACCCACGATAAAGAATTCGCCGATAAATACGGCACACGTATCATTGAATCTGAAGAATTTATTTAAAATATTTAAAGAAATGGCAAGAGTGCAAAATCTCTTGCCATTTTTTCGTTTTTTAAACTATTGATCCTTCATTTTAGAGCTTTTTATGGATTTAGTCAGGGATTCTTGTAGTCATTCGTCATTATTTCTTTTTATGACGAAGGATCACCCTATCGTTCGTCACAATTCTCTTTTATGACGAAAGAACACTCTATCATTCATCACGATTCTCTTTTATGACGAAGAATTACTCTATCATTCGTCACAGTTCTCTTTTATGATGAAGGATCACCTCTTCATTCGTCACGATTCTCTTTTATGACGAAGAATCACCCTATCATTCATCACAATTCTCTTTTATGACGAAGGAACATCTTTTTTTTAATCGATTCAAAAGTAGGTAGTATCTAAATCTTAGTGCTCAATAGCATTTAAAAAAGCATTAAAGTCGCTCAGACTCTAATGCTTTTTCGTGCACTATATTTTAATTAGTTATTCATCAAAGCTTGGTTTGCAGTGATAATTGAAAGTTTGTAAACATCTTCTTCGATACTACCGCGTGAAAGATCAGCGATAGGTTTGTTTAATCCTTGTAAGATCGGTCCAATCGCTTCAAAACCACCTAAGCGTTGAGCGATTTTGTAGCCAATGTTTCCTGATTGTAATTCTGGGAACACGAAAACATTTGCTTGCCCAGCAACTTCTGATTCAGGCGCTTTTTTCTGTGCAACATCTGTACTGAATGCACTGTCGAATTGTAGCTCGCCATCTAATGCTAACTCAGGCGCATTTTCTTTCGCAATTTCAGTCGCTTCGCGTACTTTATCAACCATTGGACCCGCACCTGATCCTTTTGTTGAGAAGCTAAGTAACGCTACTTGAGGATCGATGTCGAACATTTCTGCAGTTCGTGCACTTTCAATCGCAATTTCTGCTAATTGCTCAGCATTTGGATCGGGGTTAATCGCACAATCTGAGAATAAGAAACGGTCATTTTTACGCAGCATAATAAACGCGCCCGAAGTTAAGTTGACACCTGGACGTGTCTTAATAATTTGTAGTGCTGGACGAACAGTATCACTTGTTGAGTGAACAGCCCCACTAATTAAACCATCCACGACATCTAAGTAAACAAGCATCGTTCCAAAGTAGTTCACGTTTTGTAACATTTCACGTGCTTGTTCTTCTGTTGCTTTTCCTTTACGACGTTCCACGAATGCTTCGACCATTTCGTCATATTTATCATAATTTTTTGGATCATAAATTTCGATCCCTGTTAAATCGAATCCTTTTTCTTTAGCTGATTTCTCAATTTCAGCAGGGTTTCCAATCAAAACAGGTTCTAATAAATTTTCACGTTTTAGGCGAACAACTGCTCCTAAAATACGTGGATCCATTGCTTCTGGAAATACTAGGCGAATATCTTTACCAGAAATTTTTTCTTTCAACGCATCAAACATAATAGCCCTCCATAAAGTAATTGATAACCTTATAGTAACACAAAAGTGACACGTTGAAAGCTATTGTCTAGTGAATTTAGCCAATTTTTGTATTTTCAATGTACATTTTAACTAACCACTTTGACCTTTCTGTTTCCGCTTTCTTTTTATATTGAAACTGCTATACTTAATGTAGCAAACACTATAAATAAAGGAGATTGGATCCATGAAGAAATTTGAGGTCGCTGTGAAAGAGGTTACGCCTCCACAACTCGACAATTCTAAACAGCCTGTTCTGATTTCAAAAGAAACGGCGCAAGAACGTAAAGAAAAAGTAATCACATTAATGAAAGAAAGCGGCTTTAGTTCACTCGTTATCTATGCAGATAAAGAACACGGCGGAAGCTTTGAATATTTAACCGGCTTTATTCCTCGTTTTGAAGAAGCCTTACAAATCCTCAACGTCGACGGCACGAGCACACTTATTTTAGGAAATGAAAACTACAATAAAACAAAGTTCTCACTCATTGATAGTCACGGAATTCTCTGTCCCCTATTTTCATTACCGAACCAACCAATGGGCGGTTTTCAACCGGTTGAATTTTATTTAGAACAAGCAGAGATCGATACGACAGATAAAGTAGGGATTGTCGATTGGAAGCTCTTATCCAATGATTATGAAGATTTCCATTCACAAAGCGCGGTCCCTTCTTTTATTATTGAAGGATTGAAAGCGGTTGTCCCTGAAGGTCAGCTCGTCAATGCGACACAGTTATATATTGATCCCAGCAAAGGCGCTCGTGTCACCAATAATGCAAACGAAATCGCTCGTTACGAATACGGGGCTTCTCTAGCTTCTGATTCTATCTTAAAGGCGATGAATGCTTTAGAAGAAGGTGTTACAGAACTGGAAATTGGAGACATCCTCCAAGCAGATGGTCAATTACCAAATGTGGTGACGATCGCTGCCTTCGGTGATCGCTTCAAGCATGCAAACATTTATCCTTTAAACACTAAGCTCGAATACGGTCACAAAGTTGCCTTAACTAATTCGCATAAGGGAGGTCTTTCTAGTCGTTCTGGTTATGCGGTCCGTAATGAAGAAGATTTAAATGCAGTGGATGAAAATTATTTAGAAGAAATGGTGATCCCTTATTATCAAGCATACAATTTCTGGTTTGAAAATATCAAAATTGGAAAAAATGGCGGTGAATTCTACGATGAATTTAGCCAATTTTATCCGCAAGAAACATACGGTTGGGAATTAAATCCTGGACACTTAACAGCTGATGAAGAATGGCTATCTTCTCCTTTCTTTAGCGGCTCCGACAAAACGGTTCAAAGCGGGATGATTTTCCAAGTGGACTTTATTCCAAATCAAGAAGGACACCACGGCATCTCAGCAGAAAGTACCGTGGCGATCGCGGATGCCGACTTACGAAACGAAATTCAAGAAAATTATCCAGAATTATGGGCGCGCATCGAAAAGCGTCGCACTTATATGAAGGAAGAACTCAATATCGATCTGCAAGAAGAACTATTACCATTATGTAGCACCCTCGCTTACTATCGCCCATTTTTATTAAATCCTGATAAAGCTTTAGTTTTAAAATAAAATGTATAAATAGTGAAAGACGGCTCATCCTTTGAGAGGAGTCGTCTTTTTTATTTGTCTACCTATTTTAGCCAACACTCTCTAAACGTTATCTCTGAAAAAATATTTCAGAGATACTATAATACAGCTAATATCAAAAACACTTGTTTGTTTCAATTATTACATAAAAGTTACATTCTTTGTCACAATGTGTTATGATGAAGGTAGAAAAGCTTACTAAAGTGAAGAGAGGGATCGTGCGTGAATAAAAATTCTCAATTAAAAGTTTTACTGCTCAATATATTTTTTGTATTCTTTTTAGCTCTACCAGCCATCCATAATAATGCCTTCACTGCCACGCTTTCTCCCTTCTTTAGTGAGCAAACGATTGTAAACGCTGAAGAAGTAGTGACTGATGACTTTATTTCAGAAAATATTGTGACGGATGAAAGTACGATGCAGTCACAATGGAATCATAATGCGATGAATATTGGCCAGGCTTGGGCTGATGGGTTTACAGGTGAAGGAGTGACTATCGCCGTATTAGATACGGGCTTTTTCCATAATCACCCTGATTTAACGATGGCCGGGGGTGATTCCGTTTTTGCTGATGATCCTTGGTCCAATGACCATTCAGGGCACGGCACCCATATTGCTGGAATTATCGGTGCGCATACTGGCACCACTTATGAAGGGGTGGCTCCGGGTGCTGATCTCTATGGAATTAAAATCTACCATGAAGGGGATATGGATGAGGAAGGTGCTGTTTCTACAGACACCATGAGTGTAACGAAAGGGATCTATGATGCAATGGCAATTGATGCAGATATCATTGTGATCAGTTCCGGTTTAACTTATCATGATGAAGAGCTTTACCAAGCCATTCGCGAAGCTCATGCGCAAGGAATTATGATTATCGCGGCTTCTGGAAATGGGAATGACACGGTAAATTATCCTGCAAATTATTCAGAAGTGGTGGCCGTCACGGCGATCGATGAACGTTTGCAACCTGCATTAGATATTATTTATGGACAAGAAAATGAATTTGCTGCGCCTGGTGTCAATATCGGGGGTCTTTCAATTCCTGAAAGTACTTATAGTTATCCTTATATTTTCATGAGTGGATCGTCGCAAGCCGCGCCTCATGCGGCAGGCCTTGCTGCGATTTTAATGCAAAAATATAACGCACGCGGGGAAGAAATTCGAAAAATTATGCAACAACAAGCCGCTAGCATTGGAGATCCTGGTCTCTTTGGATACGGTTTGCTGCGCTATGTTCCCGATGAACAAATCGCTAATGTCGAACCTCAAGAGCCGACGGAAGAGCTCGAAGAACCGATAGAAGAGCCGGAAATTATCGAAGAAGAGAATTTAACAGAAGAAGATTTCGCGGTTCGTAAACCAACTTCTTCCCGAACAGCAGACAATGGCGACGAAGGCTCCTTGGCATACCATCAGACAGAGGCTATTGACCAAGGAGATGGCGGCTCAATTGATGAAGCTATTATCCCGCTCGTAGAGGATGGTGGAACTTTAGAGATTTGGTTAAATGGATTAAGCCCGTTATACGTCAGCGAAACACAAATTTCTGAAATTAGGGAAAGAAATATTACGCTGATTCTTGCCCGTGAAAATGTCACTTGGACCGTTCCACCTGGAAACTTTTTACCGGGAGAAGCTATTCTTCGCTTTTATGAAGGGGTCCCAACAGGCGTAGAACGTCAAGCCGGTGCAGTGACCGACATATATACCACTTCTATTTTCCAAAAAGATGTTAAAAGAAGTGCTTACCCGACTTGGATGGAAGTCAGATTTGATTTAAGTCAAACAGACATTGAAGATTTAGAGTCCCTAAAAGCCTACTATTGGGACAAACAAGAACAAAAATGGAAACCTTCTGAAAGTACAGTGGATGGAGAAAGTGCTGTTTTAAGAACAAGACATACAAGCGCGCTCGGTTTCTTTGATCCCGAAGAGGTGCCGCCAGAAACAACAGAAGAGCCAGAAAATGTGACACCGGAAGAAGAGGAAATAGCAACAAACGAAAAAAGCTTTTTTAGCTTACCCCTTCAGATTCTGTTAGGTCTTCTTGTCTTCTCTGCCCTTTTAATTGGACTAAGAGCCTATTTTCGTCAAACCAATAAAAGAGAATAAATAAAAAAGAGTTGTTCTCATCGTATAAACCTTCTAATTTTTAGATCGGTTTATCCTTTGAAAACAACTCTCTATTTTTTATTATCCTCGATAACGATAGCGTTGTGGTCTTCTATTATTTCTAATACGATAAATAATAGGATTAGCAATCGTAAGAACGACAATCGCTATAAATAAGTATAAAGTAATATCATCTGCTGTAAATTCTGACATTTGTACAAGGTTACTTTCTGCATAAAATACTACACCGCCAAGAATCAAATGGGTAATCGACACAGTCAAAACGGTCGCAAAGGAAATTGTTTGATTTCGCTGTCGAATAAATGATAATCCCAAAAAAATAACTAGAATCCCAATTAGTGTAATAAAAATTGGTCGGAAATCCGTTAAAACAGCTTGTTGAATAAGAAGTTGCATTTCATCGCTTCCTTTATTTCATCATATTTATTCCCATTGTAACGGTCATGACTTATAAAAACAAATCCAAATTTGAATCAGTTTTCCTTATATTTTCGGGCGTTTTAAAGGGCATTACACAACAGATAAATGTGACATTAGCTTGTCATTCAAAGCTTTTCATCCACATTTTTCACCCTTCAAATCGATAGAAACTCCCCCCTGTGTTTTTTTAGCCTTAAAGTAACTCACACCGACCTTCCATGAGTAAGTGTTACTTCCCTTGTATTTGCTCTTACTCGACTTCAATTCGCGCGTGACTACCTTCTTGTTGGTTTTCGACGACAATGCGCGCAGGAATGCGATCTTTTAACTCATCCACATGGGAAATAACGCCAATTAAACGACCAGTTGATTGTAATTCCATCAGCGTCTCGATGGCCATTTCTAAAGAATCCGCATCTAGAGTCCCAAATCCTTCGTCAATGAAAAGCGTATCCACATGAACTCCACCTTGTTCGCTCTGAATAACATCACTCAAGCCTAACGCCAACGATAAAGAGGCTTTAAAGGTCTCGCCTCCACTCAAGGTTTTCACACTTCGCGTAGCTCCGGCATAACGATCAAACACATCAATCTCCAAGCCTTCTGGGCCGGCCCCTTTGATTCGATCTTTCCGTCGAACAAGTTCGTAACGGCCACTAGTCATTACTTCAAAACGTTGGTTAGCTGCGAAAAGCACTTCTTCAAAGTAAATACTCAAAACATAACGTTCAAAAGAGACATAACTTGTTTTCGTTGAACCATTCGCAATTTCTGCCAGTTCTTCGTAAATAGACAGCGGTTTATAAATCTTTTGACTTTCCTGATAATTGGTTTTTATTTCAGCCAATGAATTTTGGTGTTTACTGTTTTTCGCAATGAGTGCATCTCGTCTATCTTCTAATGCTTCTTTTTCTACTTTTATTTTGCTTAAGTTTTCTTCAATTTCAACCATTGAGGCCAAGTCTTCTGTGTTTTCTAACTGTTCCTTGATTTTCTTTCGTTGACGCGTGTTGTAAAGTTTTTCCTCCTCATATTGTTTGACTTTTTCTTGATAAGCTTGAACGGTCTCATCATTTAGTAAGTAAGTTTCAATCGCTTCAGCCAATGAGTACTTTTCAAGTAACGCATCCACGATTTCCTTTTGTTCAGCTTGTGCTTCTTTGTTTTTCTGCTTTTGTGTTTCTAATATAGCGATGGAGGTTTCAGTTTGTGTTTGTTGATTAGTTTTCTCAGCTAGTTCATTTCGAACAGTTTCCGCTTCTTTTTGCACGCGTTGAATGGTGGCTGTCTGCCGCTCAATTTCTGATTGAAGTTCTGTTGCTGAAGAAAAATGTAGATGTTCATCAATTTCTTTCAACAATCCTTCCAGTTCTTCAATCTTTTCCTCCATATTTGTTGCGTTGCTTTTTTCTTGGGTGAGCTTTAACTGATTTTCCTGAGCAGCTGTTTGGGTCGTTTCTAAATCTTTTCGCCAAGCTTGTTCTTGGCTCAATTTTTCTTCTAAACGCTCCACATGCTTTTTATTTTTAGCTAATTCTTCTGTCACGTCCTCAGCTTTTTCTTGAGAGAAAACTAATCCTTCCGCATAGTCTTCCTCAAAAACGCCTAGTCGCGCTTCTTCCGCTTTTAGTTGTTTGGCTTTTTCTTCCATCGCAGCTGAATTTTTTGTATATAAAGCTTTCTGCTCATCGCGTGCCGCTTCATATTCTTGCAGTTCTTCTTCGCTAATCGCATCTGGAAGAGTCGGCGCAGGTTGCGGGTGGTGAACAGACCCACACACGGGGCAAG
The DNA here is from genome assembly GCA_963558565.1 of uncultured Atopostipes sp. Classification (GTDB taxonomy): domain Bacteria; phylum Bacillota; class Bacilli; order Lactobacillales; family Carnobacteriaceae_A; genus Atopostipes. Next base: position 80,566 of record CAUWGX010000002.1, read on the forward strand.
GTTTTTCTTCTTCAAGCTCTCCGACTAAAACACCGGCTAAGTTGCTAAAGTACTGTTGGCGCGCTTCTTCATAAACTTTTTGTGCCTTTTGGTATTGATCGGAAGTAGTTTTATTTTCTTTCAATAAAGTCGCTAATTCAGCTTGTCGTGTTAAAATATTTTCCAAAGTTTCTATTTTTTGTTTCAGTAAGTTCTGGGTTTCTTTTAACTCTTCTTGTTTCTTTTGGGCATTCGTCAATTCTTCTCGCCAGGTTTGAATTTTTTCAAGATCAGCGGTTAGAGCCTTTATTTCTTCAACAAATTTTCCCGACGTCTTCTCAAGAACATCAATCTGTTGGTAGGTATTTTTTAATTGGGTGTTCTTTTCATCCAATGCTTGTTTTTTCTGTTCACGTTCAGCGAACTTTTCCTGTTCCGCTTCAAGCTTCTTAATTTCTTGGCGAATGGTATCGAGTTGTTGTTCCGCTTCTTTGGTTTCTTTATTTTTTTGAGTCAGTATTTGCAGCTCTTCTTGAATTTTTTCCTGGGCTTCTAAGTTTTCAGTTAAATCCGCTTCAATCTGCGTAAACTCTTTGACGATTTTTGCATACGCTTCCTGCTCTTTATGGACTTCTGATGCTTGTTGATTGAACTTTAGAGCATCTTTCTTTTCTGAAATCTCTTTTTCTAAAGCGGCCAACTCTTTCTTCGCTTGTTCTAAGGTTTCTTGTTCCTTTAATAAGTTGATAAAAGTTTCTTGTTCTTTTTCCGTTTGACTGAGAGCTTTGATTTCTTCTCTCGTGGCAGTTAACTGTTTATTTCCTTCCGACAACCACGCTTCAAGTATTTCTAATATTTTTTCATAGTCCACTTGTTCAATAGCTTGCGTGAGTGCTGAGTCCTCTTCCGCGGCAATAGACGAAAGGGATTGTTCTAACCTTGTTTCATACGTCTTAAATTTATCTCTTAATTTTTTACGTTTTTCTTTGAGAACTTCTTGGAAATCTTGAAGATGTTCCGTACCAAAAATATTTCTGAAAATTTCTTCCTTTTCACTACTATTGGATTGTAGTAACCGCCGGAATTCACCTTGGGGTAACATCACAATTTGACGAAATTGTTCGAAAGAAAGACCCAGTAAATCTTTGATGACTTCGTTGGCATTACGACCTGTGGCGAGTAATTGATCTTCTTTATAAAACTCAACTTCTGCCGGTAACTCTCGCGTCTTAACACGAGCGCCCGGTCCAATTTGTTGGGGACTCCGTTTTACGCGATAACTGGTCTGTCCAATCTCGAAAGTTAATTCGACAAAGCAAAAATCTTCATCTGTCGCAAATTGCGATTTCAACATATCAAGTTCACGCGCTTGACCGCTGGCATGATTAAACAAAGCATAGGTGAGCGCATCAAAAATGGTTGTTTTTCCTGAACCTGTTGGACCCGTCACCAAAAAGATAGAAGACGAACCAAAGGAAGTGAAATCTAAGTCTACCTTTCCTCGGTAAGGGCCAAAAGCATTGATTGTTAATTGGATCGGTCGCATGACATCTTTTCCTCCGCTTCAATTTCTTCAAATGTTTCGACAACAGCCTGCTGCTTCTCATCATTTAATGGCATTCCCCGATGTTGTTCATAAAAATCAGCAAACAGACTTTGAGAACTTTTTGTCTCCAAATGTTCTTTAGAATGGTACACATCAAGCTGTTCTTGTTTTTTATGATAAATATATTCAAGCCCCATGGCATAAGGGTAATTTCGCCGTAAACGGTTCATCGCATCTAAGATATATTCCTGATCTTCTAATTCAAAAAAGAGATAGTCTTCAGAAGTTTCTTTTAAAATATCCTCAAATAAGCCTCGAACAACACGCAAGTCTTTACTCGGTTGAAGAGCGATCGACTCTACTTGCACACCTTCTTTGGATATTTCTACCAATAAATTCTGTTTCCGGTGGTTGGCTTCTGATTTTGAATATTTTAAGGGGGAGCCACTATAGCGAATAAAATCACTTTTGACTTTTTGAGCTTTATGTAAATGGCCTAAGGCAACATAATCAAAAGCTTCCACTAATTCAGCAGGCACAAAATCCACTGTACCAATGTTGAGCGCACGCTCTGAATCGGATTCTTCCAGCACTTGGTCCGTTGATTGATTGATGATAAATCCGTGATACAATAAAATATTAATAGCATCGGGATCCCAGTCTTCTTTTACTTGTGAAAGTTGGGCTTTTAAAGCATCTTCTGGTGTACGAATCGTTTCATCCTTTAAGACACCTCGGATATTGCGATGATCATCATACGGAACAAGGTAAAAATGACTATCTTTTATAGTGACTTTACGAACTGTCTCTTTCGTGGTTCCTTCGATATATAAATCACTACCTGCTAGGAGTTCTGCACCATATTCTATTCGTTCATTGCTATCATGATTCCCGGCGATCACTAATACGGGTACGCCGACTTCTTGGGTTAATTTCGTAAATACCCGATTAGCTAAACTCACCGCTTCTTTGGGCGGAATCGCTCGGTCATATAAATCCCCCGCTACAATCAGCGCATCCAGCTCTAATTTTTTCGTTTGTGCGACTAATTCTTTTAAATATTCCTCTTGCAAATCTAGCATCGAAAATTCATTAACAATTTTTCCTAGATGCCAATCGGCCGTATGTAATATGCGCATATCGAAACTCCATTTCTAAATAATGTTACTTCAATCATAACAAAAATCTTTCCCAACCGGCTATTTTTCTCAAAATAAAAAGCCATTCATACGAACTTTAATCGGTATAAATGGCCCAATAACTTTAAATATTTAGTTGCTGTTCTTTTGTCGTCGTTTCCGTCATACCGATACGATTATATTTCACTTCACGCGTTTTTATTTTCCCGTCTTTTCCGACTAAGATCGCAGTAGTCCCTACCGTCCCAAAATCTTCTCCTTGGATAAAAATAGAAGAACTCTTCAGAGCGGTTTCGTAATTTAATTCAGCGGGGTAATCTTCCATCGTTTCTGCAACTTGTTTGTCGGCTAAGAGTGCCGTTAACTCCTCCAACTTTAAGTTTTTTGAATGCGTCGCGACATAGGTATTTAGTAAATCACCCGCACGATCGCGGCGCGAATTGCTCAAATCATCAAGCGTATTGGCTAAGCAGTGAATGCCCGGTTCAAACGCTTGAAAAGTATTTTCAACATTTGAATAATAGCGTAAATCTGAAAAAGTCCCATACAGTAAATGAAACCCGTCGTATTGAGTCCGATTGGTTTCTAAGTATTTTTCAAAATCTGTGAGCGTCATATTTTTCGTCAAATAATCACGCAATAATTGTCCCCGCGAACGAGGAGAATTTGTGGCTGGCTTCCAATCGGTAAAAGGATGGTTTAATACGGCAATAAACCGTCCACTATCTGTATAGCCGAGCCAAGTACCGAACGCTTTTAGATCCATTCCTGCTGTCACCGTTGGGTGATCGACCCAGCGATGCAAAGCGACTGCTGGTCGATCATAAGCTTCATCACGATTGGCTACAAAAATCAATGGATAATCGGGATGTCCGTCTTTTATAAAAGTGACCAAACACATTGTCATTCCAACTCCTTATGATTCCATTTCCATTCTATCTACTCTTAATTATTTAGACGTCTTACTCTCTGTTTTTTTACGTCTAGGAAGCAGTCGTTTATTTACAAAGTAAGCGATGAGAAAACCTATAAACGTTTCAATAATCCGGATCGTCACATAGGATAGAGCATCTAAATGGCTCTCATTGTGCGACAATAAAGTAACCGCTGTAACCACCGCCGCAATCGTCATCGCATAAGGGGCTAATTTTAATATTTTACAAAGGGAGAGTGACAGCATCACAAAAATCGCAACAGCCAAGGGAGCAAAATTAGAGGTGGTCCCTATATGAAAGGACTGTAACAGCAGCAAACAAGCATAAGAAGAAACGCCTCCGATTAATGTTCCAATTATCCGGTTTATGCCCGTCGATTTTGTTTCAGCGCTTGTTGTTCTCATCGTTAAAATACAGGCAAGTGCCGCATGCACAGGGTCATAATGCCCTAAAAAATAAAATAACTGCACACTAATAAGAACAGCAATTGTCGTTTTCATAATTCGTCGACCAGGAACTAGTTCCTTATATTTTTCCAATTTTTTCCCTCTTTCAAAATCATCCTAAGTTTCCTCTTCTATTCAATTTCAAAATAATTGTAGCATAAAAGCATATAACTTTTAATTTAGACCTTTTAACTCGTTTGCTGGGAAAAAACTCTCGATTTTTAGTTTTTCCAGAGTTGTTGATTCGTTTGAGTGAAGTATTCTTTCTCCTGTTTTGGTGAAATCCGTTTTGAGCGAGATATTTCCCATTTGTTTCGCTGTAATCCATTTTGAGCGAGATATTCTCCGTTTGTTTCGCTGTAATTCATTTTGAGCGAGATATTCTCCATTTGTTTCGCTGAAATTCATTTTGAGCGAGATATTTTCCATTTGTTTCGCTGTAATCCATTTTGAGCGAGGTATTTCCCATTTGTTTCGCTGTAATTCATTTTGAGCGAGGTATTCTCCATTTGTTTCGCTGTAATTCATTTTGAGCGAAACAACTTCATTTTAAAAGGATGAGCTTTAACTTTCAATAAATATTTGTTTAAAGTGGCAGATTATTTTATAAACATTTAAGTTTTTATATTAATTATAGATTAAAAATTCCAATATGTAGTAAGCCTTTACATGTTCATCATGTAAACATAAATGCTATAAAACAGGGTTGTCTATCCCTTTTATTCTCTAATTTATTTCTCATTTTGTGTTGAGTTCCTATTTCTTTTACTGTATATTAATAGAAATTTAATTCTAACTATAAAAAACAGTGTGAGGTTGGATATTATGTTGCAGCGCAATTTATTTTTTTATATTTTTGAGCAGGGCTAGCGTTTTTCGGAAATTTCGAAAATACGAAGGCCCTATTTGCGATACATCATAAAATGGGACCTCGAAATGACCTCCCATTCTATATTTATAGTGTGGGAGGTCTTTTGTTTTATAAGGAATTAATTTTAAATGTTTTTGTTCATAAGGTTCATCATATTTTTTAGAAGTGAGGAGAGAGATTATTGCTAAAATATATTTTTAAACGCATCCTAACTGCGATTCCGGTGTTACTCATTATTTCACTAGGAGCATTTCTCATGCTTCAGTTAGCGCCAGGAGATGCAGCGGACTTATATATTACGCCAGATACTACACAACAACAGATTGAAGCGACACGTACAGCCTTAGGTTTGGACCAACCGCTTTACGTTCAATACTTCAGTTGGTTGTCACAAGTTTTACGAGGACACTTGGGCTATTCGTTTTCTAATAATATGCCGGTCACTCAAATTTTAGCCGAACGGGTAGGACCTACTGTTTTACTCATGGGGGCTGCCCTTGTCTTAGCTTACATCGTGGGTATTCCTTTAGGTCTATTAAGTGGAAGAAAAAAAGGCACTTGGATAGATTCATCCATTACGGCCGTTTCATTTTTAGGGATTTCGATTCCTTCCTTTTTCTTCGGGCTTTCTTTAGTTTATATTTTCGGGGTGGAATTAGGTTGGTTACCGACAGGAGGTATGTTTCCGCTAGGTACTGAGCCAACTTTTGGAATTGTCATCCAACACATGATTTTACCCGTCATTGTTTTATCCGTCGCCTATATGGCCAATATGACGCGGTACATGCGCTCAACCACGATTGATGTTTATGAACAAAACTATATCCGGACAGCCGTCGCTAAAGGGTTAAATGCTCAGGAAGTATTTACTTTTCATAGTATTCGAAATTCTTTGATTCCAATTATTACAGTGATCGGAACCGACTTACCGAAACTGGTCGGTGGTGCCATTGTTACGGAACAAGTATTTAGTTGGCCAGGGTTAGGTTCACTGACAATGACTGCTATCCAGCAAAGAAATTACCCCATTATTCTAGGAGTGACCATGCTTTCTGCCGTCGTTGTACTAGTTGCGAACCTTGTTGTCGATATTTTATACGCAGTGATTGATCCAAGAATTCAATATGATTAAAGGAGATGAGTGTAAATGGCAGAAAATCAAACATCGAAAGAGCTTTTTCAGTTCGCTGGTGGTGGCTTACAAGATGAGGTTTATCACAAACAGCAAGAAAAACTCGGTCACGAATCAGAAAGTTTTACCAAAACAGTCGCTAAACGTTTTTTTAAAAATAAGTTAGCGGTCGCTAGTTTAGTTGTTTTTATTTTAATTATTTTAATGGCCCTTTTCGCTAATGTACTGGCCCCTTTCCCACGAGATCAAACAGTTGGCCAGTTTCAGGCTGCTCCTTATGGTGAGCATTTACTCGGAACGGACAGCGTGGGACGTGACGTCCTTACTCGACTGATTCATGGAACCCAAGTTTCCTTAATTGTTGGATTTGGTTCTGTGGCCATTTATGTCGTCGTGGGGACAACACTTGGCCTAATCGCTGGTTACTTTGGCGGCTTGGTTGATTCGATCATTATGCGAATTACAGAAGCCTTTCAATCTTTTCCCTATTTCCTCGTTGTTCTGACTTTTGTTTCGATTTTAAATTCAGGACTCTGGACGGTAACTATCATTATGGGGGTACTTGGTTGGCCTCGTTTAGCACGAATTGTTCGGGGAGAGGTTTTAAGGTTAAAGTCGCAAGACTTTATCTATGCCGCTATTGCTACGGGTTACTCAACACCCGCTATTTTATTCCAACATATTCTTCCAAATTTATTATCACCTATTCTCGTCAATGCCACATTTGGAGTAGCGAATAATATTTTGACAGAATCGTCCTTAAGTTTCTTAGGGGTGGGCGTGGAGCCGCCACGTCCGAGCTGGGGGAATATTTTAGCAGAGGCACAATCCTTAAATGTTCTCACCACACAACCTTGGCGGTGGGTACCGGCAGGAATTCTAATTTTTATGACTGTCCTTTGTGTGAACTTTATTGGTGAAGGTCTCCGAGAAGCGATTGAAGGCGAAACTAAAAGTTAAAGGTGGAATTTCAATGAAAAAACAAAAGCTCTTATTACCCATTTTAACAATCTTACTGTTACTGCTTAGTGCTTGTGCGGAAGAATTGCCCGATGTATCTTCCAATACTGCAACCGAGGAAAATACGCTCGATATTGCTAATGATGAGGATACTTTAATTATTGGGGTTTCAAATAATATCGATTCTTTCAATCCGTTTTATAAAAACGGCCTTGTGTCGACATATGCGCAAAGATTTTTTTACGAAACGCTATTAAATATGGAAGGTCCCACAGAATTTGAGCCCCGTTTAGGAGAATTTACGACCGAAGATAATCAAACATTTTTACTTACTTTAGTCGAAGATGCAACTTGGAGCGATGGGGAGCCGATTACAACGGAAGATGTCGCGTTTACAATCAATACTATCGCTGATCCAGAGGCTTTAACTTCATTAGCGATGAATGTCGCCATGATTGAAGGAACAGATGATTCAGGTAAACGGGTAGAAGACCAGGAAGAATTAGCGGGTTTAACGATCCTTGACGATTATACAATGGAGATTCAAACAAAAGAACCCGTGGATCTCAATTATCTTTCAGAATTTTTAGGCTTTTCGGTCCTCATTACGCCCGAACATATCTTTGGTGAATTTGAGCCCGCAGAGATGCACACCGCAGAACCTGCTTTACATCCGACGGTTACAGGAGGTCCTTACCAATTTGTAGAAAACAAAGAAGATAACTATCTACATTTAACGGCGAATGAAAATTATTATCGGGGAGCGCCACACATTCAAGATATTTACTTAAGAGTCCTCGATGGGGTTTCGATTGTGACTGAATTACAAGCAGGAAACATCGATATGACCGCTGGCGCTGGAATTGGCGTGGTTCCTGATGAAGATATTCCTTTAATTCAAGAAGTCGAACATCTCACCGTTGAAAGTTCAATCGGAAATGGCATTCAATATATGACCATCAATCATGATCGTGAACGATTCGCCGACCCTCAAGTCCGCCGCGCCTTGGCTTACGCAATTGATCAAGAATTAGCGTTTGAAAATTTACTACATGGCAATGGTGAAATTACAGAAACCATCTATACTTCGATGAATCCTTATAAAAATGAAACGATTGAAAGGATTCCTTATGATCCTGAAGAAGCCAAACGTCTTTTGGAAGCCGCTCATTTTGACTTTAATGAACCGGTACAAATGGTTGTACCTACTGGCAATGTAGCGCGCGAACAGATGGCTGATTTAACGCAACAATGGCTACAAGATATAGGCGTTACAGTCGAACAAGAACGTTATGACTTCACCACTTGGTTAAATACGGTACGCGTAGGGAATTTCGATATCGGTTTTGTTGGTCTTTCTCATACGTATGAACCCGACGTCCACAATCAATTCGGTACAGGCGGTGCCTCAAATTATGGCAGCATATCAGACCCTGTATTGGAACAGTATTTGGAAGAAGGAAATAAAGGGATCTCGTTTGAAGAAAGAAAGCCCATCTACGATGAGATGCAAGAATATTTTGCAGAGACCCTACCCGCGATCCCCCTCTATACGGAAGCAGAATATATCATCAAAGATCAACAGTTAGTGGGTGGAGCAAAACCATTTTTCCAAGCAACAACAAACGATGTACACGAATGGTATTTTGAAGAATAAGAACGATAGATCAACCATTTTAGACAATAAAGAAGAGGTGGAATATGTCGAAAGAAACAATATTAGAAGTAAAGAATTTAGCAATCTCTTTTAAAACATTTGACGGGAAAGTTAAGGCCGTTCGCGGTGTGAATTTTGACCTCAAGCGGGGTGAGATACTAGCGATTGTTGGTGAATCAGGTTCAGGAAAATCCGTCTCAACGAAAGCTATTAATGGCTTGTTGCCTAAAAAGAATACGGTCATTGAAAGCGGCGAAATTCTTTTTAACGGAAAAGATTTATTAAAAATATCAGAAACAGAAATGGAAAAAATCCGCGGTAAAGATATTTCTATGATTTTCCAAGATCCGATGACTTCATTGAACCCGACGTTATCTGTCGGCAAACAAATCGCAGAACCGATGATTAAACATTTAGATTATACCAAAGAAAAAGCCCTTGAACGTGCCATTGAATGGATGCGACTCGTAGGGATTAAAAACCCAGAAGAAACCCATAAACACTTTCCGCATCAGTTTTCAGGAGGAATGCGGCAACGAGTCATGATTGCGATCGCCCTCGCCTGCGAGCCTAAAATACTTATTGCCGATGAACCAACGACAGCTTTAGATGTGACGATTCAAGCTCAAATTTTAGAAATTATGAATGAGTTAAAAGATGAGATCGAGACTTCAATCATTTTTATTACTCATGATTTAGGCGTCGTCGCTCAAATGGCTAACCGGATTGCTGTAATGTATGCTGGTCAGATTGTCGAGATTGGAACGGATGATGAAATTTTCTATAATCCGAAGCATCCGTACACCTGGGGCTTACTCGCTTCCATTCCAAGTGTAGAGGAAAGCCAGACAGAGCTTTATACCATCCCCGGTTCACCTCCGAATTTATTATACGAGCCAAAAGGTGACGCTTTTGCTCCTAGAAATGCATTTGCTTTAAAGATTGATTTTATGGAAGAACCAGACATGTTTAAAGTATCAGAGACGCATTACGCAAAAACTTGGTTACTACATCCTGATTCGCCTAAAGTAAAGCCGCCGGAAAGCATTCAAAAACGAAATGAAAAATTTTTAGCTTTACACCCAGAAAAAGCAGCCCTAGTTGGAGGTGGTCTCCATGGTTAAACAAGAAAAGAAAACCATGATTGAAGTAAGAAATTTAAAGAAATATTTTAACGCCGGAAAAAAGGATGAGGTCAAAGCAATTGACGATATCTCTTTTAATATTTACGAAGGAGAAACCTTTGGCCTGGTGGGAGAATCAGGAAGCGGCAAATCAACAACTGGTCGCACGCTCCTCAAGTTAGAAGAAATGACGTCCGGGGAAGTTTTATTTAAAGGACAAAATATTGAAGAGGTCCGTAAGCGTAAAGAATTATTAGATTTTCGGAATGCAATGCAAATGATTTTCCAAGATCCTTACGCCTCTTTGAATCCTCGGTTAACAGTTGGGAATACGATAAAAGGTGCGCTCGATGTGCATCATATCGGAGAAAGTCGTCAAGCACGAGAGCAAATGGTCAAAGAGCTCATTCAAGCCGTTGGTTTGGATCCTTCTTTCACCAACCGGTACCCTAAAGAATTATCAGGCGGGCAATGTCAGCGTGTGGGAATTGCTCGTGCGTTAGCCGTAGAACCTGAGCTCATTATCGCAGATGAAGCAATCTCCGCTTTGGACGTCTCCATTCAAGCGCAGGTCGTTAATTTATTGATCGAGTTAAAGGACAGTATGAATTTAACTTATTTATTTATCGCGCATGATTTATCGATGGTCCGTTTCATCAGTGACCGTATCGGGGTGATGAACAGTGGGAAGCTCCTTGAGGTTGCGCCTTCTAATGAATTATATAAAGCGCCTCTCCATCCTTATACAGAGTCGTTGTTATCCGCCATCCCTGTCGCTGATCCTGAAGAAGAAAGATATCGAGAACGAGTCAGCTATGATCGCTCCACCCATCAGTACGCAGACAACGAAGAAGCGGCTATGTATGAAATTGCACCCGAGCATTTTGTTTACTGCCATGCAGACGAAATTGAAGATTATCAAGCTAAATATGAACAATTACTACAAAATGCTTAATAAGTATTGTAAAAGAAAATTCAATTTGTTAACATTAGAATATCATTAAAAAACAATTAAAAAGAGGTCATCCCATGAAATCATTTAAAGTCTTCCAAAATAATTTAGTCATTATTATTAAATAATCGGACTTATACTCATTAGATTTTCTAATGCTGGTAGGTCCTATTCGACTTTGATTGAAAGAATGGGACGCACTAGAGCCCCATTCATTAGCGAATGGCGGCTCTTTTTATTTTAATGAAATTGCTGATCTATGGAAAGGAGAAGTTCAATGAAACAACTTAAGAGGTGGTCTTTGCTCATTTTTGCTTTTACTTTTAGTTTATTTTTATTTGCCTGTGGGGAGGAATTACCCGATCTCAGTGAAAATGCTGAAAGTGAAGCTGCTGCAACCAAAGAATTAGATATCGATTCTTTAGGAGACGATGTCTTGATTATCGGCATGTCCAATGCCCCTAGTTCGCAAAATCCTTTTTTCGCTCAAGGAGCTTCCGAACAATGGGCCATGAAATTTTTCTATGAAACGCTATTAAATCAAACAAGTGCCACAGAATTTGTGCCGCGATTGGGCGAATTTGAAACTGAAGATAATCAAACGTTCACTGTTCGTTTAGACCCTGCAGCCCATTGGACCGATGGCGAACCGGTTGTAGCTGAAGACGTAGCTTTTACGCTGAACACGATTGCTCATCCAGATACGCTAACTTCGATGGCTGCCAAAATTGGCATGCTCGAAGGGACCGATGATGCAGGTAAAATGGCTGAAGGAATGGAGGAGTTACCAGGAGTCCAAGTGATCGATGAGCATACCTTAGAATTAACCACCAAAGAACCCGTGGATATCAATTATATTTCTGAATTCCTTGGAACTGGAGTGATTATCGCACCGGAACATGTTTTTGGAGATATTCCAAAAGCTGAATTACATACTTCCGAGCCCGCAACAAATCCATCTGTGTTTAATGGTGCCTATGAATTTGTTGAATATCAAGATGAAAACTATCTCCACATGACTGCAAACGAGGACTATTATCGTGGCGCTCCAAAAATTAAAGACATCTATATCCGAGTCTTGTCGAATGAAGCGATGGTTACAGAATTGCAAGCTGGCAGCATTGATATGATTTCTCAAGGTGGTTTTGGAGATATTCCACACCATAATATTCCACTGGTTGAAGCCGAAGAAAATCTGGTCGTCGAAAAAGGAGCAAGTCCTAATGTGCAATACCTCGTCATTAATCATGAGGATCCACGCTTTGAAGATGTTCGAGTGCGACAAGCCTTTGCACATGCGATAGATTTTGAAATGTCGGTAGAGAATCTATTGCTTGGAAACGGTGAAACTCTACCCGCTTCTTATTATTCGGAGAATAGTTATCAAGATGAAAGCCTAGAACCTTATCCATACGATCCTGAAAAAGCCAAAGAATTGCTGGAAGAAGCAGATTTTGACTTTAGTCAACCTGTGGAGTTAGGGGTGCCGACAGGAAACACCATTCGCGAACAAAATGCTGATTTAGTTCAACAAGGACTAGAAGCGCTTGGGTTAGAAGTCGTTCAAACACAATATGACTTTACCACTTGGATGAGCTTTTTACGGGACGGAGACTTTGACATTGGAATGTACGGCATGGGTCACGATTATGATCCAGATATTACTGCTTTTGTCGGGACAGGTGGTGCTTCTAACCATGCAAATTATAGTTCAGAGGAAATGGATGCTCTACTAGTCGCCGGTATCGAAGAGGTTGATCCTGAGCTTCGTTATCCTATTTACCAAGAAGTGCAAGAACTCTTTAAAGAAGACCTACCAGCCATCCCACTCTATAGTGAAGCTGTCTACTCCGTCCAAAATAAAAATCTAAAAGGCGGTATTCAAGCATTTCACCCGGCCTCTTTAGTAGACCTTCACGAATGGGAATTTGTAGAATAAAACGAATAAATTTTTTAAGCATTAGAAAGGAAAATATTCATGTCAGAAAAAATATCTTTAGAAGAAGTCCAACAGTTAGTCGAAGGAAATAAAAAGGCCTTTGAAGAATTTTTAGCGCTAGAAAGTGTCTCTACTCAAGGACGCCAACTGCAAGAAACCGCCGAATATGTTGCAAGCATGTTTGAAGATTTAGGCGGCGAGGCGCGGATCTTAGATGATTTAAATAATAGTTTCCCATTAGTTTATGGTTTTTTTGAAGCAGGTCCTGGTGGAAATAAAGAAAAAACGATTCTTTTCTATAATCACTATGATGTACAACCTGAAGAACCTTTAGCTGAATGGGAAACTCCTCCTTTTGAATTAACTAGAAAAGGAGATTTATTAGTCGCACGTGGCATTTCGGATGATAAAGGAGAATTAATGGCTCGCCTCTATGCTTTGAAATTATTACAGGAATCCGAAGGTGGCCTCCCCGTCAATGTGAAATTTATTGTCGAAGGTGAAGAAGAAATTGGTAGCCCGAATATTGACGCGTATATTGAACAGTATGCGGATCTGTTAGCAGCAGATGTTTGTTTCTGGGAAGGCGGCGGTAAAAACGCGGATGGAGATATTGTTCTTTCCGGTGGTATTAAAGGAATTGCTTACTTTGATGTCTGGGTAGATGGGGCCGATACCGATATCCATTCATCAAAAGGGGCAATCGTTGACAATGCCGCTTGGCGTTTAGTCCACGCTTTAGCTAGCCTCCGCACACCAGATAATGAAATTATTATTGATGGTTTTTATGATTTAATGACTGAACCGACTGATAAAGAACGAGAAGTAGTTCAAAAGATTCCATTTGACGAAGAATCTGAAAAAGCGGTTTATGGTCTAAAACATCCTTTAATTACAGATGGATTAGACTATACTCCACAAGAAGCGCTTGTCTTCTACCCGACACTAACGATTAGTGGTTTGGAATCGGGTTACACAGATGAAGGAACAAAAACTGTCTTACCAAAAACAGCACGTGCGAAATTAGATTTCCGCTTAGTTCCTGGTTATACGGCTTCTGAAGTAGAAAAATTACTACGTGCTCATTTAGACGGACATGGTTTCGAGGATGTTCAAATTGAATTATTAACACAACTTGAACCTTTCCGTACAGATTTAGAGGATCCATATGTCGATGTTGTAGTGGAAACGGCTGAAGAAGTTTATGGTGAAGGGAATGTTGTCCTCGAGCCAAACTCAGCTGGTGGTGGCCCGATGTACGGTTTCGATAAATTTTTAAATGTGCCCGTCATGGGAACTGGCGTTGGCTGGGCAAAATCAGATGTGCACGCGCCCAATGAAAATATTCGTTTAGAAGATTTCTATCAAGGCATTGTTTATTTAGTGACAATGTTAAATAAATTAAAATAAGTGTTATAAGGGAAATAATGTCGATGAAAGAAGAAATTCATCGGCATTATTTTTTGGCTTCTTATAAATAGAAGATTTCCTTTCTGCTTTTGTGTTTATTTCGCTGATATTCAATTTGAGCAGGATATTCTTCGTTTGTTTCGCTCAAATTCATTTTGAGCGAGATATTCTTCGTTTGTCTCGCTCTAATCTATTTTGAGCGAGATATCCACCGTTTGTTTCGCTCTAATTCATTTTGAGCGAGATATTCACCGTTTGTTTCGCTCTAATCTATTTTAAGCGAGATATTCGCCGTTTATTTCGCTCTAATCCATTTTGAGCGAGATATTCGCCGTTTGTTTCGCTCTAATCTATTTTGAGCGAGATATTCGCCGTTTGTTTCGCTCTAATCCATTTTGAGCGAGATATTTCTATAAGTTAACGGATTCTCCTCACTTGAAGGATTTTCTTATGGTAAAATAGAGATAAAGAAACGGAGACGAGGTGAAACCATGGATAATCTTTATATTGATAAAATTGAAAGTGATGTTTGGTCTGGTTATATTGTGGCGACGGATGATGGGTTAAGTTATGTCAGCCATGTCACGGATCATTTGAATGATGTTGTCAGCTGGCAGATGAAACATTTTCCGAATAGTAAATTAATCTCTGACTCGGAACAAATAAAACCTTATACGAAACAATTTGAAGAGTACCTTGCTGGTAAGCGTAAAGTATTCGATCTACCAATAGATATTCAAGGAACTGATTTTCAAAAGAAGGTTTGGGAGGCTTTATATCAAATCCCTTATGGAGAAACGGCTAGCTATCTCGAGATCGCAAAGGCAATCGGTCGTGATCAAAAATCAGCGCAAGCAGTGGGAGGCGCTGTGGGAAGCAATCCCTTATCCATCGTTTGCCCATGTCATCGTGTAGTAGGAACTGATGGATCGCTGACTGGATATGGTGGCGGTCTAGAGAATAAAATCTCATTACTTAACCATGAAATCGAACATGCTGCTTCAGATCCCACCGTTTAATAATCGAAAAAACTTCCTTTTACAGAGACAGCACTCATTGTAAAAGGAAGTTTTATTTTTAAGTAATCGCGATGATTGTAATGAAACCTAACAGATTATTTAAGAAATGATAAACAATCGCTGCTTCAATCGTCCTTGTTTTCTTCGCAGCATAAGAGAAGATAAGGCCCATTCCAATATATGTATAAGCCGTGGTGATATGAGTCGGTCCATGGATGACACCAAACAGGATAGCACTGATAATCGTACGCGTCCACGTCGTATCCAAGCGATCGCCAGGGAATAATATTAAACCTCTAAAGAGCAATTCCTCGGCAATGGGCGCGACAATAACAATCATCACAAACATTACCCAAACCGGCACATAGCCAAAAAGAGATTCGATCGCCACTTGGTTCGCAGCTTCCGCCTCGCCAAATAAAAACACGACGACAATATTTCCTAATAGATATAAGAGATAAGAAGTGGGAATATATTTTACCAAGAAAGACCAATCTTCTTTTGTTAAGCCTCGTAAAATGAAAGATTTTCTTTTCCCGACTTGTTTTCTGTTAAATAATGGAATTTTCAACCAATAAACAACCAGTAAAGTAATCGGTAGACTGATAATCGTTCCGTAAACTGTCCCATCAATCGATATTTTAGTCAACATTTCAGGCGTTATGCCGTCTGTTGCTAATTCTGCGGAAAAAGATAAGACGAAAACAGCTACAATCTGCAGCACTAAAGATGAGGTTAAAATCATAAATAACCAATCTTTCCAATCATACTTGCGCAAAGGATAACCATCAAGCATTCCATCCGCTCCTTTCTAATTCATAAGATAGATCCGTTTTATTATAACTAAAAAATATAGGGAATGAAATAAAAAAGCGACTTGAATCACAAGCCGCTTTTATTTCATTAAAAGAGTGTTCCTTGAATATCGAGTTTTCGTTTGAGATACCATCTTGCAATGAGTGCAGCCACAGCGATTCCAATGATCCACGGACCAGGAAGTGGTGGATTAAGCACATCGGGAATGATGGCAAAAGCAAAAGTAATAATTAATACCCAAAAGAACATTACCCCTATAGTTGCCAGGATATATTTTAACAGGCCTTTTGACTGCCCAGGTTTTGGTGCATACTTTGTTAAAACAAGTACAGCTAAACCACCCACTAAGAAGTTGATCAGCACTTGAAAGAGCCCGACTTGCGTATCCGCTGAGCGCCAAGCACTTATACCATTAACAATGCCAAATAATCCTCCCATAAGCAAAGCACCATCCATATAAAGCATCCAGGTTGGCGATTTTTCTTGTTCTTCTTCTGGGATATCGACATTCTTCCCTAAAATATTATCTGCTTGTTCCGTCACTGTCCCATAAATTCTCTTGGCTGGGATAGACGATTTTTGTGCGGTAATAATTTCTTGATACATATTATTAAACACATAAGCTTTTTTGACGGAATGATACCCTAACTCATTTAAACGATTATCTAATTGAAACATATAATCTTGATTTTTATTCGTTAACTGTTGATGGAGTTCTTTGTTCTGCTGTTTCGTTGCTTCTAAACTCATTACTTCTTCGTTATTTTCTTCTTCTTTTTTTCGATTAAACAATGAACTGCTCCTTTCTCTCGGTTAATTTTAAAATACTAAACGTTAAAGCGGAACAGCATAACATCACCATCTTGCACGACATAATCTTTACCTTCTTGACGCATTCTTCCCGCTTCACGCGCGCCTTTTTCGCCTTCGTATTTATCATAGTCTTCGTACGAAATCGTTTCAGCACGAATAAAGCCACGTTCAAAGTCCGTATGAATAACTCCAGCTGCTTGAGGAGCTTTCATCCCTTTAACAAAGGTCCAAGCACGAACTTCTTGTACACCAGCTGTAAAGAAAGTGCCTAAATCTAATAATTCATAAGATTTACGGATCAAACGGTTTAAACCAGGCTCTGAAGCCCCTAAATCTTCTAAGAACATGTCTCGTTCTTCGTCTTCTAATGCCGAAAGTTCTTGTTCGATTTCTGCTGAAATCCCTACAACTTCGGCCCCTTCTGCTTCCGCAATTTCCTTAATGGTTTGATAGTGTGGACTTGCAGTTGGATCTGCCATTTCGTCTTCTGCGACGTTTGCTACATATAAGACAGGTTTACTTGTTAGTAAAAATAATCCATCCACAATATTTTGTTCTTCTTCATCAAAATCAAGGGTTCGAACAGGTTGTCCTTCTTCTAAAGCAGGCTTGATGCGGTCAAAAACAGCTAACTCTTCGATCGCTTCTTTATCCCCTGATCTTGCTTGTTTGCTTACACGGTCATAGCGTTTAGTCACAGATTCTAAATCGGCAAGTGTCAACTCAAGATTGATTGTTTCAATATCGTCCGCTGGGCTTACTTGATCAGAAACGTGTGTAACATTATCATCATCAAACGCTCGGACCACATGGACAATCGCATCAACTTCACGGATATTAGCCAAGAATTTATTTCCTAGCCCTTCTCCTTCACTTGCCCCTTCAACAATTCCAGCGATATCTGTAAACTCAAAAGTCGTTGGCAAAACTCGTTTTGGATTTACAATTTCTGCCAATCGTTCTAAGCGATTATCAGGAACCTCTACAATCCCTACGTTGGGATCAATCGTCGCGAAGGGATAGTTTGCTGCTTCTACACTTGCTTTTGTTATTGCGTTAAATAACGTCGATTTACCCACGTTTGGCAAACCGACGATACCTGCTGTTAAAGCCATATTTTAATATTCACCTTTCTTACTGTCTTGCTCTTTTTAAATTTTATTCTTTTTCTAGTACTTTCTTCAACTTCCGATTAAATTCACGGCGCGGCATCATAACTAATTGCCCACAACCTAAACATTTAATCCGAATGTCAGCCCCCATACGGACAATTTCCCAGCGATTCTCCCCACAAGGGTGTTGTTTTTTCATCTCTACGATATCATGTAGTTCATAAGATTGATTAGTCATTCCTCGCCCTCCTTCAATTCATCCAAGTCATCGATCATGCACTCTTTATTTTATCGATATTAAGCGTCTAAATCAATGCCTAAAACATCAATCAAAATACGATTCAAATCACTTTGAGACGTGTATTCGATTTGTATTTTTCCTTTTTCGCCTTGTTCATTAATGTTGACGTCTGTGCCAAATTTGTCCATTAAACGACTTTCATATTCACGCACAAAAGGCGATTTTCTCTTCTGTTTTGGTTTTTCTTTGGGCTTCTCGCCATCTTTTTTAATATCAGAAACCATTTTTTCCAATTGACGCACTGTTAAATGTTCTTTGACAGCCTTCTTGGCCAAAGCAATCACTTGTTTGTCGTCACCGAGTGATCTTAACGTTCGAGCTTGCCCCATAGAGAGTTTATTGTCGGTAATGAGTTGCTTCACTTCATCCGGTAAAGTACGTAAGCGTAAATGGTTCGCTACATGCGAACGACTTTTTCCTAAAGCATCCGCTACTTTTTCTTGCGTTAAAGACAATTTATCCATCATTAACTGGTAAGCGTCCGCTTCTTCCAAGGCCGTTAGATCTTCACGCTGAAGGTTTTCTAAAATTGCATAACGAATCATAAACTCTTCGTTCAAATCACGGACAATGGCAGGGATTGTTTCTAATTCAGCGATGATAGAAGCTTTATGACGGCGTTCCCCTGCTACTAACTCATAGCCTTTCGCACTCGATTTACGCACAATGATCGGTTGTAAAACACCATTTTGTCGAACAGATTCTGCTAACTCTTCCAACGCTTCTGGATCAAAATTTTTACGGGGTTGGTAAGGGTTCGAACGAATGTCATCGACGGGGATTTGCTCTACTGTTTCTTCCCCTTTTAGTGATTCTTCTTCTAACAGAGATTCTTCCGGAAACAACGCGTTAATTCCTTGGCCGAGACCTTTTCTTTTTTTAGTGCTCATTGTGACTTAACACTTCCTTTGCTAAATCTTCATACGTTTTTGCACCGATTGATTGTTTGTCAAAATCCACAATTGAAAGACCATAACTAGGGGCTTCCGACAAGCGAATATTGCGTGGAATAATTGTTTCATATACTTTTTCGTGGAAATATTTCTTCACTTCGTCAACGACTTCGTAACCTAAATTTGTCCGGCGATCGAGCATAGTTAACAGTACACCTTCGATTTTTAATTGATTATTAAAGTGTTTTTGCACTAAGCGCACGGTATTCAGTAATTGACTGAGCCCTTCCAATGCATAATATTCACATTGCACTGGGATCAGCACAGAATCACTAGCTGTAAAGGCGTTGATCGTTAAGTGACCTAAAGAAGGGGGACAATCAATTAAAATATAATCATATGCTTCTCGGACTTCATCGAGCGCTTTTTTCAAACGCGTTTCTCGATGGTCCATATTTGAAAGTTCCACTTCCGCCCCAGCCAATTGAATGGATGCTGGCACGAGGTCCATATCTTCTCGACTTGATTTTACAATCACTTCACTGATTGGCGTTTCATTAATTAAGATATCATAAATATCTACTTCCACTTCGCCCTTACTGACTCCAAGACCACTTGTCGCGTTTCCTTGCGCATCACTGTCGACAAGTAGTACTTTTTTTCCAGAATCAGCTAACGAAGCTCCTAGATTAATGGTGGTTGTCGTTTTTCCAACGCCACCTTTCTGGTTTGCGACTGCTATAACTCTCCCCATATTGTTTCCTCCAATATCTATGTTTTCTAGCAACAACTTTGTAAATTTCGATAAGATTGGTTCATTTTATAACGGATTGCGGTTAGGTGTTCCTGGTTTTCTCGGATATTTTTTCGGTGTTTTCTTATTTTTATTAACAAAAATAATGCTACGTTCGCCCGCATCTTCTGGTAATTCAAACGTTTCAACCGTTTGTGTTTTACCACCGAGTAATTTAATCGCTTTTTTCGACGCGTTCAATTCTTCCGATGCTTTCGCACCTTTCATCGCTACAAACGTTCCACCTACTTTAGTGATCGGCAAGCAAAATTCAGCTAAGACACTCATCCGAGCAACTGCGCGAGCAGTCACGAGATCAAAGGCGTTTCGAAAAGCCTTCTTCTGCCCAAAGTCTTCCGCCCGATCATGGTATAGATGGACTTGATCAAGGTCTAAAGTATCCACTAAAATTTCTAAAAAGTTAATTCGTTTTTTCAACGAATCAACAATCGTAATTTCAATTTCTGGATACATAATTTTTAAAGGAATACTCGGGAAACCTGCCCCTGAACCTACATCACAGAGGGTGACCGTGTCTTTTTGTTCAAAATTATAAAAACGAGCCAGTGTTAATGAATCATAAAAATGTTTTAAATACACTTCATCGTCTTCTGTGATGGCTGTTAAATTAATTTTATTGTTCCATTCTTGTAATAATAATAAATATTGTTTAAATTGTTCCATTTTACGAGCGTCAATTGGAAAATCTTCTTTTTCTAAAGTCGCTTGAAAAAGCTCTGGATTCATACTTTATGCTCCTTATTTCGTCAATCGTGAAACAGTAAAATGTTTCACGTATATACTATAACTTTACTAGAAATACGCAGTGAATTCAACGGTATTCAGTGATTATTTTAGAATAATTCGTGGGAATTTATTTTGAAAGAAGTTAAGAAATAAAAAGAAAGAAGAATGACTAACGGGGCAAGAAAGTTCACTAACGATGCGCCCTACGGAACGTATAACCGCACACTAAACAAATACTTTCGCGCATAAGACCACCTGGTCCAACCAAAAAAAGGCATTTTTCTAGAAGATTCTAGGAAAACACCTTTTTTATTTTGACTAAACATTCCACAGCGGGTTAGATATCGGCAAAGGTCGCCAGTTCAATGGCTTCATCTTCTCGAATATGCTGGGCAAAAGGCGAATCGATAAGCATCTCAACTTGATGCACACGAGGTTCAGAAAAAGAAGAATGTTTCAGCAATTCTTTATCTACATACCCTACATGACACATAATTTCCGTCGATTCGTGTGCTTTAATTCGTTCCAATAAACTTTTTAAATACTGTTCTTGTTCAAAAGGCTCTAAAACGCTTACCGTATCAAATGAAGGCTCAAAGTAAGTCGTCGTTTGATAAGCTTGATCCGTTTCTAAGTTCCCTCGAAGCGGCAAACCATATTTTTGCGCGAGCGCTAAAAGCACCTCTTCGTGATGTTCATTAAATAGATGGGCATTATGGTGACTATCTAAATGGGTCGGCTGAATACCGGCGGCGAATACTTTTTCAATCTGCGTCTCCCACTCTTTATATAATTCAGCAGAGTCAGCGATCGCAAGACCTGCGCGATAAGCATCTGGACGATAAAAATGACCCGTTTCATCGACTAATGAAGGCACATCATCTCTTAAGGGCTTTAAGTGTGTCAAAGTAAGATGAACGCCTACACCTAGTTTAGGGTTCTTTTTCGCCAACTCTACCGCTTGGTCAAAGCCGGGCGTGTTGGTCATCAATGTCGTTGACGTTAAAATTCCTTCTCGATAGGTATCGATCACTGCGTGATTAATCGCTCGTCCATAGCCAAAATCATCTGAATTAATAATCAGTTTACTCATGTCTACCTCCCGTGACTATTTGCATAGTCATTATAACACGCTCAATGTTACGTTTCATTGAATTTAGACCTTTTGCACAACAAATTCGTGTAGATGATCCATTCAAGGCTATTTAATAAACGATCTTTTATAAAATAAATAGTGCCGTCAAACCCCCTTTTTTTAGCGTCATATCCTATAAGTCTTTGATTTGTAGAGGTCTTAATTATTTGCTATGATAATCTAGTATGTAAAATTTTAAAAAAGAAAGAAGAAGGTGATTTTTTGGAACAGTTCTTTCAGATGCTCGATTTACAATTAACATTTCTACTGAATTTATTAATTGGTGTTTTTGCTTACCGGAAAAAAATGATTACAGATGAGAACCGGGGGCAACTCATTAGCATTGTCTTAGGTATTTTACTACCTGCCCTAGTATTTGATTCTTTTAAGACTTTAACACCTGACTTGTTAAAATCTGGTTTCTGGGTATTGATTGCTTCAACGGTTATTTATACAGCGACTTACTTCATCGGTTTATTTGCCTTTAGAGGGTTTGCAGAAGGAAAAAGACGAATCCTTCACTATGCCACATTGATCAATAACGTTGGACTCGCTGGACAACCCTTAGCAGCTTCCATGTTCGGAAATGTAGGAACCATTTTTTCTTCTATTTATTTAGTTCCTCATCGTATTTTTATGTGGACCGTAGCGATTGCCATTCTTTCTTCTGACGAGGAAAATCGAGGATGGTCTGCTCTTTCTAAATTGATCCGAAACCCTTCGATCATTGCATTAGTTTTAGGAATTATCCGTGGACTCTTCCAAATTCCGATCCCATCTTTCATCGATCGGTCCATTGGCCAGTTAGGTTCGATGGTCGCTCCTTTCTCCGCGATTATGATCGGTTCAATTATCGCAACGATCGACTTGAATTCACTTTTCGAAAAAGGGGTTATGCGTTATATTTCCATCCGACTACTCGCTATCCCAATCACTGTCCTCGTAATTAGTAAATTAGCCGGTTTAAATGACACATTAATTGGTGTTTTAACCATTATGACTTCTATGCCGGCAGGTACAACAACAGCACTTTTAGCGGATAGTTACGACTTAGATGTGGAGCTCTCTTCAAAAGTTGTTTTCGTTTCTACTATCTTTGCGATTATGACGATTCCGGTTATGATGTTATTTATCTAATTTAAACTTCATTAAAAAAAGAGTCTGGATTTCCAGACTCTTTTTTCATTCATTTCATTTATAGTCGACTGAACCATTCTTTTCCTGCGCGTAAGTTATCGCCATTAATTTCATGAGAGTTTACCCATATTTTTTCGACGTCTGCTCCGCGAGATTCAAAAATATCAACGACTCGTTCACTTTCTGCTTGCGGCACAATCGGATCATGTGTCCCCATCGATAAGAAAATTTTCGCATCAGATAGATCTTTTTCATGATCAATCTCTACCGGATACATTGGGGCATATAACATGGCTTTATTGAATTTAGCTTCTTCTAAAAGCAACATATTGATCCCAATATTTGAACCATTTGAAAAGCCAAATAGAACAACATCTTCTAACGCAAAGTCGTATTCTTCGGCTTTTTCTTCAATAAAATCATATAATTCTTTTCCGCGTTGTTTTAAATCTTCCACGTCATACTTTCCTTCTGCATGGCGTTTGAAATATCGATTCATGCCATTCTCCGAAACATTACCACGGATACTTAAGACCGTAGCATCTGGCGCAATCGCATCTGCGACGGGTAATAAATTATTTTCGTCGGCTCCTGTCCCATGGAGTAGAATTAAAACAGGTTCGCCTGCTTTTCCTTGATTGAAAATATATTCGTACATTTACACCTCTCCTTTTTATTCTGGTCTAGCTATCGTAAACATTCGTCCAATTTCTGCATAATCATGTCCAGCTAAACGACTAATCGCCCCTAAACCATCCGGATCAATGCGGCCTTCATGATATAAGTCATCTTCAATATGGTACTGTTTAATCTTCAATAATAAGAGATCTGCAGCCGGCTCGCCTTCATTTTCAATGAAAACATGATCATATAATTCCACTTCAAAACGAATCTTTGTTTCCTGCAAACTAGGTGTTTTTACTGTTTTAGAAGGGATTAACGTGAAATTCGTCTCGTTTAATTCACTTTCCTCCGCCTTTAAGTTTGCCGCAGTCTCATTCGCATCGTCGACATTTTCGTTGTCTACAACATGAATGACCGCTTCTTTATTGGCAAGTAAATTACGCGTCGTATCTTTCATTTCGCCCTGTTTACGTTGGAGCGCGACCGATACAATCGGTGGGTTCGATGTCACAATATTAAAGTAACTAAAAGGGGCGATGTTTAACACTTCATCTTCGCCCAGACTTGTAATTAAAGCAATAGGACGCGGTATAATAGACCCAATTAAAAATTTGTAGTTCTCTCTTTCACTAATTTCTTTTGGACTAAAATGAACCATTCAATACCTACTTTCTACTTATTCTCTGTATCTCCAGATGTATCAAATGGACGGATAACACTTTCGATATATTCACGATTAGGTTCTAAGAATGGTGGTAAATCTAAAGTTGTACCTAATTCTTCATAAGATTCTTGTTCGTCAATAAATCCAGGACCATCTGTCGAAATTTCAATTAAAATATGCCCTACACGAGTATATAAAGCCTCAAAATAGAAACGGTCAACGAGCCCTGAATGACCCATTTGTAATTCATTATATTTCTCTTCCCAAGCTTTAATCGCTTCATGGTCTTCAACACGGAAAGATACATGATGGACGGTGCCGTTTCCTGGTCTTTCAACGTCGGACGTGGTGTCTTTACGTAGAATCACTTGCCCGCCGTTTCCGCCTTTTCCAACTTCTAAAATCGCTACATCGTCCTCTTTATGCTCTAAACGGAAGTTGAAAATATGTTGTAGCACTTGAATAAAGTCATCAAAATAACTTACTGTAATTTCAACCGGTCCTAAACCATAAATGGCTTTATCTTCTGGTACCGGACCATTTTTCCAAGGGGTACCTGGTTCTACACCCTCGTCATTTTCATCCGAGAATAATTGATAACGTTGGCCATCCGCTTCTTCAAAAGGCAGAACTTTACGACCAAAGAGTTCTTGGATTCCTTCATGTTTGACTCCAAACTCTTCAAAACGCTCGACATAGTATTCCAGAGCTGCATCGTTTGGCACGCGTAAACCGGTGCGTGAAATAGCATTTGTGCCCGGAACATAATTAGGTGTGTTTGGAAAAGCAAAGAACGTTAAATCAGTACCTGGGTTCCCGCGATCATCCGCATAAAATGTATGATACGTATGAATATCATCTTGGTTGACTGTTTTCTTCACTAAACGCATACCTAATATTTCAGTGATAAATTTATAGTTTCTAATCACATCATCGGTCATTGCTGTTACGTGGTGAATACCTTTTAAGGCTGTATTTGCCATAATTTTCATCCTCTTTCTTTATATTTATTCTTTTCTTCGTTTTCAACATTTAAAGTTTATCTCTAATTCGAGATAATAATATCATGGATTAGACGCACTGTCAATATAAGTGTTTTCTTTTTTAAAGTTAGCGTAAAAGTAGCCCTTTAAGTAATGGCTGATGGAGGTATTACTGCTTAATCGATCAAAAAAGAGCCTGTTTACAAGGCTCTTTTTAAACATCTATTAATATTGGCGGTAAGGAATTTTCCAGTCGTAAAAATAAGATAATAAACGTAAAATAGTGAAAACAACAAAGACAATGAATAACTGTAACGTTGAACTCACCCATCGCATACCGATAATGATGCCCACTAAAAATATCCACAATCCATAAATATTTTCACTCAATAAAACAGGTTTTCTTTGCGACAAGACATCTCGAAATACCCCGCCGCCCGTAGCCGTCAACATCGCCGCTACAACGACTGCACTCACCGGCAGGTCCAAACTTAACGCAGAGATTGACCCTTGAATCGCAAAAGCGATAATCCCGATCGCATCTAGAATATTCACCCACAATTTTTTACTTCTTAGAATAAATTGCGGAAAGATGATAATTAAAGTAATAGATATGACCGCAATCATAAAGAGCAGTCCTTGGTTCCATAAATTATAATTTAATTCACCGATAAAAACATGCCTTAAAGCGCCGCCTCCGAAAGCGGTAATAATCCCAAATAAATAAACCGCAAATAAATCATACTTGTTCTCCATCGCTATTAAGCCACCCTGAATAGCAAAAGAAATGGTCCCAATAATTGAAAATATTTCCCAAAATTCCATATATATACACTCTTTTCTAAAAAATAAATCTCTTACTATCCTTGAGTTCATTTTACTTGTGCCCTTTTACTGAATAAGTTAAATTATGATCAACATAAAAGGAGTGATCAATATGAGCAAAAAATTTGATGAGTTGAAGAAGAAACTTGACAATGTAGACAAAGGCCAAGCAAAAGATCTCCTCCAAACAATCAACCAAGAACATGACAAAGGCAATCTCGATAAAGACGAAAAAGACAGTTTACTCGATAAAGCCAAACAAAAATTCGGTAATATTGACTTAGGAAACTTCCACCTTTAAAGCAAAGTGATGAAACAAAACAGGCGTTGACAAGGAGAACTTGCCGGCGTCTTTTTATTTTCCAAGAATCCCGCGGCTTGTTGGCCGGTATCTCATAAAAATTAGCTTTTGAATTTCCTAAAAAGAACTCGTTTTGTTTTTTAAATTTCTTATATTCCTCTCTTACTTTACCAATTTGTAGAGAAAATTGCATTTTTGACCACTCGTTTCACGGTTCCGCCGGTGGAAATAACGTTTAGTCATTCATCTTTGATGGGTTTTATCGAAGCGCTTGCAATAGAACTATTTGTTCGGTATGATAATTAAAGAATTGAAAAAAACACGGGGAGCCCAAAGAAATGGGATGAGAGGAGCTAAGTGTTCGACCCACTGAACCTGGCTGTTGGCACAGCGTAGGGATTATATTTTCATCACTGTTAAATGATTGAACAAATAACAGCGGAGATTCCCTATGTTTGGGCTTCTCCGCTTTTTTGATGATTACTTAAATGTTTTAAACGAGGAAAGAGACTGAACGCAAATCGAACGAAGGAAATCACTTTGACTGTTTTTAGCAGCGATTCGTATTTTCAAAAAAGCAATGTATTAAATCTCTTGGAAGAAAGTGAGTCAACAAATGATGATGAATAAAAAAATATGGTTAGATCTCCAAGCAAAGCATCCAATTATTCACAGTATCAGTAATTCCGTAACTGCTAATGATAGCGCAAATCTTTTATTGGCTGTAGGAGCCAGTCCAATTATGGCGGATGAACCACAAGAAATGACCGACATGACAGAAATTAGCCAAGCGACGGTTTTAAATATTGGCACTCCTAGTGATTCGATCTTTCAAGCTTGTTTATTGGCTGGAAAAGAAGCAAACCGATTAGAAAAACCGCTAGTCATTGATCCTGTAGGCGTCGGTGCGAGTCAATACCGAAAAAGAAAACTGCTCCATTTACTTGAACAAGTAAAGCCGACCATTATTTGCGCCAACCTCGGAGAAATTCAAACGCTTATGAATCAAGAAAGCAGTGCGCGGGGCGTAGATAGCGTCGAAGATAACTTGCATCAAGGACAACTTGCGGCCGATCAATTAGCCGAAAAATATCGTTGTACAGTATTTCTAACAGGCGCAGAAGATTATATTACAGATGGTCGTCGTGCTTATCTTATCCAAGGCGGGAGCGCGCAGATGCAGCAAATTACCGGCACCGGTTGTATGCTCTCTGTTCTAACCGGAGCTTTGACTACAGTCACTGACCCTGTGACAGCTGCTGTCCATGCTTCTTATGCCTGGAAAGTCGTGGCTGAATTTGCAGCTGCTAAAAGCCAAGGGATTGGTCATCTACGCGTTTCTCTTTTTGATTATGCAGAACAAATACCTGATTTAACCGATGAAGAACATACGGTACAAGTGAAAGAGGTGAACCGTTAAATGAAACAAGAACAACTCGCTTTGTATGCGATCACTGATCGCAAATGGCTCGGAGAAAATACGTTAGAGGATCAAGTGGAGTCCGCATTAAAGGGTGGCGCGACTATGATTCAATTACGAGAAAAAGAGTTAAATTCCGATGAAGTTTTAAATTTGAGCTTAAAATTAAAAACGATTTGTCAAAAATATAAGGCCCCGCTTATCCTTAACGATTATGTCGACCTTGCAATCCAAGCGGATGTAGACGGTGTTCATGTCGGACAAGCGGACACCGAAGCATTAACTGCTCGTGCAAAACTAGCTCCTGATAAAATTCTCGGTGTTTCTTGTGAAACAATTGAGCAAGCGTTAGAGGCTGAAGCGAACGGCGCAGATTATTTAGGGGTGGGGGCTGTTTTTCCTACAGCGACCAAAAATGATGCCGAAACAATTTCGTTAGCGACTTTACGAGAGATTGTCGAAGCGGTGAAGATTCCTGTGGTGGCCATTGGCGGCATTGAGTTGGGAAATATTTCCAATCTTAAAAATACTGGTATTTCAGGTGTTTCGGTCATTAGTGCTATTTTTGCTGCAGAAGATATCGAGGCCACCACTCGTTTATTAAAAGATGAAGTCCAAAAGATTCTATAGAATGGAGAGAAGATAAAATGCAAACAACATTGACAATCGCTGGTAGTGATTCAAGTGGTGGCGCAGGCATTCAAGCCGACTTAAAAACAATGATGGCGAATGGTGTCTATGGAATGAGTGCGATTACTGCCTTGACGGCCCAAAACACGTTAGAAGTAACGGATATTATGGAAGTTTCTCCAGAGTTTTTAGCAGAACAACTAGAGGTTGTTTTTACAGATATTTATCCGGATGCAGTAAAAATTGGGATGGTTTCTTCTCTTCCGCTCATAGAGATGATCGCACACAAGTTAACGAAATATGAGGCTCAAAATGTTGTAATCGATCCCGTTATGATTGCTACAAGTGGCTCAAAATTGTTAGATGAGGAGGCTATTGAAGGATTAAAAGAGAATTTTTTACCACTGGCTACTTTAATCACACCGAATATACCCGAAGCCGAAGTGCTCTCGGGCTTAACGATAGAAACGGAAGAAGACATGATCGCTGCTGCGGAAGCGATTGGCAAACACTATAATTGTGCGGTTCTTTGTAAAGGGGGACACCGTAAACATGATGCCAATGATCTATTATTCCATAACGATCGTATCCATTTCTTTAAAGGCGATCGTGTAGATAATCCAAATGCTCATGGAACAGGCTGTACTTTATCGAGTGCTATTGCGGCCAATTTAGCGAAAGGTTTTGATTTAACACATGCTATTGAACGCGCCAAACAATATATTACAGAAGCTTTAGAAGCTGGCCTTGACTTAGGACAGGGAGCAGGTCCTTTAAACCATGGCTTCGACCTCCATTCTAAATATATAGAAAACGCTCAATAAAAAGAAAGTCTGAGTGCCATGAAGTTCTCACCCTTCGCAACACTCAGACTTTTTTCGTTTAATTACCCGTCTATTCTTTTAAATCGCCATAATCTTCTTTCGTAACATCTAAATGGAAGACTTTGCCGCTACGGTCGTATAACACATCCTCAACTTCTGAACGATGATTGGCTACGCGAGCCACCGCAAAAAAGTAATCAGACAAACGGTTGATAAACATTTGGACAGAGGGGTTGGCTTTAGATTCTTGGCGGTTAGTCTCATAAGTATTGTTTTCTTTACTTTCCTCTAAATAGTGATTAAAGGCGACAATGGAACGTTCCGCTCGTCGAGTGACTGTTCGACAAACATGAAGCTCGGAAGCTAAACGCGTCCCTCCTGGTAAAATGAAAGATTCTAGCGGTTTTGGTTCATCCGCATAGCCATCAATAATATTTTCCAACCATTTTGTTGGCTCAAGATCCATACGGTAAGGATATTTTTGGGTATTGGATGTCGCTAGATCATTGCCACAATCAAACAGAAACTGTTGAATTTGCTGTAATTCCTCTTTTAATGCCGGCCAAGCTTCCTCTGAACTTGCAGCTAAGCCTACAAGACTATTTAATTCGTCCACTGTTCCATAAGCTTCCACTCGCACGGAGTCTTTATTCACCGTGTAATTTCCGTTAATTTTTGTTTGACCCTTGTCTCCAATTCTTGTATAAAGTTGCATCATAAATTCCTCCGATTTTTCATTTACTCAGTAAAAAACTCCAAACAACTGCTTGAGTTATTTGGAGTTTTTTCTTTATTCATTTATTGATTATAGCCCACAACGTAATTGTGCACTACAGTTTGTACATGTGTTACAGCCACCGATTTCTTCTACAATACCTTGTCGACAAATCGGGCAAGTGTTCCCAATATCTGAACCATAAACAACGTCATCTGTATGTCCTTGTGAAAGCACATGTTCTTTCTCCGCTTGGTCAACTAATTGACGTAATTCATTGCTGTCATCGACCACTCGTGCATCATCTACATCGAATAGTGATAAGTTTTCAAAATCATTTTCTTCGGCTTCTAAGGTCAACACTTGAGAGTCACGAGACCCGTCCACATAGACAGTTCCACCTTTAGCGCCACCTTTAAAGAGACGTTCATAGATTTTCGCAACTTCTGAAACAGGGTACCCTTGCGGTGCATTCACTGTTTTAGAAATTGAACTATCAACCCAACGTTGAATCGTTGTTTGGACATCGACGTGTTCTTCTGGTTTTAATTCCATGGAAGTGACAAAAAATTCTGGTAAATTCTCTTCATCAGCTTCTGGATGAGCGTCTAAATATTCTTGAACAATGTCTGAATTCACTTCAATAAACTTACCTAAACGACCACTGCGGAAGTATTTGAAAGCGAAATAAGGTTCTAAACCAGTAGAAACATTCATCATTGTTCCTGTACTTCCTGTTGGTGCTACCGTTAGTAAGTGTGAGTTACGGATACCATGCTCTAGCACACCTTCACGGATATGCTCAGGCATACGTTTCATATAACCTGTTTGAATGAATTTCTCACGTAATTCTTGAGTTTCTTCTTCCGTTGCTCCAACTAAGAATGGGAAACTTCCTTTTTCTTTAGCGAGTTCAATCGACTCTTCATAAGCAGAAACAGCAATCGTTTCAAATACTTTGTCGATAACTTTATTACCTTCAGCAGAGCCGTAACGATTGTGTGTGTAAATCATTAAGTCTGCAAGACCCATTACACCAAGACCTATACGACGCTCACCAAGGGCTTGTTTTTCATTTTCAGGTAAGAAATATGGCGTAGCATCGATCACATTATCTTGCATACGAACCCCTGTTTTCACAGTGTCGATTAATTTATCATAATCAACCGTATTGTCTTCTAAGTTCGCCATTTCAGCCAAGTTTACAGCGGCCAAGTTACAAACAGAATATGGCGCTAATGGTTGCTCACCACATGGGTTAGTTGCGACAACTTTTTGACCATATGCTTTAGCGTTTGTGTCCGCGTTTGCATTGTCTATGAAGAAAATACCAGGTTCTGCTGAGTAAGTCGCACAAATATTGATTAAATTCCACAATTCGCGTGCTGGAATTGTACGGTATGTACGAACTGCATAACCCATTTCTTCCCATTCACGAACATCTCCAACATCTGGCCATAATTCGTTATAATCAGCCATTTCTTGTTCGGTATAGTTTTCAGTATCCGGGAAACGTAAAGCCCATTCTTCATCTTTTTCGACAGCTTCCATGAAATCGTCCGTTAACGTTACTGAAATGTTGGCTCCGGTTAAGAACTCTGGGTTCTGAACGTCGTAAGCTCCTCCATCGCGAACTTTTTCTTCCGCTGTTTTGATCATTTCTGGTGAAAAGCCACCATGTCCTGGTGAATTTTTATGTTTCGCTATGGTTCCATACATCTCTAATTCAGCAGGTGGGAAAGGAGTAAATTTTAAATTTTCCTGTGCAATATT
Source organism: uncultured Atopostipes sp. (assembly GCA_963558565.1). GTDB lineage: Bacteria > Bacillota > Bacilli > Lactobacillales > Carnobacteriaceae_A > Atopostipes. The sequence goes on from CAUWGX010000002.1 coordinate 112,181, forward strand.
TCTAATCTCTTCATCTTTTGAATTTTCAATTAAATAACGTAAAATGCGAGGATTCTGCATTTTAGAAATAATAAATTCAACAATATCTGGGTGCCAATCGGCAAGCATGATCATTTGCGCTCCACGACGTGAACCTCCTTGTTCCACTAAGTGCGTCAGTTGCGCAATATCATCTAACCAAGAAACCGATCCACTTGATTTCCCATTCACTCCTCGAGCTAATGTGTTACGCGGACGGAGTGTTGAACCGTTTGTACCGACTCCACCACCACGAGACATAATTTCCATGACCTCTTTACGGTGATCAGAAATTCCTTCACGAGAGTCCGGAACAAAAGGCATTACGTAACAGTTAAAGTAAGTAACATCTGTTCTTGAACCTGCTCCATAAAGCACACGACCCGCAGGTACAAAGTTCTTCCCTCTTAATAAATCATAAAAACGTTCAAAAGACTCTTCAACATTCGCAGGATCTTCTTCCGCTTCAGCTAAACCTCTTGCGTTTCTTTTTACGATTTGTTCATAGAAAATCTCAAGGGGTTTTTCAATCGCGTCTAAGTTTCGTCGAACTAATCCTGTTTCAATTTCTTCTTCATCTTCTAAAGCTCCGCGATACTCATTTTCTAACAGGATAACAGCTTCATTGTTTTCTCGATCAAGCTCTTCGACATAGCCGATACCTCTTGCAGGATATTTCGGGTCAGGTTTTACAGTTAAAACCACCAAGTCACCTTCAGAAAGAGTTTCTTTTTTCGTATCTTTAAATGAATAACGATCAATCATGACCATTCGGGAAACACCTTTATGCGTAATATGCATATCTTCCGTCACAGGATAGACCGCTGAGAAGTTCTCAATATCTTTATTTAATTTATCAATATCAATATTTAGGGGTTGAATTGAAGTTACTTCCATGTTAGTAGCTCCTTACTTTTTCTCTGAATTTTCACAACATATAGTTACTTGTTCAATTTCCATACACAATATGTTGTGAATTCTTAGAAATCAGTATACAGGAAAGAGCTCCTTCATTCAACGGAAACATTTGAGTTTCCTAAATTTTCCAATTAAAAACTCCCCTACTTCTTGGTGTAAAGGAGTTTTGTTTTTAATTAAAAAATCCATTAAATTTCTTTCGAATAATGGGAACCAATATTGGTTCTAAAATAAAAAAGAAACCAAAATTACCTACTCCATGTAGTGCATCAAACGGTAAACCATTCATATAATACACTAAAAAGTTACTCATCCCATATAAATGAAAAGACAAATACGAGACCATCAGACCATAAGCGAAGCCCATAAAGAGCGCCCATAGGGAAAAGAGTAGGCGATTTCCCATCGAACCAAAAGAATAAAATGGTTTCATGAGCGCTGTTAATAAAATAATCACCGCAAATGAAATCATCTGTAAAATCGTCCACGGCCCCATCCCTAAAAATAAATTCGTCAATAACATTGAGAGAACGGAGACGACGACGCCATCGATGATTCCAATATTTAAAGTGATTAGGATTAATAAAGCAGTCATCGGTTGGATGTTTGGTAAAATAGGCAATGAAAAAGCTAATCGCCCCACGGTAGTCAATGCCGTCATAATCGCTAATAAGGCAATGCGTTCTACCGTGAAGTATTTAGGACTTTCACCCACTACTTCTCAAGACTCCACTCGATTTGGTCGCCATCTTCCAGCTCATAATCAGCCGCTCCTACTGATGGCATTTCATCGTTAATATAATATAACCAGTACAAACCTTCATCCTCATCTTGTTCATAACCTTCGATAGCAGAGATGAAGCCACCCTCTTCTTCAAGATCATAAGTCTCTTCCATAGCGTCTAATAAATAAGTCCCTTCAGGAACGGTAATTTCTTCGCTTAAGTCAGCAACAGCCTCGCCATCAACTACAATATCAAAGTCTGCTGTAATCTCGTCAGCAGTCGTTTCTGCTTCTTCAGCCGCCTCTTCTTCTGCAGCATCTTCCGACTCTTCAACATCCGCTACATCGGGTTCTTCTGTTTCTTCCGGTGCTTCCGTTGTTTCCGTACCACAAGCTGACAATACAAATCCTGTAGACATCAATAAAAATAACTTACGCAATAAATGTTTTTCCATTTTGATCTCTCCTCTTTTATTTTGAACAGACCTTCTGTTCTTCGACGATAGATTGCCGTTCACAGCTAAAAGGAGCACATTAAGGACAAAAATAGCCTATGTGCCAGACATAGACTCTTTCATGTAACTGTCTTGCCGCGAAACAGTCCATGTGCGTTATTAGCGAACGAAGGTAAAGATCTGACTACATGCTTCTGCATGATTACAGTGGCGGGACCGTGTTGGAATCAAACCAAACTTCCATACCTTCGTTGTCTTTGAATGGTTCATTATATCTATCACAGATAATTTTAGATGATTCAAAAATGCTTTGCAAGTGCTATTCAACTTCCGCTGAAAAATATAAGAACAGAAAACGTTATACTTTTTCTAAAATAATTTGCGCAACTACCAGTTCTCGAGAATGACTAATAGACACAAAAACATTCCCATCAAATGGGCTTGCACAAACCACTGGCTGCCCTTTATCGTCAGGAAGGATGGTGATATTTTGAAAAGTAACCGTTTTGCCGATTCCTGTTCCCATCGCTTTACTAAAAGCTTCTTTCGCCGCAAATCGACCCGCTAGAAATTCTAGCTTTCGTTTTTCGCTGCGTGCTTCATAGACCTCAATTTCTTTTTCCGTTAAAATACGCTCAAAAATACGAGGTTGTTTTTGACACACAGAAGCCATGTGGTCTAAATCAACAATATCTATACCAATCCCTGCAATCATTTTTATCATCCACTTCTTATTCGTATTCTTTTATGAAGACTCAAAAAACTCCGACGCTACTACCCCTTTAAAACTTTCTAAAGCGTGCATAACGCTTAGCCACTCGTTCTTCAACGGATTCTTTTTGTAAGGCTTTAAAAGTCGCTTTAATTTCAGGGAGAAGTTGTTGGGCAAGTTCTTCATTACTATAGGCGCCCTCTTCATCGCCTTCCGCAATCACGCGATCCACAACTTCTAGTTCTTTTAACTCAGGAGCCGTTAATTTCATGATTTCGGCGGCGTCAGCAGCCAAACTTGAATCCTTCCATAGTATAGAGGCAAAACCTTCTGGCGACAAGATCGAATAAATACTATTTTCCAACATCCATACTTGATCACTCATCGCTAAAGCAATCGCCCCGCCACTTCCTCCTTCGCCGAGGATAATAGCTAATGTAGGGACCGTCAACTCACTCATCGTTGTCAGCATGCTAGCGATCGCTTCTCCAATTCCATTTTCTTCTGAATCAGGGCCAGCATAAGCACCTGGTGTATTAATTAAGGTTAAAACCGGGCGGTTAAATTTTTCTGCTTGCTGCATTAAGCGTTCAGCTTTTCGATAACCAGCCGGACCACTGGAACCAAAATTTCGACGAATGTTTTCTTCAGTGTTATAACCTTTTTGAATGCCAATAATCGTTATCGGGTCTTGATTATCCATCAAACCAATCCCACCGATCAAAGCTTTATCATCTTTCATCGCTTGGTCACCATGAATTTCAATAAAACCGGTACATAAACCATTAATAATCTCGATCGTTGAGAGTCGATAAACATCACGGGCTTTTTTCACAATGTCATAAGCGTCCATTTAATCCCCTGGCCTTTCTGATTGATGAATTGACAATAATAAGTGTAAAGCACGATGCTGGTCCGTTCGCGGCACAATATTATCGATAAAACCATATTCTAAGACCGTTTCAGCGGCTTGAAAGTCATCCGCTAAGTTCGCTTGAATAGTCTGTTCAATAACACGTTTGCCCGCGAAACCAACCGTCGCATCTGGTTCTGCCAACGTAATATCTCCTTGCATGGCGAAGCTACCAGTGACCCCGCCTGTTGTGGGATGCGTAAGAATCGCGCTGTAAAAGAGCCCTGCTTGGCTATGTTTCGAAATCGCTTGGGTAATTTTAGCCATTTGCATTAAGGATAAAATACCTTCTTGCATACGTGCTCCCCCTGAGGCGATAAATAACACAACCGGTAATCTTTTTTCCGTTGCGCGTTCAAATAAGCGTGTTAATTTTTCGCCCACGACGGTACCCATACTCGCCATAATAAAGCGATTATCCATCACACCGATCGCAAAAGGGAGACCTTCGAGTTCCGCTTCGCCCGTTAGCACCGCTTCGGCTAAGCTTGTTATTTTTTGACTACGTTCAATTTTTGCTTGGTAACCAGGAAAGTCTAAAGGATCTTGTGCTTGCAGCTCACTGTCCCATTCCGTAAAACTTCCTTCATCCGCAAGCCACTCCACCCGGTCTTTGGCCGGGAATTGTAAATGGTAGCCACATTTTGGGCAAAGATAGTCTTCACTGATGGAATTTCGGAAAATAACCGATTTACATTTGGGACAACGTTCTGCTAGACCGTCGGGGATTTGCGCACGCCGTTCTTTTATTTCATCTGTTCTTGTTGAATTTATTTGAATGTACTTTTTCTTTCGACGAAATAGTGCCATCCTCTAATCTCTCCTCTATCTACTCAATTCCTGTTGTTTCAACGGCTGTTTCGTTCAGCCATTCAGGCATAAACGTCTCTTCCAACCATTTGGCGTGAATGTTATCCGCTTGGACATCCGGATGACGGACTAATGCCTCGAGTAAATCAATATTTGTATTTATTCCTGCGACTGAAACTTCATATAAACCACGTTCCATTAATTGAAATGCTTCTTCTCTTGTGGGTTGATGGGTAATAATTTTTGCCGCCATTGAATCATAAAACGGTGGCAAAGTGTAATCAGAATATAAGGCCGTTTCGACCCGTAAGCCCATCCCACCATTGGGTAAGATTAAACGTTCAATATGTCCACTAGAAGGTTGAAAATTATTGTGCGGATCTTCTGCATTCAAACGGCATTCAATAGCAAACCCATTAAAGTGAATATCTTCTTGTGTCAACTCTAAAGGCTTTCCAGCAGCAATTTCAATTTGAGCTTTAACAATATCCACACCGGTGATCATTTCTGTAATCGGATGTTCAACTTGCAGACGGGTATTCATTTCCATAAAGTAAAAATGCTCATCTTCATCCACTAAAAACTCAATCGTCCCGGCATTTGTATAGCCAATAGCTTTTGCGGCATCTACCGCTGCTTGGCTAATTTTTTCACGAGCTGTTTCTGAAAGAGTGGGAGAAGGGGCAAATTCAATCACTTTTTGGTTGTTACGTTGTAAAGAACAATCGCGTTCCCCTAAATGAATAACATTTCCGTGTTCATCCGCTAATATTTGCACTTCGATATGCTTCGCTGGATAAATCGTGCGTTCAATATATAAATGTTGATTCCCATAAATACTTTGCGTTTCGTTTTGGGCTTGTTCAAACATTGGAACCAATTCTTCAGGCGTGCTAGCAAGACGCATGCCTTTCCCGCCACCGCCATCGGCCGCTTTAATCATCAAAGGAAAGCCGATCTCCTCAGCGATTTGACGTGCTTCTTCAATGTTTTTCACAAGGTCTTTTCCACCAGGAACAATAGGAACGCCTGCTTGACGCATCGTTGTCCGGGCATTCTGTTTATTTCCCATGTCCCGAATAATCTGACTGTTCGGTCCAATAAATTTAATCTTCATCTCTTCACATAAAGCAGCAAAATCACTTCGTTCGGACAGAAATCCATAACCTGGATGAATCGCATCTGCACCGGAAACAATCGCCGCGCTCAACACAGCGACTGGGTTCGCATAAGAATCGAGTCCCTTAGCAGGTCCAATACAAATCGCTTCATCCGCTAATTCGGTATGTAAAGCATAGCGATCCGCTTCGCTATAGACAGCGACCGATAGAATATCTAATTCTCTTAATGCACGAATAATGCGTACGGCAATTTCTCCACGGTTAGCAACCAATACTTTTTGAAACATCATGTCCCACCTATACTTGTTCTAAATCACTAATAATAAAAGTCATCTTCGCTTCCGATACAACTTCATCATACTGATTTCTAATTGTTCCTTGACCAATTCCCATAACGGATTTTAACTTCACAATCTCTACTGTGACGGTTAAAATATCGCCGGGCACAACATTTTTACGAAACTTCACTTTATCGACAGCTGCTAAAAAGGCAATTTTCCCTTCAAAATTCGGACTCATCAATAATGGAATTGAACCTACCTGAGCCATTGTTTCAATCTGTAAAACACCTGGCATGATCGGGTTTCCTGGGAAATGTCCTTGGAAGTAAGACTCACTAGCGGTCACATTTTTTGTCGCAACAATTCGTTCCTCTAACTCTAATTCATCTACCCGGTCTACAAAAAACATCGGATAACGATTCGGAATAATTTCCATAACTTCTTCGGAAGTCATGACTGGTTCTTTTCTTTCTGACATGTTTTTCCTCCTAAAGTGACTAATCATCAATACGAATCAGTGGTTGCTTGTATTCAACGACTTCTTCGTTTTCGACCAATATTTCCGTTACAATCCCCGAACGTGGGGCTTGTATTTCGTTCATTAATTTCATCGCTTCTACAATACAAATGACATCCCCTTGTTCGACGCGATCGCCTACTTTAACGTAAGGATCTTCATCGGGTTTAGGCTGTAGGTACACCACACCCACCATCGGCGATTCGACAGCTTCACCTGCTACTTCCTGAGCCTCTTCGATAGGGGCCATTACAGGATCTGCTTCTGTCTGTACTTCGGCCGGGATATTCATTGCCTGTGGCTGCTCAACGAATGGAGCAGGATTTTGTTTAACATTTAGCTGCGGAACTTCTTTTGAAAGAACGATATGTTGTTCTTCCGTTTCATAATCCATATAAGCTAAACTTGATTGATCGATATGGTCAATCAAATCAATTAATTTTTCATAGTCCATATTTACTCACCATTCCAACGTTTAAATACTAAAATTGCATTATGGCCACCAAATCCTAAAGAATTTGACATCGCATAAGTGATTGCTTCCGAACGTCCTTCGCCTTGTACATAATCTAAGTCACAGGCTTCGTCAGGTGTTTCTAGTCCAAGTGTTGCTGGAACAAAGCCATCTTGTAGAGCTTTCATTACCGCAACCGCTTCAACTCCGCCAGCGGCACCTAGTAAATGTCCAAAAAATCCTTTCGAACTAGAGACTGGAACCTTATAAGCATGGTCGCCTAAAGCATATTTAATCGATTCAGTTTCAGCGGAATCGTTTGTTGGTGTACTCGTTCCATGCGCATTGACATAGTCAATATCTTCTGGTTGAATGTTTGCCATCGCTAACGCTTTTTTCATCGCTTCGCCTGCGCCACTTCCATCCGGTCGAGGAGCCGTCATATGATAAGCATCACTCGTAGAGCCATAGCCGACAACTTCTCCCAAAATTTCTGCTCCACGTGCCTCAGCAGATTCTAAAGATTCTAGGAATAAAATACCTGCCCCTTCTCCCATTACAAAACCATCGCGGTCTTTGTCAAAGGGACGTGAAGCTGTTTTGGGATCATCACTCGTAGAAAGCGCCGTTAAAACATCAAAGCCAGCAATTCCAATTTCATTGATCGTTGCTTCTGTACCACCAGCAAAACAAGCGTCTAGCTCGCCACTTCTAATCTTCAAGAAGGCTTCTCCGATCGAATTGGTTGCACTTGCACAAGCCGTCACAATATCTAAACTTGTTCCTCGTGCACCGACTTTCATCGAAATATTTCCTGCTCCCATATTTCCAATCGTCATCGGGACAAATAAGGGGGTGACTCGCTTAGGTCCTTTATCGCGCATCTTATCGATGCCATCTTGAATCGCAAGCAATCCACCAATTCCTGAACCAACAATCACGCCTACACGTTCCGCATTCGCTTCCATGTCGTAGCCACTATTATTTAAAGCTTCCACACTTGCAGCGACTCCGAATTGAGAGAAACGGTCCATTCGTGAATATTCTTTTCGTCCCATCGTATCTTTTGGATTAAAATCTTTTACTTCTGCAGCGACGCTGACATTGGTTTCTGACGGGTCAAAACTTTCAATAGGGCCAATCCCGGCTTTCCCGGCTTTCATATTGTCCCAAAAAGTAGACACATCATTTCCAATCGGCGAAACCGTACCAGCACCTGTAATTACTACTCGTTGCATGTTGTCCTCCTTTTAAAATTCAATCGACAAATTCTCACACTACATGCTTAATCCGCCATTTACTTCAATCACTTGTCCAGTCATATATTGATTATTAATTAAAAAGTCAACCGTTTGAGCAACTTCTTCCGCTTGTCCGAAACGTTTCAGTGGGATCTGTCCCAGCATGGTCTTTTTAACTTTATCGCTTAAGGCGTCCGTCATTTCCGTTTCAATATACCCAGGAGCAATCGCATTGACTGTAATATGACGACTTGCTAATTCGCGTGCCAATGATTTTGTTAGACCAATGATGCCTGCTTTACTCGCCGCATAATTCGTCTGTCCAGCATTCCCGATCAAACCAACGACACTTGACATATTAATGATAGTGCCTGATCGCTGCTTTAACATCGGTTGCGTGATATGACGGCACATATTAAACGTTCCTTTTAAGTTCGTCGCTACCACGGAATCGAAATCCTCTTCTTTCATTCGCATAATTAAACCATCCCGATTAATCCCGGCATTGTTAATCAAAACATCAATTTTTCCAAATTCCTCAATAACTTGATCAATCACTTCTTTGGCTTCGTCAAAGTCACTCACATCACCTGTTACTTGAGCGACAGATTCCGGCATCTCGTCAAATTCACTCAATACTTCTTCCTCAATGGTACTGCGTCCATTTAAGACGACTTGATAGCCGGTTTTTGCTAAATATTTTGCAATCTCTAAACCTATTCCTCGGGAACTACCAGTAATTAAAGCTACTTCTGGCATTATTTATCCTCCTAAAAAGCTTTCGATTTTATCTAAATCACTTACTTTATCAATGACTAGTGTGTCTGGTGCATTGGGCTCACGCTTTAATAAGCTCGCCAACGTTTTACCTGGTCCAATTTGAATAATTTTATCGACGCCCTGATCCACAAAGTAAGTTATCGTTTCTTGCCATCGCACCGACTCGACTAAATGGCGCACTAATAGATCTGCCACCTCATCTGTTGTGTGAGGTTGGACAGTTGTATTACTAATGACAGGAACTTCGCCTTCGCTGAAGGTTACATCTGCCAATACCTCTTTGTAAGGCGCACAGACAGGCGTCATATAAGGACTATGAAAAGGTCCTTCAACTTTTAACGGCATGACACGTCGATAACCTCGTTCACGTGCCCGTTCCTTAAATTGCTCCACCGCTTCTTTTGTGCCAGCAATCGTTACTTGTGTCGATGAATTCAGATTGGCTAAGTATAATTGTTCTTTTTCTTGGTTCACTTCAGCAATAACCGCTTGAATTTCATCTAAAGGCATTTTTAAAACAGCTTCCATCACAATATCTGACGTTTCGCGTAAAGTATTACAATGCGCCGTCATTAATTGACCCCGTTCTTTTAAAAGTTCAAAGCCTTCTTCAACATCCAACATCCCGCTTGCGATTAGTGACGTATACTCACCTAAACTTAAGCCAGCCATGTATTCGATGGCTGGCAGTTGCGATTTTATACTTTCAAAAATAGCGATACTTGTTGATGCGATCGCAACTTGCGCGTAACGAGTTTCCTGTAACGCGTCCAGATCGTCTGTAATCCACTGGCGGATGGGATATTCTGTCAAAGCTTCTACCTTTTCATAAACAGCTTCGGCTTCAGGAAACGCCTGAACGAAATCCTGCCCCATCTCCTGATAATGTGCGCCTTGGCCATTGAATATAACTGCTAAAGACATACAATTCCCTCTTTATTTAATAAGTATTTTCTATCTAGCTATTTGAAGCTCCAAATAGCTGCTTCATTCGTCAAAATCTAATGTTGTGATGAATGATTGTCGTTTCTCTCGTCATCATTTAGTATTCTGATGAATGATCGTCACTCTTAGTCTTTGAAAAAGCGTGCGCGGTCTTCATAGACTCTTTGTGCTTCATTGACATAGTCTAAAATAATTTCTGCGACCGTTTCTTCTTTGTTCACCAGACCGGCGATTTGACCCGCCATCATCGATCCTGTCTTCGTGTTTCCTTCAACGACTGCACGCTGTAAGGCGCCACTGCCTAAACGTTCAAGCTCAGAAAAATCAGGTTTCTCATCACTCGTAATCGATTTTTGAACGGCTAAGTATTCTTTTGTTAATTGGTTTCGTAAAACACGCACAGGATGGCCAGTAATCTCACCAGTGACGGTGGTTGAAATATCTTTGGCTTTCAAAATTTGTTGTTTGAAATTGTCATGCGCATTCGATTCTTTCGCTACTACAAAACGTGTACCAACTTGAATACCTTCTGCGCCTAACATCAACCCTGCCGCCATCGAACGTCCATCTCCGAAACCACCTGCAGCAATCACGGGAATTGAAACAGCATCCACCACTTGTGGTAACAAGGCTAAAGTCGTCAGTCGACCAATGTGTCCGCCTGCTTCCATTCCTTCAACCACGATGGCATCCGCACCGATACGTTCCATGCGCTTTGCTACAGCAACTGAAGCCACAACAGGAATGATTTTTATTCCAGCTTCTTTAAAACGTTCCATATACTTGCTTGGGTTCCCAGCACCCGTCGTAATAATTTTTACGCCTGATTCTTCAATTAAGTAATCAACCACATCGTCAACATGCTGACTCAAAAACATCGCATTGACCGCAAATGGTTTATCCGTTTTTTCTTTCATTTCTTTTACTTTTTCACGGACGACGTCTACTGGATCATGCCCCGTACCAACAATTCCAAGCCCGCCGGCGTTAGAGACAGCACTCGCTAAATCAGGATCTGCTACCCAAGCCATGGCTCCTTGAACAATTGGATATTGTATATTTAATAATTCTGTAATCGCTGTTTTCATTCATAACGTCCTTTTCATTGGAATGACCCTATAAAATTAATTTTGTGCCTTTTCAATGTGTGCTACTAATTGGTCCACTGTTTGAACATTTTCATCCGTTTCAATCACGATGTCTAGTTCGTCTTCAATCTCACTAAGTACTTGGAAAATATCTAAACTATCTGCGTCTAGATCTTCCATAAAGTTTGTATCTCCTGTAATTTCATCTTTGTCTGCTTCTAATTGGTCTGCAATAATTTCAATAACTGTATCTTTTAACATTTTATATTTTCCTCCATTTTTATAAATCCTTAAATTTTTAAACTGATTTGGCCCCAAGCTAGTCCCGCTCCATATCCGACAAAAATGACTGTTTGACTGCCATCTAAGGGGATATTTCCTTCCTTCACTAATTGGTCAAGGAGGATGGGAATGCTTCCAGCGGATGTATTCGCAACTTTGGCAATATTGGCTGGTATTTTCTCAAGATCGACGCTTAATTTTTTAGCAAAGATCTCGAAAAAACGACTGTTTGCTTGGTGACTAATTAAATAATCAAAAGTTCCCACATCATTTTCAATAAAATTTGCTAACGATGGAATCACGTTGCGCAAAACAAAATTAAATACTGAGCGACCATCCATCGTCATCAGTCCCTCGGGTTGACTCTCGGAGGGGATACGGATCGAATCTTCAGGATCTGGAATACTCGACAGACTACTTTTGTAGTGAGGCAAGCCTGCTCCATCCTGCGCAATGAGGACAGCGCCTGCTCCATCGCCAAATAAAATGGACGTTCCTCGATCTTCGAAATTTAAAATCTCGCTCATCTTCTCCGCACCAATGACTAAAGTATAGCCAGATGTTTGGTCGCGACCTAGTTTTTCAGCTATTTCTAAAGCCATTACAAAACCAGAACATGCACCACTTACATCGAAGGCCCAAGCGTGTTCGATATTTAAAGCCCGCTGCACTTGGCTAGCGACTGAAGGAGTGGGTAAGCGCGAAGACATCGTCGCTACAATGATTAATTGAATTTCTTCTACAACATCTTCGTCCAACTGCTCGAGTAAATCTTCTGCAGCTTGAATCGCAATATCACTTACTCTTTCTTCCGGTGCAGCAAAGTGCCGTTGACTAATTCCAGTCCGTTGAGTGATCCACTCATCGCTTGAATCAATGCCTGTTTGCTCAATTAATTCTGTATTGGTAACTACTTTTTTCGGTAAGTATGAACCTGTAGCAACAATTTTGCTCATTTATTTCTTCCTTCGTCATCATTTTCTCTCGTTTTGGCTCGGAGTATTTGCATCATTCAGTTCTGCAAAACACTTTACCAACAAGCAAATATTGAATGAACCTCTCGAAGTAAACACATTTCAAAAAGTGTTCATCCAATGTTATTGATTTTAGCTTACGATTATTTTTTTGTCAACATTTTTTGAAATGTGTTCATTTCTAATTCGATTCTTTAAGTTTTTCTTAAGGCTCAAAAGCTGTTGCTGGTAGAGCCAGCGCTCTTTTTGAGTTCTAAAATACCCAATTGTTAAGTTTTTCTTAAATATAAAAAAGCTATATAAACCTTCCTCCATGTTATCGGTATTTAACCATTTGAAGAAAATTTATATAGCTTTTAAAAGTCAATTTAATTATACTCTAGTTTCTGACATAAAGTCCCTGCCTAATAATGAAAATATATCCAATTTTCTATTTTATACTTAGTGTGCCTTTTTAATAAAGATGAATAAAATATGTAAATGGCTCGAAAGTATCAGAGTTAGGGTTTCAAAAATAAGAAGTTAACAAAAAATCTTATATCTGTTTAAACAGACATAAGATTTTTTGTTATAAATTATTGATGAGTGTCTACGCTCTTTCTATCTCGCCAACACCAATTGGGAGCGTAGTATGCGGGCCATACTCTTTAACTGTTCCTTCAACGGTGTCTGGAAGTTTGACAGATTCTGGCACTCCATGAATTAAAACAGTTCGTGTGTCTAACTGTAGGTCTTCCGAACCAAATTTTTCTTTAAATTTTGCTTTTAATTTAGTAATGGGTACTTCAAATTCATAATTCCAGTTCCCGTTCGCATCTGCATGAGGATAATTATCATGAGGAATGTTCATGTCTTGTGGTGCATCGTCAAACGGAACCATTGTTTGTCCAGCTACAGCGTATAGTTCTGGCAAATCGATAACACCGTCACCGTTTGTGTCTGCATCTTTTGTGGGAACACGTCCTTTAGTTCCGTCAGTAAATCCATGAAAATGGCTCCAATGCATCATATTGGGAGGTGTACCTGTTGCTTCGATTTTTATTTTTAATGTCTCTTCCTCTTCGATGAGTTCTGCTTTTCCGGAGACAGAAGTTCCAATAACATCTTCGTTTATAGGTTTAATTTCTGCTATATATTTTTTAGTCATTTACTTTCCTCCTTCTTTTGATGAAAGCTTTTAAACAGCTAGTAGATTAATGAGTATCAATCTCATAACCCATTTCTATAATATTAGCGAGGATATTTTCCTCTGAGACCGTTTCTTTATTATAGTAAACTCTTGCTTTGTTCAAATTAAAAATGAACTTTATTTTCACTACACCCTCTAACTCATTTAGTGTTTTTATAATCTTTTGCATGCAAGACGGGCAGGTTAGGTTCCCTATTCGCAAAGTTATCTGGTTCATTTATTATTCCTCGTTTCAATCTCCATTCATAGAGTAAACACCTTTTTATTTTTACTTTATGCAGTTTTCACACGTGACTTTTTGACTTCATAACCTAAATCTTGAATCGTTTTTTCAATTCCCTCAATCGAAATCTCATCATCATTAAAGTTTACTTTTACTCGACTGGCATTAAACATCACTTTCAAGCTATCTTTATCAATACCTTGAAGTTTACTTACGGCTCCTTCAATTTTTTGTAAGCATGAAGGACAAGTTAACGTTTCTAGTTGAATATTGGCTTTTTGCATGATTTATTCTCCTTTAATTTTTCTTTTTTATTGATAGGTATACTATACGTGTTGTTAAACACTTCGGCCTTGATCTAGATCAAGATTTATTATTCCAGTGTGCGAGCCGCCTTAGGTTCTGAATGTACTAACGATTGTTTTCCTTTTAAGCGATATTTCAGTAGTCGCATGCCATTTAAGATCACTACTAAGATACTTGCTTCGTGGACTAACATGCCAATGGACATATTCATCCACTCACTGAAGAATACACTAGCGAGTAATACCAGAACCGTCCCGACTGCGATGACAATATTTTGCATCATATTATTTGCGGTTGCTTTCGTTAAACCTAAAGCGTGCGGTAAGCGACTCATATCTGAATTCATCAAAACAACGTCTGATGTTTCAATGGCTACATCTGTTCCTCCACCCATCGCAATTCCAATATCTGCAAGGGCTAATGATGGACTATCATTGACCCCATCTCCAACAAAAGCAACAATTTGCCCTGCTTCTTGTAATGTTTGGAGATACTCCGATTTATCTTCAGGTAATAAATGCCCATGAGCTTCTGTTAACCCTAGTTCCTCCGCCACCAAATCTACTGTCCCTTGGTTGTCTCCTGAAAGGACGATGAGGTTTTTAACGCCTAAATCTTTCATTTTTTGGAGATCTTCTTTAATTCCAGGACGTACTTGGTCACGGATTCCCATTAATGCTTTTAATTCGCCATCAACAGCCGTTAAAACAAGTGAATTCCCACGTTTTTCAAAGTCTTTGACATCTTGTTTGGCCGTTACACCTAATGTCACCTTTTCTTTTTCCATTAAAGCAACGTTTCCTACCGCCACCCTGTGTCCATCCACTTGCGCAATGATCCCGCCGCCCTTAACAACATTTGTCTCTTCCACTTCATATAATTCAATGTCGCCAAGTTCTGAAAGAATGGCTTTTGCTAATGGATGATCCGATTCACTTTCAACACTGGCTAAATAATTTAATGCTGTGTCTGCATCTTGATATATTTTTGACTCAGCGACTTCTGGATTCCCTACGGTTAAAGTCCCCGTTTTATCGAAAAGAATGGTATCTACTCGACTGAAATCTTGAATAACTTCTGAACCTTTTAATAAAACACCATTTTTGGCGCCATTTCCAATCCCAGCAACGTTAGAAACAGGAACGCCGATTACTAATGCCCCTGGACATCCTAAAACTAAAATTGTGATGGCTAATTCGACATTTTGGGAAATCATCCAAACTAGCAATGAAAGGACTAATACAGCAGGTGTATACCATTTTGAAAAACGATCAATAAAGCGTTCAGCTTCTGATTTAGAATCTTGTGCTTCTTCAACGAGTTCGATAATTTTACCAAAGGTTGTCTCTTCACCCACGCGGTCTGCACGAATTTGGATAGTTCCATTCTCTAAAATCGTTCCCGCAAATACTTCGGCATCTAGTTCTTTGCGTACGGGATCTGCTTCCCCCGTAATACTTGCTTCATTAATATGTCCTTCGCCTGTCACTACAGTTCCATCAACAGGAACTTTCCCACCTGTACGAACTTGTAAAATATCTCCTTCATCCACATCCCAAATGTCTACTTCTTCAAACTCCCCATCTTCCATTTGTTTAAAGGCAACTTCTGGCGCCATTTCAGTCAGTTCTTTAATCGCTGAACGCGTTTGGTTAAGTGTTCGAGCCTCTAACCAGGCACCAAATAAAAACAAGAAAGTTACGATCGCTGATTCTTCATAGTTTTGAATCAAGAAAGCTCCACCAACCGCAATAGTTACTAGTACATCAATACTGACCACCTTCACGCTTAGGGCACCATAAGCTTGAAGAGCGATCGGAGCGACGCCTAAAATGGACGCAATAATTAAAGCGCCATTGAATACTTCTATATTGCCAAAACCTAATCGAGCGGTAAATGCGAGTATAATTAACAGACCACTGATGAATGTGATTTGATTTCTCTTACTTAATATAAGCCTTTGCATTTTTCTCCTCCTATGAGATTTTTTACTTTCCGAATAATCGATCTTGTTTCTTCGGAAAATTCATCTTAAAAAGTGACCCAGAAAGTGATTACTCTACGTAACTTCCTGGGTAACGCTTGTATCCCCTCTAAAAAGCCGTTGCTTCATAAGCAGTGTCTACTTCCTCTAACATCTTATAAACTGCCTCATAACTTTCACAGACATCTCCAGGTACTGTGTAATTGTCTGTGATGGCGCGTAACTGTGTAAATTCACTTTGTAACTCGGGTGTATCTGTCTTATTTGATTTTTCATAAATATGTTCCCATAATTCTTTTACTTCATGAAACTCTGGATGATTATCGCCATGGACACGAGCAACGATTGGTGTGAATTGAGTTAGTTTTTCAAAATTTTTATCCTTTACTTCTTTAAATGTTAATTCTGTCATTTTTATTTTCCTCTCTTTTCTTTAGTAACCCCATTATAGGTGTCTCTATCGGAAAACATCTTGACCTACATCAATTTTTGCTCATTCTTTTAAAAAGAAGATTGAAGGATCCTTAGAAAGTTCATTGATAACTTATTCACAATGTGTTATATTTAATCTTGTGAAGAAGATAACTATATTATATAGAAGGATTTGGAGGTATAAATAAAGTGGCGATTAGTCAAATGAAAGCAGAAGTTGAAGCAGTAGCAGGTTTAGAAACAGTCAGTCGTGTGCGTGATTTTGAATTTACGATGGATGAGCCCACAAATTTAGGTGGAACGGATCAAGGGATGAATCCCGTTGAAGCTTTATTATCCGCTGTAGGTGGTTGTAAAGTCATTGTGGCTCAGTCTTTTGCTAGAGCGAAGAAAATCAAACTCAATCGCATTAAAGTAACAGTCGACGGCGAATTAGACACAGACGGGTTTACAGGGAAAAATCCCGAAGCCAAGGTTGGTTTAACCGATTTAGATACACACTATCAAATCGATGCCGACAATACGAAAGAAGAAATCGAAGATTTTGTCGATTTCATCGAAGCAACTTGTCCTGTTATGGATACCATTGAAAACAAACCAAAGATGAAAAAGCAAATTGAAATCCTTTAAATAATTTTTTATACAATAACAAATGCAAAAGAGGCTGGAAACTTTATTCGAAAAGTTCCAGCCTCTTACTTTATTAAAATGATTCGCGCAGTTCTCCTATACTTCATCACTTACATTTATTTTTTTACAGGGCTTCAAATAACAAATCTTCGACACTTGGTATATGAATCTTATTTTTAGGCAGTTGTTCAATGAAGCCCGCATTTTCTAACTCTTTAAATTTTCGACTTAAAGTCTCCGGCGTCGTTCCCAGATACGAAGCAATATCTTTTCGAGTCATCGGTAATTCAACGGTTATTTCATCTTCAGCATCAACACCAGCTAGGTCTTCCAAGTAGTAAATAATGCGATTCGTCACTTGCTCAATCGCAACAGAAGCCGTCTGTCTTTCTGATTGTTGGAGACGCTCAGACATGGATTGTAAAATCTTCATTGAAATTTCGGGATAGTCATGGAGTAACTCTTGTAGATCCTCACGATTGATGGCACAAATAGAGGTGTTTCTTGTCGCCTCCGCAAAATGGTCATGGTACGTGTCAGAAGAAAAAACGGTCCATTCCCCTGTAAAATCTCCCGGATTTAATACGCGGATCAGCTGTTCTTTTCCAGATTCTGCTAGATGAAAAATACGAACCTGACCACGATGTACGATATAAACGGAATCATCTTCATCCGCTGCTTGATATAAATACTCGCCACGTTTTAACTTTTTCGTATTTACTTTTGTACCAATTTTGTTCATAGAGGCTTGATCGAGATGGTTAAAAATCGGCACCAGACTTACACAACTTGTGTGAGATGAATGGGCATGTGTTGCCATTCTACTTTTCCTCCTTTAAAGTTCTTCATATTATATGCAATAAATAAGGGGTCTAAAGCTTCAGCTCGTACACTTAAAAAATTACATCTGCTTTACGCAGTCAATGACTTTTGATCCTGCGGTACGTTTGTCTTGTCAACGTAGGATGAAATAACTTTAATATTTTTCAATAGTTTCTATATTTTTATTCTGTTCTGTTTACTTTCTTTCACACCAATCATTTACAAAATAAGCGTGAAAAAACGACAATATATCGTCTTTTTCATATATATTGTCGCTCAAAACTTTATTCATTTCATTGATTTAGATTAATTTCTTTCATAACCTACAATTAACCCGCCATCTTCTGCATAAAAACTGCATAATCCACTCGTTGGGCGGATCCGAACGTTTGTGTTCGGAAATTTCTCTTTCATTTTATTCGCAAATTTCTCGGCCAATGTTTCGTTATTTACGTGTGATATCTCTAAAATTTTGCCATTGAAGCCATTCTCAATAATATCATTCATAAAAGTATTTAAAGCACGTTTTTCTCCACGGGCCCGATTAGACATTTCAATCGTTCCTTTTTCTGAGCGAATACCCATCACATGAATATTTAATAAGCCCACTAAGGAACCGACTACTTTGTTTACACGTCCATTTTTCACAAGGTTTTCAATGGATTTCAGCATATAGCCAACGTAAGTGTGTTGATGGTAGTCCTGTAAACCGTCAACAACATTTTGGAAACTTTCGCCTGCTTCTACAAGTTCTAAAGCTTTCCAAACAAGCAGATCCATCTCGCTACCTGCTGATTTTGAGTTAAAGATATAAATATTGGCTTCTGGATTTTCTTCCAGTGCGATTGAACGTCCTAACTCTGCACTGTTATAACTTCCTGAAATTTCACTAGAAATTGTAAAACAAATGACATTCTCTGCACCTTTAAACTTTTCGGCATAGACACCCGGCGCTGGACAAGCAGAGCTTGATTTAGAAACCTTTGACATCTCATTTACTAATTCTTCTGTATCTAAATCAGGGGTATCTACATAATCTTTATTATCTAAATGTAAGATTAAGGGAATAATATCAAAAGACACATTTTCTGGTAGGTTTTCAATTTCTCGGATACTCGATCCCGTATCGGTTATAATCTTCCACTTCATTTCATCACCTCTATGGATTTTATTTTCTTTATTCATTATAACATGAGCATATTTGAATTAACATATTTTAAGTATTCGTCATTTTTAGCTCACACTTCTTTTTAGATTCCTCGTCAAAAGAAATAAATGGCTCCAACATCTTGTTGGGGCCATTTATACTAATTATTTAATTTTAAGTGAGGATTTAGAATAACATTCTTGTTGAACCGTATGTTTTACCTTGTGCTCTCATGGCTAAAACGTTCAAGAAATTCCATGGACGACTGAATCCTGGTTGGAAGAAGAAATCTGCTTGTGCTAAGTCTGTTAATGTCATTTTTGCAGTAATAGCAAGTGACAGAACATTTGCTGCTTGCGTAATATCTTCTGTGGATAGGAACTGTGCACCCAGAATCGTTTCTGTTTTCGCATCATATAAAATTTTCATCTCTACTGTAATGTCTCCATCTCGCATAAATGAAGGACGAACTCTTTCTTCACAGTAATAGCTCTTCACTTCACCATCATAGGAGTCGAGATTGCAATTTTTGAGACCAGTCGTTGCAAATTTCAAGTCAAAGAAAGCTAAACCAGAAGTCCCATTGACTCCTGCCATTTCAACTTCTTCGCCCAGCGCATTTTTAGCCGCAGTGACACCTTGTTTTCTAGCGTTTGTTGCTAGACCAATACAAGCTTTTTTACCGGTTGGGATAAATGGAATTAATGTCGCATCTCCACCTGCATAAACATCTTCAGCAGAGGTTTCTAAATAATCATTCACTACCACAAAACCATTCTCGTCTAATTCAAGCGTATCTTCTAACCATGAAGTATCTGGTTTTACACCCACTGCCATAATCACAGTATCTGCTTCATACTCAGCTTTATCCGTAACAACACCTGTCACTACGCCCTCTTCACCTTTAACTTCTTGAACGAATTCGTTCCCTTTAAAGTCTAAGCCTTTATCTTTTGCTTCAGCAGCAAGTGTGGGGTAGAACTCTTCATCAAGGTACGTTGGTAAGAAGCGATCTACTGCATCAATTAAAGTCACTTCTTGGCCGTTTCGAACGTAAGCTTCTGCTACTTCAACCCCGATGTAGCCGCCACCGATGACGATCACTTTTTTAGCCTCTGCCATACGTGCTTTCACATCTTCCGCATCGTCTCGACCTCGGAATGTATAAACGTGTTTTAAGTCATTTCCAGGAACGTTTAATACGGGTGCATAACCACCTGGTGAAAGAAGTAACTTATCATAGCTTGCTTCTTGTTCGCCATCTGGAGTTTTTACTGTAATTGCTTTTTCGTCTGGATTCACATCGACAACATCACTGTTTAAATGAACGTTGATCCCTTGTTCCGTATATGAACCTTCATTTGCGTAATGCACTTCATCTGCTGATTTCGCAATATCTTCTAAATAAGATTGTGCACCACAACTCATGAAAGATGCTTTATCTCCACGTTCATATAAATGAATTTCTGCATCCGGTTGTGCTTCCAAAATTGTTTCTACTGCTTCATAACCAAAGTGAGATGAACCAACAATAATATACTTCAACAAAAAAACCTCTTTCTTTTTTTAATCATCATTCTGCACCTATTATAGTATATTCACTACTTAACAAGCAAACGATAATTATTCTAAATTACACTTTTTTAGTTTCACTTCTTAGCTTTAATTAACGATTAACACAGAAGGAGAGATCAATGAATACTTGCTCACTTAACTACTATTTATAGTTTATTTATCCTTTCATCGATTTTACTGTGAATATTGTAGCTCGTTTCACCAGCTCAGGAATGAAATTATATCAAAAAACAAAAAGAGGTTGCTTTTTTTCCAAGATTTGATATACTATTATCTGGTTAGCGGATCCTTAGCTCAGTAGGGAGAGCACCAGCTCGACAAGCTGGGGGTCACTGGTTCGAGCCCAGTAGGGTCCATTATAGAATAATTGAACACAAAGAAAAAACGGTTGTGACTTTTTAATAAAGTTATGAACCGTTTTTTTTGAAAGAGCACCTCTCTGTATGAACTTCAAAAGTCTCTTCCCTCTTTTATTAAAGACGCTTTAAATGATATAATATCCTCTATCGAGGTGAAAAAGATGAAGCCAGAAGATGAAAAGTCAGAAACAAAGGAACCTGAAAAATCAACAGAAGATGAAATAATAGAACGTATCCTTAAATACACGCAAGGATGTACTTTTATAATGATTGCTGTAATCACCATTATTGTTTTTCTATTATTCTTTTTTATGAATTAATCCACAAACTTCTAACAAGCTTTCGTAAAGAAGCTCTGTTAATAAAAATATTTACTGAGAGACGATAAACATAGTGCCCCTTTATAAATCCTCTTGCTTTTCCATTTTTCCTATAAAATCCATTTTAAGTAAAAAAAGAGGAACAGTCGTATGAACTGCTCCTCTATCTTATTAACTTTTAATTTTTTACTTCACTGCTGTATTATCTGCATGGACTTCATGATAAGTTTTTGCTCCACCATATCCAGCAAATGCTGTGACGAATAGGGCAATGAGTAGTCCTGCGAAAATGTATAGTGAGTATTTTGCAGTATTGTCAGAAACTTCTTCTGCTGTTTGTTTCGCTTGAACTGTTAAGTCTTGAACAGAACTTTGTGCTTCTTCTAGAGCTTGAGAAGCTTGTTGAGAAGTTTTGTTATAAGCTTCTGTAATATTATTTACAGCATCTTCTGTTTCAGCTTCAGATAAATCTGTGTTTTCTGAAATAGCCGTTGTTAATTCATCTTCGTCTAGTCCTTGGTTGATTGTTTCTAGACGGTCATCGATATTTGAAACAACTTTATCAATTTCACTTTGTGCGTCATTTCCATTCACTACAATGTTGTAGCCAGCGTCTGTAACATCCTCACCTGTAGCTTCTACTTGATCTTGTAGGTAATTTGGTTGTAATTCAGGAATATCTGTATCTTCTAAAACTTCATTCACGGATGATTCTAATTCAGAAGAGTCAACATTCATGTTTTCTGTAATCTGGTTAAATGCATCTTCTGATAAACTAGCTGCACCTGATGCCACTTGTCCAGTCGCGTCTCCAACTGCGCCAGCCGTTGTGCTTACAATGTTTCCTAGCGCACCAAAAGCGGATGAAACAGCTGTCGTCATTAAGACAGCGATTGAAAGTAGACTAACTGCCCAAGTAATAAATCCATGAATAAAGCCTGCACGGTTCGCAGTAAGTCCTGCAATATAACCTCCTGCACCGAATGATAAAATTAAGGTAACAATAACCCAGATCACTAATCCTGTGCCCACACCTGAAAGTGGGTCAGAAGTTGTAAAGTCTGGAACTCCAAATCCAATAGCTGTTCCTATAAATGATAACATGATCATCATCGCTAGAAAGGTAACGACTCCTGCAAAAACTGCACGCCAGGAGAAATTATTTCCAGCTTTTTCATTTAATCCTCTTGCTAAATATTTTCTCATTCTTTATCCCTCTTTCTATGTATTTAATTGTGAGCTTATTTTATTCTAGAATTGAAAGTTTAGCAATTGATACGCTCAACGCTCCTCATTTTTATGCATATTTCTACAAAAAACTTGAGGATGAATGGTTTATCCTTATAAATAGAATTGAATTTTACTCGTTTTTCCTATAATCTAGGTAAAGGAAATTATTTTTTATCGAATAAAATAAAGCTCTTCAACTATATGTTTGTACTAAAAATACGTTTAATATAAGGAGTTAAAAATGAATCAAGTAAAAAATAAACCTTTTTACAAACAAGGATGGTTCTGGGGAATCATTATTGTTTTTGTAGGAATATATTTTATTAGTAATCGACAAACAGCTAATGAACAAGGATTCGACCCTGATCACGATATCCATGTTTTTACACGAGAACAAGGTTCGGGGACGCGTACTGCCTTCACGGAAGTTACAGGCGTTATTGACCGCAATGGAGACGATGATATTACACCGGCGGCCACTGTTCAAAATAGTACGAGTGCCACTATGCAGGCTGTAGCGGGAGATCCTCATGCGATCAGTTTTATCTCACTAGGTTCACTAAATGATACCGTAAGAGCTGTACCAATTGATGGTGTTGAGCCTAATGTTGAAAATATTCAATCAGGAGACTATGAATTAGTTCGCGGATTTAATGTAACGCATGGAGGAGAATTGAGTGAAGTGGCTCAAGACTTCTGGGACTTTATGTTTTCAGCCCAAGCACAAGAACTAGTAGCTGAAGATGGTTATGTGTCCGTCGATCCCGAAGCTTCTGAGTATGTGCCTTCTGACTTATCTGGTACTATCAGTATTGTCGGATCCACTTCAGTAGAGCCTACGATGCAACGCTTCTCTGAAGCTTATACCGAATTAAACCCCGATGTGACCATTGACATTACAGCTCCAGGTTCTGGCGCCGGGATTACAGCCGCTATGGATGGTAGTGCGGATATTGGGATGTCTTCTCGAGATTTAAGCGAATCAGAAGCTGCACAACTTACTGAAACAGAACCGATTGCGATTGATGGGATTGTCGTTATTGTTAACAACAATAATCCAATCGACAACCTTGAATTAATTGAAGTTCAAGGAATTTACCAAGAGCACTTCACTGTTTGGAACGAAGTCATGGGCGAATAAAGAGACTTTAATTAATGAATGAATAACCGTCTACTCTTATGAAATTAAGAGAGATGGTTATTTTTTGTTATAATAGCTAACAATTCATAGGAACTTTATCGCCTGTTCCTTTCTAATTATGAACACTTCTTATATAATGAACATACAAAACAGAAGATAGAAATGGAGAATACTATGTCTAGAAAAAAGAAATTCCCCAAAGATGTTATGCGTGTATTAAAAGAAACAAGTCGTACCTTTTTTATTCCAATTAATTTATTAAAAAAAGATTTAAAACAATCTGTCTCTACTGCTTACTTGGTTTATCGAGCAATTGATGAAATTGAAGATCACGAAAATATCCCCAATGAAACCAAAACAACCATCCTGTTACAACTCAGTGAATTGTTCAAAGAACCTTTCACAGAAGCAGAATATTTTGAAATTATTGCTCCCATTCAAGAACAATTACCGGAAGTGTCAGTACGCTTAGTGGATTGGCTCGAAGCTTGTCCGGAAACGGCGCAGCCTATTCTACGGGAGACCGGTTCAGAAATGGCATATGGCATGGGCAAATGGGCCGAAAAGAACTGGGATGTGCAAACAAAAGAAGACTTAGACGATTATACTTATTATGTGGCCGGTATCGTCGGTGTTTTCCTTTCAAAAATTTGGGACTGGTCGTATGGATATGATGCCGACTTCGACTTAGCCATTGGTTTTGGCCGAGGCCTGCAAGCGGTAAATATTTTGAGAAATGAAGAGGAAGATATGGATGAGCGCGGTGTGAGCTTTGTGCCGGAGGGTTGGACTCGTGCCGATCTTTTTGCTTATGCAGATAAAAATCTCGCGAAAGCGGATGCTTATATCGATACTTTGACTGAAAGAAGCACGATCCTTTTCTGCAAACTTCCCCTTGCTTTCGCGCATAAAAGTCTTGCAGCGATGAAAGAAGGCCGCGAGAAAATGAACCGCCAAGAAGTCGAAGAAACAGTCACCGAAGTACAAAATGAAGTAGACAAGCAATAAAGACAAAAAATAACGGTTTTCCACCGCTTTTTTTAAAGCCCACAAATCGAGTTGTGGGCTTCTTTTTATTCCTAAATTGAATACTCCATTTCATGTAAACATATAATGTATCCGTTTTATTAAATCATTATGAGTTTTTATGAAGAATTCGTGGGCTCTCCTATTGACTCTTATAACATTGTCCTCTAATATTAAAAAAACACTCATTATAAACTCATATAGGTAGAAAGAAAGGAACAATTATGACGCCATTATATGCATTTACATTTATTATTTTTATCATTTCTTTAGGAAATATGTTAGCTGTGAAAACACGAAGTATCGTCTCCATGCTGTTTTCTGTCTCTATTTTCTTTTTAATCGCATTTTCACTTGGTTTACCACGTACTATTTTTGCTGATTCTACTTTACAAGCTCTAGGACAAATGTTGATTCCTATTTTACTAGTACACATTGGTTCTTCCATGAATATTCAACAATTGAAAGAACAATGGCGAACAGTTGTTATCGCATTAATGGCGATTGTTGGGGTTATTATTTTTGTAATCTTTATTGGACAATTTTTCGTAGGACTTGAAGCAGCCATGGTCGCTTCAGCGCCGATTTCGGGTGGTGTAGTCGGAGGGATCCAAATGGGAGAAGCTGCTACAGCTATTGGTCTACCCGAACTCTCCATCTTTGCTTCTTTATTAGTCGTCGTTCAAGGATTTATCGGTTATCCCATTGCCTCTTTTGTTTTGAAAAAAGAAGGGTTAAAAGTTCGGGAAGCTTATCGGGCAGGAACGTTAAAGGGTGCAACTGAAGAAGAACCTCGAATTGTCACTGAACAGAAACGACTAGATATTCCGAATAAATATAAATCGGATGAATGGTATTTAGCAAAAGCAGCCTTGATTGCTTCTATTGCTTTATTTCTTTCACAAACGGTTGTTAACTTAACAGGTTATAACTACTTGGACACAAACGTCTTAGCCTTAATTTTAGGGGTATTCGCTCATCACTTTGGTCTGATTGAAGAGGCCCCTTTAAATAAATCCAACTCTTATGGATTAGCCATGGCTAGTTTAACGGTTGTTATTTTAGGAAGCTTAGCTACTGCAACTCCAGATGTCTTGTTGGAACTATTACCAATGATAGTTATTACACTATTGCTCGGAGCAGTAGGGATCATTATTTTCTCACTCCTCGCGAGTAAGTTTTTAAACGTTTCTCTTTGGATGGGGATCGGTATTGGGATCTCAGCCTTATTCGGTTTCCCGGGAACATTCATCGTTCCTAACGAAGTCGCCAACTCTATTGGTGAGAATGAGGCTGAAGTCGAAGCGATTCGAGAAGAAATCCAACCGAAAATGTTAGTTGCTGGTTTCGTGACGGTTTCTATTGCCTCTGTTGTATTAGCTGGAATCTTATCTTCTATTTTAGTCACACTACAATAAGTAATACCAATTATATTGCTAGGAAAGGCTTTAAATCTGAGTGTATCGACTCAATTTAGGGCCTTTTTCTTTTGAAAATATTTTTGTTCATTAAAAAAAGCGAACTGTTTACAGCTCGCTTTTAAAGGTTTGTTTTACATTTAGAATTCATCTTGCGCTAAATAAGCCAAAGCATATTGAGCGTACAATTCCGCGCCGGTTAACATGGCCTCTTCATCAATGTTAAAACGTGCATGGTGGTGTGGATAATCTGTTTCTTTATCCGGATTCCCTGCACCAACCGTTGCGAAAGCCCCTGGGATTTCAGTCATATAATAACCAAAGTCTTCTCCACCCATTGTCGGTGCATTCTCTTGGACTTTGTCTGCTCCGAAAGCTTCACTTGCAATCTCTTGAACTAAACGCGCTGCATTTTTTTCATTATTCACTGCTTCAGTCAAGCGTGTATATTCAACCGTTGCTTGTCCGCCATACATTTTCGCAATATAATCGGCGTAATCTTTTAGGCCTTGTTCAATTTTATCGCGTGCTTCGCTATCGAATGAACGAACCGTTCCTTCAAGTTCAGCATTTTCAGCAATAATATTGAAGCGATCTCCAGAGTAAAATTTCCCAACAGTCACTACAGCTGAGTCCATCGGATCGATGACGCGCGAGACCAAAGTTTGAATATTAGCCACGTATTGTGATCCCATCACTAAGGCATCATGCGTCATATGAGGTTGCGCAGCATGTCCGCCACTTCCTTGGAAATGAACTTTAAAAATATCCGTCGCTGCAAATGATGGGCCTACTTGACAAGAAACTTGTCCTGGTTCATCAACGGTCCAGATGTGAATACCAAAAGCATTGTCGACCCCTTCGATAACTCCTTGTTCCACCGCCGCCTTCGCCCCTTCAGCAATTTCTTCTGCCGGTTGAAAAATAAAGCGTACGGTTCCTTGAATTTCATCTTGGACCTGCAACAAGGCTTTTAAAGCTGCCATTAACATTGAAATATGACTATCATGGCCACAAGCATGCATGGTACCTTCGTTTTCTGATTTATACGGGAGATGATCGTTCAGCTCGTTAATAGATAAAGCATCCATATCCGCTCGTAATAAAACAGTTTTCCCAGGTTTGTCACCTTTGATTTCACCAACAATTCCGGTCGGTTCAAGACGGCGGTATTCAAGCCCTAAAGCATCTAGCTCCTCGGCTATAAAGTTAGTGGTTTCATATTCCTCAAAAGATACTTCAGGATGTTGATGTAAATGACGACGCATCGCAATCATTTCATCCTGATGCTCATTAATATAATCTTTTACTTTTTGATTAATCATTTTTTGCCTCCTTAACAAGAAATAATGTGGTTATCATCTCATATACCAACCGTTTTTGCAATGTGTTTTCTAATGGTATGCCCATTTTATTCTAATCCTTATGAACGAATGGTTTCTGTAAAAAGCCTTCTTTTTGAAATTGACAACGCCCTCTCCCCATGCTAATATTTAATCAAAGGGAAGGTACTCCCTATAACCGCCAGAAATGGCTGATGGTGCCTGTTATGTATAGGAGTTTATTTAGCATGTCGTTAAATGAAGTCCTCTATGTAGCAGGCTTTTTTTGTGCTCAAAAATAAATAAAAATGGAAAGGTTGTTTTAAATGCTTAGTAGTATCGCCTTAATCACTCTCGCTGGTATTATCGTCAGTAGACTTAGTCAGAAAATGAAAATTCCCAGTCTGATTGGTTTAATTCTTGTAGGAATTTTAGTAGGTCCCTCGGTTTGTGATTGGTTAGATCCTACCTTGTTAAATATTTCAGCAGATATCCGTCAAGTTGTTTTAATTATCATTTTGACGCGTGCGGGTTTGTCCTTAGATTTAAAAGAATTAAAGAAAGTAGGCCGTCCGGCAGTCCTTTTAAGTTTTGTCCCGGCAACTTTTGAAATTATTGGTGTCATGATTTTTGCGCCACTCTTTTTAGGTCTGAGTTTGGTTGAGTCTGCTCTTTTAGGAGCAGTTTTAGCGGCGGTATCCCCAGCAGTTGTTGCGCCTCGCATGATTACGCTTATTCAGGAAAAGTTTGGAACTAAAAAAGGGGTCCCTCAATTAATCTTAGCGGGATCCTCTGTTGATGATATTTACGCCCTTGTCTTATTCTCTTCTTTCTTGTCTCTAGCGCAAAGTGGAACGTTCAATATCGGCAGCTTTTTAGCTATTCCACTTTCGATTTTAACTGGCATTTTAATCGGGTTTCTTAGTGGTCACTTACTCTCTTTATTGTTTCAAACAGTTCAATTCAACACGGTTACTCAAGTGCTTATTATGTTAAGTCTCTCTTTTAGTTTTGTAAGTTTTGAGGATTATTTTGTCAATATTCCTTTTTCGGGCATTTTAGCGGTCATGAGTATGGCAATTATTCTCTACCGTCAAATACCTCAAGAGTCTGAGAAAATCTCTGAAATTTATAACCAGTTATGGATTCCAGGTGAAATCTTTTTATTTGTATTAGTGGGTGCTTCTGTTAACGTACAATTCGCTTTTGCAGCAGGACTGACCCCTGTCTTCGTTATTTTACTTGCCCTGGCTGTTCGAATGATCGGTGTTTGGGCAAGTTTAATCGGCACTCCTTTAAATTCACAAGAAAAGTTGTTTAGCTTGATCGCTTATTCGCCAAAGGCTACCGTACAAGCAGCCATTGGAGGAATTCCATTAGCACTAGGCCTTCCGGCAGGAGAATTAATTTTAACTGTTTCTGTCCTAGCGATTCTCATTACCGCCCCTATTGGAGCTTTTGGAATCGATAGCAGCTATAAGAAACTATTATCGGATGACTAATTTCTGTTCTTTTGAGGGCATTTGTCATTGTTTTAATTTATGGTGAATAATACTCGCTTCATTCGTCAATATTTGGAATTTTGACAAAGGATCTCCGCTTCATTCGTCAAAGTTTCAAAGTGTGATGAATGACCCTAAAAAAGCAGACAAAAATAGATTTTTCTATTTCTGTCTGCTTTCTTTTTATTGATCGATTGAATTTAATTTAAATAATCCAGGGCTACTTGTACAAATGAGGCAGTTCCCATATAAAATAAAGATTCATCGACATCAAATTTAGGATGATGATGTCCGTGGAAACTTCCTTCGATGTTTGCGGGATTTGATAAGAACAAGAAGGTTCCTGGCGCTTCATATAAGTAGTAAGAGAAATCCTCGCCACCCATTAACGGTTCTGCTAACTCGACCATTTTACCGGGAAACAGTGTTTCTAAAGACGCCACAATTTCCTGAGTTGCTTCGACATCATTTGTAACAGGAGGATATTTATAATCATAAGTCACGACACATTCGACACCAAAAGTTTCGCCAATTCCATTTGCAATCTGCTCCATTTTCTGATGAATAAGTTCTCGTGTCTCGTCTGCTAACGCTCGAACTGTTCCTTCAATCTCTACGTTATCTGGAATAATATTTTGGTTAAAGCCACCATCCATTCTGGTAATGGATAAAACAGCCGGTTCCGTCGCTTTAATATTTCGGCTCTTAATAGTTTGCAGCGCGGTAATTAATTGCCCTGTTGCCATTATAGGATCTTGCGAATTTTCAGGATATGCTCCATGATACCCTTTCCCTTTAATTTCAATTAAAAATCGATCCATAGAAGCCATCATAGGACCAGCTTTATAACCAATCGTTTCTTTAGGAATCGAAGGATCAATATGCCCTTCATGAAAGCCCATGATTCGTGTAACTTTTGGCTCTTCCATCACGCCTTCTTGAATCATAGGTTCAGCGCCTCCAGGATATTCTTCTCCTGGTTGGAAAATCAACTTTACTTGACCAGAAAAATGTTCACGCTGAGCTTGTAATATTTTGGCAGCCCCGAGTAACATCGCTGTATGGCCATCGTGTCCACAAGCATGCATATTTTCATTTAATGAGGCGAAAGGTAAGCCCGTCTCTTCTTTTATAGGAAGCCCATCCATGTCGGCTCGAAATGCGAGTACTTTTTCAGTGGCTTCGCCTTCTTTTGTTCCAGTTATAATGGCTTCAATACCGTTCCCATCAACATAAGAAGCATCATACTCAATCCCTAAATCGTCAAGGACTTCCGTCACATAAGCGACTGTTTTCGGTAAACTTAACCCTATCTCCGGGATCTGGTGTAAATCTCGACGCCATTTGACAATATCTTCTTCTACTGATTTTGCGAGTTGCGTTGCATTTAATTGTGTCATTTATAACTCCTCTTTCTAAAATATTCTAAATAAGACTTCTGATAAAACCACACAAGCAAGTACGGTCCCAATAATCACTAAGAGGGAGACGATGACTCCTTTATAACCGATTTTTTTGAAGGCCGGCCAGTCTTTTCCAATGGTCACGCCAGCATAAGCTAAAACAGGCGTACATAAAGCAAGCAGACTGACCTGCTCAACTGATTGCATCACTGTTTCCGCAATCGGCGAGAAAGGTAAACAAGCTACAATCGCTAGGGTTGAAATATAAGCTACTGCCGGTAATTCAAAAGGTAACATTTCTTTAATCATAAAACCTAATAAAGTAAAAATTACCAGCCAAAGCATTCCTTCAAAACTCTCATTAAAGGTTGCTCCATAGCCAATCATATTGCCGATTAGGGCGATACCTCCCGTTATAATTAAGACAATGACCCAATCTAAGGCCTGTGATAAATGTATTCTTTTCATGTCTTCCTCCTACTCCTTACTTTTTTTGCGCGTGAACCAACTATATGCTTTTTCGGTCAAAGGCAAACCAATAAACATTGCAATATAAATATTAATTACCGACGAAATAAGATTCGATATTGCCGCATAAGCTTCCAGTTCCGTTGCGATTTCTGGGAATTGTTCAAGCAGAGTTCCTAATCCACCGACCATCATAGACGCCGAACCAATCCCCGTCGCCAGCGCTAAAGATTTCGGTGAAATAAAAGGTATTTCTGCTAAAACAGAAATTAAAAAACTGACCACAACGACACCAAAAATCGTTCCCACAATATAATTCGTCATGACGCCTCGAAATTCAGGGGACTCTCCCCCATATTTTTCAGAAACTAAAGTCAAGTTTGCTTCTCGACTCACTCCAAAGGTCATCCCTATGGCTTCTCGGCGTAAACCTAGGAGCATGGCGATTGGTAAACCTAAGATAAACGAAAAGCCGCCTCCTAAGTTTTGTAAAGTCACGGCCGCACCGGCTTGAAGAACCTCTTCAATCGCTGCACCACTTGAGACACCTAATTTAGCGATTAACAATCCACCCGCTAACGCCATCATTTGCGAAGCATTTTTTGTATTTCGTTCTGTAATGATTTTTTGTTGTGGAATTAAATAAAAAATCGTCATCAGGACCATTGAGAATATAAGCGGCGCTAAAGTAAATGAAAACCGCCCTAACGGAATGGTCTGTGAACCAATCAGCTCCGCAATAACTGTAAAAATCAGTACCATGATGTGTAAACGATAATCTTTCCAGATTGGTTGTCTTTCTTCCATCTTTTATCCCTCCATAAAATAAAAAAAGTCCCTTTGCCCAACAAAAGATCGTTGGACAAAGGGACGAAATTTTCGTGTTCCACCCTAATTTATGTTATTTTTGCAAATAACACCTCTACGGTATCAAATTTAATACCCGGCAAGGTAACGGTTGCTCCCGTTTGTATAGCATTCCTATACAAAAAACTCCGAAATGGATTTCGCTTATACCATTATATCCGTTTCCACCCGCCGGACTCTCTACGATAATTCACGTATAAGCTACTCTTTTCTTCTACGTTTGAATGATTTATTTAAGAACTATCCTACCTCGAATTCTTTCCATTGTCAAACCGATTCCTCATTTTCCTCATCATAAATTCATTATAAAAAGAATTTATCGCATTTTAACATCGAAAGCTCCTCTTTTTTTTAGTAGTTACGAGATACTTTATTTAATAAAAAGGAGAAAAATCATCCAAACAAAAATCTGGGCAAACCGTCGAGCTAGTGCTACTTATATTAAAAATACACTCGCCGCTTTTGATGAGGCCATCAAAATAGGCAGCGATGGCATTGAGTTGGATGTACAGCGAACAAAAGATGGAAAGTTAGTCGTCTTTCATGATGAAAATCTAAAGCGCTTAACCAACAGCCAACAATTTGTTTGGGAACTCTCTTGGCAAGAGATCCAAGCACTCATTCTTTCGACTAAAAATAAAAAGCAAAATTTCACAAATATGAGCAGCACAAAAATACCCAGCTTAGAAGAAGACTTAAATTATATAAAAGGGACGGGACTTGTAGTGAATATTGAACTTAAAAATAGTATTCACCCTTATCCTAATCTGGAGCAAGAAGTAGCCGATTTAGTCCATAAAACAAAGCTGCAGGAACAAGTGCTCTATAGCTCATTCAATCATGTTTCAATACACAAAATGGCACAGTTAGTAGGAGAAAAGTACTGTGGTCTTTTAACCTCTGATATTCAATTTAAACCTATAGATTATTTAAAAAAGGTCGGTGTCAAAGCCTATCATTCGGCACTTAATAGTCTGTACAGTCAAGAATTAGCCAAAAAATGCCAAGAAAATCATTTCAAAGACCACGTCTGGACCGTCGATCAGGAAGCTCATATTTATGCTGCTTTATTACTTGGTGTCGACGCTCTGATTACAAACCATCCAGAAAAAGCTCTCAAATTACGTCAACAATTTCAAGCAGATGACAGCAAGAAAGCAACCGAAAGCATGCAAACACTTGGTTTAAATTTCTAAGGGGAGGATGACATATGAAGGAGAAAAAGAAAAATACTTTTTAAATTACCCGCAAATTTTACTGATTGGTTTTGGATTTCTCGCAAGTAGTCTCGCTTGGGCGATTTATAATTCCCAAGTACCGTTGATGTTAAGTGAGCGCTTCTTTTTAAGCGGCACACTGATTGGAACGATTATAACTATTGATAATTTTTTCGGGGTTATTTTCCAACCCTTAATCGGAGCATGGAGTGATAATACTCGAACCCGTTTTGGACGCCCAATGCCTTGGATTTTATTCGGTCTCCCGGTTTGTGAGCGCTTATTCGCGTTGATATCCCCTCCGCAGCGAAGCGAACGGTATCATCAATATGATGGGTGGAGTCAGCTCCATCATCGCTTTTTTCTTGGCGATATTTTATCAGATATTCGTCCTGATAAATTTCACGCTTTCTTGATGGCTACTTTAGTGATGGTCTTTGCTTTAATTATTTTGTTTCTTTTTATCCGAGAACCTACTGCTTTACGTTTCAAAATGGAAAATAAACTTCCTATTCGAGACACGCTGGCGAATCGGTGGAGTCAAAAATCTCGTGAAGACCTTGCAGCTTATCATGGGGATATGGAAGAAAGTAATGACAAAAAACAACGAAGCTTGACGGCTTTTCTAGCCTTATCCCGAGCAGAGAAAACGAGTTTAGTTGCGCTCCTTTTTGCCATCTTTGCTTGGTTCTTAAGCTATAACGCTATTGAAACCTTTTTTACACTCTATGCTAGAAATACGTACAGCATCACCGGTGGACAAGCCACCATGATGCTTACAGGATTTTCCTTAACCTTTTTAATTTTCGCTGTCCCCGCTGGTTTACTGACTCAGAAAATTGGTCGCAAAAGAACCATTTTAATTGGTTTAATCGGAATTATTGTCCTCTTCCTCCCATCCTCGCTCGAACAAGTCAGTGGTTAGTGCAAGTGCTATTTATTGCGGGTGGTACTTGTTGGTCTTGTATTAATATCAATTCGCTCCCAATGGTGTTAGAGTTTTCTGCTGACCAGTCCGGCAATTCCTTCACTGGTTACTACTATTTATTTTCATTTACAGCGGCAATTGTTAGCCCTATTACTTACGATGCGATCCAAAATTATTTTAAAACAGAAGGGTTGCTCTTCTTTTCTGTTATTTGTTTTACTCTCGCGCTCATCAGTATGGTTTTTGTCAAACACGGAGATAGCGAAGAGATAATAAACGCTTAAATGTTTCCTATAAACAACAAAAGCGTTAAAATTTCCAAAAAGGAATATTTTAACGCTTTGATTTATTATTTTAAATAGAAGCTTTCTCTGATTTTATTTTAAATTTTAATGGTTCTCTATTTAAATACCGAATAGATTCTTCTACCATTACCTGAGCCAGTCTTTCACGTTCTGTTCCTAAGCTTCCTGCCATATGAGGAGTTAAAATAACATTCCCTAATTTATACAATTTAGAGTCTTTCTCAGGTGGCTCTGGATCTGTTACATCCAATATAGCAGTGATATCTTTTCTTTTTTGAAGTACCTCTATCATTTCTTTTTCATTCACGATAGCCCCGCGAGCAGTATTTATAAAAATTGCATGCTTCTTCATTACAGAAAACAACTCTTTATTTATCATATTAGTCGTCTCACTAGTTAATGGCGCATGAAGAGAAATGAGATCTGCTTTTAAAAAGATATCTTTTAAATTAGCTTTTTGGACACCATACTGATTACATATTTCTTCAGAAACATAAGGATCATAGAGAAGAATATCATAATTAAAACCCTTTAAATACTTAATAACTTCTTTCCCTACTTCACTCAGCGAAATAAGTCCGATTGTTTTTCTGTAATTTCCGACCCAAGGTTGATTTTTACTATTAAAATCTTGGTTTTCTTTAACTGACCTCACCATATTCCATCCACCTTTTAAAGAAAATAAAATTTGAGATAAGGTATATTCTGCTACTGGTATTGTATTTATCGTTTTGGCAGTGGATACTTGAATTCCTCTATCCCATACGGATTGAGATATTAAATGGTTAACGTCTCCTGCTGCATAAAAAATATACTTTAGACGAGGAAATTTACTCAATAACTCTTCATCAAAGTAAGGAGCTCCCCATGTAGTAAATAAAATATCTGCTTTTTTCAGAGTATTAGAATGATTTTCTAGATCAATTTCTATTATGGGTTCCATTAATAGATTATGATATTTAGAAATTTTCTCGATCATTCTGTGAGTAAAGACCTCTGTATATTTTTCTTTATTTTTTAAAACTAATGCATTCATCATACTATAACACCCTATATTTCATTATCCCAAAGTGTCTTTCCGTCTGAATCAATAACTTTTTGATACCAGTAGTAACTATCTTTCTTGTAACGATCCAAAGTTGGATTTTCATTATCTTCTGATTGATCAATGTACACAAGACCATATCTTTTTTGATAACCATTTAACCAACTTAACAAATCGGTAAATGACCACGAACAATAAGCTAAAATTTCTGATCCTTCATCAATAGCTTTCTTAACTTCCTTTAAATGATCTCTCAAGTATTCAATGCGATACGTGTCTTTTATTGAATTGTCTTCTTCAAGTTTATCAAACGCACCCAAACCATTTTCAGAAATGATAATCGGTAGATCATATCGACTAGTGATTTCACGGCAAGCTACACGTAAACCCACTGGATCAATTGACCAATCCCAGTCTGTAGTGGGCAAGTGAGGATTCAAGGGTGTCTTATAAAGTCCTGGTATTCCTTTTATTTTAGAAGTCCCTTTTTCTCCAGATCGCGTTTCTTTGCCTGAAGAAGTAATACCATCTTTAGGGTTATAGGCAATAGTATCTGTTCGATAATAATTGACACCTATAAAATCAATTTTACTTGCAGCAGATTCTAATAACTCCATATCCCCATCTGCAATTTCAGGATGTTCATTACGTTCTTTTAAATATTTCATAGCTAGTTTTGGATATCGACCGTATCCATAAACATCTAACCACCAATAATTATTCATATAATCGAAATGTTGTTTAGCTAAATAGTCTTTTGGTCTACTTTCTGCTGTATAACTTGGATGAAAATTAAAACTTGGTCCGACCATTCCATCTGGGATAATTTCATGGAATCTTTCCACCGCTCTCGCATGAGCTAAAAACGCATGATGATTTACTTGATAGTGCATTTTTGTTTCATTTTCTAAACCTGGGGGATGCTCTCCGTTTAACCATCCTGAACGAGTAAATACATTTTGCTCGTTTAATGTAATCCAATACTTTACTTTTTCTCCGAATCGCTCAAATAAAGTGACTACATATTTCTCAAAATCTTCCACGATTTGTCGATTTTCCCAGCCTCTATATGCTTCTTGCAAATATGCTGGAAGATCCCAATGAAAGACAGTTACCATTGGTTGAATATCATTTTCTACTAACAAATCAATAATATTTTGATAAAATTGAATTCCCTCTTCATTAATTTCGTCCATGCTATTTGGATAAATTCTTGACCATGCAATGGAGAAACGATAAGTTTTCAAGCCTAATTCTGCCATCAACTGGATATCTTCTTTAAATCGATGGTAATGATCTACAGCAACTTTTCCAGTAGTCCCTTTATATGTTTTTCCTGGTATTTCAACAAATTCATCCCAAACAGAAGGAGATTTTCCACCTTCATTCCAACCGCCTTCGATTTGATAGGCTGCTGAAGCACTTCCCCACAGAAAATCTTTAGGAAATGTCTTCATATAATTTTCTAACAATATACTCACCTTTCTTTTCATTCTTCTACGCTTCTAAATTTGCTCGCTCTTGTTCAACTAATTGTTTGTCATAAGATTTAATAAATGGTAAATAAATAAGGAAAGCAACAACTCCACAAAACAGCGAGACTCCTGCTGCCTTCCAATCTCCACCTGTACCGATAAATGCATTAAGTCCTACAGGTAATGGCCAAGGTGTTTGAGCAATAATTGGATCTATAAAACCGGTACTTAGCGCTAAGTACCCAATAGATGATGTAGCAACTGGTGCTAAAATAAATGGTATGGCTAGATACGGATTAAAAATTAAAGGCAAACCAAAAATAATTGGTTCATTGATATTAAAAACTGATGGGATTAATCCAACTTTACCAATTGTTTTTAACTGTTGTGACTTTGCCATATAAGCAATATAAATGACTAAACCTAAAGTAGCTCCAGAGCCTCCGATTTCAACAAACATTTTCGGGAAGGCTCCAGCTAACGGCTCAGTTGCTCCTTGAGTAGCATTTAATGCTAGATTCCCAAGTAAAATAGGTTGGATTAACGGTATAATAATATTTGCTCCATGAATTCCAATGACCCATAAGGCTTGAATGAAGAAGAAAATTAGGACAACACCAATCCAAGAACCAGTAATTTGAGAAACAAAGCCAAATGGAATAGCAACTAATTCATAAATATCTGTTCCTAAATAAGTTAAAACACCCATAATAGTTAATACAACAAAAGAAATAACAAATGCAGGAATTAAACCGGAGAATGCCCGTGAAACCCCTCCTGGAACTTGTTCTGGCATTTTGATAATCCAATTTCTAGAAACACAAAAACGGTATAGCTGGACAACTAAAATAGCTACTAAAATTCCTGTGAAAATTCCATCTGTTCCAAATCGAACAGCCCCATCTCCACCAATTTCCCATCCATTAACAATACTTGCGTCTTCAGTAATATCTGTTAAGCGGGTAATGACTCCATTTTCAACGATCAATTGTGGAATAGTCATTACAAAAGCAAATAAAGAAAGTAATGCACCACTTAATGGTGACATATCTAAATTATCTTCTTCTGCATACAATCTAGTGTATTCGTATGATAAAACGATATTGAAATAAAGTGCTAATATACCCATAGTCGCGCTATTTGCTAACATATACAAATCGCTAATTTTGAAGAATGTCGCTTCAAAAAAGCTCTCTAAAAATGGAAATGTTTGTGGCAAAATATTAAAGACTAAAAACATTGATCCTACAATTGTAAATGGAATGGTAGCAACACCTGCTGCCATAATAGCACGTACTAATTTATATTGAGCTATTTTTGACATAGGTTCCATTAATGTGTCTTCCATCCATTTTAAAACTTTACTATCTGTTTCCATCGTAATCCCTTCCATTCATTTTTTGTATTTTTTGTAAATTATAAAATGATATCAAGATCCCTATTAAATTAATAACTCCTATAACTACTTTGGCTTCCCATTGATTAGTGAATAAGGGAAATAAGTAAATGAATAATTCTCTAAATATTACTGCAATTAAATTTATTCCACTCACACAAGCCTGTATAACGAAATAAAATTTTGTATATTTTAAATAAGAAGCTTTATGTTCTTTTTTTCCGTAAACTTTCATTTGTTCAAACATCGCTGGAAGAATACCTATAATTAAAATTAAAGGTAATATAACGGCAAATGTAGGGGTTGCAAGTTGTATAAAAGCCCAATTCACATTAGAAAATAAAAATACAGCTAAAGAATAGCGAAATAGTATATAACGAATATAATTATAGTTTTTTTCTATCATTTTATTTTGCTGTATCATTGATGACGACTCTTATTTTCTAATTTTACTTTTTTTAATTCTTTATACATTTCCAACATTTCCAACGCAATTTCTCGTAATGTCATAGTAGTCATTAGATGATCTTGAGCATGAACCATAATAATATCCATTTCCAGTTTTTCTCCACCGGCATATTCTTTTAATAAATCAGTCTGAGATTTATGACTATTTACTAATTTTTCATTCGCCTCTTTTAATTTATTCTCTGCTTTTGTAAAGTCACCTTCTCGCATTAATTCAAAGGACTCGTGTATATTATTTCTACCATCACCACTATTTAATATAATTTCAAAAGCTACAGCTTGTATTGTTTCGGCTTCCACACAATCTCTCCTTATATTTATAAATTTAGAAACTTTTCTAGAAACTGTTCAAAGGTTTTAGCATTTATTAGTTGTTCAACCGCTTCTTCATTTTCAATTAACGGTACAATTGCACGAGATACTTCTTCTAAAGAACCACTGTTTGCCCGTTCAGGTGATAATAAAAAAACAAGTCGTATGTTGGGATGTTCCTTGTCCCAATAGACACCTTTTGGAACAACAGCAATCATTACATGCATAGATTCAGTAATTCCATTAATGGGATGTGGTACAGCAATTGAATCCGAAAAAGCTACTGAGTTTAACCTT
Organism: uncultured Atopostipes sp.; assembly: GCA_963558565.1. GTDB lineage: Bacteria > Bacillota > Bacilli > Lactobacillales > Carnobacteriaceae_A > Atopostipes. The sequence continues at coordinate 151,221 of CAUWGX010000002.1, forward strand.
TCTCTCAATCTTAATTGATTAAATAAAGTATTTTTATCGAAGGATTCACTAACTTTTTTAAGCTGTTGAATCATTTTCTTCAATAAATCATCTTTATTCATTCTTTCATCTATATATAAAAATAATTTTGAATCAAAATAACTTTGGGACAATACTGATTTCTTAGTTTCATTTTTTCTTTCTGCTTTAGTTAATTGTTTTTTATTTCCTATTTTTTGTTTAATTGTTCGATTGATTTTTTGTATGTCTTCGTTATCTAAAAAAACACTGACATTTACCACGGGCTTTTTCATAATCGTTCTCGATAAATTGATTGATGAAATAATCAAATCTATATCGTCTAATAAATGATTATTAATTTCATAATAACTAATTACATCAATAATTTTTATTTTAGAACCGAATTCATTTTTTAGTCTCGCTTTTAACATCTGAGAGCTTCCCTGTCCTGTTGCACAAATAACAAGTACTTTTAACTTTGATTTACTTTTGAAACGCTCAATATAGGCGACTAAATGAAGTGTTAAGTAACCCCATTCATCCTCGTCCATTTGCTTATTTTCTAGCAGAGGCATTTTCGAGAAATACTTTTCAGTCAATCTCAAAGTATCACTGTACTTTTCTTTGATGTCTTCTAATAGAGGATTAATAGCTTTTTTCTCCTGATTAATTCGGAAAAATAACTGTTTCATGTGAGTAAATAAGCCGTTGAATAAAATATGGTCTTCTCTCATTTTATATTGCGTATCTTTATCAATCGCTTTCAATACATCATAGAGTTGACGCTCCATTTCAGATTGGATGGGGGTCTTTTCTTTATAATGGTTATACTTTATTTTTTGAAAATATAAAGATAAATAATTGGCTTCTTCTTCTGGAAATTCAAAGCCAATGATTTCTTCAATTTTTTTCAATATTCGATTCGCCATGTTCAAAGTATTTTCCGAAATAATTGATTGCTTATTTATTTGTTTCTCAAACCCAAAGCCATCTTGAATTCTTTTAATCGACAAACTTATATGTAACACAATGTTATTTAAAATATAATCAGAAACTTTAAAATTGGACTCTCGTACTTCATCTAACACAATAATATAAATTTCTTCTATCGTAATATCTTTCATGAAATTTTTCTCATTAAAAAGAGACTCTAAATTATTTTTAAAACGCCTAACAAAGAAAAAATTTAGAATAAAATGTCTTTTCTTTAATTCTTCACCGCTTATATAAATGCCTTTGTAGGGTAAAAAATCAATTGTAAGTTCATAATCTTTTATTCGTTTTTTTATCTCATTGATATCTTTCGAAATCGTTGATCTCGACACAAACAACTCATCCGCTAAATCATTAATTAGCACATAATCCTTTTCAAATAAGAGAAGCTTCAATATATACAATTGTCTTTCTTTTGGCTCTTGAATATTTTTTGTTTGGTCTTCAAAAAAAGAATGATCTTCTAATATACCGTAAAGTAAATCTTCGCTCCTTATATTTAAATAAAAACCAGATCCTGGTTTTGAAACCACTCGTGCAATACTTTCGTCAATTTCATTGTTTATAATAGCGATATCTTTTCGAATCGTTTTATCCGAAACTTCTAATTTTCTTGCCATTTCCTGACTCGTTATAAAGGTGTCTGAATTTTTCCATAATAACTTTAGAAGTTCGGTGTGTCGCTGACTCAACATGTAATCATTCCTAATTAAATATTATTTAAAATTAATTCCACCATTTTTTCTGTCCCCATTGGAATTGGCACATAAGCTTGTGGCGGAATATTTACCACAGGTTTATTATATTTTTCTGCTACTTTATTAATATTATTAAAGTGCATTTTGGTTTGTGGACTCACCATGTATAAATTATACTCATCTTTTTCTATAATCTCACTACTTGCAGAAGCACTTGTTGCTTCTACCTCAATTTCCTCCCCTTGTTTTTCAAATTGTTCAGTTGCTTTTTGTGCAATTAAAGAGGAAGACATACCACCTGCACAAATAATTAACGCTTTCTTCATAATACATCAAAACTCCTATCTAATCATTATGTTATTGCTTACATCTATTATATTCGCATACTTTTATGTGATCTTCTATATCGAGTAGTTCTGTTTTAAAAAGGAACTAATTTACATAGAGTATCTTTTTATTTAAAAATAATATCTATTGATTTGAATTTTCAATGAGTTTCCATTAAAAACAAGAGGTGTCGTGTTTGACGCCTCTTGTTTTTTGTTCCAGTTTTCTTCTTTTCTACCTGCCTTAGCCGTCAGCCTTTCAGAATAGCTTTTTCTGACAGATATCTTCCTAGCAATGGGAGTGTATATGGAATGCTATTCAAAGACAGTTTTTAAATACACACAAAGGATTCATTTTTAAAAATAATAAAAACACTTGATTAAATAAATAATCCCTTGCAGAACGAAGCACATAGTCGTTCTACAGGGGATTATTTTTTCTTTTGTTTTTAAAAATTAATCGAGTTGATCAACGACGGTTTGAATACTTTCGATAATTTCAGCGGGTAAATCATAAGGGGCCTCTTCTTCGGCTACCGACGTTTTTAAATGCTCGATTCTTACTTGCATATTCTTTTTCAGTTGTTTTAGATACTCTTCGTCTTCAAAGGGCACTTCATAACCGTCAACCTTTACATACTCAAAAGCTTCTACCGGCCCAAATGCAGTATATTCTGCTGTATTTTCCACGTTATTTTCAATACTTCCAAGTGTGACTGCTGGTGGGATGTCTTGGTCTAAAAACTTCCCAGTATTGATAATATAACACTCTACATCCTTTTCATCGAATAATTTTTTAAAGGCCATATAGTCATCAACGAGTGGATAAACTCTAAACGGATTCGCATAAGGTTCAACAACTACTTCCCCTACATTTTCGACGTTTTCTGCGCTAGAACGTTTTGTAACTAATGTACAGCCCATCGCTGAGGCCAACACGGGATCTTTCACTCGAATAATAGGGGGTAATGTATCATCTTTCATAATCCAATAAATCGCATTAATCGGCTCTTCGATTCTGTCCACGCGATTCGGAGTACTGTAACGTGACTTAATCGTTCGGCCATTTCCGTTACGAATATCTTCTGTCACGAGCACTCGTTTACCCGTTTCGTCTAAAGTGACCCCTGAATTCTGAACGGTGACAAAGTATTTTTGCTCAGGGTGACCCGTTGGATAATCATTCGTTTTATCAAAGTAAGCAGGTTCTAAAGCGATGGAAGCTCCCGTTTCTTGGTCAATAATAAAAGCATCATCATGCAGAACAGTAATCCCATACTTTTCTTCATGCTTCGCATGCGTTAAAGTAGATTTCCCAGAACCCGATAAACCAAAGAAAGAAGCAACATGCGCCTCTTCATCGTCTCGCTTAAATTCTTTAAGCCCCCCATGACAAGAGACGTAGCCCTGACGAGCGGCTGTCCCCCAAGCAAGGGTCAATGTTCCTTTTTTCAATTCGCCGAAATATTGTAAACCTAAAATAATTGCTACGTTATGGTTGGTATCAAAATAAGCTAAACCGTTAGGATAGTCTGGATGACGCCATTCCGGATCAGAAAAAATATAAATATCATTTTCTTCATAGACGGTTGAATTTTTATATCTTTTAGCATATTCTTCATTGAAAATTTGGAAGTTCATTAACCAAGAGTATAAGTTGTTCGCTCTTTCTTCTGGCAGCATCAAATGGGCTCGGACCATAAAATCTTCCTCAAGTCCCACAACAGCCTCTGCTTTCAGAAAAGGCATGTGACTTGCTTCATAGAGAGCATCCATCACAATTTTTGTTAACTTTTCATCTTCTTCTAAATCTTTTCCAGAAATCCGACGAGCACGAGCGGTACGTCCCACAATACTGTTGCCATTTTCTACCAGTACTTTGGCTCCTTCAGGAAGTCCTAATTCTTCTGCATGCGCAACTTTTTGATCTAAAGCAATCGTCGTAGGCAGCGCATAGGCTAAGTTATAAGCTTCGCCTATCGAGCTTACTTTATGCACATTATTTCCATAAAAAGCCGTTTCAATCATCGATTTTAAAGCGGACAAGCCTTTATGATCTTTACGAATGGTATCTGTTTCGAATTGTTTTCTAGTCGCCATATTTATTTCCCCTCTTCTTTAGATATTGAGTGAATAACTTAATCGATTTTTACTGTAGAAATAAATCCTCATTACTGCAGCTGCTCAACCTCTCTAAATAATGACTGACTCCAATTGGAATAAACCGCTTTCACTCCTGTTATTAAAAGTATAACACAGTTAGGAAGCATTGTGCATACGTTAACGAATTTTTTATTCTTTTTGTGTCATAAATTGCTGGCTACCAAAATGAACTTCTTGTCCATATAATGTTTCAATGGTCTGATCCGGTTTTAAAACCAACAAATGCCCTTTCTCATTAATTCCTTGAATAATCCCCTCATGCTTTTCGTTATGGACAAAATAATAGACTTGTTGGCCTAGCCCTAATAAGTGTTCTTCATAGAGGGTTAAAAACGTTTCCTCTGAAAAATTTTGATGATACATCAAAAAGCGCGTTAGAAATTCACCTAAAAATTTATTTTGATTAAAGTTTTTGGGAAGCTCTTGCCCAAACAAGGTCCCAGCAACTGCTTGTATCTCTTCATCCGCTGGCGTAAAGTCACCGGCCAGATTCAGACCCATTCCAATCACAATACCAGGTACTTCTTGCGAAACGCCTGTAGTGACCATTTCACTTAAAATCCCGATCACTTTTCGCCCTTTATAAAAAATATCATTGACCCATTTAATCCCCAAAGGTTCATCCACATAATTTTCCAATACTTCGACCAAAGTAGCCGCAGCTAAAATCGTATAAAGAGGGATTTTCTCTATTTGATTTGTATTTGGTTGAAAAGCAAGTGAAAAATAGAGCCCATGATCCAATGACGAATAAAAAGACTTTCCGCTTCGTCCTCTGCCCGCTGTTTGTTTGTTCGTCGCAATTAAAGATAATTGATCGACATGTTCATTTAACAGTTGTTTCGCGACATCATTGGTCGAAGAAACTTCAGTTAAAAGCTCGATATTTAAGGTTTCTTTTGAACCTTGCACATTTTTTTGAATTTTTTGACGATTGAGTTGTTCATTTTCCACTACTTTTCCACCTGTTCCAGTAAATAATTTTTTTCATGTTTAAAACATTCTAAATAGATTCCTGTAGTCAATCAGTTAACGATTTAAAGATTGAGCCATTTTGAAGTAAGTATGTCTTTTACCACGGACGGTTAAACCAAGCTGCATAAGGTTTTCTGGAGCCGGCATCCGCCCATAGTCGCCATCGCCAATGTGATGAATATCTACACCGACACGTTTATTACTCAAACCGATTTCGCGAATCGTCCCCGAATCTGCACTCTCTTGACTCGTGCCGATCGTACTGATTACAATTCCTCCTAGTTGGTGAATAGCCTTCGTTGCTTTAAAAGCCGCTTCTTCAGTCACTCCTGGAGCCGTTCCACTCGCAGGAATAAGAACGCCATCTGCCCCTGCTCTTACGAAAGCCTCTAGTTGAGCAAGATCAATTATATCCTCTGCTAAACCAGCTCCATGCATTTTTCCAGCAAACACCAAACCTGAATAATGCTCTTTCGCTTGCTTACTGGCTTTTTCAATAGCGGCCATTGAAACACCCGTCGCTGGATTCCCTGTTAGCATAATAAAATCAATACCTAATTTATCAGCTGCTTGTAAACTTTCTTTTGAGACTAAGCGTCCAGGAGAAAGTGTCACTTGCTCATCGTGTATAAGGGCTGCCTCATCAACAGGCTCTAAATTGATACCAATCGGACGACCTACCCAATCTTTAATTTGTTGGATCGGATTTTTGGTCGTTTCCATACCTACTATTTCTTTTTCAAAGACATCGAATTCATTTAAAACAAGTAAGTCGGCCCCAAAAGCCGTCATCACTTCTGCATTCGTTACACCCTCAAGTAAAGGGGCAGCAGTCACCACTGTCTCTCCTAAAATCGTTCGTCCTTCACTAGCAATAATGGCTGTTTTCAAATCTTCTGCCGACATATTTTTATAATCACTCGGATAACAACTTAATAATCGCTTCATTGGCATTGCTCCTCTACTAGTATAGAAACCGCTTGCTCTATTTATCTCTATTATAGCGAATTTTTCACGCAAGAGATATGTATTAAGTGTTTTTCTGTCGTTTTTAATTTTTAAAAAGCGCTATTCGCTTAAAATCTATGATATCATCGCTATGAGACCTATTATCTAGGAGGAATATAAGCATGACTAAAACAAAAGTTGCGATTATTGGCGCAGGGACGATTGGTTCAACGATTGCTCAAGAGCTAAAGAATCATCTAACTGAATATTATGAGCTCGTAGGAATAATGAAGCATTCAGAAAACCGGATTGAAGCATTGCAAGAAAAGTTCAACACAGAGGTAGTGACTGATTTTTCAAGTCTTTTAAAAACAAAACCTGATCTTATTGTCGAAGCAGCTGCTGTAGAAGTAGTCCAAGAATATGGAGAAAAGATCTTACATCAAGGAATTGATTTTATCCCTTTATCTGTTGGTGGATTAGCGGAAGAAACTTTTTATCAGCAATTACAACAAACCGCTAAAGAAAATGACGCTGTTTTATACATTCCTTCAGGAGCTATTGGTGGCTTTGATTTAATGCGCAAAATGACTTTAGTAGAAGAACCTGAAGTAGAGATTAATACTTATAAGTCACCAAAAAGTTTAAAAGGAGCTCCTTATTTAGAAAACATTGAGCTTTCAACCACAGAAAAAGAAGTCATTTTTGACGGAACAGCCAAAGAAGCGATCCAAGGTTTCCCACAAAATATTAATGTAGCCATTGCGACAGCTCTTGCAACTGTTGGCCCGACAAACATACGCACCGTGATCCATAGTGATCCTGACTTAAAAGCAAATATCCATGAAATTACCATTAAAAATAAAGAAGGAACAGCGGATATCCGTTTTGCAGCTCAGCCGAGTGAGAACGCACGTACTAGCTCCATTACTGCTTGGAGTGTTATTTCACTATTGAAAAATATCGCGGAACCTGTTCGCTTCTTTTAAGAAATAAATAATTTTTTTCTGGAGCGCATTTAAATTTATCTAGTGCTTGTTGTTCTTTCATAGTAAAAGGATTCTCGGCGAAACGAAAGCGCATAATGTTTTGTTAAATTCTTTGCTTGGTGAAACAAAAAAGATTTAGGTTACGCGTGACACCCCTCTCGGTGAAACGAAAGCCAATTTCATTGCATTAAAAAGCATATCCAGCGAAACAAATATAGATTACGTTTCATTGAAACTTGTAAATGATTTGAAAGGACCCAAGATAGTTGGAATCTTTAAAGAACAAAACAGCTAAGAGTATATTTTTCGACTCTTAGCTGTTTTTAGATGAATTTTCGTTTTTTCTTACCTTTAATTAAAATAGTTTTCCAGGATTTAGACGATTTTCGGGGTCAAAAACTTCTTTTATTTTACGCATATATTTTAAATTGATATCCGCAGACATTTTGTCTAAATATTCTTTTTTCACAATTCCAATCCCATGTTCAGCCGATGGTAAACCGCCCAGCTCTTGTACTTTTCGATATAAATCATCAAGTAACGCAGCACGTCTCGTTTCCCACTCTTCTTCCGATAAATCGTCTCGCATTAAGATAGTATGGACATTTCCATCTCCGGCATGCCCGAAATTCAAAACATTTAAGCCATGTTTTTCTTGTAAGCTTTTCGTGTATTCAATTAATTCTGCAAATTGATTAATTGGAACAACTTCATCGAGCATTTCATACTCTGTATACTCCATCAAGCCAATTAAAATATTGTCACGAATTAATTCGGCTTTTCTTGCTTCCTCTTCTTCTATTAAAGGAATAACCTCTAAAGCATCACTTGCGACGGCCTCTGTAATGATCTCCATGCGAGCAGCGAGTTCCGCGCTATCATTGCCATCAATCTCGATGAGTAAAAAGGCCTCACCTTGTTGAGCTTGCAAAGGATAACCTAAATATTGTTCAGCATAGTAGACGGCATCTCTTTCAAACAATTCGATTTCTGAAGGGGTTGCTCCACTTGTCAAAACGGACAACGTTCCTTCCGTTGCTTGAAAGACATTGTCAAAAGCAATTAACATCGTTTGAGTCACTTCTGGTAACGGAAGCAAACGTAACTTAATTTGAGTAGTGATTCCTAGTGTTCCTTCTGAACCAATAAACAAGTCTAATAGATCATAACCCGAACTGCTTTTAATATTTAAACTGCCCAGTGTCAGCTCTTCTCCACTCGGTAAAACAACATCCATTTCTCGAATATAATCGCGCGTCACACCGTACTTTACGGCACGCAAGCCTCCAGCATTTGTGGCTACATTTCCACCAATGGAGGAATGTTTAGATGCTGGATCAGGTGGATAAAAGTACCCTTTACTCTCTACATACTGATGGATATCCCCCACCAAAACACCGGGTTCAACGGTTAAGGTGAAGGTCTCTTCGTCCAAATCAAGGATACGGTTCATGAGCTTTAAGTCAATAATTAATTCTTCGCCATGAAGGGGTACTTGGGCGCCAGCTACCCCTGTATTTGCGCCTCTCGCAATGATGGTCAATTCTTTTTCCTTCGCAAATTGCACCAGTTTTACTACTTCATCATGCGTTTTCGGCAAAGCTACCGCATATACAGGAGGGATATCCTTTACATACTGATCACTGAGATATTCGTCCGGAACTTCATCGCCGATATACAGTCTTACTTCATCCGTAATAATTTCTTGTAGATCTAACATTTTATTCCCCTTTTCCACCTTGATTTTGAAATATTTATTCTTTATTGTTTTTATCTTAATTAAATATATTTTCATTTTATACCTTGAGAACCCCTTTGTCAATAAAGCGCATACATTTCTTGGCTTTTATGGATTCATTTTGCCATTATCACAAAGCAGTGGTAAAATGAAGGGCGACAAAGTCTGAAGAATCAGGGGTGCTCCAATGGCTGAACATGATGACATTCAAGCAATTAGTAAATTTTTCAAAGTAATTAGTGACTCTACTCGTTTATCAATTCTTTATTTATTAAAAGAACAAGAACGAAACGTCAGTGATATTGTTGAGATTCTTGGCATGGAACAATCTGCCATTTCTCATCAATTACGTACGCTAAAAGATTCACGCTTAGTGCGTTCTCGTCGTGAAGGCAAATCAATGATCTATCAACTAGATGACGATCATATTTTCGATATTTTAAACCAAGTACGGATACATATTAACGAGCGTGACCACGAATAAAAAGCAGGCACTGAAAGGAAAAAATTGAATGGATACGAGATATTTAAATAAATTTTATAAAAAATCACAATCAGCGAAGCTCGAAGCTTTAAAGGAAGCTGCGGCTATTTCTTTCACTGATTATGAACAGTTAAAAGAACAAACATTAAAGTTGCCATCCGCAGTTGCTGATCAGATGATCGAAAACTACATCACGAACTATGAACTCCCTTTTGGGCTTGCAATGAATTTCGTCATTAATGACAAAGAATTGCTAATTCCCATGGTGACTGAAGAACCTTCTGTCATTGCGGCTGCTAGTAATGCAGGGAAAATTATTGCTCGTTCGGGTGGCTTTCAGACGCAAATGGAAGATCGTTTAATGATTGGCCAAATTGCACTTAAAAACGTTCCTGACATCCAAAAAGCAGAAACAGCTCTGCAGAAGCATGAAAAACAAATTATAGAGCTTGCTCATGCTGCGCATCCTTCGATTTTAAATTATGGGGGTGGTGTTCGGAAAATAGAATCTCGTCTTTTACCGGCGGATCCGACCTATAATACTCCTGAATTCTTTGTGGTTCATTTAGCGGTTGATACTAGCGAAGCGATGGGCGCAAATATTGTGAACACCATGGCGGAAGCAACCGCTCCTTACATTGAAAATATTACAGGTGGAACTAGTTTAATGAATATTTTATCCAACTATGCTACCGAAAGTTTAGTAACCGCCACTTGTTCGATCGATCCTGAATTCTTAAAGACGCAAACGTTGACCGGCGAACAGGTGCGTGATCGTATCATTGAAGCGACGCAACTGGCAACAGTCGATCCTTATCGGGCCGTGACCCATAATAAAGGAATAATGAATGGTGTGGATGCTGTTTTAGTCGCTACTGGAAATGATTGGCGAGCGGTAGAAGCTGGTGTGCATGCTTATGCCGCGAACAGTGGCCAATATCGTTCACTTTCAAAATGGACAAAAGCTAAAAATGGGCATCTACAAGGAGAACTCACACTGCCGATGTCTGTCGGTTCTGTGGGAGGAACTTTATCTATTCATCCCACCGCACAATTAGCGTATCGTTTCCTCGCTGAACCCAATGTAAAGGAATTATCTGGCATCCTTGCTGCTGTTGGCTTAGCGCAAAACCTCTCAGCAGTACGCGCCCTGGTTACGGAAGGAATTCAAAAAGGACATATGGGCTTACAAGCGCGAGCTCTTGCTGTCAGAGTAGGTGCAACAGGGGATCAGATTGAACAAGTCGCCACTCGCTTACAAGAAGCTAAACATATGAATTCAGAAACGGCCAAAAAGATTCTAGAAGAGTTGTCCTAGGTAGGCCCAAAAGAATAAACAGCTATTCTTGAATTTCAAAAAAATATTCTCTAAGATATAAATGCTGATAATATCATAACGAAAGAAGGTATTTTTTTGTGGGAAGAATTTAAAGAATTTATTATGCGAGGAAATGTAGTAGAACTTGCTGTTGGTTTAGTCATGGGTTCTGCTTTTACTGCTATTGTCAATGCGTTGGTGGATAGTATCATTATGCCATTTATCGCTGGCTTATCAGGCAATGCAAGCGTAGAAGGTTTAGCTTTTACATTTAATGATGCGTATATTCAATACGGAACTTTTCTACAAGCGATTATTGATTTCTTATTAATTGCCATTGTTTTATTCTTAGTCATTAAAGGAATCAATAGTCTTACAGAACGCTTGCAAAAAGAAGAGGAAGAAGAAGAGGAAGAAACACCTTCAGCAGAAGACTACTTAAAAGAAATTCGCGATTTACTTGCTTATCAAGAATCAAAGGATAATATTCAAAATTAATGTAAACCAAAAGTGCTCACTCCGTTTTATTGAAGTGAGCACTTTTTTTATCGATATTTTTCATTAAAAATGAGTGAAGTGTTTACGCAATTCAATATAAACAAATAGGACGACAGAAAGGGCAAGCACAATCAATCGTTGAAAGTCTTAATACTAAGAAGGTCCTGGATGCATTCAACGAATCCACTTCCAAATAAGCCGAAATTAAGATAATAATTGTAAAAACAATCGTAATTTCAGTGGTCTATACTAGAAAACCATCTGCGAAAATATTTTCACCAGCAGGGATAAATGCATGCTTCATAACATCTTTTTCTTCTGGCTCCACAGAGAGTGAGAAACCTGGAATGCCGTCAGTGATCATTTTATTTAAACGCAGTTGGATAGCCGTAACAAGAATGCCCCCACCTAACAACATTGAAATCATAATCATCGTTAACGCTGGAAAATTACAGCCCAACATCGCAAAAATGAAAAATAGAAAAGAAAAAATGAAAAGCTAAATAAGAAAAACCTCTTCAATCTAACGATTAGTCAAACTCAATAAAAGGAAATTCAGGACATTTTCATTTGTGATCGACATGATTTTTCAATAAATCTAGACTTCAAACAAATTATCCGGTAATATTTTACCAAACTCTTTCAGAGATTTTTTTGTAAATGTCTGATCGCTTAAATGTGTAAAGGAGCAAATGATTATGGCTACCGCGATAAGAAAGTGTACAAAACAAGACTTACCTACGCTGCAAGAAATTAGCATACAGACCTTCGATGATACCTTTCGTTCTAAGAATAAACCAGAGAATATTGATGCGTATTTAAAAAGTGCTTTTCGGCTTTCTCTTCTAGAACAAGAATTTGAGCATCCTTCCTCTGAATTTTATTTTATTTTCTATAATAACCAAGTCGTTGGCTATTTAAAACTAAACACAGCTGAGGCTCAAACGGAAAATATAGAAAAGAATGCTTTAGAAATTGAACGTCTTTATCTTCTATCCTCTTTTCAGAAAAAAGGGTTAGGTAGAGAATTGATGGAGTTTGCCTTTGAACGAGCAAGAGCATTAAATAAACAATCTATTTGGTTAGGGGTTTGGGAAAAAAATACGAATGCGATCGCTTTTTATAAGAAATACGGCTTTGAAAAAGTCACTGCGCATTCTTTTTATATGGGCGAAGAAGAACAAATGGATTGGATTTTTAGAGCACCTCTTTAAACAAATCTTCATAGCGGTTTTCAGCGGGAACTTCATTTTATTTGGTAGAACAACTTTTGGCTTCAATACCAAAATAATGCCTATGTCCTATGATTCCACTCTAATACTATAAAAACAAACAGACCGATGGCCTTTGTGCCATCGATCTGTTTGTTTTTTATATCTTATTTTTTATTTCGTTGACGTCGGTAAGCTTCTGTACTGAGTCCTGCCACTAATAAAGTTGCGCCACTCGTCAGGGATAAAATCAGCGTCGTTCCTGTTTTAGGTAATCTTTCCTCTTTTTGATCCGCTGTTTCTCCTTTACCATCGCCTTTCGAAATATCTGAAACTTGTCTGTCTGTTTCTGAGTCATCACCATCCGCATCTTTATGATCTGTTCCGTTGTTTCCGGAGTCTCCATCGTTTGAAACTTCCTCGTTTATATCTTCATCGTCTGGTTCTTGTTCCTCTTCATCTGGATCCGGTACTTCTTCACCAGGCGTCTCTCCGACTTCTTCTAATTCTCTTAATCGGGCTTCAAGTTCTGCCATTCTTTGTTCGAGTTCAGCTAGTGCGACGTCGCCTGCTTCTAAGTCTGTTCGTAAGCTTGCGAGTAACTCTCGGAGTGCGTCGATTTCTGCGCGCAATCCTTCATTTTCCGCTTCAAGATTGTCTAATGCTTCTTCAAGCGCTGCTATCCGATTGCGTAATTGATTGATTGGATCCTCAGGAAGATCTTGACCGAGTAAATCAACAATTCTTCCCTCAAGGACAGGATCTACCGTGCCATTCAAATGGGCTTCTTCGATCATGTAATCGCGAAGTTGTTCCCAATCAATAGCGCCCGTATCCTGAACCCGTCCATCTGCATAAGCTTCGGCAAAGGGTTCAAGGCCATCGCCACCTTGAGCAGTAAACGCGTTAGTTGTTACAAGATACCTTTCCTCTAAATCAATTTCTGTCAGGCTTCCTTCTTGATTCACATACATCGCTATTATACGTTCTCCGGGTACTCTTGTGCTATCGTAATAAAATTCCATCCCCGAAACGTGTAAGAATCCTCCGTTTTCTGCTGGTGCTTCGCTCACACTAATTTCTAAAATATTTTTAATCTCTTGACCACTTAAATCTACAACGGCTGGGTTATTTCCAAAAGGTAAAACTTCAATCACTTCACCGACAGTAATCGGTCCTTCGTCAATGGGAGCTCGAATACCGCCACCATTTTGGAAAGCAGTGACCGTTTCTGGATAAAGTTCTTTTGTTTTTGCCAGCATCGCATCTGTGACTAAGTTTCCCAGTTCGGTCTCATTCGCCCGCACACTAGTGGGATCACCTTCTCCTAGTCTTGGATTAGGCAGATTTTTGAGGGCTACCGCCCCTATTTCTTCATGATTAATCTCTTCTACACGATCTTGATATTCTGCTAAAACTTCAACAGCCGTTGGATCTGAAACATATTCAGTGACGTCGACCAATTCACCCGAGTGGTCAACGATTTCACCATTTTCATTAAAGGTGACATTCAATGTCCCCAAATGTTCTCCATATTGTCCTGCTTGCACGATGACGGTCGGGTTCTCTGTTTCTTCGTTTACAAGGACAGGCGCTGTTAACGCAGTATGCGAGTGTCCACCAACAATTACATCAATACCATCGACAAATTCAGCGAGCGACAAGTCATTTCCAACAACCGGCGAGCTATCATAACCTAAATGAGTAAGGGCAACAATTTTATCAATCCCTTCCTCTTCAAACTCTTGCACGGCATTAGCTGCTGTTTCTAGGTAATCATTGAAAGTTACAGCTACTGGACTAGCAATATCTAACGTATCTTCTGTCGTCAAACCAAAGACGCCAATTTGTTCGCCTTCAACTTCAAAAACAATACTATCATAGATAGCGCCGTCCGCTGGATCCGTCTCTAAACTCACACCTGTATCTAATGATTCTAAATAAGGATCACCGGCGAATTCAATATTGGTCCCTAAGAAGGGAAAGTTTGCGCCCGTCACAAATTCTGCCAAAGCTTGGTGCCCTTCTGCCGAATCTCCAAGGTCAAATTCGTGATTTCCAAAGACCATCGCATCAATATCCATTAAATTCATTAAAGCAAGGTCCGCTTGGCCACGAAATTCATTGAAATAGAGAGTACCAGAAAATACATCACCAGCATGGAACAGAAGGGATTCTGGATAAGTTTCGCGGAATTCATTAACTGCCGTCAATAACTTCGGATAATTTTCCGCCCGAGCATGGGTATCATTCATATGCATTAATGACAAATCAAAATCTTCAGCGGCTTGTGAAAGACCTGGAGATTCCTCGTCTACAGCTCTTGTTGTTGCTGCAGTTACCGCTTCATTCTCTACGCTCTCTTCTTCTACAAGCTCCGTTTCCTCAGCAACGGATTCTTCTTCGGCGGTTTCATCTTCAACAGCCGGTTCGTTCTCTTCTTGAGATACGGGAACAATATCTTCCGTAGATCGAGGCGTTAAATGCCATTTACCTTCTATGCCCGTTACAATGCCCGTCATGGCTTCATAAGTTTCCTCAATCTCTAAATTTAAGTCGTTGTTTTCATCCTGAATTATCCATTCGGTCCCTGCTGCATCCGCTGCCCGGTAACGAACATCTTGATCTTTTTCATCTGCGTCGAGTATCGTCACCTCTTCCACAGTCACTAATTCAGCTGGATGCTGGTCAAAATCTAAAGGCGTTATTAAAAGAGGTTCCAAGGGTGATGGGGCTTCCTCAACTTCTTCGATCGTCGCCCCCTCAATAGATAACCCCTCAACTTCCGCTACGAGTTGGCCACTGACCGTCACTTCTTCTCCAACAGCGACCTCTAAATCGGCAGGCTGCACCGCAATGGCTGCTGTTTCATCTTGAATATAAAATGCATTGTTTAAGGTCGCAGTGACTATCCCTTCTGCTAAAACAGGCCCAGGTTCTTGTTTTTTAACATCGGTAATAGATAATAACTCTAGGGGGGGTTCTATTTCAGGATTGGCTACAGAAGCTGAATTTTCAGCTTCTGCTGGTGGGTCAACCTCTTCTGTTGCTTCCGCCACCGGTTCTTCGATGGCTGTTTCCACTGGCTCCTCTTCAGCAGCCTCTGCATAGGCAACAACCGGAGCTATTACTTGAGTAACAATATTAAATAAAAGAACTAGAACTAATAAAACATTTTGTTGTTTTTATCTTTTCTTTTTGATCATTCATGTCTCTCCTTGTCTTTTTACCTCTAATACTAACTGAATATGTAAAATAAAGAGCGCTGATTATGTGTTATTCATATAAAGGGGATTAGAGGGGATAATATTCAAAAATAGCCACTTCAAGAAGACAAGTAAAAGTTTCCTATTTTTGAATCACTAACATCTGCAACATCTTTTCAGATCCTCACCACAACTGTCTTTTACGGGCAACAGAAACGACAGAGCACCTCCTTTTCATTAAGTGTAAAACATTAATTTTACTTTACTAAACCCTCCACTTAATGTCAACGCTTTCATTAATATATATAAATAAAAATCTGAGTGTAGGAAGTTCCCTCCCTTTTACTCAGATTTTTTGTCGATTATTTTTTATATTTCTGGTCGCTTTAAAATCATACTAACGCCCATCCCGCCACCGATACAGAGGGAAGCCAGACCATACTGACTTTCGCGCTTTTTCATTAAATGAAGAAGCGTTACTAATACGCGGTTTCCACTCGCCCCAATGGGATGACCGAGAGCAATCGCTCCACCATTGATATTTGTTTTGTCATAAATATCTGCAGCCTGCATACCCACTGCTTTGGCTAGTTCTTCGACAACGCCAATACTTTGAGCAGCAAAGGCTTCATTTAACTCCAGAACATCCATTTCAGCTAGCGTTAAATTAGCTTGTTTCAACGAATTTTGAATCGCTGAAACAGGCCCCATGCCCATCAATTGAGGATCAACGCCGCCTTGACCAATAGCTACAATTTCAGCTAAAGGTGTCAGCTGGTGCTCTTTTAAGTAAGTCTCACTGACAATTAAAGTAGCACTTGCTCCGTCATTTAGGCCAGAGGCATTTCCAGCAGTCACGGAACCGTCTTTTTTGAAAGCAGGGCGTAATTGCGCAAGCTTTTCGAGTGTTGATTGACGATTGATAAACTCATCTTGATCCACAACTTTTTCTTCGCGTCTATTTTTTACAGTTACGGGCACAATTTCTTCAGCAAAAGCCCCTTCGTCTTGCGCTTTGATGGCCTTTTGTTGGGAATGGTAAGCAAATTCGTCTTGTGCTCCACGTGAAACATTATACTCTTTTGCTATGTTTTCTGCCGTCATTCCCATATGTTCGTGGCTAAAAGCATCGGTTAAACCATCTTTTAACATATGGTCTTCGACTTCAAAGCTGCCCATTTTGATTCCACGGCGCGTTTTTATAGGCATTAAATGAGGCGCTTGACTCATCGACTCTACTCCTCCAGCAACAACGACATCATTCATGCCTGAAAGAATGGAAGCATACCCATTCATTACTGCTTTTAAGCCACTTCCGCAAACCATATTTACTCCAGAAGCTGGAATGGTCTCAGGAATACCTGCTTGAATCGAAACCTGGCGAGCAACTCCTTGTCCTTGTCCCGCAGGTAAAGCATTCCCAAAAATCACTTCATTGACCTCTTCGCCTTTTATACTGGCTTCTTGCAAAATAGCTTTCGTCACAACAGCACCTAATTCTGCAGCTGATACATTTGCAAGTGATCCTAGAAACGAGCCAATCGCTGTTCGTTTCGCACCGACAATAAATACTCTTTCCATCTTCACACCCACCTTATTGTTTTACGTTACTTGCTTTGTCATATTGACGACGATGTTGATCGACCCCTACAAACACAAAATCTTCTGACGAGGCTCCTTGAACATCAATCGTTGCGTTGCCTTCTTCATCAATTTCAACTGGGTTTGAAAGAATCTCTTCATATTCAGGAATCGATAACTTGGTTCGATTGTTTAATAATTCTTCATGCGTCTCTTTCATTAAATAATCTTGGTAGTCCTCTTGCAATTCTCCCACAAAGAATTCACCAACAGCTCCTGATCCATAACTGAACATGCCGATACGTGCACCTGCTTTTAGGTTTTCTGCTTGTTCAAGTAATGAAATGAGGCTTAAGTAAAGAGAACCAGTATAAATATTGCCGACAATATTATTATAAACAATCGCTGCCTCATAATATTCATAAAAACGTGCAGAGGTTTCTTCATCTAACTCATCTTCTAAAGCTTGTAAGGCTTTACGTCCCATTTTTGTATAAGGCACGTGGAATAATAAGGTTTCAAAATCAGATAACTCGGCCTTTTGCTTTTCTTTATAATGATTCCAGGTAGCCATTAATGTATTTAAATAAGCTTCATTCGAATATTTTCCATCCACATACGCATAGTCCGAATAGGTTGGACGCCAGAAGTCATCAATATCTGCAGTATAAGAAGCACTTTCTGTTTCAAGCGCTAAAATATTTGGATTGGCTGAAAGTAACATAGCGACTGCCCCAGCACCTTGAGTAGGTTCTCCACCTGTATTTACTCCGTATTTTGCAATATCGCTCGCCAAAACAAGCACTTTGCTTTCAGGATGTAAGGCAATATGCCCCATCGCGAGTTGAATCCCCGCTGTCGCACTATAACAAGCTTGTTTTAATTCAATGGAACGTGCGTAAGGTTGGATGCCTAGAAGATCATGGATCCAGGTAGCACCTGCTTTTGAGAAATCGACGCCCGTTTCTGTGGCAAATAAAACCATATCGATTTCTTCTTTATCTTCATCACTTAAAATTTGTTGGGCCGCATTTGCAGCCATCGCCACCACGTCATAATCTTTATCCGCAATACCCATTTTCTCTTGTCCGATTCCAATTAAGTATTTATTTGGATCAACATCACGAGCTTCTGCTAATTCCACCATATCTACATAAGTTGGTGGGGTAAAAAAGCTAGCTTTATCAATTCCAATTTTCATTTATATTCTCCTCGTTTAATATATTCTTTTATTTATCCATTTTACTTTTTTAAAGATTCACTTTCTAATGATACAGGGTAATTATTAAGAAAATCATAAACATTTATGAAAGAATCGTTATGAATTGCAAGAAATCATCCATTTTCAAGGCTTATTTTTGTACAATAAAACGCTTTGATTTATAATGTAATTAGCAAACAATAATTTAACAGGAGTGATATTTATGAGTTCAAAATTTTCATCATTTGTTAAAGGTGTTTTAGTTGGTTTAGGTGTAGGGTTTTTAGTAGCTCCTAGAAGCGGAAAAGAAACTCGAAAAGAAATCGGTCATAAATTTGACGATTTAAAAGAACAAGGCATGGAATATGCTGACTTAGCCGCTGAAAAAGGCGCTGAATTAACCGATACTTCTAAGCACGCGGTCCAAGATGTTCGTGAATCATTAGTGGATTCATCACAGGATTTACGTTCAACGTTATCTGACGCAGCGCAAGATGTTCAACATACAACAGAAGATTTTGTGTCCGAAGTTGGCGATCAAGCAGAAGACGCGAAAGAAGATATGAAAGATACTGCGCAATCTGCAAAAGAAGATGTCAAGGATGAAGCGAAAGACACAGCGGAAGATGCAAAAGACGCGAAAAAAGATGTTGAAAAGGATGCTCAAGATACCAAAGAAGACGTTAAAAAAGATGCAAAAAACGTTAAACATGGTGCACAAAACTAATTTTATATTTCAAAAAGAAGAACCGGTGAATGGATGGGAATTCCCCTCATCCATTGCATCCGGTTCTTTTTTACTGCTTTCAGTCAGGGATATCTTCATTGTACTCGTCCACTGCTCCCCGAGAATCAAAAACTTTGTCGAGTGCTCGATCATAATTGCGAGAAACATAGATGTAAAACAAAATATCAACCACTAAAAATTGTGCATGCAGTGAGCTGGTTGCTGCGCTACGCATTTCAATTTCATTAGCGCGAACATGCTGCAACGCTACATCGGCATTCTTCGATAAGGTATTGTTACCGAAACGGGTAATAGAGATTGTCTGATGCCCATGATTTCGCGAAAGTTCTTCTAATTTAATGACTTCATGTGTTTCACCAGAATTCGAAATACCAATAAATACAGAGTCTTTTTCACTACCCACTAAAGCCGCCAAAAGTACATGAGCATCATTGATATGTACACATGTTTTTCCAATGCGGCTCCATTTTTGAGAAATATTCTCCGCCACAAGGCTCGAAGCTCCAATACCAAAAGTATAAATCACTGAAGCATCGCGAATGATATTTGCTGCTTTTAAAAGATCGTCCTCTTCTAACATCGAAACAGTGTCTTTCATGGCTAAGCTTGAATTCCAATGGAGTTTATCCATAATCGCTTGGACAGATTCATCCGCGTCAATATCAGAATAGACTTCTCGACTTTCTGACTCTACTTCTCGTGATATAAATATTTTTAGTTCTGTAAAACTTGAAATCTTTAATCGTTTGGATAGACGAATAACAGTTGCTGCACTAGCATCGGCAAATATTCCCAACTCGGAAGCCGTCATATGGACAACTTCTTCTGGCTCTTCCAATATTTTTTCAGCAATGCGTTTTTCGGCTTTTGGTAATTCATTTAACATACTCTTAAGTAACCCTAATATGTTTTTTGTCGCCATGTCCCTCACCTTTCTATGTCTAATAGACTAAGTATAGCATGTTTTTTGAGGAAACACAGAATTTTAAAGGGTTAACTTTTGAATGGCTTCTCTGACTAGGCCATCTTTTTCGGCCAATGTTTGTTCTGCCTTTTCTTTTGAAACATCTGCTAAAATCATCACGATCGCCAACTTTACCGATTGTGCTTCATGAAAGACACTTTCTGCTTCATCATAAGTTACTCCTGTTGCTTCCGCAATAATCCGCTTCGAACGGTCGACTAATTTTTCATTCGTTGCTTGTACATCAACCATTAAATTTTCGTAAGCTTTCCCTATTTTGATCATACTGATCGTTGAAATCATATTTAAAACTAGTTTTTGACTCGTTCCTGCCTTCAAACGGGTAGAACCTGTTAAAACTTCCGGGCCGGTGATGATTTCAATGGGGTAGTCGGCCGCTGCACTAATTTTAGTGTTTTCATTATTTGAAATTGCACCCGTCTGAGCGCCCATTTTCTGAGCGTATTCTAAACCACCCATCACATAAGGCGTGCGTCCACTTGCAGCGATGCCTACAACCACATCTTTATCATTGAGATCTAGGGCTTTTAAATCTTCTTCGGCTAGTTCCTTTGAATCTTCAGCACCTTCTACCGCCTCTTGTATCGCTTGTTCTCCGCCGGCAATAAGGCCCACAACCATTTCCGGTGGGGTGCCAAAAGTAGGCACACATTCCGCGGCATCTAAAATACCCAATCTACCACTCGTACCTGCTCCAATGTAAACCAGACGTCCACCGCTATTAAAGCTTGCAACAACTGCTTCAATCAGTTGTTGAATGTCTGGCAAAGCCTGATAAATAGCTTGTGGGATTTGGCGATCTTGGTCATTCATTAATTCCAAGATTTCCCCAATGGACATTTGATCTAAATTCATCGACGCTGGGTTTCTTTGTTCTGTATAGTTTTCCATCTACTTAACCTCCTATAAATTTAAATGTTGTTTGGCTCTGAATAAATGGTAATAAAGGAATCGCTTGAGCTGTAATTTGTCCTAACACATTCACTCGTTCATCCGCTGGTAAATCTTTTTTTGTAATTTGGATTTCACCTGCATAACGGCCGTATTTTTCATTATCTATGGTAATAGTCCCTGCCGGCCGGGCGACATTATTATTCTTCGGCTCAATCGTTTCGTTCGCTAGTGCCATTCGAGTCTGACTCGAACGTACTACATCGGCTGCGACATCTGGTCGATTCAGATGCACCTGATAGAAAATATCTCGCGGTTTTTGAGCAAGTGATGCTAGTGGCAGCGTGATGATTTTTTCTTCCTGCCACTGTTTCAAACGTTTCATTTGATCCGTATGCATTTCAATGTCTCCTACGAGCACTTCATCTACCCAAAAATGTTCCACTAAATCTAAGTAAGCATACAAAGGATCGGCCTGTCGATGTTCTTCTAATGTCGGTAATCCAGCGTAAACGGGCCCTCGTTTTTCTTTATCCCCCGGGATGAAGGCTTGAATGCGATAGCCTTTTTCATGTAAATATTTATTCCGTTCATATAAGAATTGACGCCCTAAGCCTGTATTTTCGCGCGGATAAAAATTATGACAAACGGTAATATCGCTTAAATGAAAACCTACAGCCAATAACTCTTCATTGGTTGTTTCATCAATAGTACTC
Organism: uncultured Atopostipes sp.; assembly: GCA_963558565.1. GTDB lineage: Bacteria > Bacillota > Bacilli > Lactobacillales > Carnobacteriaceae_A > Atopostipes. The sequence continues at coordinate 172,890 of CAUWGX010000002.1, forward strand.
GCATTTAAAACAATTTTAAAATCTTCCGCTAAAGCTTTCATCTCTTGATAAGTAAAGCCATAGTCCAGGCGTAAACTACTGACTCCTAGACTTGTAAAGAATTCTTTTGCATCCTCTTTTTTCACGTTATAAATATCAAAAGTATCGGCAGAAACATCGATCATTAGTTCCATCGCATAATCTTTCATTTTTTTCGTTATTTCCTTGAGCGTATTTAATGTATCCTGCGGCTCATCTTCTGGAATATGCATAGAGGTAAAAATCGTTTGGACCCCTGCTTCCTGCATTCGCTCAATAAAAGCCAGATTTTTTTCGACACCTTCTGTTAGATATAATGATGCCCCTAACAAAATACCCCTCCTCTTGTTTCTATACGAGTTGAAAAATAAAAGAGGAGTGCTAATCACTCCTCAGGTTCAAATTAGCCATTCTATTAAAAGATGTACAACTTTTAAGTTTTCAATCGTTAACTTATTGCTCTTTTCTTATTTTGGCCTTTTTAAGCAATAATAAACTCCACAAAATGACTTTCTATTCATTGCTTGGTCGAGAGCTTCTCTTTGCTTTATACATAGGCCTATCTTATCATAGCGCTTACAATTATGCAATATAATTTTATTTTATAGTATACATCGCGAAATATTTTTACACCGGAAATATTAAAGTCTCTAAAGATACGTTACTTCCTTTTTTTAGCGCTCCTTAATTCTTAGATAGATAAATCCTTTTACTTTCTATAAAGCGACCATTCAAACAGTTCAACAATTAAAAGAGCGTGTTAAAATATTTAAAATTTTAACACGCTACTTCTGGCTTAAAAATATCCTTTTGTTTGAACCTTGCATAGAAGAACATAAGCCATCCTGCAGCGGCCAAAGAGCTATTTCTCCTACTTCATCACTCATCCGTTAACCCCAGCAAATTCGCAAAAATTATTGTATACCATGTTGGCTTGTTCACTTTAAATAGTTTTTGTCCGCCTCAATCTTTAATTTGGAAGGATCGATGGATACACTGATTTTTTCACATCAAATACCTTTCTTTTTAGACATATTCTTTCATTGATTGAATGATACATAGAACTCATTTTCTATATATCATTTCTAAAAAGAGATTTTTAAATGGATACGAACCATTTTTGGTTGATTTTAACGTGTATTGTATAAAAAAACGAGCGGACCTCTCGTCTGCTCGTTTTTCTTCTTGATCTTTAATTTTTCACTGTTTCGTAAGACCCTTGTTCAACATACACACTTAAAATGGCGATATCACTTGGTGTAACTCCACTTACTCGACTAGCTTGAGCAATTGTTGCTGGTTGAATCATACTTAAACGATCAATAGCTTCTGTTGCTAAACCGCTGATTTCAGTGTAGTCAATATTTTCAGGAATTTTCTTGTTTTCCATCCGTTTAACTTTATCGACTTTACGTTGCGCTTTGTTGATGTAGCCTTCATATTTAATATGGATCTCTACCTGCTCTTGGACTTCTTTCATAATCTCTTCTTCTGGCGGATAAATCGCTGCAACATCTTTGTAGGCGACATAAGGACGACGCATGAAGTCATAAGCTAACACACCATCTTTTAATTGTGGCTCGCCTTTTTCTTCTAAATATTCAGCCACTTGTTTAGGCTTAATACGAACAGTCTTCAAGCGTGCAAGTTCTGCTTCTGTTTGTTCTCTTTTCTTGTTGAACGCTGCATAGCGTTCTTCAGAAATTAAACCAAGATTGTAGCCAAAGTCCGTTAGACGGAAGTCAGCATTATCATGACGTAATAATAAGCGGTATTCTGCGCGAGAAGTGAGGAGACGGTAAGGTTCAGCTGTTCCTTTAGTCACTAAGTCATCGAGCATAACCCCAATATAACTTTCGTTACGTTTCATAATAAATGGTTCTTCTCCACGGTTTCTTAAAGCGGCGTTAATACCAGCGACAAGTCCTTGTCCTGCTGCTTCTTCATAACCAGAAGTTCCGTTTGTTTGACCTGCTGTAAATAAGCCGTTAATTTTTTTCGTTTCAAGACTTGGACGTAATTGATGCGGTAAGATTACATCGTATTCGATCGCATAGCCTGTACGCATCATACGAGCTTCTTCTAATCCTTTAACGGAACGAAGCGCGTCTATTTGAACGTCTTCAGGAAGAGAAGTATTTAAGCCTTGAACATAAATCTCATCAGAATCAGCACTCTCTGGTTCTAAGAAAATTTGATGACGATTTTTATCTGCAAAGCGGACAACCTTGTCTTCAATCGATGGACAATAACGTGCCCCTACCCCATCAACAATGCCTGTAAACATTGGTGCACGATCAATATTATCTAAAATTGTTTCATGTGTATCTTCATTCGTATAAGTTAACCAGCAAGAATATTGTTGTTCAAGCGGTAAATAATCTTCATCTTTCGATTCAAAACTAAAGTGATTCGGTTCCGCATCTCCTGGTTGTTCAGTTGTATACGAGTAATCAATGGAATCTTTATGGATTCGAGGAGGCGTACCTGTTTTGAAACGATCAATTTCAAAGCCAAGCTCTTGTAGATTATCTTGTAGCTTGATAGATGGCAATGTGTTTTCAGGACCTGAAGAATATTTTAATTCTCCCACAATGATTTCTCCGCGAGCGGCTGTTCCTGTTGTTAAAACAACTGAATTTGCTCGATAAATGGCTCCTGTATTGGAAATGACGCCTTCGATTTTTCCATCTTCGACGACTAATTCTTCAATAATTCCTTGTTTTAGATCTAAGTTTTCAGTACGTTCTAGTGTTTTCTTCATTTCTAAAGAGTATAAATGTTTATCTGCTTGCGCACGTAATGCACGAACGGCTGGTCCTTTCGCCGTATTGAGTAAACGCATTTGAATATACGTTTTATCGATATTACGACCCATTTCCCCACCAAGGGCATCGATTTCACGGACAACAATTCCTTTCGCCGGTCCTCCGATCGATGGATTACATGGCATAAAAGCAATTTTTTCTAGACTAATCGTAACGAGTAACGTTTTTTCTCCCATACGGGCGGATGCTAGAGCGGCTTCTACACCTGCATGGCCGCCTCCAACAACAATAACATCATAAGTATCAGCTTCAAATGTTTGCATAATAACCTCCTAAAATTATTTTCCTAAACAAAATTGACTAAACAGCTGGGTAATGAGTTCGTCTTGGACAGAATCTCCGGTTACTTCACCTAATGCATCCCAAGCTCTGGTTAAATCAATTTGGACTAAATCGACAGGCATTCCTAAGTCAATGCCATCAACCACTTCTTCTAATGCTTGGATAGCTTGTTCAAGTAAAGAAATATGGCGAATATTTGAGATATAAGTCGCGTCTTTCTCTCCTGTTTTTCCTTCGAAGAACAAGTCGACAATCGCATTTTCAACTTCATCAATACCGGTATTTTCTGTTACAGAAACAGAAACAACGGTATTTGGATCAACTTTTTCTAATAAACGTTCAATATCTAATGCTTGATCTAAATCCATTTTATTTAAAATAATGAGACGTTCTTTGTTTTCAGTTAAACGGAGTAATTCAAAATCTTCATCGGTTAATTTTTGACTTTGGTCAAAAATCAGTAAAACTAATTCAGCTGCATCAATCTCTTTTTTACTACGTGAAACTCCGATACGCTCTACTTCATCTTCTGTCTCTCGGATACCTGCTGTATCAATTAAGCGTAAAGGAACTCCTTTAACATTAACAAATTCTTCGATCACATCACGGGTTGTACCCGCAACATCTGTAACAATCGCTTTATCGGAACGAGCAAAGGCATTTAACAAGCTCGATTTTCCAACGTTAGGACGTCCGATAATTGCGGTCGCTAAACCATCACGTAAAATCTTCCCTTGTTGTGCGGTTTCTAAAATACGTTCTACTTGCTCTTTGACCTCTACTGCTTTTTCTTTTAATAATTTCGAGGTCATTTCTTCGACATCATCGTATTCCGGATAATCTATATTCACTTCAACTTGTGCTAACGTTTCTAAAATATCTTGACGGAGCGTTTTAATCAATTGCGATAAGTTCCCATCTAATTGAGAAATCGCATTCTGCATCGCTGAATCTGTTTTAGCACGGATCACGTCCATCACAGCCTCAGCTTGCGATAAATCTACCCGACCATTTAAGAAAGCTCGTTTTGTAAATTCACCCGGTTCTGCTAAGCGAGCACCTGCACCAAGTACCGTTTGTAAGACTTTATTCGTGACTAAAACACCGCCATGTGTATTAATTTCCACGATATCTTCACGCGTATATGTTTTAGGTGCTTTCATAATAGTCACCATTACTTCATCAATTTTTTCATCCGTTTTTGGGTGATAAATATTTCCATAGTGAATGGTATGTGAAGGCTGGTCTGATAATTTTTTACTTCCAAGTTTGTACACTTTTTCTGCGATCTCAAGAGCTTCATCCCCACTCAAGCGAACAATCCCAATCCCACCTTCACCTGGTGGAGTGGAAATAGCCGCAATCGTATCAAATTCAATAGCCATTTTCTCTACTCCTCTTTTCTTGTTATTTTTGCCAAATAAAAAAAGCACTCTATTTACCCTACTTATTGCTTGGATTGTTCTTGAGCTGAACAACCTTCGGGGTAAAAAAGTACTTTCACTACTCTTTAAGTAATTATATTCAGTTTTCTAATTGCGGATACTATTTTATACAAATCGCTGGTAAATTGCAAGAGGTTTGTTTAAATAAATGCAAGAAAACTTTCATTTGCGGCGATCGACAAAAAAAGACGAACAAAAAGGAGAAAGAGATTCAACTTTTTGCTCGTCCTTTTATTTAGAAATTTTAGTAGTCGTTAAACGGATCCCGGTTATTCAATGCATCTAGTTTACGATTGATATTTTTTAAGTAATCAACTGCTTTGAAACCAAGGATAATCAGCTCGCAGTATACTCGAACCATTAAAAAACCAAAGATTGCGATCAGGATAGCGCCTAGTATCCCTTCAAATTCGCCAGCGATTAATGAACCAACCAACGTCATAATACTCGCAAGCGCTACAAAAACCATACTAATCCAATAAATTATTTTTATAATTCCAGGTGTAATCATTTCATCAAAATTTTTAAATTTTTCAAACATTTTATGCCTCCTTTCCAAGGATAACTCTCTGCCAAAATAAACGGACAGATGCAAGTCTAGTTTAACACGGCTTTCCCAATAATCCGAAAGATAAGGATACATTTATTTGTTCTTTTGAAAATAAATAAACGCTCGAGCCAAGAAAAATCAGCCGAGCGTTTCGTTCTCTTCTTTTAAGTGGTCTGTTCTTCTGGTGTTCGATCATTTTTAGATAACTTCGCCACGATAAACGGCGTAATAACACTGGTAAGAACGACTACAAGTAAAACTTGTGAAGTAGCCGCTGTCACGTAAGGACCTAAAAGATCCGGATAAATATTACCTAAGATCCCTGCCGTTGAAACAGATAATCCCGCAACCGTTAAGAAAGTAGCACCAACGGTTCCGTCATTTTTAAGGACAAAGCGGTCGATCAATAAGAGGGCAAAGTTAATAATATAAAATAAAAGTCCTAAAACAAGGCCTCCGCCACCTGCTTTTAGTGATTCGACTAAGTTGAGGCCGTAACCTAAGTTCCACCCCATTAAGAAAGTAAGTCCAGGTAAAGCAGGCATAAAGAAATCTCTAAAATTCGAGTCAATATTTCCAAAAACAACACCAGCCACCATCGGTACTAACGTACTGATCACAGGCATCCAGTCCATACCTCCACCGCTCGCAATACCATAAACAATCATCGGTACCGCCGCAATACTAAAGAGCCCAGTCACTCCGTAAACAGCTGTATCTTGTTCACTTCCATATTGCTGCATTAAAGATAAATAAACAGCAGGGTTGATGGAACAAATAGTAATTGTAAAGGCTAGCGCACTAATACCTAATACGCCTGATTGACCAAAAAATGAAATAAATAATAAACTTGCTGTAACACCGATGATAAATTTCGCTAAGAGTAAAACCCCTTGACGTTTTAAAGCATAACCAATCTTTTTAACATCGATTCCTGTTCCAGAGGCAAAACAAATGGCTCCAATAATACCATTCGTCCCCGCACCACCAAAGATATGTTCCGTTAGACCGCCAATTTGAAATAAATTCGGCCAAAAAGTGTAGATCAGCGCACTCATCAACATCGGTACTAAAAATGTACCCGCCGGCACCTTCTTAATTGCATTTAACACTCTTCATCACTTCCTTTATAAAATACTAAATATAATTTCCCATAATACCATACGGGCAATCCTGAAGCTATCTTTTTGCTGGGTAAACCGTTAAAAATAAATCGCTCTTCGTTGAATGAATATTTTTATCATTTAATCTAGCGCTCTTTTAATATCTCCCACCAAATACAAGGATCCAAATTGAATAACGGTCTCATCTTCCGGAATGTCTTCTTGAATATAAGCCAATACTTCCTCTACATTATCCTTTGCGAGGGATTGGTAACCTTTTGCTTGTAAAGCAGTAGCGACTTCATATGGGTCAAAACCACGATTTGGATCGGGTGAAACTAAAATAAATTCTTTGGCTAGATGGCTCACTTGTTCGATCATTTGTTCATAAGCTTTATCCTTCATCATGCCAATCACAAAATGGAATTGATTGCTTGGAAACGTCTCTTCTAATGTTTCTACTAAACGCTTCACACTCGCTTCGTTATGCGCGCCATCAATATAAAATAAAGGATGTTCGCCTACTTTTTCTAAACGCCCGGGCCAATACGCTTTGACTAACCCTTGATAAAGGTTATCATCCGTTAGTTTAAATCCTTTTTCGTTCAGTATTTTAGAAGCCTCGAGCACTAAACAAGCATTTTCGATTTGATGTTTGCCTAAAAGGGTTAAAGTTACGGATTTCCATTCTTTATAATCAAACACTTGTTTTGAAAGCGTCGCTTCTTTTACTTGAATAGCTTGCGGATCTAAAAATAGAACCGAACCATTGACTGCTGCTGCTTCTTTTTCCGCAATTTTTTTCAAGGACTCCGCAACAGGGCCAACAATTAGATGACCGTGTTCTTTCAAAATTTTAGCTTTTTCATACATAATCTCTTCCTTGGTATCGCCCAAAATCGCTTGATGGTCTAATCCAATCGAAGTAATCACGGAAACTTCTGCAGTATCAATGACATTGGTCGAATCTAAACGCCCCCCAATGCCGGCTTCTAAAAGCACAAGATCTGGCTGTTTTTCTTGGAAATAGATAAAGGCAGCCACCGTTAGTAATTCAAAGGCATAAAATTTTTCAGCTCGTTCTGCTTCTAGCTCTAAGATAGCTGGCTCCATATACTCGACAATCCGTATAAAATCTTCATCTGCTATATACTCACCATTTATCCGAATACGTTCGTTAACCACTTCTAGATGAGGGGATGTGAAGATGCCCACATCAAAACCAGCCTCTTTTAAAACAGAATAAAATAAAGAAGCCGTCGATCCTTTCCCATTCGTTCCTGTGATATGGATGTAGGATAAGTTCTTTTGAGGATTTCCTAGTTTTTCCAGTAAGGAATAAAGTCGGTTTAAATTTTCTTTGCGTCCATTGCCTCGATTTGTATTTACATAAGATATTACTTTTTCCATATTCATTTCTTCTATCACGCTCTCACATCTCAATTTCTGTACCCTATCATAACCTTTTTAGGTTCATTTTTATAGTCATAAACAATGATTGGCATCATTTCTCTCTCTCATAAAATATCTTTAACTTCATCTAACAAAAAAAGCTCCTTAATACGGACAAGAAAACGATATGTCAGTATTAAGGAGCTAGTATTTTCTTTTTTTATGAATGGTCGGGTTCGACCACTAAGTAACGCTTCGGCTCGCGTCCTTCTGAATGTGTTTTAACATTTGGATTCCCATTTAAATAATGATGAATTTGTTTACGTTCATGAGCGGGCATTGGATCTAGTTTAACCGCGCGATTTGTTTTAATCACTTTTTCAGCGGTACGATTCGCTAAATTCTCAACCGTATTTTTTCGTCTTTCACGATATTTTTCAGCATCTACTCGCACATTAATTTTACTGTAAGCTAATTGGTGCATATGATTTTGTGCTAAAGTTTGGAGACCATTCAATACTTTTCCGTGGCGGCCAATCACTAAGCCAGCATTTTCAGTTTCGATGTCATACTTTACGGTGTTTTTCACGCGGCTTGTATAAACTTCCACATCCGTAACACCCATCTCCACAATAATGTCTTTCAAGTATTGGCGGACATCTTCAATCGCTTCCTGGTCTTTATCATAAATTTCAGTTTCAGTCGGCTCGGATCGTTCCGTCGTCTCACTATCTTTGGATTCGACTTTTTGATCTTGTCCTTCTTCACCGACCCGCTCAACTTCTGCAGGTTCGCGACCTGCGTCCATTTCTTCTATGTTCATTTCAGCTTCTTGTTCTTTTGCTTCTTCTTCTTTTTCCTCTATAGAGGTGTCTGTTTGTGAAGCGGTAGCCTCTGCTTGTGTTTGTGTTTCTTTTTCTGCTTCAGTATTAGAAGCTGGTTCGTTCTCTTCTGTGCGATTCATGTCAAATTCGTTCGATAAAAATTCATCAACCACATTCATTTTTTCTTTTCTTTCGACAATGACAACTGCATCTTTCTGCCCAATGCCTAAGAATCCTTTTTTTCCGGGCTCTTCGACTTTAATAACTGCCTCGTCTTTTGTAATCCCTAAAGCATTGAGACCTTTGATAATTGCTTCTTCTTGTGTTGGTGCTTGTGCAATATATTTATCATTCACGAGTCTAATCCTCCATCCGATTATCCTTGTCTACTTTTGTTTATTATAAAACAAATATTATTTTTTCACACTTCTACCTGTTCTAAGTGCTTTATTAAGTGCTCTTTTTCTGTTTCTTTCTTTTTCTCTTTCGCGCTCTGCTTTTTCTTCCAATTCTCTTCGTTTCTTAAATGGATTTTGGAAGATTAAAGTAATAATCGCACGCGTTGCGTTTGAAGCGGCAAAATAAAGGGCTAAAGAACTTGAAACTCTAAAAGTAATAAAGAAGATCATAATTGGCATCACAAATGTCATCGCATTTGTTTTTGAGTGCGGATTTCCATATTGCATTAACCAGCTATTGGCCATTGTAAATAAAGCGGCTAAGATCGGTAAGATAAAGTATGGATCTGGTCGTCCGAGTTCTAGCCATAAGAAGTGACCGGTTGCTAGTTCTGGTGTGCGGGTAACGGTTTGGTAAAGTGCAATAAAAATCGGCATTTGAATCAACAGTGGTAGGAATCCCATTAATGGATTAACCCCTGCTTCATCTTGTAGTTTTTTCGTCTCTTCCATTAGCTTCTCTTGTGTTTCTTCATCTTTAGAAGAATATTTTTCACGTAGTGCTTCGAGCTTTGGCTGAATTTCTTGGGTTTTCGCCATATTTTTTTGTTGATAATTTGTTAATGGTAGTAATAGAATTTGTCCTAAAGCTGTAAAGACAATAATAGCAAGACCATAACTACCACCAAAAAGATCAGAAAGCCATAAAATAAAGCGAGAGAAATTATAAATGATTACTCCATCCCAGAAACCTTCGCTCTCAGGACCTATTGCTTCCGTTCTTCCACAAGCACTTAGAAATACAATAAATGCTACAAGAGCTAGCATTAAGAGTGTGCGTTTATTTTTTCTGTAGAACTCTTTCACTATTTTTCTCTCCTAAAAGTATATTCAATTATTTAATTTATCCCGATGAATCGGTTGATCATTTTTATTCATTCTTTTTTCTTGAAATAACGTTCGCTAAAGATAACACATGAAGTAAGCTTCTCTTAATTTCATGATATTCCATCTGGTTGACGGGTTTCCTAGCGATCACTATAAAATCAAGTGCATGATCAAATGTATATTCTTTATCTAATTCCATTAAAGCATGTCGAATTCTTCGTTTAATTTTATTTCGAATAACAGCATTTCCCAATCTTGTTCCTACTGAAATGCCCACTCGAAAATGTTTCTGTTCTTTTTTAGGAAGTGTATAGACTACAAATTGACGATTGGCTTTGGATACTCCATCATGAAAAACTTTTTGAAAGTCCTTTTCTGACTTTACACGGTAAGCTTTTCTCATCCCATCACTTCCCTTCTTCGTAATGATGTGTAATAAAAAAAGCGACGTTCACTCATTTTATATGAGATCCTGTCGCTTTAGATTTATAAAACGAATTCTTCATGTTTAATGAGTCAAACGCTTTCTACCTTTACGACGTCTGTTTTTCAAAACATTACGTCCACTTTTAGTACTCATTCTTTTACGGAATCCGTGTACTTTCTTTCTTTGACGTTTCTTTGGGTTATAAGTTAATCCTTCTGACATATTGAAACACCTCCTGAATTCTTTAAAAATCCATTTCTATCATTTAATTCGTTAATGTAATCATTAACATCATGCGAACAGACTATTTAATTTTATGGAAAAATTATTGCTTTGTCAACTTATACTTTATATTTTATTGCCCTTTTAGAAAGTTATTTTAATTATTTTTTTACAGCTCGTCAATAAAAAATTTAAAATCTTGAATATTTATCCCTTTTATTTATCCTCTTTTTGTTAATAGTTATCCACATTGCTTGTGATTCGTAAAAATAATTTTCTCGCTATCCACAGCTAAAAATTGGCTTTTTAAACTATGGACACCCTTGTTTATAGGTTGTTAACATATCCACATATCCTGTGAATAAGTCTGTGAAACATCTGCCGTTAAGCCATTTGCATTCCATGTATTTGTCCACATTTTACTAAAAACCACTTTTATTATTTCTATCTTCCACAGTTTTTATTCAGGTTGTGGATAAGTATATAACAGCCTGCGAATTCTTTTATTCACAATTTATTAATTCTGTGGAAAACTTTTTTCATCCGTGTTAAAATAAAAAACACTACTATGTAATTAAGGGAGAGAAATCACGTGTTAGAGGATCAAAATAGTATCTGGATTTACTTGAAAGATAAATTTAAAGAAGACCTTTCAAAGGTAAGCTTTGATACCTGGATCGATAGTGCACAAGTTCTTTCCGTATCTAATCAACTAATTACCATTCAAGTTCCTACAACTTTACATAAAGAGTATTGGGAAAATCACCTTGCAACGAAGATTGTTGAATATCTCTATGAATATGCGGGGCAAGAGATTACTCCGCGTTTTCTTACAAAAGATGAACAAGACCAGCAAGAACAAGAAGAAGAAACTATGGAAGTAACGACTACACCAAATGTTTTTCAATCGAGTGAATTGAATAGTAAATATACCTTCGATACGTTCGTTATCGGTAAAGGAAACCAGATGGCACATGCTGCTGCTTTAGTCGTTTCAGAAGAACCTGGAACCATCTATAATCCTTTATTTTTCTATGGTGGAGTTGGTTTAGGGAAGACCCATTTAATGCACGCTATTGGTCATCAATACTTAAGTATTAATCCGGATAAAAATGTGAAATATGTGTCGAGTGAAACCTTTGCGAATGACTTTATAAGTTCCATTCAGAATCGAACACAAGAAGAATTCCGCGAAAAATATCGTACAGTCGATTTATTATTAGTCGATGATATTCAATTTTTCGCAGATAAAGAGGGAACACAAGAAGAATTTTTCCATACGTTTAATGCTTTATATGATGATAGAAAACAAATTGTGTTAACGAGTGATCGACTACCTAACGAAATTCCTAAGATGCAAGAACGACTTGTATCACGCTTTGCCTGGGGACTTTCAGTCGATATTACACCGCCTGATTTAGAAACGCGAATTGCTATTTTAAGGAAGAAAGCAGATGCTGAACGCTTAGAAATTCCAAATGATACGCTCAGTTATATTGCAGGACAAATTGATTCAAACATTCGTGAACTAGAAGGGGCGCTTGTTCGTGTGCAAGCTTATGCTACGATGCAAAATCTTGAAATTACCACAAGCTTAGCAGCGGACGCACTGAAGAGCATGATCAAAGATTCCGATAAAGAATTGTCCATTAGTCAAATTCAAGAAGATGTGGCTGACTACTATCAGATCACTGTCGATGATCTAAAGGGCAAACGTCGTGTAAAAACCATTGTTATGCCTCGTCAAATTGCGATGTATTTAGCACGCGAGTTAACAGATTCTTCGTTTCCAAAAATTGGAGCTGAATTTGGCGGAAAAGATCACACAACTGTTTTACATGCCCATGAAAAAATTACGAAACTGCTAACTGAAGATCCAAAAATAAAAAGAGAGATCAATGAATTAAAAGAACAATTTTAAAATGTGTGGATAACTTTTCAGTTAAGCACAAAAACATCCACAAGTTATCCACAGTGGAAAACCCACTTACCAAACGCTAAATTTGATTATCCACAGAATCCACAGGCCCTACTACTATTACTATATTATTTATATAATATAATTAATATATAAGGCGCTCAGTTCTAAGAAATTTTAAATAAAAAAACACGAAAAATTATGCTATACTAATAACTGAAAATATATTTCGACAGAAGGAGAGCAGAAAGAATGAAATTTACAGTGAATCGTTTAGAATTGCTTAAAAAACTCCGTGATGTTCAATTGGCAATTTCTAATAAAACAACTATACCTATTCTAACTGGGTTAAAACTTGAAGTTACGAAGAATGATTTAAAAATAACTGGAAGTAACTCAGATATCTCAATCGAAGCGAAGTTATTCGCGGAGGATGAAGAAGCAGAATTAGAAATTGAAGAAACAGGGAGTATTGTCTTACAACCTGCTCGTTTCTTTGCTGATATTATTAATAAATTAGCGGATGACACGTTTACGTTTGAAGTAAATACTCAATTACAAGCTTCCATCTCTTCAGCTAATTCGTTTTTCACGATTAATGCCTTAGATGCAGCGAGTTATCCTTACTTACCAGAAATTGATACCAGTGAATCTTTTACTTTACCAGTGATTTTGCTGAAAAAAGTGATCGAACAAACAGTGATCGCTGTATCCAAGCATGAAAGTCGTCCTATTTTGACGGGTGTTAATTTCTCTATTCAAGATGGAAAGCTTAAAGCTGTGGCCACAGACAGTCACCGCTTAAGTCAACGAATTATCCCAGTTGCTGTTCCGGAAGATTTATCTTTCCAAATTGTTATTCCAGGAAACAGTTTAACTGAACTTTCAAAAATCTTAACAGATGATATAGAAGAGGTAAGTGTTGCTTTAGCTGAAAATCAAATTCTGTTTATGACAGAAGATACTCATTTCTACTCTCGTTTACTTGAAGGAAACTATCCACAGACGGATCAATTAATTCCACATGACTCTTCAACAGAGATTGATGTGAATGTTCAAAACTTAAAAGGAGCCGTCAGCCGTACGTCTTTACTTTCGCATGCGGGAAAAAATAACGTCGTAAAATTAATTGTAGAAGATGGCGAGATTCAATTAACCAGTAATTCCCCTGAAGTCGGTTATGTCGAAGAAGATGTTCAATACGATAATCTAGATGGTGCTGAGATTGAAATTTCGTTTAACCCGGATTATTTACGCGATGCTTTAAATACTTTTGAAAGTGGAAAAGTAACGCTTAAGTTAATTTCAACCTTACGTCCGTTTGTGATTGTGCCAGCAGGAGCAGAGAATGATCATGATTTCATTCAGTTAATTACTCCGATCCGAACATCTACAGGATCGTAAATTTTAAAAATATAAATCATTCAAATAAAAATAAGCAGAAAAATGGATTCCTTATGAGAATCCATTTTTTTAATTTATGAGCAAAATATATAATATTTGCGTTTTTGCTTTAAAACAATAAAAAAACGTACAGAAGCCATTTTTAGCGTAAAATACACGATTAAAATTGAAAAATCTCTATTTTTCAGGTATAATAGTAAGGTATGAAACAGAATATCAAAGGATAAGGAGCATCCCCATGGAAAAAACAGAAGTTGAAATTCAAGGTTCCTATATTACACTTGGACAATTTTTAAAATTATCAAGTATTATATCCAGTGGAGGGATGGCAAAGCCATTCTTACAACAGATGGAAGTATATGTGAATGAGGAGTTAGAAGATCGTCGTGGGAAAAAACTTTACGATGGCGACAGTATCCGCATTCCAAATATCGGCGAATTTCAGATCAAAACATCATCTGAGAAAGACAACGAATGTATCTAGAAAATATCGAATTACAAAATTTTCGTAATTACGACACAACGGAGTTATCTTTTTCACCGTCTATTAATGTACTGATTGGGGAAAACGCTCAAGGTAAAACAAATCTGATTGAAAGTATTTATTTTTTAGCGATGTCTCGGAGTCATCGAACCTCTCGAGATCGCGAATTAATACGGTGGGATAGCGATTTTTCTAAAGTAAAAGGTCTATTAAAAAAGAAGTCACATTCAGTTCCTCTAGAAATTATTTTGTCTAAGCGTGGTAAAATGGCTAAATTAAACCATTTAGAACAAAAGAAGCTTAGCGACTATATTGGACAACTGAATGTGATTTTATTTGCCCCAGAAGATTTATCTTTAGTGAAAGGTTCCCCGTCTGTACGTCGTAAGTTCATTGATATGGAATTGGGGCAAATGAATAAAATTTATTTACACCATTTAGCACAATATCAACGAATTTTAAAACAACGCAATCAATTTTTAAAACAAGCACGTTATGATTCCAATTATGACAAGGTTTATTTAGAAGTACTCACGGAACAGTTAGCAGCTGAAGGCGCTGAGGTACTGTATGCCCGTTTTCGTTTCGTAAAACGTTTAAATAACTGGGCCCAAGCTGTGCAAGCAGATATTTCAAATGACAAAGAAGAGCTGCATATCCGTTACAAAACAACAGCGAATGCGACGGCTGAAATGAGTGTTGAAACAATATTTGCCGGTTTGAAAGAAGATTATCAAACAGCCGAAACGCAAGAAATCGATCAGGGGACTACAACGATTGGGCCTCACCGAGACGATCTCGTTTTTTACGTGAATGAACGTAATGTACAGACTTATGGTTCGCAAGGCCAACAAAGGACAACCGCTTTGAGTTTAAAGCTAGCTGAAATTGAGTTGATGCACGAGATTACGGGGGAGTATCCGATTCTATTGTTAGATGACGTCTTGAGTGAATTAGATGATAGTCGCCAAACGCATTTATTAAATTCAATTCAAAATAAAGTACAAACATTTATTACAACGACAAGTTTAGACGGTGTTCAGATGGAATTATTAGACCATCCCTTAATTTTCTATGTTGATCAAGGAAAAATAAGAGAAGAAGAGAACACTGAGGGATAGGAATTGCTA
The DNA here is from genome assembly GCA_963558565.1 of uncultured Atopostipes sp. Taxonomy (GTDB): domain Bacteria; phylum Bacillota; class Bacilli; order Lactobacillales; family Carnobacteriaceae_A; genus Atopostipes. The sequence goes on from CAUWGX010000002.1 coordinate 188,203, forward strand.
AAGGTTTAAGAGATAGGAGAGTAATAAAATGACTGAAAAGAAAGATCTCGTTCCTGATAGTTATGATGCAAGTCAAATTGAAGTATTAGAGGGATTAGAAGCCGTTAGAAAACGTCCAGGGATGTATATTGGGACGACAGGTTTAGATGGCGTCCATCACTTAGTATGGGAAATCGTGGATAACTCGATTGACGAAGCGATGGCTGGTTTTGCGGATAAAATCCATATTGAAATTGAGGAAGATAACCATGTTCGTGTGACGGATAATGGTCGTGGGATTCCGGTTGATATCCAACATAAGACGGGACGTCCAGCTTCTGAGACAGTATTTACTGTACTCCATGCAGGCGGGAAGTTTGGCGGAGGCAGTTATAAAGTCTCTGGAGGTTTACACGGTGTAGGGGCTGCGGTTGTAAACGCGCTTTCTACTTTTTTAGAATACAGAATTTATCGCGATGGGAATATTTATTACCAGCGCTTTGAACAGGGAATTCCGGTCACAGATTTAGAAATTATCGGTGAAACCGATCAAACGGGGTCAGAAGTTTATTTCCGCCCTGATGAAGAAATATTTAAAGAGAGTATCGCATTTGATTTTGAGCGTTTAAGAGAACGAACGCAAGAATTAGCTTATTTAAATCGAGATTTATTATTAAATATTGAAGATACCCGAGAAGAAGAAATTAAAACAGCTGAGTATCGTTATAGCGGTGGGATCAAGAGCTATACCGAATACTTGAATGAAAATAAAGATGTGTTGTATGACGAACCCATTTTTATTTCTGATGAGCAAGATGAGATCATGGTGGAAGTGGCTTTACAACATACCACAGGCTATCACCTTAATTTATTAAGTTTTGCCAATAACATTCGGACTCATGAAGGTGGAACACACGAATCAGGCTTTAAGTCTGCGTTAACTCGTGTCATTAATGATTATGCGCGTAAGAATGACTACTTACGAGAAGAGGACGGGAACTTCTTAGGCGAAGATACCCGTGAAGGTTTAACGGTTATTATTAGTGTTAAACATCCGGATCCGCAGTTCGAAGGGCAAACAAAAACAAAATTAGGAAACTCAGAAGTCCGTACGATCGTCGACCGTTTATTTAGTGCGCACTTTGAGCGTTACCTCATCGAAAATCCAAAAATTAGTAAACAAATTATGGATAAAGTCGATGTCGCTTCAAAAGCCCGCGTAGCGGCTAAACGTGCGCGCGAAGTGACACGACAAAAAAGTGGTTTGGAGATTAGTAACTTACCTGGTAAACTGGCCGACTGTTCTTCAAAAGATCCCGAAATCTCTGAATTATTTATCGTAGAGGGGGATTCGGCTGGAGGTTCAGCAAAACAAGGCCGTTCACGTCTCTTCCAAGCGATTTTACCGATTCGAGGAAAGATTTTAAACGTTGAAAAAGCTTCGCTTGAACGCATTCTTGCGAATGAGGAAATTCGAACTCTCTTTACAGCGATGGGTACTGGCTTTGGTGAAGAATTTGATATTGAAAAAGCACGTTATCATAAACTAATTATTATGACAGATGCGGATGTAGATGGTGCCCATATTCGGACTTTATTATTAACATTGTTTTTCCGTTATATGCGTCCAGCCATTGATGCCGGCTTTATTTATGTCGCTCAACCGCCTCTTTATCAAGTCCGACAAGGAAAAAATTCTGTTTATTTAGATTCTGATGAAGAACTTGAGCAATATCTAAAAACAATCCCTGAGTCACCAAAACCATCGATTCAACGCTATAAAGGGCTAGGAGAGATGGATGCGGATCAACTTTGGGAAACAACCATGAACCCTGAAACTAGAAGATTGACGCAAGTACATGTCGATGATGCCAAAAAATCAGATCAAGTCATGACGATGTTGATGGGCGATCAAGTGCCACCACGTCGTAAATTTATTGAAGATAATGCCCAATATGTGGAAAATATCGATATTTAATTTTTAATGAAACGTAAATGATGAATGGCATGGAAGGAGTTAAAAAAATTGGCTGAAGATAGAAGTGGAATTGATGTAATTCAACTTTCCGAAGAAATGCAAAAATCATTCCTAGATTATTCAATGAGTGTTATTGTCTCACGTGCACTGCCAGACGTTCGGGATGGATTGAAACCTGTCCATCGTCGTATTTTACATGGGATGAATGAATTAGGAATTACACCTGATAAATCATATAAAAAATCAGCACGTATTGTTGGAGATGTTATGGGGAAATATCACCCGCATGGCGATTCAGCGATTTATGATTCAATGGTTCGTATGGCGCAAGACTTTAGTTACCGTTATCCGTTAGTAGATGGACACGGAAACTTTGGTTCGGTGGATGGCGATGCTGCGGCAGCTATGCGTTATACAGAAGCACGCATGAGCAAGATCGCTCTCCAACTACTTCGTGATATTAATAAAGATACAGTAGATTTCCGTGAAAACTATGACGGAAGTGAGACAGAGCCAAGTGTATTACCAGCGAAGTTTCCAAACCTCCTCGTGAATGGGGCAAGCGGAATTGCGGTAGGAATGGCAACCAATATTCCAACCCATAACTTAAGAGAAACGATTGAAGCTTGTCGCGTAATGCTACACAATCCAGAAGCAACGACTGCAGATTTGATGGAAGTACTACCTGGTCCGGACTTTCCGACAGGCGGTATTATTTTAGGCAAATCAGGCATCCGAAAAGCTTATGATACTGGACGAGGTTCTATTCAAGTTCGGGCAAATACTCGAATTGAAGAGGACAACGGGCGCGAGCGCATCATTATTGATGAAATTCCTTATTTAGTCAATAAAGCAAAACTTGTTGAAAAGATTGCAGAATTGGCTCGCGAAAAGCGGATCGAAGGCATTACAGCCTTAAACGATGAATCAGACCGTGATGGTATGCGAATCACTATCGATATCCGTCGCGATGCTTCAGCAGCCGTTATTTTGAATAATTTATTCAAAATGACTTCACTCCAAACCTCTTTTGGTTTCAATATGCTGGCAATCGTTGATGGTGTACCGCGTACGCTGAGCCTAAAAGAAATTTTAGGTCATTATTTAGAACACCAGCGTAAAGTGATTCGTCGTCGAACAAAATTCGACAAAGACAAAGCTGAAGCACGTGCTCATATTTTAGAAGGGTTACGAACAGCGCTTGATCATATTGATGCAATTATCTCTATTATTCGTCATTCGGATACGGGAGCCATTGCGAAAGAAACTTTAATGACGCAGTATGATTTAAGTGATCGACAAGCGCAAGCTATTTTAGATATGCGTATGGTTCGTTTAACCGGCCTAGAACGCGAAAAAATCGAAAGCGAGTACCAAGACCTTATCGCCTTAATTTCTGACTTAAACGACATTTTAAGCAATCCTGAGCGAATCGATGAAATTATCGAAGAAGAAATGATCGAGATCGCGGATAAACATGGGGATGACCGTCGAACAGAATTAATGGTCGGAGAAGCTTTAAGCATCGAAGACGAAGATTTAATTGAAGAAGAAGACGTCGTGATCACGCTTTCGCACTATGGCTACATGAAACGTATGCCTATCGATGAATTTAAAACACAAAATCGTGGAGGCCGCGGTGTGAAAGGAATGGGGACGAATGATGATGATTTTGTAGAAACAGTCTTATCGACTTCTACACATGATATGGTCCTATTCTTTACCAATACAGGGAAAGTTTATCAAGCAAAAGCTTATGAAATCCCTGAATACGGGCGAACTGCTAAAGGAATCCCTGCCTTAAACTTTTTAGGCATCGATAATGATGAGCAGATTCAGGCGGTCGTTCGCTTAGATGAAAAACTTAAAGAAGGTGAACAACTCTTCTTTACAACGAAATTAGGAACGGTCAAACGTACAGATTGCACTGAATTCCAAAATATTCGTACAAGTGGTCTCATCGCCATTAACCTTAAAGAGAACGATGAATTAATCTCAGTGAAGTTAACCGATGGCACGCAAAATATGGTCATTGGAACGAAAAATGGGTACGCAGTAAGCTTCGAAGAAACCGACGTACGTTCGATGGGCCGAAATGCGACGGGTGTCCGCGGCATTAACTTACGCGAAGGAGATTACGTCATTGGCGCAGATATCTTAGCCCCTGATAGTTATGTCCTCGTGATCTCTGAAAAGGGTTATGGAAAAGGAACGAAAGCTTCTGAATATGGGATTCGAAATCGTGGCGGTAAGGGTGTTAAAACCTTTAAGATTACTGAAAGAAATGGTTCACTGGTAAGCTTAGCGACCATTCAAGGAGAAGAAGGTATCTTATTGACCACAAATGAAGGAATTATTATTCGTTTTGATGCTTCAGATATCTCTATTACAGGAAGAGATACCCAAGGGGTACGCTTAATGCGCTTAGATGAAGAACAATTTATTTCAACCCTTTCAATTATTGATCCAGAAGATGAGGAAGATATGGAAGGCGAAGAAGGAGAAGAAGCACAACCCGCTGCTGATGCAACAGATGAAGTGGATGAATTACTGGAACGAGCAGAAGCTGATCAAGAAGAACCGGAAGAAGAATAAAATATTTAAGGTTAGAATCAATAAAGATTCTAACCTTTTTTTATTGAAAAAAGCTTAAAACAAATGAATAGCTTATGAGTAAGTCAAATAGCCCCTGATGAAGTGCTTAGCTCGTTGTGTATGTTTGTCAGTTTTATAAGCAGATCTCTTTAATTCGAAATACTTCTATAGTATTATTTTAATTGTAAACCCTTTCGTTAACAAAACTATAAGGAGGAATTGTTTCCATGGCAGACTATATTATGTCGATAGATCAAGGAACAACAAGTACGCGAGCGATTATTTTTGATAAGGAAGGACAACCGAAGTGGTCATTTCAAAGAGAAATTGAGCAGTATTATCCTGAGCCTGGTTGGGTGGAACATGATGCGAACGAGATTTGGATTAAAACTCTACAGGTCATTGCAGGGGTTTTAATTGAGTCCGGTTTAAGTCCAGCTAAAATCGATGGTATTGGCATTACGAACCAACGAGAAACCACTGTTATTTGGGATAAAGAGACAGGTGTGCCCATTCATCGAGCGATTGTTTGGCAATCGAAACAAACATCAGGAATCGCGGATCAACTGATTGAAGACGGTCATACGGACTTTATTCATAAAAAGACAGGACTGGTCATTGACTCCTACTTTTCTGCTACAAAAATTATGTGGACATTGGATAAAGTAGAGGGAGCTCGTGAGCGAGCAGAAAATGGCGAATTATTATTTGGAACGATTGATAGCTGGTTATTATGGAAATTAACAGGCGGCGAAGTGCACGCGACAGACTATTCAAACGCTAGTCGAACGATGTTGTTTAATATTTATGATTTAGAGTGGGATGAAGAGATTCTAGAGTTGCTTGATATTCCGAAAGCGATGCTTCCAGAGGTTCATTCATCTTCTGAAATATATGGAGAAACAATTCCAGAACATTTCTATGGGGAACGTGTGCCGGTAGCAGGTATTGCAGGAGACCAGCAAGCAGCGTTATTTGGCCAGACAGCCTTTGAAAAAGGTATGGTTAAAAATACTTATGGAACAGGCGCTTTTATTATTATGAATACTGGAAAAGAACCAATCATTTCCGAAAATGGCTTATTAACGACACTCGCTTACGGATTGGATGGCGAAGTTTATTATGCGCTGGAAGGAAGTATTTTTGTGGCTGGCTCAGCAATTCAATGGCTCCGTGATGGAATGCGCTTATTCCGTGAATCGCCAGAATCAGAGGAATATGCTTCGCGGGTAGAGACAACCGATAATGTGTATGTAGTGCCTGCCTTTACAGGACTTGGCGCGCCTTATTGGGATCAAGATGCTCGGGGAGCCGTGTTTGGGATCACGAGAGGAACTACAAAAGAACAATTTATCCGTGCAACCCTTGAATCGATGGCTTACCAAACACGTGATGTCTTAGACACGATGGTTAAGGATTCTGGCATTGAAATTCCTACTATGCGTGTTGACGGTGGAGCCGCGAATAATGACTTCTTGATGCAATTCCAAGCAGATATTTTAGATACAACGATCGAAAGATCTGAAATTATGGAAACAACCGCATTAGGAGCTGCTTATCTAGCTGGTTTAGCGACCGGTTTCTGGAAAGACCTCGATGAGATTAAAGAATACTGGGAAAAAGATAAAACCTTTGAACCTGAAATGGGCGAAGAACAAAGAGCTGACTTATACGCTGGTTGGGAAAATGCCGTAGAGGCCACACGTGTCTTTAAGCATAAACCTTTAAAAATCAATCAAGAAAACCCAGAAGAGGAAGAATAAAGACTTATTGATTGTTGAGAAAGGAGAACTTTACTTGAATAAATTATCCTTTGAAACTCGAAAAGAAACGTTAAATAAATTAACAGAGGAAAAATTAGATGTATTGATTATTGGAGGAGGTATTACAGGGGCTGGCCTAGCACTACAGGCTGGCGCCGAAGATTTAAATGCGGGCTTGCTTGAGATGCAGGATTTCGCTGCCGGTACTTCTAGTCGTTCGACTAAATTAGTTCATGGTGGTTTAAGATATTTAAAACAATTCGAAGTTGAATTAGTTGCTGACATTACAAAAGAACGAGAAGTTATCTATCAAAATGCGCCGCATATTGTGCAACCCGATCGGATGTTGTTACCGGTATATGATGAGCCTGGAGCTTCTTTTACGGACTTTTCTGCTGATATTGCGCTTGAATTGTATGACCGCTTAGCAGGAGTAGATGATGAATGGAAGCACACCTTTATCTCAAAAGAAGAAGTGCTTGAAGGGACGCCCGGTTTGAAAGAAGAAGGTTTAATTAAAGGGGGCTTGTACCTCGACTATATTAACGATGATGCTCGTTTAACAATTGAAATTTTGAAGAAAGCATCGGAGTTCGGTACGCTTTTAGCCAATTATGTCAAAGTAACGGACTTTTTATATGAAAAGGACCAAATAATTGGTGTGAAAGCAGAAGACACACTTACGGGTGAAACCTATGACATTTATTCTTCAGTTGTTGTTAATGCTACTGGACCCTGGTCAGACGAGCTTCGGAATAAACAAAAAAATGAAGACGCCGACCGCATGTATCCTACCAAAGGGGTCCATTTCGTAGTCGATGCCACTAAACTGCCTGTAAAACATACCGTTTATACAGATACAGGCCTTGAAGATGAACGTATGATCTTTATCATCCCTCGCGGAGATAAAACGTATTTTGGAACAACAGACACCCCTTATAAAGGTGATTTAGTTGAGCCCGGAATTACAGAAGAAGACGTTGAATATTTATTAGAAGCTGTCAATAACCGTTTCCCTGATGCCCAATTAACATTTGCTGATATCGAAGCTGGTTGGTCCGGTTTACGACCTCTTATTTTAGAAAGAGGAGCCGCTGACGCTTCCAGTATTTCTCGAACCCATGATGTTTTTGTTTCAGAAGCTGGTTTAGTGACGATTGCGGGCGGAAAATTAACGGACTACCGTTTGATGGCTCAAGATACTTTTGAAGCGATTCATGCTGAATTAGCAGAAAAAACAGGCCAAGAATATTCAAGCGTAGAGACTAGAAACATACCGCTATCGGGCGGTGATGTACCGGATCACACGAAGTTTAAGGAATATATTGAAGAGAATGTTCCAAAAGGAGTAGAAATTGGCCTTACAGAAGAGCAAGCCCGAGAACTGATTGATTGGTATGGAACAAACATAGAGACGGTTTTTTCACTTGTAGAAGAAGCGAAAAAAATCCCCCTACCACTAGATTTGGCTTTATCTTTAGTTTACGCCTTAGAATATGAAGGGGCTATGTCTCCGGTTGATTTCTTCTTAAGACGTACAGCTGACCTTCTTTTCTCTACAAATGAAGTAGAAAAATGGGCCCCTGCTGTTGTCAATTATATGCAAGAGTACTTTGGCTGGAATGAAGAAGAAAGAGCTCAATGGGTAGAAGAATTAAGAGAGACTATCTCAAATATACAACTTAATACATTAAAGGAATAAAATAAGGAGTTGTTTTTATGGACACAGCATTGACTCAACACGTACTCGGAGAATTTATCGGGACTTTTGTTTTAGTTATTTTAGGTGATGGTGTTGTTGCAGCGGATGTATTAAAAAGAACAAAATCGAATGGTTCGGGATGGGTGCTTATCACCTTTGGTTGGGGTCTAGCCGTGGCAATGGCTGTTTTTATGTCCGGTTATTTATCCCCGGCGCATATTAATCCCGCAGTAACTATTGGGATGGCTATTGCCGGTGAAACCCCTTGGGGCTATGTGCTTCCATATATCTTAGCGCAAATGGCTGGCGCTATTTTAGGGGCGGTCGTGGTTTGGCTCCATTACAAACCTTACTTTGAAGCCACTGAAGAACCAGAAACAGTTTTAGCTGTCTTCTCTACAGCACCTGGTATTCGCGATATTGGAAATAGTGTGATCGGTGAAATTATCGGGACAACCGTTCTTGTATTTGGTATTTTAGCTTTTGGTCGAAATACCTTTGGAGATGGCTTAAACCCACTCGTTGTTGGTTTACTTATTGTTTCTATTGGAATGTCTCTTGGAGGAACGACAGGCTATGCGATTAACCCTGCTCGTGACTTAGGTCCGCGGATTGCGCATCAATTCCTTCCTATCGCAAATAAAGGCGATTCAGATTGGGGTTATGCCTGGGTACCAGTCGTCGGCCCTCTAATTGGCGGAATTATCGCTGCATTATTATTTATGTTAATACCATAATTTAAGTTTTTATTAATAAAGATCAAAAGGAGCTTCTAGAGTGACTAGAAGCTCCTTTTTTGATGAGCTATTTTTTATTATAAATAAACTTTAAACGTAAGTGGATGTGCGTGCTTCAAGGTAATTTTGCAGTCTGCCGAATAAACTGCAAACTACCCAGTAAATAATCGCAACTAAAATATACATGGTCATATAATCAAACTCTCGTCCACCAACAATTTTTGCATTTTGGAACATATCAGGAACGGTAATCATTGCGGTAAGTGAAGTTCCTTTAATAATATCTAACACCACATTGCTGAGTGGAGGAATAGCAATCCGGAAAGCTTGCGGCAGAATAATTTTTCGCATGACAAAGGTCCAATTTAAACCAAGGGCATACGCGGCTTCCCATTGACCGATAGCTACAGAGGAAATCGAAGAACGGATAATCTCGGCGATATATGCTGCTGAATTGATACTAAAGCCAATAACCGCTGCAGTCACCGCATCGAATTGAATGCCAATAAAGGGTAAGCCGAAATAGAGCAAGAATAGTAAAACTAAGGTAGGCGTTCCGCGCATAAAAGAGATATAGGTACGTGCAAACCACTCAAGAATAGGGACATTAGTTATCCGCATTGTAGCTAAAATAAGCCCTAAAACTAAACCAAAAAAGGTACTAATCAATGCAATCCCCATGGTATACGGCAACCCTTTTAAGATAAATGGAATTGACTCTAAGGCTAGCTCAAAATCAAAAATATATTCCCATTGGATATTGGCCATGACTTACTTCCACTCCTTATTCATCGGAAACATCGACCTCAGTAAAATCATAATCTTTCTGTTCGGATACGTCTTCACCATTATAAAACTCTTGCGAGATTTCAGTGAGTGTGCCATCTTCTCTCATCGCTTCTAGTTCTTCGTTGACTTTGTCCGTCAATTCATCATTTCCTAATTTAATCGCAAAATTCGTTTCACTTGGATTATAAAAAATATCATGCACTTTTACTGGGATTTCAGGTAAAGCATCAGTAGCCATGACTTGGCCATAGTAATCGTTTAATACAACATCTGTACGGCCATTCGCTACATCCCATAAGTATTGATCATTGGTTGCATTATCATAAATAACTTCTTCTGCACCGAAATGTCTAGCCACTTTCATATACGAAGTTGTTGCTGCTCCCGCTGCTTTTTTACCTTCTAAATCTTCTAGCGTCTCAATACCGGAATCATCTGATTCTCGAACGACCATAGCACCGAAAGAATACTTATAAGGAGACGTATAGTTATATTTATTAGCATTTTCTCCATCACGATCGATACCTAAAGCCGAAATATCAATTTGTTCGCTGTTCAATGAAGTCAACATGCCGTCGACGCCCATTTCCGTAAATTCTATCTCAAGTCCTAAACGATTGGCAATTTCTCGTAGAATTTCTACTTCAAAGCCCGTTAATTCATTCGTCGCTTCATCATGATAAGAGTTTGGATAATAGGTTCCGTCCGTAGCTGCTTTTAAGACACCGCTTTCTTGAATAGCTTCCCAATCTCTCGTGACATTTGTTTCTTCTGACGCATTGTCTGCTTCGTTCTCGCCATCTGTATTGGGTGTATTCCCACTACAAGCTGTTAAAACCAATAGGACGCCAGCAAATACTATTAGGAGTCTTGTCATTCTTTTTTTCACACAAAAAACCTCTTTCTATTCATTTTTAACCACAACTAAGCATAGCAAGCTCTCTATTAAGGGTCAATTTTTGGAATAATTTCAAAGAAAAAAGGTTTATAATGTTAATCTTAAACTTCAAAAGCCTTAGAGGTTGCGGGTTACTTTCAGATTATAATAAACAATTTTGTTTTTTGTGAACGGAAAACTAGCTATTATTTGTATCAAACATTCCCATTTTTATTGATAATTCTCTATAGCTTGGATTTTTATAATTTTCTAACCACTGCTTATATCTTTTACTATAATAATCGACGGACTCTTTTTGTTTAAAATATTTACAAATTTTTATTGCATTTTCACAATACTTTTTTGCTATTTTTAAATCCTTTTTACGAAAAGCGAGCAATCCTTTATTGAACATAAAGTCGATATGGGGGGATAGAAACTGTGCATTCTCCGCATGATGGTCATCGAATAACTGAATAGTCTCTTCAGCATAATCTAGTCGATCATAAGTTAAAAAAGTCGAAAAACTATTTGTTAAAATTGCATAAAGTAAACCTGATGTACTTGGTATTTGAAGATATTGTTGACTTCTCTTTAATGCTGTCCACATTAAAAAGTGAGTAGTTTCAATATCAAAGGCAAAGCTAAATAAAGCATACAACTTTAATTCCATTTCTCCCCAATTTTCAACTTGCATCAAATAATCTAAAACAGGCTGATAAGCTTGGGTTTCCTCCTCATCATAAATCGCCAGGATACATTTTATAAAATAAATTAAAAATTGCTCCCAACTATAGGGCACTGGATTTTTTTGTTTAATTTCAGTGATTAAATTTCTTAACTGCTCCAAATCTTTTTTATTGTTGTATTCTTCTATTCGAAAAAGAATTTTTTCCACGTGATTTGTCTTTTTTTCTTGACGAACATATTCAAATTCTTCAATTGTAACATTCAAGTTTTCTAAGACATCGAAGAAATTTCCAACTGGAATCATGGTTCTATTATTTTCAAAACGAGATAACTGAGAAACGGACAAAGCCTCTCCTGCTGCTTCTTTTAAGGTAATATTTTTACCTGTTCTCATTTCTCGAACGATTTTTCCATACATCTCTACACCTCATTTTTGCATATCTGCAATTTTTCATTTCTTTTATTTTAAGTTACTTATAATGAAATCACAAATGAAAGAAAAGAGGAAAAATATGTTTAAATATATCAAACGGTTTTGGAAAGATAATTTAATTGTTGGTTTTATATTACTTGGCAGTGCTAGTTCTCAAACAATCGCAAGTATTTTAAATGCGTCTGCCTTCAATGCTCTGATTATTTTTGATTTTAAAGAGTTTGTTATCGCTGCCTTACAAATGTTTCTTGCTTATCTATTCTTTTTATTATTCACTTATTTTCAAGTGGTCAAAACAAATGATACCATTCAAAAAATGGTCACCTCTATCCGTGAAGATATTACTTTACGGATGGAACAAACAAGTTATAACAATTTCCACCAAAAATCGGAAGGTACTTACGCCTCATGGTTAAGCAGCGACATCCATATAATAGAAGAACAAACGTACGAACGTATTTATGATGTGGCTGCGGGTATTATTGGTACGTTCACATCTATTGTGGCTTTACTTTTCTTTCACTGGTCATTGGTTATTTGGAGCTTTGTTGTTGCAGGGATCACATTGCTTCTTCCAAGACTTTATCAAAAGAAAATGAACAAAGCTGCTTTATTCACTACTAAAGAAAATGAACGCTTCTTAACGAAAACAAACGATGTACTGGGTGGTTTTGATACCTTGTTTTCCTACAATATGCTTAAAAAAATTACACGAGATGTTAAAGAAGCCTCTGTAAAATTAGCAAAGGCAAAAGATTCTCAAGCAAGAATTGTCGGAAAAGTGGCTATTTTAGGGGCTTTAGGAAATGTATTTGGACAGTTAACTATCTTGGTTTTAACCGGTTTTCTCGCTTTTCGTTCGTTACTATCCATAGGTTCAATGGCCTCAACAGGTGGTCTTGCCAGCACGATATTTAATACGGTAGGAAATATTAGTCAACAAATTTCAGGCATTCAATCAACCCAACCAATTTTTGATAAATTTGAGACCATTCAAAAAGTAGACCATAAAGATAAAAAGCCTTTACTTGAGATAAATAAAGGATTTCAAGTGAATCATTTAGACTATGCTTATGGAGATAAAGAGATTTTAAGTAACCTCCATTTCGACTTTGCCTTAAAAAACAAATATGCAATCGTTGGCTCTAGTGGGAGCGGAAAATCGACTTTACTCAATATATTAAATGGAAAATTAACGGATTACGAAGGATCAGTTATGTTATCGGGGAAAGAGTTAAAGGATATTTCAGGAAGAGATTTAAGGGAACAAGTCTTATATATTGACCAATTTCCTTATTTATTTGAAGGAACTATCCGTTATAACATTACTCTTGGAGAGGATTTTACAGATAAACAACTAGCTCTTGCTATAGAAAACAGTGATCTACAAGCATTTATTGACAGCCTTTCAGAAGGTATTGACACCTCAGTGGGTGAAGCTGGGCGCTCCTTATCAGGGGGACAAAGACAAAGAGTTGCTTTAGCGAGAGGTTTAATTCGAGGAAAGACATGTATTTTAATTGATGAAGGAACTTCAAACCTGGATGAAATAAGTGCTTTAAAAATTGAAGAAAGTTTATTAAGCAATCCTGAACTAACAGTCATTATGATCACTCATCATTTACGTCCGCCAATTGAAAAACATTTAGATGGTATTCTATCATTAACCTAACCAAAAAAGACTAGGGTATATTAAAAAATATGGCCCTAGTCTTATTCTTTATTCTTTTATAGTTAAAGGTTCTAGTTGTTCTTGGATAGTCTCTAAGTCAACCTCTGTTTGGAGCAAGGAAGCTGCAACATAAGCACCTTCTACAAAAGCTGTTTCAAATAAGAGAACTTCTTTGTCTGAGCCTTCCATGGCCATCTCTAAGTTCATTTTAGCGCTTCCTAAATCATAGAAAGCTAAAACGGCCTCTTCTTCAAATTCATTTAGCGCCGTGTTAATTTTGTCGAAACTTGTTCCGACTTCACCATCTTCGCCACCACCAGCAGTTTTAATGGTTACATCGCTTGCAACTTGTTCCAATAGTTTTACAAGACCGGCGGTTATTTCTTCTACGTGTGAAATCAAAAGGATACCATATTTTTTACTCATCTAAGACACCTGCCTCAAGTAACGCTTCAAATAAATAAGCGCTTGACTGTGCACCTGGATCAATATGACCAATCGAACGGTCGCCTAAATAGGAAGCACGTCCTTTAGTGGCTTTCATATCTTTTGTTTTTTGTAAAATTTCAGTAATCACTTCTTCTGTTAAAGAATCATTTTGGACATGTTCAATCACTGGTGCCCATTCATCTACCATTGTTTTTTCGCCCGTGTCTGCTTTTCCACGTTTTTGAATACCTTCTAGCCCAGCACTTAAAATTTCTCCTATATCCTCGGTTTCTCTGGCTTTCTTAGCCATTTCAATAAAGGCCGAACCATATAATGGACCAGAAGCCCCGCCAACTTTACTCACTAATGTCATTCCGACATCTTTAAAAAGATCGGAGAGATTCTCATAATCCGCACCTTCAGCTTGCTCTTTTACAGCTGTCGCTCCACGTGTTAAGTTGCTTCCATGGTCCCCATCACCAATCGCAGTATCTAAACTGTTTAAATGTTCTTTATTTTCTGTGATTTTTTCTCCAAATTTCTCAATCCAAAGACTAACTTTATCTACTTTAATCATAAAATCCTCCTACGGCTACTTTATATGCTCACTATTGCACGAAAATTTGTGAATTATTTACCAAGAGATTGTTTTGACTGGTGCGTTCAGATAATCCAGCCATTTTTTATCTTCTAGTTTGACGAGAGTTAAGGACAGTCCTTCCATGTCGATAGAAGTCATATAATCGCCCACTTTTCTGAAAGGAAGTGAAAGCTTTTCCTCATCTACTAATAATTTTTTAACGTCATTCATGAAAACAAATTGCTCCATTAGTGGAGTAGCGCCCATGCCGTTGACTAAAACGGCGTATTCCTCATTTTCTGACCACTCAAACTCGCTTTTTAATTTATCGACGAGTTCTTTAGCTAGATCTTTAGAAGGTTGTAATTTTTCTCTGCGGTAACCTGGTTCTCCATGGATCCCGACGCCAAACTCAATTTCATCTTCTTCCAGTTCAAATCCGGGACTTCCTACCTCTGGATTGGTCGCAGGGCTTAAGGCAACCCCAATGGATTTAATATTTGGAATCAGTTGGTCTGTAATTTCTTTTATTTCCTGTAGGGATTTTCCTTCTTCGGCAGCAGCCCCTAAAATCTTATGGACAAGGACCGTTCCCGCAATCCCTCGTTTCCCAGCCGTAAAGGTACTATCTTCTACAGCAATATCATCATCAACAACAATCGTTTCTACTTCGATATCTTCTAAATCAGCCATGTCTTGTGCCATCTCGAAGTTCATGACATCTCCTGTATAGTTTTTGATGACTAAGAAGACACCGGCACCTTCATCACTTGCCTTAATTCCCTCAAGGACTTGATCAGGGGTCGGAGATGTGAAAACTTGGCCGGCTACTGCAGCAGACAACATTCCTTTTCCAACAAAGCCAGCGTGAGAAGGTTCATGTCCACTTCCTCCACCACTTACTAAACCAACCTTACCATTCTTATCGGCCTTTCTATGAACAACCGTTGTTTCTGGAATCCGTTCTACTAACGAGTCATAAGCAAAAACTAAACCATTGAGCATTTCATCCACTATTTGATCAGGATTATTAATAATTTTCTTCATCGTCACAACCCTTTCATCTTATATTTTAGAATAGCCATCACGTTCCAATTGTAAACGTTATCTTATGCAAAAACAAACATATTGATTATTAAAAATAGTAAAAAACAACCTGTACTTATTTTATGAAGCCGAAAAAAGAGAAGCGATATTTAGAACAGTTTTTTATAAAAAAGCGCAGGTAACGAAGATAAAGAATCGTTTAAAACTTGTAATACAAACAAATATGTGGTATTATTTCTCGAGTGAGTAATAAGTAAAACCATTACTCTCCTTGCTCCTTTGAAAGAAGGGGCCACAAAGACCATAAGGAGGTGCAACACGATGAATACAACAGCTAAATATGAAATTTTGTACATTATTCGTCCGGATATTGGTGATGACCAAAAAGAAACTTTAGTAGAACGTTTTAATAATGTTCTTACTGACAACGGAGCAGAATTAACAAAATCTGAATATTGGGATAAAAATCGTAAATTTGCATATGAAATTGAGGATTATACTGAAGGAGACTATTACTTAATCGAATTGTCTTCTAATGATTCAAATGCAGTTGACGAATTTGAACGCCTAGCAAATATGAACGATGGTATTTTACGTCATATGATTGTACGTTTAGAGCACTTAGAAGACTAAGAAGCAGAGAAATGTTCCACGTGGAACGTTTTATGAGAGGAGCTTTCGATTGATTAATAACACTACTTTAGTAGGCAGACTTACGAAAAACCCTGAGTTGCGTTATACAGGTAACGGAATCGCAGTTAGCTCTTTTACTTTGGCAGTAGATCGTAACTATACGAATGCCCAAGGCGAAAGAGATACCGACTTCATCAACTGTGTTGTTTGGAGAGGAACTGCTGAGACTTTTGCGAATTTTGCAGTACAAGGTTCATTAGTTGGCGTTACTGGTAATATTCAAACAAGAAATTACCAAAATAATGAAGGCCGAACTATTTATATAACTGAAGTTGTTGTTGATAATTTCCAAATGCTTGAACCAAAATCTGTTACGGATAATAGACGTAGTCAAGTAGGTGGAGGACAAACAAGTAATTATAACAATAATTTCGGAAACACTCCGAATAATAATTACGCAAACAATAATCAATCACAACAGTCAAACAATTCTAATGCTGGAAATAACGACAATCCATTTGCGAATGTAGATTTCAGTAATAATGATGATCCATTCGAATCAAATGATGATGTAACAGATATTTCAGATGATGATTTACCGTTTTGATTCACTAATTAAAGGAGGAATTTAATATGGCTGGACGTCGTGGTGGAAGAAGAAGACGTAAAGTAGACTTCTTCGCAGCAAATCATATTGAATATATTGATTATAAAGACGTTGATTTATTAAGCCGTTTCGTATCTGATCGTGGTCGAGTATTACCACGTCGAGTTACAGGAACTTATGCTAAGAACCAACGTAAAGTATCAAAAGCAATTAAAAGAGCTCGAATTATGGGCTTATTACCATTTGTTGCAGAAGAAAATTAAATTAATTAATAATATTGTACAAGAGACTAGATCAAGCATCTGGTCTCTTTTAATTTTCTAAATAAAGAAAAAATAATAACATGTTCCACATGGAACACTATATAAACAGAATTATAAAAGATATGTAAGTTTCACGTGGAACTTTATATAAAATGTAATGCAAATAATATATGCGTTCCACGTGGAACATTCCGCAATTAAATTCGAAGAATTCTGGAAAAAATAAGCTAATAATGATAAGATTAAAAGAGTAAAAAACTAAAAGGAGTTCTTATGAAACCATTAAAAGACAAGCGATTATCGTCTTATCTAGATGTTGAATCACTCAACAAATTAGTAATGCCGATGATCGCTATACAACTTGCCATCTCTATTTTAAGTATGTTTTTAAATATATGGCTTGGTATAATTGTACTCATTTTATTTATAATATTAGATGTTTTAGTTTGGCGCTTGTCGAATAAAGTTGGCGAGGATTTAGATTCATATATTACAAATCTTAGCTATCGGATCAAGCGGGGAGAACATGAAGCAAATATAAAACTGCCCATTGGAATCGTCATTTATGATGAGAATTCAGAGATTGAATGGATGAGTCCTTATTTACAATCGTTTTCAGAAAGCGATGAATCCTTAATTGGGAAAAATATAGAAGATGTTTTTCCAGGGATTGAAATAGAATCCGATGTCGAAGATGAAGATGAAAATGAAAGCGAAAATGGAAATGATGAAGAAAAAACAGAGCCTTCGAAAAATATATTCGAATGGCGCGGCAACTATTATAAAGCACGCGTCGAAAAAGATATTAATGTAATATATCTTGAGAACGTTTCAAATTATGTCGAAATAAAAGATGAGTTGTCTAAAAATCGTTCTGTGATTGGTTGGCTCTATTTAGATAACTATGACGAAGTAACGAAGGGATTAGATGATCGAGCGATCTCTAATTTTAATAGTCTACTGACCACCTATCTATCGAACTGGGCACGTCAGCACAACATCTATTATAAGCGAATTGAAAATGATAAATATTTATTATTATTACGTCATGAGGAATTAAAACGTCTTGAAAAAGAAGAATTCAATATTGTAAATAATATTCGAGAATATACATCGAAAAGGAATCTTCCTTTAACGATCAGTATCGGAATTTCTTACGGGGAAGCTTCTTTTGTAGAATTAGCAGATTTTGCTCAAAAAGATTTAGATCTTGCTTTAGGACGTGGTGGAGATCAGGCCATCGTACGTGAAGTAGAACAAGAGCCGCGCTATTATGGTGGAAATACTAACCCGATGGAGAAGAGAACGCGCGTTCGCTCCCGTATGATTAGTGAAGCACTACAAGAACAAATTAAACAGTCTCCGACGACCTATATTATGGGGCATATGTATCCAGATATGGATTCAATTGGTTCCGCCTTAGGAGTAGCAAGGATCGCGATGATGCTGGACCAAGACTGTAAAGTTATTATTGATCAAAATGAGATTGGTTCTGATATTCAGAACTTGCTTGAAGAAATTGAGAAGTTTAAAGATACAGCTAAAAATATTATTACACCAGAAGAAGCTTATGAAACAGTTACACCAGAAGATTTAGTTGTTATGGTCGATCACCATAAGCCTTCGATGTCGATTGCACCTGATATGTGTGAACAGACGAATAAGGTCGTTGTAATTGACCATCATCGAAGGGGCGATGAATTTCCAAAAGATCCGATCTTGGTGTATATCGAACCTTATGCCTCTTCTGCCTCAGAACTCATTACAGAATTGTTTGAATATGTATCGACCGATGGAAATTCAATTAATCGAATTGAAGCTACAGCGATGTTAGGCGGAATTATTGTAGATACAAATAACTTTAGCTTAAGAACAGGCTCCAGAACCTTCGATGCCGCTAGCTACTTACAATCAGTAGGAGCGAATACAACAACGATTCAAAGAATCTTAAAAGAGGATCCTGTCAATTATCTTGAACGAATGGAAATTATTAAAACGTTCGAATTTGTAAGTGATGGGATGGCAGTAGCTCATGGGGGAGAAGAAGAGAACCATACGCAAGTTATTGCTGCCCAAACAGCCGATACAATGCTGTCAATGACAGATGTTGAAGCATCTTTTGTTATTGTTCGTTTAAATGAAAAACAAGTAGGAATCAGTGCAAGAAGTTTAGGTAAAGTGAATGTTCAACGTATAATGGAACAAATGGGTGGCGGTGGTCATTTGACAAATGCAGCCACACAAATTGAAGATCAAACCATAGAAGAAATAAAAGAACAACTGACTGAAATAATAAAAGAAGCCAATACTTAATTTTAACTGGAGGTAAATATAATGGAAGTTATTTTGTTAAAAGATGTTAAAGGAACGGGTAAAGCTGGCGAAATTCATGATGTAGCTGCTGGATACGCACAAAATTATTTAATTAAAAATAATCTAGCAAAAGAAGCAACAGCAGGTGCTAAAAAAGTACTGGAAGCGAAACAAGAAGCAGAAGAAAGAGAACAAGAAGAAGCTTTAGAAGAAGCCGAAAAACAAAAAGAAATTCTTGAAAATAATCCCGTTGAAATTCATGAAAAAGCAGCAGACGACGGACGCCTATTTGGTTCTGTGACTACTAAAAAAATTGCAGAGGCGATTGAAGAGCAATTAAATATTGAAGTTGATAAAAGAAAAATTACGCAAAAAGTGCCGATGCGTTCATTAGGAAGTCAGAATGTAGAGGTCAAATTGCATAATCAGGTTACAGCTTCATTAACAGTTCGGGCATTACCACAAGAAGAAAATTAATTAAACGATCATATAAAAAAACTCTCATTCTTTCTAATCAATGAACGAGAGTTTTTTTCACTTATATCTGGTATAATAGAGAATCACAGAGAAGATGTTAAAGAAGGAGAGGATGATGTAATTGTCATTGCCAGTTCAAGGGGATCGTATGCCTCCTCAAAATAATGAAGCAGAACAGTCTGTATTGGGATCTGTTCTACTTCAACCTACCGCTTTAATTTCAGCGATGGAATATTTACAAACCCATGATTTTTATCGACGCGCGCATCAATTAATCTATCAGACGATGATTGATTTAAATGAAAACAATGAAGAAATTGATGTTGTGACCGTCGCAAACTTACTCGAAACGAATAAACAACTAGAAGATATCGGTGGCGCCGCTTATTTAGCGGAATTAGCGAACGTCGTACCGACAGCTGCGAACGTTGAATACTATGCTAAAATAGTTGAAGAACGCTCGCTTTTGCGTCGTTTAATCCAAGCTTCCACAGATATTATTACTGAAACCTATGAAGAATCCGACGATGTGTCCAATATTTTAGATGCTGCGGAGCAAAAAATATTAGAAGTATCGGAACGTAAAAATCGAAGTGGTTTTGTGAAGATCAGCGATGTTTTACGAGATAGTATGGAAGAGATTGATGAATTATATAAAAACGACGAAGAAATTACGGGGTTATCCTCCGGTTATCGTGCCCTTGATTTAATGACGGCAGGTTTACATGAAGATGAACTGATTATTTTAGCGGCTCGTCCAGGGGTGGGGAAAACAGCCTTTGCTTTAAATATCGCACAAAATATTGGAACTTCGACTGCTGAGAATGTCGCCATTTTTAGTTTAGAGATGGGCGCTACGCAATTAGTGAATCGTATGCTTTGTGCAGAAGGGACGATTAATGCCAATAATTTACGCTCGGGACAGTTAACGGAAGAAGAGTTCGAAAAATTATTTGTGGCGATGGGGAGCTTATCGAAAGCCAATATTTTTATAGATGATACACCAGGTATTCGAGTTTCAGAAATTAGAGCAAAATCGCGCCGTTTAATGCAAGAACGCGGGGGCATTGGTTTAATTATTATTGATTATTTACAACTTATTGAAGGATCAGGACGTGAATCAAGACAACAAGAGGTTTCAGAGATTTCTCGTCAACTGAAAAAATTAGCGATGGAATTAGAAGTTCCAGTTATTGCTATTTCGCAATTATCTCGTAGCGTGGAACAAAGACAAGACAAGCGTCCAATCCTAAGTGACTTGAGAGAATCGGGCTCACTAGAGCAGGATGCGGATATTGTAGCTTTCTTATACCGTGAAGATTATTATCGTAACGAAGAGGGTGAAGAAGAAGAAGAGGAAGCGGAAGAGGATAACGTAGTCGAAGTCCTTGTAGAGAAAAACCGTTCAGGAGCTCGCGGAACCGTTAAACTTCTTTTTATTAAGGAATATAATAAATTTTCATCCTTAACTTATTATCCTGAGAGTGAGATTGCAGGGCTATAAATTAAACAAAAATAAAAAAACTGCCAAAAGATAGATGAGAAGACATCGCTTCGTCACTAACATAGGCAGTTTATTTTATCTCTTAATGTTTTAGATCTTGTTCAATAGAAGTAATGGTTTCATTTAATTCTCTTTGACGATCGTCTAAGTGAGCTAGCTCTTTTTCGACTTCATCTGCAGCTTCAAAATAGGATTGTTTAAAATCACTGACTAAGTGATCTTTTCCTGTCTGCATAGAATCTTTTGTTTCAGTCGCTTTTTTCTTAATATCTGATCGTAATTCTTTTCCTGACTTTGGTGCAAATAATAAAGCAACAACTGCTGATACAGCACCGGATAGTATAATTAATGGCCAATTACTTTTTTTCATTTTATCACTCTCATCTATAATTTATTTTTGATAACGTACTTTTTGTTTTTGAGCGGTCTTTTTCATCGCTCGTTTAAAAGTTTCCCAAATCTTTGGTCCATCTTCTTGGATTTCGTTTTTCACATTAGACGAAATACCTGAAGCATAATCAGAAGCATGACCTTGTAGGTAACGAAGAGATGTTTGGAATTTACCATTTTCGTTCGATAAATCTTGAAAACCTGCTGCTTTTTCCTCAACTTCTTCTTGTAGAAGTTCAACCCGTTGATTTAAAAGATTAATTCGTTCCGTTAAATGGTTCCCTTCTCGAGTAAAGTAATCAACTTTTTGAGTAACCACTTCATTGGTATCTTTAATATTATCCAATGTCGGTTTTGCTTTTTTATAGGTAACGGCAGCGACAATAATGATCATGAGGAGGGAAATAGCAACAATTGCAAGCGCAATAATCGTTCCAGTACTCATAAATTTACCTCTTTTCTAAAACATTTTCAAAAATCTCGGAAATAAATTGTTATTTTACTTAAATTCAATTATCTTTAGTATAACAATACCAAAAAAAGAAACATTCATAAAATGAAATGACATAAAACGGTTAAAAAAGATAGATAACATATAAATTAAATATGGTTTTAAAGGAGTCGATTGATTTTGTCTACGAATCACATGAAAATACCCGCTGTTGTCGATGGAGAAATTATTCCCATTGAACAAATAGAAGATCAGATCTTTTCTCAAAAAATGATCGGAGATGGTTATGGCATAAACCCCACAGGAGAGGTTATTTATTCTCCAGTAGATGGGAAAATAGAAAAAATCGCTGCGACGAAACACGCGATTTATTTATCTACTGAAGAAGAAGTTAAATTACTCATTCATATTGGCATTGATACGATTGCTCTTAAAGGAGAAGGCTTTGAAAGTAATCTTGAGCAAGGCATGTATGTTAAAAAAGGTGACCCGCTTGTAAAATTTGATCCCAACTTCATTACTGAAGAAGGTCTCAATCCAGTCGTGTCTGTCGTTTTCTTGTATGGCAGTAAAAGAGATTTTGAAATTACCGTTTGTCCGACAGAAAAGGCAAAACATATGGAAACTCTTGCGATGGAAGTTCGTTTTTCTTAAAATAAAGCCAGAAATTGAGAGTTAAGTGCGAAAGGTATTCGCTCATTGTCAGAATCGGGAGAAGAATTTAGCTGGAAACGCTTAATTGCAAACACTATATCCATATGATATAATCAAATGATGAGTTAAGAACATTCTCGAGTTTAATTAATGACAAAGTGAAGTCTTTTAAATTGAGGAGAAAGCATATGAAAAAAATACTAGTAGTTGATGATGAAAAACCAATTTCAGATATTATAAAATTTAATTTAGAAAAAGAAGGTTACGAAGTTGTTGTGGCTTTTGATGGTGAAGAAGCAATAGAAAAAGTTGAGGAAGAGGATCCTGATTTACTTGTTTTAGATATTATGTTGCCAAAAATTGACGGTTTAGAAGTTGTACGTGAAGTAAGAAAAACGTATAACATGCCGATTATTATGGTGACTGCAAAAGAAACAGAGATCGATAAGGTGCTTGGTTTAGAGTTAGGTGCCGATGACTATGTGACAAAACCTTTCTCCAATCGTGAATTAGTAGCACGTGTAAAAGCAAACCTCAGACGTCAAACAGCCAATCAAAGTACTGAAACGACAGAAAAAGAAACAAACGATGTCACCATAGGGGATTTAACGATCCATCCGGACGCTTATTATGTCACTAAAAATGGTGAAATTATTGAATTAACGCATCGTGAATTTGAATTGCTTTATTATTTAGCACGTCATGTTGGTCAAGTAATGACGCGCGAGCATTTACTTGGAGAAGTATGGGACTTTGATTATTTAGGAGATGTGCGAACAGTCGATGTGACTATTCGACGGTTACGTGAAAAAGTCGAAGACAATCCAAGCCATCCAAATTATATTATTACACGTCGTGGAGTCGGTTATTATTTAAGGAACCCAGATAAAATGGAGCTCTAAACTATGAAAAAGATTCGTTTTTACCAAACAATAAATGCCAAAATTGTTTTTATAATCGCTATGGTTATTGTATTCGCCCTGCAGCTAATCGGGGCGAATTTTATTACCCAAACCGAAAGACAATTGGTGGATAATTTTACAGAAAACCAGCAGCTACAAATGAATTTTATGGAAAATTCTTTGCTACCTTATTTAGAAATGTATGAAAATCCTGAAGAAGCGCCTGAAGATGTCGATCCAATGGAAGAAATTGATACATTGATCTCTGACTTTTCAGGAACAGCTATTACGGGGATTGTAGTGGTCGATAGTGATTTCGTTGTGTTAGGAAGTAATGATAACACCCAACAAATTGCGGTGGGACAATTACTGAACAATGATGATATCCGTGCAGCGGTCTTGCAAGGGAACTCCAATACGCGGCAAGTGATCAACTCAGCGACTAACGCAAGACGTTGGCGCATGATAGAGCCTGTATTTTCTTCAGAAGGCACGCAGTCAGTGATTGGTGCGATTGTTATGGAGAGTAATATTGAGTCTATTTATGAACAGATCACCGATATTACGTTCATCTTTTTACGTGCTTCTTTTATTGCCATTATATTGTCTGCCTTCTTAGCGAATATAGTCTCTAAAGCGTTGACGGAACCTATCCGCGAAATGCAAACAAAAGCAAAAGCGATCGCTGAAGGCGATTATTCGGGCGAAGTGACTGTTTATGGTCGAGATGAGCTGGGCTTATTAGCCGAAAATATCAATGAACTTTCTGAAGAAGTAGAAAGTGGTCAGCAACGAATTGAAGCGGAGAGAAGACGTTTAGACAGTGTATTAAGCAATATGTCTGAAGGGGTTATTGCGACAAATCGTCGAGGCGAAATTGATGTTGTCAACAATATGGCAAGAATCATGTTAGATCAATCAACGGAAGACTTGGTCGATCAAAATATTTTATTGGTTTTAGATATTGAAAAAACACACAATTTACGAGATTTAGTTGAAAGAAGAGAAGATGTTTTAATCGGCTTTGACACGGATGAATATCCAACGATACTACGCGCTTCCTTTTCACTGATTCAGTCAGAGTCAGGCTATATTAGCGGAGTCGTGTGTGTACTGCGTGATGTGACAGAAGAAGAGCAAATTGAAGAAGAACGTAAGCAATTTGTTTCGAACGTTTCTCACGAATTAAGAACACCTCTGACAAGTATGCGCAGTTATATTGAAGCTTTAATCGATGGCGCTTGGAAAGATGAAGAATTAGCTCCTCGCTTCTTAGATGTTGCTCAGTCAGAAACCGATCGAATGATTCGTATGATTCAAGATTTACTTCATTTATCAAGAATAGATTCTGGAAAAAGTGAATTAAATAAAGAACTAATTGATCTGACCGCTTTATTTATGCAAGTACTTAACCGTTTTGAGGTCTTGCTGGATTCAGAAGAATATCGCGATAATAATTATACATTAGATAGTCAATTATTAACGGAAGCTGTTTTTGTAGATATTGACCCTGATCGTATTATCCAAGTGTTTGATAATGTGCTCAATAATGCCATTAAATATTCACCAGATGGAGGAACGATCAAAAGTACGATGACTCTCTCGAATGACCAAGTAATTATTTCGATCAAAGATGAAGGAATGGGCATTCCAAAAGACGATTTAGAGCATATCTTCGATCGCTTTTACCGAGTGGACCGGGCGCGTTCACGAGCAATGGGTGGTACAGGTTTAGGTTTAGCCATCAGTCGCGAAGTGATTGAGCAGCACGGAGGTAGAATATGGGCAGAAAGTGTTGAAAGAAAAGGAACAACATTTTACATTGCTCTTCCTTATATTCCATTTGAAGAGGAGGACTGGGGATGGGAGTAAAAAACGACCAGGTACGTAATTTTGTCTTAGCTTTTTTAGTCCTTTTAAGTGGTTTATTATCTTATAATCTATGGACAGCTGGTAGAAATGTAGCAGAGGAAGAAGAAGCACCGAGTGATCAAATTGCACGTTCAAACGTAGCTTTAACCACCCATTCGATGAGTGATACTTTTCGTCCTACTTCCGTGGCTCTTCATGGAATAGACAATCAGTATTCAACCTTATTAGGAAATACTTATCCTCTTCGTAGATGGTTGAGAGAAGAATTTGAATATCAAAATTTAAATCGGATTGAAAATATTGAAACTGTAAATGATGAAGATTATTTAAATGTTCTACAAAGTGAAAGATGGCTTGAATTTATTTATACAGAAGAACAGCCTATTGGCATGATCGAGCAGAAGTTTGATGAATTATCTCGGGAGGCAGCGAATGAATTTTTTGATCGGATACTGATTAATGTAGATGATCAAAGTACGATCTACCTTTATCATACGGCCACTGGATCATTATATACCGTCTCTATGTTAGAGGAGGAAGTTATTGACATTGAGCCTTTTCTAAACCAAGAAAACATTGATTATGTAGGTGCATTCACTCAAGTATTAGAAAATAAAATTATTTATCTCCCGAATGAATCGTTAGAAGTTCCGACTAAAAGTTATGTGATCAATCAATTGTCTGACTCCAATTATATTGAAAGTTTTTTCCCAGATACTTCTTTAGTCGATCGTCGCTCGAACTCAGAAGTGACACGTTATATTGATCTAACAAAAGAAGTAACGTTTGATAAAAAGGCCAATACTTTAAGCTATTTACGTCAAATTTCAGAAACAAGTGAACTAGAAACGACGACAAGATTTACACGAAGTTTTGAGCAAGTGAACCGTTTTGAGAATTGGTCTGATACTTTTATGTTTTCAGATTACGATCGGGAAGAACAGATCGTTTATTTCCAAAGAGAAATTGACGGTTACCCGGTCTTTAGTTCAGGAGGGAACGAAACAATTTCAGAAGTGGGCGTAGTGGATAGTGGTGTTACTCACTTGAAATTGCCTTTACGCTTTATCGATACACCGATTACGATTAAAGGAGCCCCTACAGAAGAATTAATTTCTGGAGCAAAATTGATTACTCAACTTGATGCGGCGACGACTGCGGCCACTTTTGCGCAAATTGATGATATTACAATCGGTTATTCATGGGATGAGAGTGAAGAAGAAAGCCAAGTGATTTATTTTAACCCTGACTGGTTTGTTTCAGTCGAAGGGACATGGATGACTGCTGATGATTTTCTAGAGTTACAGGGGGAGGTTACTTATGGACTTTAAAAAGATTGCACGCATTTTTATTATTGCCTTCGCCCTTTTAAATATTTATTTGATTGTAAATATTGTGGAACGGCAAGATATTCGCCATACTTCTTCACAGCCGACAGAACAAGATGTGGTTGCGAATATCGAAGCTTCGAATATTGAACTTCCTGACTTAAGCGGCACAGAGACAGAAGCTGAAGAAGTGTATTCTCTACAAGTCAATGCCCACGAATTACTGGCTGAGGAGATGGAGGGCTCAGATAATTTCACAGGGACTTTAAATGATGATGGATCCTATTATGTTAGCTTTCCTTCCACACCCATTATATTAGAAGGAAACCCGGCCGATGGTTTTACAAGTGAAGACTATGACCAAGTGGAAGAAGTTGTAGCTTCTGATGAAATTATGTTCGGAGAAGAATATACTTTTAGTCATTATGACGCCTCCAGTCGAAGATTTGTTTTCTATCAAGTAGTCGATGGTCTTCCTATCGCAGATGGTACTTCAGAAATTTCCTTATTTGTGAATGATAAAGGCGAGATTTACTCTTACCAGCAAACTTATGCTGGACCAGTCAGCCGTCAAGGCGAGGCTTTGAATTTAATTAATGGCACGCGAGCCATTGAGATTTTATTTTTAAATAATGAAATCCGACAAGGTTCGGAAGTTCAAAAGCCGATTTTAACGTATCACCGAGCGCTTTATCTAGAAGATTTAAGTATGTATAGCCCTGTTTGGTTAGTGAATATTGACCATTCTTCTGAACGAAATACCTTTCGTGTAGATGCCGTAAATGGTACAATAATCAGGCAGTCAACTTCTCCGCCTAATCAAAATCAAGGATCAACAGATAACGAAGAAAATGGAGAAGAGACAGAAGATGATGAGTCTGAGGATGAAGAAAGTAATGAAGATGAGTCTATAAATGATACAGGAGCTTAATTACTTTTTTGAGAATATAGATACTGGAAGGATTTTATAATTGAGCTTATTAAAACAGACAATGGACAAGAACGCGAACGATTTAAAGATTAGTATTTTAGCGAGTGGAAGTTCGGGCAACTCCATTTATATTGAATCAGATACGACAAAATTACTGGTTGATTGTGGTTTAACGGGTAAGAAGACAGAAGGCCTCTTAAAGCAAGTAAATCGCCGTCCTGAGGATTTAGACGCTATTTTAGTGAGTCATGAACATACGGACCATATTCATGGAGTAGGTGTCATGTCTCGAAAATATGATTTAGATATCTATGCCAATGAAAAAACTTGGCAAGCGATGGCTAAAAAAATCGGTAAAATTAAAACGGAACATAAGTATTTATTTAATGTAGACGAGTTAAAAACAATCGGAGATATTGATATATTAAGTTTCGGTGTCTCACATGACGCCATTGATCCCCAATTTTATACTTTCCAAAAAAATAATAAACAATTTGTCATTTTAACCGATACCGGTTACGTCAGTGACCGCATGCGTGCTGCCTTAAAAAACGCAGATGCGTACTTAATTGAGAGCAATCATGATACCTCGATGCTGCGCATGGGCAAATACCCTTGGTCCTTAAAACAACGGATTTTAAGCGATAAAGGCCATTTGTCAAATGATGAAGGGGCACTAGCAATGACGGATATGATTGGCGATAAGACAAAACGTATTTACTTAGGTCATTTAAGTAAAGAAAACAATATGAAGGAAATTGCTAGGGATACAGTTGAAGAAGTATTGTCTCGAAAAGATACAGGTGTCAATGAGCAGTTTTATCTCTATGATACAGATCCTGACAATGCTCAGTCTTTATTCACCCTATAAGACAAAATAATAAAGGATAAACGACGAACTTTTTGTTGAAAAGTTCGTCGTTTTCTGCATTTTATAGAGATACATGTTAAAATAAGAAGTATAGAATTATATTTTTTTCAAATTTATTTCATATTTATATGAAATAATTCAGATATAAAATAAATGACTGAATATAAAAAGTAAATTAGAGGGGATACAAAATGACATTCAAAAATATAAAAAAATTCGTACTGTTTTCAGCAGTACCATTATTATTAGCAGGTTGTGCGACGAATACTGAAGAATCCGAGACAACTGAACCCGAAGAAGAACAGGTTACAGAAGAGGTTGAAGTATCAAACGTAGAGGTAAATGTTTCAAGTGGCGTTACGGAGGCTGTGGATCAGGTAGATGGTGGAGTAGTATCCATTATTAACTTACAAAGAAATAATTTCCAGTCTTGGTCTAGTTTTTACGGGGGTCAAGCGTCTGAAGAAGAATACTTACAAGCAGGTTCCGGGAGTGGTGCTGTTTATAAGAAAGAAGATGACTATGCCTACATCTTTACGAATAACCATGTAGTAGAAGGTTCTGATGCGATAGACGTCTTACTCAAAGATGGCACCCGTGTCCCTGCTACGGTCGAAGGGACAGACGTTTGGACAGATTTAGCAGTACTTTCCATCGATGCTGACAACGTGGATACCGTATTAGAATTTGGAGATTCCGATAATTTAACCGTGGGCGAACCTGCAATTGCTATTGGTTCCCCATTAGGGACTGAATTTGCTTCTTCAGTTACTTCTGGGATTATTTCAGGTCTTGGTCGAACCGTCCCTGTAGATACAAACAATGACGGTGAACTTGACTGGGAAATGACGGCTCTTCAAACAGATGCAGCCATTAACCCCGGAAACTCTGGCGGACCTTTGATTAATATTGCTGGACAAGTCATTGGGATTAACTCGATGAAGATTTCTTCCTCAACAGTTGAAGGTATGGGCTTTGCAATCCCAAGTAATGATGCTCTAAATATTATTAATCAATTAGAACAAGATGGTGAAGTCGTTCGTCCAAACTTAGGCATTACAATGGTGGATCTATCCCTTGTTTCAAGAACTCAACGAACCGACGAATTAAATCTACCAGAAGATGTAACCGACGGAGTTGTCGTTACTCGCGTGGCGAATAATAGTGCGGCTGCGGATGCTGGCTTAGAACCGACAGATGTTATTGTTGGTTTTAATGGTGAACAAGTCACCGATGGAGTTACTTTACGACAATTGATTTACCAAACTGAAGTAGGTCAAAACGTAGAAATCGAATATTATCGTAATGGAGAACCACGAGTATCCACGATAGAAATGCAATCAGCAAGTAATAACGATAATATGAACTAATCAAAAAACAATTGAAACTAAGCACGACCTCTCATAAAGGAGAGGTCGTGCTTTTTTAATGCCTAAAAATAACGAATAAACAAAGCACTGATTATTAGCCACTGTCACACCTTGTGAGTAGTGCTGATACGGCTTCCTTCTGTTGCTCGTTACATTTTGAGATTTGTGAGATGACTAGGCCGTATTGCTCATCATAACTTCAGGTTTATAACTTCAGGTTTATAACTTCAGTCAGTTACTCTGCCGTACCCTAACGATGAATAAAATGACAAGATTTGAAAATTTTTAAGAGCAGATATTTTAAGATACAAAATAGCTAACCCTCTAAGTAAATATTCGATTTTTTCTTTTAAAGTTGTTAACATATGCATAACTTGTGAGTAATTAAAAATTAGTTGTGGACAACTAAAATAAGAAGTGGGAGATACTGGGTTTCTGTTAAAATACTTATGCACAGACATGAGAAAAAACTGTGGACTATGAAGTATAAATGAGAAAAAATTAAATCCAAACCCTTTGACATCAAGGTCTAGTATCAAAGAGAACTCCACATGATCCTGTGTATAACTTGTGCATAAGTTGTCTGGAACGTCTGTTTTCGTCGGTCCATTTTCGTTGTTGGGGACAGAATTCAAGAAAAAGCGAAGAGAAAATTCTGTGGACATGTGGATAACTATGTGCACAAGTAAGCTTCTTATTTTCTTAAAAATTATCCACATCTGGAAGACTTTATTCCTTCTCAGATTTAATTCGTAATTCTTTTTTTATGTTCAATGTATGATAGACTTTAAATGGAAGCATATATTTCCTTAGAAGTAAGCGTAGTCAGAAAATCTTTAGAAAATGACGACTGAAATCATCAATAAATAAAAGATTCGGAAAATTTTGCTTTTAGTATTTTCTCTATGTTTACTTTAATAAATAATTTATTGAGGAGTGATGAGATGTCATTTTCATTTGCAGGTTTAGATCATATACAAATTACAGCACCATTAAATTCAGAAGAAGAAGTTCGTAACTTTTTTGTTGATCTTCTTTTATGTAAAGAAATTGAAAAACCAAGTTCTTTGAGTCATTTTGATTCTTTGTGGTTTGAAATGGGATGCCATATTATTCATGTTGGCTTAGATGAAAATTATTTTCCAGAAAAACGAGGTCATCCCGCTTTTGAAGTGAATCAGATTGGCAATTTAATGGAACATTTAGAGAAGAACGAGGTGCCTTTTGAAGAAGACTATAATCTACCAGGGGCAAGACGTTTTTATACATATGCCTTTTTTGGGCATCGAATGGAATTTTTAGAGTGGGAAGATAAGCCTGAAGCGATGATCACTGAACTTGAACGAAAAGAAATGGAAGAAAAACAATAAAAAATATAATCTTATGATAGAAGGAGAATCTTAATGCGTATTAAATTATTAGAACCTTTACGTGTACCAGAGTCTTTAATTGAAGAGTTATCTGCGCCTTTAAAAGAAGCAGGTCATGATTTTGTCTATTATGATGAGAAAACAACAGATGCAGAAGAACTTGCTGAGCGTAGTGCCGATGCGGATATTGTGATGATTGCGAACAATCCGTATCCTAAAGAGAGTTTTGAAAATGCGGAAAACTTAAAACTGATCAACGTCGCCTTTACAGGTGTTGACCACGTGGATCAAAAAGCTGCAGCAGAACAAGACATTCAAATCGCTAATGCTGCTGGCTACTCAGATACGGCTGTTTCTGAATTAGTGATCGGTTTAACGCTTGATGTTTATCGAAAAATTAGCTTTGGTAACGAAAGTGTTCGTCAAGGAGAAGACGTGAAACTATACCAAGGAAACGAAATTAAAGGAAAAACAGTCGGTATTATTGGGACGGGAAATATTGGAATGGAAGTTGCTAAACTATTCAACGCTTTTGGTGCCAACTTATTAGGTTACAACCGTTCTGAAAAAGAAGAAGCCAAAGAATTAGGTTTAGAATATGTTTCTCTAGATGAACTGTTAGAACAAAGTGATATTGTGACCGTTCATTTACCAATGAATGATGAGACTGAAAATACACTATCCCGTGAAAAATTAGAATTAATGAAAGAGGATGCAGTTCTAATTAACGCGGCACGTGGTCCGATTATTGATAACGATGCGTTAGCTGATTTATTAAATAATGGAGAAATTGGCGGAGCTGGAATTGATGTCTTTGATATGGAGCCCCCAATTCCCGAAGATTATCCGTTATTAAATGCGAAAAACGCCGTCTTGACCCCTCATGTGGCTTACTTGACGGATGAAGCAATGGTTGCGAGAGCACATATTGCCTTTGAAAATGTGGAGAAATTCCTGGAAGGCAATCCGCAAAATATCGTAGAATAAAAAATAAAACAATAAGAGTCTCTAGCTATTCAAACGAGAGTAGTTAGAGGCTTTTTTATATCTTAAAAGATTAAAGAAAAAACCATAAAAAATCTCCTACACAGAGTTTTCTAGTGTAGGAGATTTTTCTATTCGTTAAGATTAATCATTGGCCTTCAAAGCCTCGACCATATCAATTCGTTTGAGTTGATAATGAATCACGATCATCACGATGATACTAAAGAGAATCGTTAGTAAAGTAGAGTAAATATAACTACTCAAATAAATCATTTTACCAAAGACGAGTTGATCGACTTCCATCGTGGTCATAATGAATCGCTGTAAGCCTGTACCAAAGATATAACCGAAGAAAATACCAATCAATGTTAATATAATATTTTCTCGATAAATATACATCGTCACTTCTAAATCATGAAAACCAAGAACTTTAATCGTTGAAAGTTCTCGCTCACGTTCAGACACGTTAATGTTCGTTAAATTATATAGAACGATAAACGCGAGTGCAGCTGCTGCAATAACTAGGATTTGTGTGATTAAGTCAAGGCTCGTCAGCGTTTCTGAGAAACCTTCGTAAATCTCACTCACATACGTAACCCCAACTACAGCATCTTCACTTAACAAGCGACTTCCTAAATCTTCTTCATCAACTTCATTTTCATCATACTCAATCAATTGCACACTTGGGTCCCAATCAGTCATTCCAGCGATTTCTTCAAAATAAGCTGGCGTCATATAAATAGTATGTCCGACATAATTTTCGACAATGCCGGCAACTTTTACAGACCATTCTTCATCCTCAGTATTCATCACGGGTAAAGTATCCCCTACATCGACGTCAAATAATTGGGCCAGCTTTTGAGTAATGTAGGCACCTGAGTCGTCTAAATCATGTATTTCTTCTGTCTGATAATCTTTCAGAGCAACGAAATCATCGATTCTTTCAGGATCCTCCGGCACAAATAAAGTAACATCTTGGGAATTGACACCTTCCGCTTCAGCGGTTACGCTCTCTTGCTTGACAGGTAAAGAATTCTCAATGCGCTCGCTGTTTTGAACAGCTTCTAAATATTGGTCAAATTCACTTGTATCACTATTCGTATTTAAAGCAACATACGCTTGAAACTGGTTAATTTCCCCATACTGCGTATCAGGAATCGTCGTAATCGAGTCGGAGACACCAAAACCTGTTAAGATTAAGCCTGTACTGCCCGCAATACCAAAGATAGTCATAAACATACGTGACTTATACCGGAACACATTTCGAAAAGTGATCTTATAGTTGAAACTTAATTTTTCCCAAAGAGCGGGGATCTTTTCGAGCCAAATGTGGGTTCCATGCTTCGGTGTTTTAGGCTGTAAGAGTCTTGCGGCGTTACTTCGCAAGGAATTTTTGACAGCGATCAAACTCGCTCCCACTGTTGAGATATAGGAGGCCACCAAAGCAATCACTGTATATAGTGTATATTGCTGGAGGTGAATGTCCGGTAAGTTATACATGGATGCATAAGCATAAAAGATCAATTGCGGGAGTAACGTATAACCAACCACTAATCCCAATCCAGCCCCGACCGTCGTTGCTAAAACAGAATAAGTAATAAATTTAATTAAAATATGATGATTAGCATAACCTAAAGCTTTCATTGTTCCAATATATTCTCGTTCTTCGTCTACCATACGCGTCATCGTCGTAAAGGAGATGAAGATCGCAATTAAAAAGAAGAAAATAGGGAACACGGCAGCAATGACCGATAAACGTTCGGCATTATCTTGGTATTCTGCATAACTACTATTGTCTGAACGATCAGATAATTGATACTCAGGAAGTGGGAGATCGGCTAAGTCTTGTTCGGCTTGTTCTAAATCTTCTCGACCATCCGCTATTTCCTGCAGAGCTGTTTCTCTTTCCTCTTCAAATTCAGCCAAGCCTTCTTCATAGTCAGCTTCAGCTTCATTCAGTTCCGCAGCGGCCTCTTCTAATTCAGCTTCCGCTTCCGCAGTCTCATTGGCTAGAGTGGTACGGGCTTCCTCAATCTCACTGTAACCAGCATTGGCTTCCGCCAGTCCGTTTTCAATTTGAGCCAGTCCATTATCAATTTGATTCATCCCGTCCGTTAAAGCAGCGCGTCCATCGACTAATTGCTGTTCTTGGCTGTTTAACTCGTTGAGTTGAGCTTGTAGTTGTTCTTTTTGAGCGACAAGGTTTTTTGCTTCCACTAAAGGAGCACTGATTTCTTGTCGTTGTTCTTCTAGAGTAGCGAGACCAGCGTCAATCTCAGCGATTTGAGCTTGAATGTCTTCTACAGGTGCTTCGGGAAGATCAAGCGCTGCTTCTAATTCCGCTCTTGTAGCAGTCAAGTCTTCCATTTGTGTATTAATTTCAGCTAAACCTGCTTCTATTTGAGGCCGATTATTTTCGATTTCAGCCAGTCCTTCATCGATTTGACTGATCGCTTGCGTGAGCTGGTCTTGACCAGCCACAAGTTCATCTGCGCCAGCATTTAACTCATTGAGTTCGCTTTGTAATTGTTCTTTTTGCATTTGTAAATCTTGACGCTGTGTTTCTAAATCATTTATTGTTTGTGTTAATTCTTGTTCGTTTGTATCAATTTCCTGTTGGGCAGATGCTGTTTGTTCTTCCAATTCAGCAAGGCCTTCTTCGTACTCTTGCCAGCCCTGGTCGATCTCAGCGCGTGCATCTTCTAGTTCGGTTTCGGCATCAGCTAACTCATTTTCGGCGGTTTCAATTTCTGCCCAACCGTCATCAATTTCAGCTTGAGCTTCATTTTGAATATCTTCCGCCCGACGCTCTTCTAGACGATCGATCGTATGTTCAAGTTCGTCTGAATAAGTAGACACATAGTCTTCATAAGCTTCGGAATAAGCTTCGTATTGGTCAGAACCAGCAATCGCCACATAAGCTTCCGTCTGCACATCGGTCTGGTAATCTTCTTCCGGAATCACTCCAAAACCATCCAGTGAACCACTTGCAATAGTGGTAAAGCCTCGTGTTGTTTTATCAATATATAAAGGACTGTCGACAAAACCAACAACTTTAAATGTTTGAGATTGTAAATTGTCTTCAGGGCTTCCAGCATCTTCGCCTGTTTTTAAAGAAATGGTTTCCCCCATTTCAATGCCTGTTAAAAAAGAAGCCTCCGCGTCTAAAGCGACTTCACCGGAATGTTCAGGGAGTCGTCCTTCGGCAATATGATATTGGTTCATTGCTTGACCGTTTTCAACATCATAGCTATATAAGCGGATGGTTTCTGAAAAATCATCCACTACAAAGTCTTGTGCATAATGGCCTTGTGCTGTAACTCCATCTAGCGCACTGACCTCTTCGATATCTTCATCTGTCAAACCGTAAGTCGACTGGATGTGATAATCCATTAAATTATTTTCAGTATAGTATTGGTCTGCTGTTCGGATCATATCAGGACTGGTTGCACTCAAACCAACATAAAACCCAACACCTAGAAAAATAATAATCAAGATGGCTAAGAAACGCGTCAGGGAATTTGAAATTTCACGAAAAGTATCCTTCCAAATTGCTTTAAATTTCATATTTACTCTCCTTTCGATATTGAATCATTACCATTCGATATCTGCAACCGGAGTAGGATTTTCGTTCGTTGTATTTGATTTTACTTTCGCGTCACTAATATCAATCACACGATCAGCCATCGGCGTAAGTGCACGGTTATGCGTAATTAAAAGTACAGTGGCGCCATATTTTACTTTCGATTCATATAAAAGAGAAAGCACTTGTTTTCCTGTTTGATAATCCAAGGCGCCCGTTGGCTCATCACAGAGTAAGAGTTTTGGTTTTTTCGCTAAAGCTCGTGCAATCGCAACCCTTTGTTGTTCTCCACCAGAAAGTTGAGAAGGGAAGTTATCCATTCGATGGCCTAGCCCTACACCTTCAATGACACGCTGAGCGTTAAGCGGGTCTTCAGCGAGTTCTGTCGCCATTTCTATATTTTCTAAAGTAGTGAGGTTTGGAATTAAATTATAGTTTTGAAAAATAAAACCGACATCATCGCGACGGTAATTGGTCAATTGTTTTTCATCAAATTGAGCAATATCGGTACCATCGATAATAACTTCTCCTTCGTCCGGAGAGTCCATTCCTCCTAATATATTCAGTAAAGTCGACTTCCCAGCCCCACTTGGTCCTACAATAACGGTAAATTCATTTTCATTAATCGAAAAATTCATCCCATCATTTGCGGCAATCTGAGTATCTCCTGATCCATAAAATTTTGATTCATTTTTAACTTCGATATACGACATTTAATCACCTCTTCATTTCGTTTCTATTTCTTTATTTCATCTTCTAAAAAGTACTTCTTGCAGTCGATGAAATGTTGTAATCTCATATGCTTCGTATTATAATCGACACACAGTCTAAAAACAACCAACAGTGTTGGGTAAACTGTCTTTTGTTAGACAGATTAAGAAAATATGTTTGAAAAAACGAAAATTATAGGGGAGAAAAAATGAAGGAAAAGAAAATGGATCGGCGAGTAAAATATACGCTCACAGCTTTAAAAGAAGCGATGATTGAATTGCTTCAAGAGCAACATATTTCAAAGATCTCTGTGGTCTCTTTATGTAAGGTGGCGGATGTTAATCGCAGTACTTTTTATACGCATTTTAAAGACCAGTATGATTTACTCCAATACATTACCGAAGAAGCATTAAATAATATACAAATGTACTTAAGTGCATTGAATCGAAAAAATAAAAAAAGTATATCAATCTTAGCTTTGGACCAGATTTTAGATTATGTCAAAGAAAATGCGGATGTATTTAACGCTTTATTAAGTGATAATGGAGATTCGGACATCCAACATAAAGTGATGAGTATGATGGAGATTGTTTCGCCACATGACTATCTAGATTTCGATGAGAGAACGAAAGATTATTATATACTCTTTCAGATCAATGGTTGCATTAGTATCTTACAGAAATGGTTACAAGATGATACCCCTGAATCAACGGAAGAAATGAGTCGTTTACTTTTAAAAATACTCGGGAAAACGGAAGAATAACAGGGAAGAATATCAATGGTGATTTTTTTCACATTGTCATGTTTTTATAAATGTGCTATAATGAGAATCAAAGAAAGCACCATAATATGTTATGTGACCTATTGAACAAATGTTTGTTCGAAAAAATACTTTAAAAGGGGTTATCTATAAAATGGAAAAAAGAGTCTTTATTTCTCCAGGAAAGTATATTCAAGGTGTAGGCGTTCTCAGTCAAATGGGCGAAGAAGTCAATAAAATCGGGAAAAATGCATTGGTCATATCGGATAATGTTGTTTGGGGAATTGCTGAAGAGATGGTCGTCAAAAGTTTTGGAGATTCAGCCGCTTCTTATTTCTATGAAGAGTTTACAGGGGAAGCTTCAACAACAGAAATTCAACGTTTAGCTGAAGTAGGAAAAGCTCAAAACTCAGATGTCGTGGTCGGATTAGGCGGAGGTAAAACCATTGACACGGCTAAAGCAGTCGCAGATGCTTTAAATGTTCCGATTGTTGTAGCCCCATCAACAGCTTCCACTGACGCACCAACAAGTGCTCTGTCCGTGATTTATTCTGATGAAGGCGTCTTTGAAGGCTATGAGTTCTTCGATAAGAATCCGGATTTAGTATTAGTGGATTCAAAAGTTGTTGTAGGCGCACCTGCTTATTTATTTGCTTCAGGGATTGGCGATGCGATGGCGACATTGGTTGAAAGTAGAGCTTCACAAAAAGGTAACGCAGATACAATGGCAGGTGGAAAAGCGACGCTAGCTGCTCAAGCCATTGCTCAAAAAGCGGAAGAGGTTTTATTTGATCAAGGAATTGCTGCTTATAAAGCAGCTAAGAAAGGACTAGTAACCCCTCAAGTAGAAGCTGTAATTGAAGCGAACACATTGCTTTCAGGTTTAGGTTTTGAGAATGGAGGCCTTGCTGTAGCGCACGCGGTCCACAATGGTTTTACGGCTTTAAGTGGAGATATTCATGATTTAAGTCATGGTCAAAAAGTTGCGTATGGTATTTTGACACAGTTAGTCTTAGAGGGATATTCAGAAAAAGAAATTTTACGTTACGCTGATTTCTTTAAAGCTCTTGAATTACCAACCACTTTAGCGGATCTTCACTTAGACAATGCGCCTTATGAAGATTTACTAAAAATTGGCCAATTAGCTACGTCAGAAGGGGAAACCGCTCATAATATGGACCCAGCATTAACTGCAGAACAAATTGCGGATGCTATCTTAGCGGTCAATGAATTAACAACGACAGCTCTTTAATCATCTTCTATAATAAAATGTTTACTGTAAGGTCCGCTGGCTAGCAATGATGAGTCAGCGGATCTTTTTAATTTTCGACAACTTTTGCTAAAAAATCATGAAAATAGTGTTTGAAATGCTCACGGTCCGCTGCTGTAAAAGGACGCGGACCTTTAGTCCGCTGTCCACTTTTTCGCTGGAGGGCACTGATATGCCGATTCTGTAATAAGGATTCAATATTTTCTTTTGTATATTCATACCCTTTATGGTGAATGACATAGCAGTCTTTCGGTAATAGTAGGGAGGCAAGCCCGTAATCTTGTGTGACAACGATATCGCCTTGAGTTGCTAGCTGCACAATTTTAAAATCTGCACGATCGGCTCCTTTTTCTACATAGACTGTTTTTACAAAAGCTGGATAATCTTCGAATGAATAATGCGCAATATTTGAAACCAACACCACTTCTAAATGAAAAGAAGCAGCTAGCTCGATGATCTCTTTTTTAACGGGACTGGCATCTGCATCAATAATAATTTTCATTGGTACACTACTTTCTAAATAGAATAAATAAAAATCTCTCCTTCATTGTAACGAAAATGAGGAGAGATTCCTTTTCTTTTATTCAGAATAGAAATAAGGTTGAACGATTTGATAGTAGCCTTTAAGTTGTTCGCCAATTTTAGGCAAGCTTTTTTCAGCAACAACTTCATAGCCTTGTTCGACGAGGGAAGGGAGTTCGCCTTCAATAATGTCCTTAGCTAATGTAATAAATTCTGCCAATGTTTTTCCTTTATAGAGATGTTGTTGCTGCTTGTAAGCAGAAAATACGGGCAAGTCACGAACTAAAGTATTGGTTTTGCTGGCTAAAGCTTCCAGTAAGACGATTCCCTCCGTTTCTTCATGTGTCAAAAAGACATAGAGATCAGCCGCTTGATAAGCGACGCGTAATTCGTCGCGATTAATATAACCTGGAAATTGAAGATTAGGTAAGTGGGTTTGAAGGGCAGCGACGATTTCTTTAGGTAATAATTTAGGATCTGTATAACCAAACCAAATAAATTGGTACTCAGGGAGTTTTTTCGCCATTTCAACAAAATCTAAGATACCTTTACGCTTAATCTGTAGACCAACGGAGAGGACGATTTTAGCGTCAGGCTCTAGCCCATATTTTGTTTTGAATTGGTTAACTTCTTCTTCTGTGCTGTTCCAATAGCTTAAATCAATCCCATTTGAAACGACTTCAATCGGACGGTGAATATTATAATCTTCAATGAGTGCTTTTGAATAAGCAGAAGGTGTTAAAATTAAATCAGCGGTCTTATAACATTTCTTAAGCCACCAGCCGAATAGAGGAGCCATGGCATTCGCAAAAAAGAAAGAATTTTTAAAGTCTTCAATGGTAGAGTGGGCATGATAAATGACTGCTTTTCCATCCCGTTGCGCTTTTTTAGCTTTTAGGTAGGACTGAGGAAAAATAGTATTGATATGAATAATATCAAAGGGTTCTTTGCTTGATAACGTATGAGGAACCTCTGCTTTTTCCAAGGCCATTTGCTGGTGCTCAATAGCTCGTCCCACGCCACTTTGCTTAATTAAATGTTGAAAATCACTACATAAATAGACACGCATCTTTTCACCTACTTTATATTAAATGTTGAAAGATATAATGGATAATTTCGACCATTCCGTATGAATAAATAAACAGAGTAAATGGTTTTCCTAAGCTGAGAATAGCCAAAAACTTTTTAAAAGAAATCGTCGAAAGCCCTGCGAGGTAACATAAAAAATCGGCGGGAGATATAGGAAAAAACATGCCGAATATAAACAATTTATCAAAACGATTACTGTTATCGAGCCAACCAATATATTTATTGAACTGTTTTTCATTGCTGATTGTTTCAACAAGCGGGCGACCAAATTTACGTGCAAGGCCAAAATTGATAACAGAGCCGATCATAATGCCGATAAAATTTAAAAAGAAACCATAAAACCCGCCAAAAACCATGATCCCCATAGGAATTGTTAAAGCCGCAGGGATGATGGGCACCACGGTTTGAATAATTTGAATCAAAATAAAACCATAAGGAGCAAGAGGACCCATTGTATTTAAAAGATCGCGTAAGGCAGCTTCTGAAGTAAAAATTTCTTCTTTATAACCCCAATACAACAAAAAAAGAATCGCACCGAGTCCTATAAGATTTAAAATATTTAGTCCATATTGAATAAATTCTTTTTTCGAAAGATGGATACTATTCAAAAAGGACTCAAAAGCATTATTCATTTCTTCCTGGCTCATTGTCTGTCAACTCCGTTATTTCTTTCCTATATTTAA
Source organism: uncultured Atopostipes sp. (assembly GCA_963558565.1). Lineage (GTDB taxonomy): Bacteria > Bacillota > Bacilli > Lactobacillales > Carnobacteriaceae_A > Atopostipes. The sequence continues at coordinate 229,012 of CAUWGX010000002.1, forward strand.
AATCAAGGATTAATAATTTTGAATCATTTGCTTGGTGTAGTACGTTTCGACTGCTTTACAATAGATGGCTTCAACCTGCTTTCCAAATCCAGCAGAGGAGAAATATTCAAAGGCAATATCACGTGCAGCAGTAGCCATTTGTTGATAAGCTTCATGATTATTCATTAAAAAATATAAACAAGCTTCAAACTCTTTAAATGAATGATACTGAAAACCTGTCTGTCCATCAACAACCACATTTTCAATCGCTTCATCCGAACGACAAAGAGCTGGAAGACCACTAGCGAGCGCTTCTATATAGGTTAATCCCTGGGTTTCACTCGACGATGCACTCACAAAAAGATCCGCTGCTTGATAATAAATGGAAATTTCATCAGGATTAATCATACCTGTAAAAACCACTCGATCCTCTAATCTTAATTCCTTTGTATATTCTGTTAGATGATATTTATTCGGTCCATCCCCGACAATTAGAAAATAAACATCTAATTTTAAGAGGGATAAAAAGAATAGCAATTCTTCAATGTTTTTTTCTTTCCCTAAACGGCCTAATGAAAGCAGTAAAAAAGCATCTCTCGGAATATGATAGTGGTCACGGATTTTTAATAAGTCTTCTTCGGAAAAAGAATCTTTAAATTTCTCTAATTGAATCCCTGTCGGAATGACGGAAATCGGTTGAGAAACCTCATAGTCTATAAGCAACCGTTGAACTTTTTTAGTGGGAGCAATCACTGCTTCAGCGTCCTCCAATAATTTTTTCGTCAGCATCGACACTATTTTTTTACCTGTCTTTTCACTTGGTGAAAAGTAATGGGTGTAGTCTTCATAAATCGTATGATACGTATGCACAATTGGAATATTTAAATATTGGGCAATGTATTTAGCCATCCGAAATGTACTAAATTCACTTTGGGTATGAATGAGTTCCGGTTCCCAAAAGATAATATCTTTTAAAACCGAACGATCTCTAAAAAGCTTCACACGAGCTCCTGGATACACTTTATTTATATTCAAAGATGAAACCGCGTAAATATTACGCAAGGGATCAACATACCCCTCTTCCGCAAGGGTTAACACTCGGACTTCGTGGCCTAGATTTTCTAAAGATTGTTTCAGTGAGATTGTAGAAGTAACGACGCCATTTACTGCCGGAACGTATAAATCGGTCGCAAGTAAAATTTTCATTTTTTGGCTCCTCCTTGCGTATAAAGTAAATACTTATCTTCATCCTAAGTATACCAAACGTCTATCCATTTAACTTTTAAAAGCCGTTTAAAAATATGTAAATCTATTCTTATACAAATAGATAAGTGATGGTTCCTTTAAATCTTTCTTGCGATAAGATTAAATGTTTTGTGAAGAGTTGTCATCCGTCTAAAGTCTATATTTTAATGTATTATATTCTGAATGGATCAATAAGTCTATTCTTGAAAGGGAAAAGGTGAGGATACTCAAACCAATTTGGAAGAAAAAATGGGATATGATAATCTTATGGAGAAATAAATGGTGTTTTGCATGAGCATTATTTTTTATAAAAGAGTATTTTTCACCAAAATGTTTCACGTGGAAAAAGAGATAAAGCCCAGAAAACAATGAATATTTCATGAGAATAAGATATAATAAATAGAAATCAGGGAAGAGGAGATAGAATTTATGAGCAAGGTTATATTAACTGGAGACCGTCCAACAGGAAAACTTCATTTAGGCCACTATGTAGGTTCACTTGAAAATCGTGTAAAACTACAAGAAGATCCAAATAATGAAATGTATATTATGGTGGCAGACCAACAAGCATTAACGGATAATGCCGACAACCCTAAAAAGATTCAAGATAGCTTATTAGAAGTGGCCCTTGATTACTTAGCGGTCGGACTGGACCCAAGTAAGTCAACGATTTTTATTCAATCACAAATTCCTCAATTACCGGAACTGACGGTTTATTATTTAAACTTAGTCACGGTTTCAAGATTAGAAAGAAATCCAACCGTAAAAAGTGAAATTAAAGAAAAAGGTTTTGAGAAGAGTTTACCGACAGGCTTCTTAGTTTACCCTGTCAGCCAAGCAGCGGATATTACAGCCTTTAAAGCCACGCATGTGCCGGTAGGGGATGACCAAAAACCAATGTTAGAACAGGCGCGCGAAGTCGTTCGTGATTTTAACCGTATTTATGACACGGATACTTTGATTGAGCCAGAACTAATGTTACCTCCAAAAGGACGCGGTCGTTTAGTCGGTACAGATGGACGCGGAAAAATGAGTAAATCCTTGAATAACGGAATCTACTTATCGGATTCACCAGATGAAATTGAGAAAAAAGTGATGAAGATGTATACAGACCCAGATCATATTCACGTAGAAGATCCAGGAAAAGTCGAAGGGAACGTCGTCTTTACTTATTTAGACATCTTTGATGAAGATAAAGAAAAAGTGGCGGAGCTCAAAGAGCATTATCAAAAAGGCGGTTTAGGTGACGTGAAGATTAAACGTTACTTAAATGAAGTTCTACAAGCAAAACTTGCGCCAATTCGTGAACGTCGTGACGAGTATGCGCAAGATCCAGGCTATGTGCTAGATATGTTGAAACAAGGAAGCGAAAAAGCAGAACGTGTTGCTGCTCAAACACTAGATGAAGTTAAAACTGCAATGGGCATCAATTATTTCTAAAAGATAAATCAGATGATTTTAAATGGAAAGAAGGGGTAGGATATGGAAAAAATTAGTCGTGAACATGTGATTTTCGAAATGAATAAAGAAAATGAACCCGTCCTAACGGTTGATAGTGGGACAAACGTGATCTTTGAAACGCAAGATTGCTTTTCAGGTGAAGTCCAAACAGAAGCAGATACCGTTAGTAGTATTGATTTTTCAAAAGTAAACCCAGCCACTGGCCCGCTTTATATTAAGGGAGCAGAAGTTGGAGATGCCTTAAAAGTAACAATTCGTCGTATAACACTTGATGATCAAGGGGCTGTGTTGGCCGCTCCTGGTCTAGGTATGTTTGCAGAAGAGATTGAAAAAGAAGAAACCGTCATCGGCGAAGTGACAGAAGATGCTACCTTTTATAAAGGCCATAAAATACCTCTTCGTAAAATGGTCGGTGTCATTGGAACGGCTCCAGCAGGGGAAGGTGTCAACACGGGGACCCCTCATGATCATGGTGGAAACCTTGATACCACCTTACTAACAGAAGGTGCAACTTTATACTTACCTGTAAATACGCCAGGGGCCTTGTTAGCAATGGGTGATATGCATTCAGCCATGGGCGATGGAGAAATTATGGGTTCTGGTTTAGAAGTTGCAGGTGAAATCGAAGTCACCGTGGAAGTTGTAAAAGACAATAAGTATCCCTTACCTTTTGTAGAAACAGAGGAACTTTATGCCACGCTAGCTTCCCGAGAAACAATGGAAGAAGCAAGCAAAGTAGCATTAGACCATATGGTAGAGGTTATTAAAGATAAGACAGATTTAACGTTTAACCAAGCAGGAATGTTTTTATCTTTAGCGGGAGACTTAAAAGTTTCGCAAGCCGTCAACCCAAATAAAACGATGCGAGTAGAAGTCAGAAAAGATGTATTAGAAAAATAAAGGAAAGCAAAAAGATAAAAACTGTCAAATGACTAAACCCCATTCGACAGTTTTTATTTGTTGACGAGGGAGACATTATTGACAATCAACAGTGCTTAAACCGTCCCTTGACCCTTCAATAGATCCTTGCTATCCTTGGGACTATTCGCAATAACACTGCGTATTTATATTAGAAGGTGGAAGATTATGATGATCAACAAATTGAAAACAATCAACAAGTCATCCATTATTATTTCTATCATTGTAGCGATTTGTTTTATCTTTTCTATTATTTTTGTTTATAACAATCATGGTTTCTATGAACGCCCGATCGCTAAAGTGATTGAAACTTCTGTTACAGACACAACAGAAACGATCGACCTTTATGAAAATGAAGATACCATTTTCACCCAGCAATTGATTGGGGAACTTAAAAATGGAGAAGAAAAAGGGCAACGGATTCAACTCGTGAATGAGTATTCGTCCTCTGGCGCTTATGATTTTCCCTATACAACGGGGGATGAGTTGTTTGTTTCTATTGATGAAGACAAACCAACGCTATCTGGAAATATAACCGATGTAAAAAGAGACAAATATATCATGATCGCCATGTGGTTGTTTATTATTACTTTACTCCTAGTCGGAAAAAAGCAAGGCTTGTTTGCGTCATTCAGTTTGGCAATAAATATGATATTACTATCTTGGGCGTTAGATCTCTATGTGAGTACAGGGTTCAATCTATTATGGATTGCTGGGATCGCCGTGATCCTATTTACAGTGACTTCCTTACTCCTCGTAAATGGTCGGAATGAGAAAAGCTACGCGGCTATTATCACGACCATATTAGGAACCTTCATTTCCTTGCTGATCACTTATCTGGCCATTTGGTTTACAGAGGGAGAAGGGCTTTACTATGAAGAAATGTCATTTTTAACTCGGCCTTATGAAATGGTATTTCTAGCCGGTTTATTCATCGGTTCGCTAGGAGCTGTTATGGATGTCGCCATTTCTATTTCTTCTGCCTTATATGAGTTTTACCAAAAAGACCGCTCTATATCGAACAAGGCTCTTAAAAAATCTGGCTTTAATATTGGTAAAGACATCATGGGGACGATGACAAACATCTTGTTTTTTGCTTATGTGAGTGGTTCGATTCCTATCCTTATTGTGTATTTCAAAAACTCTTCACCGTTGGGCTTCGCTTTATCGCAGAATCTTTCATTAGAAATCGCACGTGCGCTCGCTGGTGGCATTGGAATCGTCCTAACCATTCCTATCGGGATTTATACGACAATATTTTTCATTAATCGAAAGAGGGCAAAATCATGAATGCTTTAGTATTGCTCGCCATTATTTTGTGTTCCTTAATGATTCTGATCGGGGGAACGAAAGGGGCTAAATCTTTTGTTTCTTTGTTCCTTAATTTTGGCGTTATTTTGTTTATTATATTTGAAATGACCGACCCAAAAGCGGATCCTAATATATTAGCGATTATTGCCAGCACCGCCATCAGTTGTATCAATTTATTTTTTATTAATGAGGTAAACAGTAAAACGGTCACGGCGTTTATTTCTACAGTGATTACGATTACTTTATTGTTGTTTATGATCTATTTCATCACTGAAAAAGCGATGATTCAAGGTTTCGGCGAAGAAGAAATTGATGAGTTAGCGGGAACATACTCTCTCTATCTTGGCGTAGATTTTGTTAAAATAGCCTCAGCCGTGATTATTCTAAGTACAGTGGGTGCGATTATTGATGTGGCAATATCAATTACTTCTCCTATGCAAGAAATATACCAACAGCATCCTTCAATTAGTAGAAAAGACTTGTTTCATTCAGGCTTAACGATTGGAAAAGATATTTTAGGCTCGAACACAAATACGCTATTCTTTGCCTTTATCGGAGGATATTTAGCCTTGTTCTTATGGTTTAAAGATTTGTCCTATTCTTTCGGAGAAATTGTGAATTCGAAGATTTTTAGTGCTGAAATGATTACGATCTTTTGTTCAGGGATGGGTATCGCACTCGTTATTCCTATCACTTCTTGGGTCAGTGCCTTTTATTTAGCAAGAAGAAGGGCGAAAGAAGAAAAGAAAGAAGATTCCTGATAAAGATTTGGTTCCTACAATGTCGCAAGAGCAGATGTTTCAAAAGAAAATTAATGTCAAAAAAAGACTTCCCGTTCTTTCAGGAAGTCTTTTTTAATAGATAGTATGTTTCTATTCTTCTACTAGTTTTTTCAATGTTTCTGCACTTTCATAAACGCTTTCAATCGCATCGTTGGGAACAAATTCGAGTAAGAAATTTTGTTCATGTGGCGATTCTTCAGAAATGATATCGATATATTGCTTCCATTCATCAAAACCTTCTGCAAGGGGGAAGCGATGATGAAAGTCTTCCCAATGAAAGACATGCACATTTGTAATCCAAGGAGCTAGTCTTGGTAAACTTTCAATTCGTTCTTCTACACTTAAACTTTCTGCCGGTTGCCAATAAAGTAGCACATTGGATGTGTCAATTTCTTTCATTAATTGCTCGGCACTTTCTGGTGTATCCGTGAGTGTTTCTCTATGATATTCAATCGCAATATTTAAATTCTCCGTACGAGCCATTTTACCGATACGTTGCGCATCTTCTACAATTTTAGCACGGGCGCTATCTTCTATTTCTTTCGAACCTGTTTCTCCACTCCAAACACGAATAATAGAAGCCCCTAGAATCTTAGCAATTTCGATATAAGGTTTAAAATCTTCGAAGGAACCTAATTTATAGTAACTTCCATAAGAACTGGTTTGTAACCCAGCCTCTTGCATCATTTCTGCCACATTTTTCGCGTTTTCAGGATCTGTTTCAGGGACATGAACGTCACTCCCCCATTCGATCACCTCTAACCCAGCATCTTTAACCAAATCAATGATTTCTTCTGCTTCTTTTTCACGTAAAGTAACTGAACATAAACCAATCATTTTATTATATCCTCCCTAAGCCATTGTCCGATAATCTTCTTTTGAAATTTGATATTTAAGGGGTTCTTGTCTGACATAACGAACGGCTTCATCGGCCACCATTTTACCCATTCTTGCCACTTCACTTCCTGCGCTTCCAGCGATATGAGAAGTTATTACAATATTATCCATATCATAAAGAGGCGATTCAGGGACAGGCGGTTCGGGATGGGTCACATCTAAAATTGCCGTTAAATCCGTACGTTCTTTAAAGACTTCAATCAATTCATCTTCTTTTACAATAGCTCCCCGAGCGGTATTAATAAAAGTACTGTCTGGTTTCATTGTAGCGAATAATTCACCTGTTATCATCCCTTCTGTTTCTGGTAAGAGGGGAGAGTGTAGCGAAACGATATTTGCTGTTTCAAATAATTCCTCTAAAGAAACCATGCGGACGCCCAGCTTTTCTGCTTCCTCTTCATCAACAAAAGGGTCATAAGCAATCACCTCTAAATCAAAAGGTTTTAATAATTCAAGAGTCTTCCGCCCCACTTGACTCAATGAAATAAGACCCACTATTCGTTTATAAGCCCCTAACATTTGGTATTGGTTGAAATGAAATTCGCAATCTTTTCGTACGTTGCGTGTAATTTGCCACCCATTTTTTAAGCTGAATAAAATTTGACTTAAAGTATATTCAGCCACAGGCACCGCATTTGCGGTATTCGCAGTTGCGACAGTTATATTTTTTTCCCAAACCTCATCGGACAATAAAGATTTCATTGTTCCGGCTGCATAAAAGATAGCTTCTAAATTTGGAGCAGCTTCAAGAAATTCTTGATCGAAAGTAGGAGCGCCCCAACCAGAAAAAATAACTTCTACTTCAGCAAGTAGCTCTTTCTGCTCTAAGTAATTATCTTTCGTTAGAGGATCTCCAATGACCTCAAAATTTTCGTAAATCATTTTTTGTGTTTCTTCATCGTATACTTCATGGACTAAAGAATCGATCATTATAAATAAAGCTTTTTTCATCCTATTCCTACTCTCTATTAAATAATTTTTGAAACATCCCAGTGAACGGGCCAATAATGAGGGCTGAAATAATGGTGCCCTCTCGAATTCCCGTCATTTGTCCAGCAACCACCAACCCTAATAAAATCGATAAGACGACGAGCGTACTATCGAAAAAGGTTTTGACTGTTCCAAATGCATACTTCGTGTGATCAGTGATCGCTGCTACAATCCCTTCAGCAGGGTTGTAAACAGATTTTGCCTCTAATTGTAGAAAGATTCCCAATCCCATAACCAAACAACCAACAATCAACATAAACAATTGAGAGAAATAATTTTGAGGTTGAATAAAACCAAGAAGCTCATTGGATAGATCAACAGCAATTCCTAAAACAAAAGAGACTACAAATTGTAACCACTGAATTTTTGGAAATTGTTTCCCTTGGATAGCCATCTGTAAGAGGACCCACAGTACATTAAAAACACTTGTCATCAACCCAAAACTGATTCCCCATAATTCACTAATCACAAAAGGCAAACTTGTGACAGCTGTCGCTCCTAAACCAGCATTGGTGATCACAGTAATGGAAGTCCCTACCACTAAAATACTGATCAAAAGAAGCCCATACTCCTTAAAAGTGCTTTTCATCTATACCCTCCGAATCTAATTAAATTTAGGGTCATTATAACAACAAAATTAAAATAAAATAAATCAAAAAGAAAACTGAGCCAACCTAGCAAAGTTTTTACCGAAAATTGATTAATAGAGAGAAGTATTTTGTTTTTAAAACAGCTACACTAAGATTACTAAGAAATTTATTCAACAAAATGATAGCGCTTAACATTGTTAGAGTGCAGATGAGGGGAATAGAATTGGGAGAAAAGTATAATTTTAATATTGGATGGAAATTTATTAAAGAAGATGTTCCAAAGGCTTATAGACAAGATTTTGCTGATAAAAAATGGAAATCGGTCAGCTTACCACATACATATAATGATACAGATACTTTCGATAATTTTATGGAAGGGGGACATAATGGGGAATGCAGTATGTTTACTGGGAAAACGTGGTATCGGAAAAGATTCGCATTGGATGAAAAACATCAAAATAAAAAAATACTTATTGAGTTTGAAGGAATACGTCAGGCTGCGGATGTTTATATAAATGGTAAAAAACTCGAAGGAAAAAGTGAAAATGGTTTTATATCATTTGGTTATGATTTAACTCCTAGAGAATTCAAAAAAAGACATACAGAATAAATGATTTTGATGGAGAACTCTTAGTTCTCCATCTTTTGCTTAATGAATCCTCCTGGTATTCTCAAATGGATAAGAATTCATAATCTCTCAATCAACCAATTGCAGAGGAAAGACATAGACGTTTCTATCTTTGTCCTCTGCATCTTTTTGTGTTTCTTGGAAAGGCTCGTCGATGACTTTGACTTCACCTTTATATTCATAATGGCTGGGTTTAAGCTTCTCGAATAAGTAAAGTTTTTGATTGTTTTCTTTATAATGGTTTAATTCACGATTTTGCCAGGGTTTTTCTAAGCTTTGATCGCCTGTGCGTCCGATCGCGGTGAAATATAAAATATCTTCTTGCCAGCGATTTTGATAAAGTCCGTATTTAGGGTCATTGATAAGCACTAAAAGGTTTAATTTTTTAGATTTTCGAATACCTCCTTCGTATTGACAATGAAAAACTTCTGTAATTTCTTTATTATTTAAGATCGTTCCGATTTCTAAAGAACCCACATTCTTTGGCATTGTAGTCACTCCTCGAACATTCTTATTATAAAGTAGTGTAGTAAAAAGACGCGTGTTTTACAAAAAAGCAGCCTGAAGAATGTTGGCTTTTGAAGGTTATTAACATTAATTTTCATCATAGCTGGCCTCCTTTTGTATTCATGGGTTAATCCTCTCTGTTGCCAATCATGAATTGTTTTTTAGTTTCTTTTTGACTAAAATAAAAGAGAATCAAGAAAGGGAGAAGCAGAGCATGAAAGGAATCATTTTCGATTTTAATGGGACGATGGTATTTGATGGACACTTGCATGAAAAAGCTTGGGTGGATATGATCAAAAAACATAATGAAGAAGTTTCGGCAGAAGAAATCATTCATTATATTCATGGAAGAACAAATGAAGCAACGATTAAACATTTTATGGGCGAAGTAAGTGATGAAGAAGTCCAGGCATTGGCTGAGGAAAAAGAACAGGAATATCAACGGTTGGTCCGAGAAGAAAACATCGGCTATGTCGATGGCACAGAAGAGTTACTGGATGAACTCGTTCGAAAAGAAATTCCTTTCACGATTGCGACCGCAAGCCCAGCGATCAATATTGATTTTTATTTTGATTACTTTGAACTTGATCGTTGGTTTAAACGCGAAGAGATTATTTTTGATGATGGGACTTTTCCAGGAAAACCAGATCCATCGATTTATAAAATAGCGGCTGAAAGTTTAAATTTAGAGCCAGCAGACTGTGTAGTCATTGAAGATGCAGTGTCGGGCATCCAATCCGCTAATCGTGCAAATATCGGAAAAGTTTTTGTGATGGTCGATTCTGAAAAACAAAAAGAATACTATGAAAATTCCGACTTAGAAATGGCAGCTATTATTAGCGACTTTCATTCTTTTTTAGATCGTATAAGGGAATAATCGATTATTTCAGTGCTCTCTCTTAAGAAATTCCTTTATTCTTTGAAAATTCTTTCTAAGTTGTCTAACAGAAGGTCACTTTGTGTCACGGCGGGAAGATCATTCATTTATCTTCCATTAGGACAGATTTGAAATGACTGATTAAAAATAAAAAATGCTAGAGCTTTTTTGAAAAGGAATTGATAAGATCAAAAGGATTATTTATGGTATGATAGGCACTTGGGTATAGTACATCAAATAAAGGGAAAGATTCATTTTTATTCTTTGCACTTTCGGATTGTATTATGGTCAAAATTATTCTATCTTGTCACCTTAACAAAAAGAAAGGATAAATTGTTAACAATGGATACTACTAAAAAGCAAGATTTTCTGCCTATCCTTATAGGAACTGATCTAAACTGCTATACAATGTCAATTTCATTTCATGAAGAATATGGCATTAAGCCAGTGGTGGTAGGAAAAGCACCGGTTCCTTATACTGAAGGAAGTACAATCATCGAAGAGTTTTATTACACGGACCGGATTGATGATACGGCTTATTTTATAGACTACTTAAAAACTTTGGCGGAAAAGTATCATCAAGATTATGAGAAACTATTACTTATTGGAACCAACGATGCTTATGTAACATTTATTATCGAAAATAAAGAAGCGTTAGCTGAAGATTTTGAGTTTAACTATCCTGATGCAGCGTTAGTGCCGGAGCTCTTTTTGAAAAAGAACTTTTATCGTTTGTGTGAGGAGCACGGGTTAGTTACCCCTTTGACTTATTTTTACTCTTGTAAAGAAGAAGAACCGTTTGATAAAGAGGTTCCTTTTCCACTAATTGTCAAACCAAGTAACGGCATTGAATATTATGCGAATCCATTTGAAGGGATGCAGAAGGTCTATAAAGTTGAAAACTATAATGAATTAAATAAAGTCATTCAAACAATCAAAAATAGTGGATACCGTGATGAATTGATTATCCAAGATTATATCCCGGGAGACGACACACATATGTGGGACGCGGTGTATTATGGCGACCGTAATCGAAACGCGCAATTAATTTCCTTTGGACAAGTGGTTCTTCAAGAACCAACCACAACAGGTGTTGGCAATTATACAGCTTTGATTGTGCGTCAAAATAAAGAAGTGATGGACAAACTTGTTCGCTTTATGGAAGATATTGGTTATAAAGGCTTTGCGAACTTTGATATTAAATATGACCCTCGAGATGGTACGTACAAACTTTTCGAAGTCAATATCCGCCAAGGACGCTCAAGTTACTATCTAACACAAAGTGGTTACAATATCGCAAAAATTATCGTCGACGATGTGATTTATAAAAAAGACAAAGATTTTCGTTATGTGGAAGGCGACCATATTTTTGCGGTCATTCCAAAGGGTGTCTTGAAACGTTATGTTTCAAATCCAAAAATTGCTGCAGAAGTACGTCAATTAATTAAAGATGGAAAATATAAAAACCCCATTTTTTATAAGCCAGATAAAGGTTTGAAACGAAAATTCCTCATGTTATTGCGTCAGATTAATTACTTTAGAAAATATAAGAATAATCAGATTGAGGACAAAGGATAAGGATAAAAATAAAGAGAGGCTGCAAGGGAAGTCTCTCTTTTTGTGTACAGAAAAATCTAGAAAAGCTGGAAACCCTTATATTTTGAAGTATAATAGGTTCAATTATCCTCTAATGGTTCGTTGGTGAACAGAAACAAATAGAGTGGAAAGTTGGAAACTCAGATGGAGTTTAAAGAACGAGAATTTGTCGCTGTTGTTTTAGGCGGCGATATTAATACATATAGTGTAGCTCGTGCGTTCTATGAAGAATACCAGATCAAAACAACAGTTATGGGGAAATATCGAACAGGTCCCAGTTATGGGAGTCGCATTATTGACTACATTGCGAATGAAAAAATTGACCAGACGAAAACCTTTTTAAAACAAGTGAATGCTTTTGCGCAGCAGTATTCCAAGAAGAAAATTATTTTATTAGGAGCCGGCGATAATTATATTAATATGATCACTAAAAATCGCCAACACTTAGCAGAGAATATTATTGTGCCTTTTATTTCACATGATTTGATGGATCAATTGCAACGAAAAGATTATTTTTATTCTTTATGTGAGGAAGTAGGCGTCGCTTATCCGGATACGGTGATTGTGACGAAAGAAATGGGATTGGATTTTGAAGTCCCTTTTTCTTATCCCGTTATTTTAAAATCTTCAGAGAGTATTCATTACTGGGATTATCCTTTTCCTGAACAAGAAAAAGTATTTACAATCAATAATCGCCAAGAATTAGAAGATATGATTACGAAAATTTATGCAGCCGGTTATCCGGAGAACTTGATTGTTCAAGATATGATTCCTGGCAATGATGAGTCGATGTACGTATTGACTTCTTACTCGAATCAATGGGGCAAGGTGAAGATGATGTGTCTCGGACATGTTTTGCTGGAAGAACACACCCCTTTAGGGAAAGGGAATCATGCGGTTATTATTACCACTTATAAAAAAGAATTGTTAAAACAAGCGCAAGCGTTTTTAGAAACGATTCATTATACAGGGTATTCAAACTTTGATATTAAATACGATATGCGCGACGGCCAATATAAATTTTTCGAAATTAATACGCGGCAAGGGCGTAGTAATTATTATGTGACAGGGGCTGGTTTTAATATTGCTCATTATTTAGTTGAGGATTACATTTATCAAGAAGGCCAAGCCTTCGAAGTAATGAAAAAACCTTATTTATGGTCGGTGGTCCCGAAGCAAGTGGCTTTCAAATATGTGAAGATGCAAGAAAATTTAGACTTGATGAAAGATTTAATCAAAGAAGAGAAAATGTGTAATCCTTTGTTTTTTCAAGAGGATTTACCTTTCGGACGTTTTATGCGAATGATGAAAAATCACTTCAGTCATTTTAGGAAATTTAGAAAATATTATAGTTCTTAATGGGGATAAAGGGGGATGGCCGTGAAAAAGAAATTAGGCGTCATCGGTGGTATGGGGACAGAAGCAACGAGTTATTTCTTCGAAGAGTTAGTCGCTCATACTCAAATAGCAAAAGATCAAGATCACTTAGATACAATCATCTTCAATCATGCAACGCTTCCTGACCGGACGAATGCGATCTTATCTGGCGATACAGAGGAACTAACCAATCGTTTAATTGAAGATGTTAAGTTATTAGAAAAAATTGGCGTAGAAAATATTGCAATTCCATGTAACACTGCACACTATTTTTATGATACCATTCAAAAAGAAACAAAGATCCCCATTATCCATATGGTGAAAGAAAGTGTTGCAGAAGCTCTGACGCGCTTTGAAAATGTCGAAAAAATTGGCATTATGGCGACAGCAGGTACGATTCAAACAAAAATCTATCACAACGAGTGTGCAGCTCAAGGGGTAGAAGCAGTCGTTCCATCCGCAGCCAAGCAAGCGGATCTGATGTCGTTAATCTATGATGAAATTAAAAGAGGGATACCTGGAACTTTTGATAAATTCGAGCGCGTATATAACGAGTTAATGGAGACAGGTAGTGATGTTGTTCTTTTAGCATGCACGGAATTATCTGTCTTTAAAAAAAGAAATAAAATTTATGAGACCTGTTTAGATGCCTTGGATATTTTAGTCAGAGAATCTATTCAGCGTTCCAATGCAGAATATCAATAGAAAGAAGTATGACTCATGACACTTACACATTATTCTTTAAAACATTATGTTAACGAACTGAACAAGATCAATCTTTTAACGAATGAAGAACTATTTGGACAAGGTGAAACAACTGTCACAGGATTAGAATTTAATTCCAAAAAAGTGAAACCTGGCACCTTGTTTATTTGTAAAGGTGCAAACTTTAAGAAGGAATTTCTATTAGAAGCGATTGAGCGGGGCGCCATTGGGTATGTCGCTGAAGAAAAATATGAAGTTGGGGAAAAAATGCCGGCGTTATTCGTTTCTGATATTCGGGAGGCGATGGCCCCTTTAGCAGATATTTTCTTTAACTCACCGCAAGAAAAATTAAAGATTATCGGTATTGGTGGGACAAAAGGAAAAACGACGACCGCTTATTATATGAAGTTAATATTAGACGAATATTTAAAAGCTGCTGGTCAATTATCAGCAGGTTTGATTTCGACAATTTCGACTTATGATGGCTTGATAGAAGAAGAGTCAAAAAATACCACCCCCGAAGCTTTGGACTTACAACGTCATTTGGCGAACGCAGTCGAAGCAGGTTTGGAATATATGGTGATGGAAGTCTCTAGTCAAGCGTTGAAATATCATCGAACAGACGAGGTGCAGTTTGATGTGGGGATCTTCTTAAATATCGATGAAGACCACATCAGTCCGGTAGAGCATCCGAACTTTGAGGATTATATAAAATCAAAAGCTAAAATGTTTGGCCAAACAAAAGAGTTGATTGTGAATCGTGAAACGCAAGAAGCCGATTATATTTTAAAACGAGCACAGGAAGCCGAAAAATACTATACATTTAGTTTGGTTGCTCCGGAAGCTGACTATTATGCTGACAATGTAGAGACCATTGATTTAGAAAGTAACTTCAGTGTGCGAGCGAAAGATTTTGAAGAAAGTTATACACTTTCAATGCCAGGTGAATTTAATGTCGAGAACGCTTTGTCAGCCATTGCAGCGATTGATTTACTAAATATTCCACAAAAATTCGCCCAACAAGCTTTAAGTAAAGCGAGAGTACCAGGACGTATGGGGATTTTTTCAACGACTGATAAACAAATCATCGCTATTTCCGACTATGCGCATAATCGCTTAAGTTTTGAACAGTTAACGTTATCTATGCGAAAAGCTTATCCAGGGTACAAGGTGGTTTCTGTTTTTGGGGCTCCTGGAGGGAAAGCGCTAGGACGACGAAAAGAGCTCGGTGAAGTTGGTGGAAAATATTCGGATTATGTTTATATCACGATGGACGACCCTGAATTTGAAGAGGTAAGCGAAATTTCTCAAGAAATTGCTCGCTATGTGGAAGCGGAAAATACACCTTACGAAATAATAGAAAACCGTGAAGAAGCAATCAAAACAGCCTTCCAGCATATAGAAGATAAAACAATTCTTTTAGTTATTGGCAAGGGACACGAAACAACGATGAAGATAAACGGTAAAAATGTCTCCATGAAATCGGATGATCAAGTCATTCAAGAAGCCATCGAACAATATAACCAAAAGAATGTTTAGAAGTGAAGGAAGAAAGGAGGGGGCCAATTGACTAATGCAGATAAGCCTTATGGTTCCGTATTGATAAAAGCTGTTCAAATCTTAGATTTATTATCGCAACGAGCAGAACCGCAAATGATGTCAGAAATTTCAAAATATACTGAAATTACGATGCCGACAACTAATAAGATTTTAGATACGTTAGATTTAGTTGGTTTTGTTTCGCGGGACAGTCAAACAAAAGAGTATTCGTTGGGACCGCGTTTAATTCAGTTAGCCAATGCTTCTTTTATTCAATTTGATATTGCACGTGAAACGTATACTACATTGAAACATTTGTATGAGAATGTGAATACTACAGTCAACTTAGGGATGTTTCAAGACAATCAAGTGATGTTTGTCAATAAATTTACGGAGCGAGACAGTTCGGAACAAACGATTTCGCGGATTGGATTTACTCAGCCTATTTACTGCTCGGCGATGGGGAAAGCTATCCTCGCTCGTTTTACGCCTGAAGAAAGAAGGGCATATTTTGAACAAGTCGAATTTATACCGAGTACGAAACAAACTATTACAAGCACAGAAGCGTTGGAAGAAGAAGTTCGATTCATTCAAGAACAAGGTTATGCTGTTGATGATCGTGAAGCGGAAGAAGATATTTATTGTGTAGGAACGACTTTTGAAGTTCCGGGGGATCCAAATTATTACGCATTCAGTATTAGCTCTCCTTATGATCAAGTAGATAAAGCTCAGCATGAATATCTTGTCTCTGAACTAATGAAGACAAAAACAATTATTGAATACCAACTAGCGAACGCACAAGAGTGAGAAGTTTATGCTTAAAGCGATGTTTAAGTATAAAAATAGATATAGCAAGTGTTGAGGTTTCCTTTAAGGAAACCTCTTTATTTTTAATTTTGTGGGAATAACTTCAAAAAATAGTTGAAAACGATTTCCTTTGTGTTAAAGTAATTCTAAGAAATAAGTCATCAGATGACACATTTCTTATTTGGAAACAAAAACGGATATAATGTAAGCGTTTCATAAAGGTTTATAAATATTTCATTTATTTACCAGAAGGAGGGATCCAAAATAATCTTCATTAGAAAATTTATAAGAGAAGACAACAAGCACGTAATAAAAAATAATGAATACTTTGGAGGAGTTATATTATGATACAAAGTGCTGAACAAGAAAAAGTATCCACTAGACCATTTGGCATGCGGGATCAAATTGGTTACATGATTGGAAATATTGGAAACGATTTAACGTTTGGTTTTGCTGGCAGTTTCTTTATGGTTTTTTATTCAAACCTGATGGGAGTTAGCCCAAGTATTATTGGTGTACTATTCGGGGTGGCTCGGTTAGTCGATGCTTTTACAGATGTTGGAATGGGTGCCATTGCCGATAATTCGAGAACAACAGAAAACGGGAAATTTAGACCGTGGTTGAAGCGGATCGCTATTCCTGTAGGTGTAGCAAGTATTATGATGTATAACATTTATATTATGGATTGGGCATTAAGTACTAAAATCATTTATATGTTTATAACTTATATATTATGGGGCAGTATTTGTTATACAGCGATTAATATCCCTTATGGTTCTTTAGCTTCAGTTATTACGGCAAACCCTGAAGGGCGCGCTAAATTATCAACATTCCGTTCTATCGGATCAATGTTAGTAGCAGCTATTATTGGATATGTTGTTCCAAATATTATTTATACTCAAGATGGACAAGTTATTCCCAATAACTTCTTTTGGTTATCGATTGTACTAGGTGCACTAGCTGCTTTGGCTTATTTTATTTGTTATCTCATGGTTGAAGAACGCGTAGAGTTACCAGATACAAATGAAAAGTTCAGTTTCAAAGAGTTCTTTAGTGACCTAGTGGTTCTATTTCAAAATAAATCATTTGTCGGTCTGATGTTAGCAACGATGTTTCATTTATTAGGTCTGATTGCTTTTCAACAGTTATTGCAATACTTATTTATTGATTATTTCCAAGATACTACGCTATTACCTTATGCAGGTTTAGCGATGAGTTTTGGCGGGTTAGCTGCCGCTCCTTTTGTCGGTGTCATTACAAAAAGATTTGGAAAGAAAGAGGCTGGAGCGACCTCATTAATCGCTGGTGGATTGATGTATATTATTACATTTTTCTTAAAGATAGAAAATCCAATTTATTATGTATTAATCGTCTTAGTCAGTAATTTAATCATGGGGTACTTCACAATGACGATGTACGCTTATGTGACTGACGTGATCGATGATTATCAAATTACAGAAGATGACCGAAAAGATGGGACTATTTATTCTGTCTATTCTTTCATTCGAAAGGTAGGACAAGCATTAGCTGGCCTTATTGCAGGTTCTTCATTAACGTTGATCGGTTTCCAGGAGTCAGTGGGTACGGAACAGATTGTACAGACAGCAGAAGTGAGTGAGCGAGTCTATGGTTTAGCGACTTTAATTCCAGGTACTGCTCTGTTAGTAGCGGGATTATTGCTCTTATTCTTATATCCTTTAGGAAAAGATCGAGTAGACAAAAACCAAGAAATCTTAAAAGAAATGCAATAAAAGACCCACTCAACTATAGGTTTCTTATAAGGAAACCACAAAAATATAATGGATAAGAATCAATGTCAATACGTCACTTGAAAACGTTTAAAGTTGTGTTACAATGATTTTGTATGAAAATACATCAGATGATATTTTCTTTTTAGGAAACTATAAGTGTTTTAAAGTTAGTAGATAAACAATTTAAATCTATAAATGGAGGAATCGAGTACAGATGGAAAACGTAAGGTTAGGGATTATAGGTTATGGTCAACAAGGTGGTTTCTATGGCAAGTTGCTAGCAGATGATCAAATAGATGGAATGGTTTTAGGGGCGATTACGGAAATTGATGAAACCGTTGACGAAAAAATTCGCAACGATTTTCCAGATGCAACGATTTATCGAGATTATAAGGAAATGATTGATAGCGGTAACGTTGATGCGATTATCACAACTGTTCCGCATTATCTTCACCCGGAAATGGCGATTTATGCATTAAATAATAATATTCACGTACTCAACGAAAAACCAGCAGGTGTTTATACAAAACAAGTAAAAGAATTAAATGAACTAGCGGCAACAAAAAATGATGTAACTTATGCGATTATGTTCAACCAAAGAAATAATCCTCTCTACAAAAAGATTAAAGAAATTGTAGATAATGGTGATATTGGACCGATTCGTCGTACGAACTGGATCATTACCACTTGGTGGAGACCTCAAGCTTATTATGACCAAAGTGATTGGCGAGCTACTTGGGGTGGAGAAGGTGGCGGTGTTCTTGTCAATCAAGCCCCACACCAACTTGACTTAATTCAATGGATTGCAGGAGTCCCTGAATCTGTCTATGGAAATGTTAAGTATGGCTATCAACGAGACATCCCTGTTGAAGATGAAGTGACGGCAGTACTTGATTACGGAAATGGTGCAACCGGAGTATTTATCACAGCAACTCATGATATTATTGGAACCGATCGCTTAGAAATTTTAGGAGATAGTGGAAAAATTATTGTGGAAGATAGTAATAAAGTCACTGTCTACCGTATGAAGCGATCAGAAAATGAATTAAATAAGGAAATGGATTTCGAAGACGTTAAGAATTTATTTATGGGCCAAATGGATACCGATGATCTTTACACAGTAGAAACTTTCGAAGCTGAAGATCAGTGGGGTGGACAACACGCTGGCGTCTTAGAGAACTTTGCGCAACACATTCTACATGGCGAAGAGTTGCTAGCAGCCGGTTCAGAAGGAATCAACGGTGTTCGTTTAGCGAATGCGATTCATTTATCAGACTGGATGGATAAAGAAGTTTCATTAACAGACTTTGATGATGAATTATACTTAGAAGAATTAAATAAACGTATTGAAGAAGAAGGAAAATTTGATAAAAGATCATAAAAAGGAGCGGTAAAATTGCTTA
Organism: uncultured Atopostipes sp.; assembly: GCA_963558565.1. Classification (GTDB taxonomy): domain Bacteria; phylum Bacillota; class Bacilli; order Lactobacillales; family Carnobacteriaceae_A; genus Atopostipes. Next base: position 248,375 of record CAUWGX010000002.1, read on the forward strand.
GAGTAGCCATTATTGGATTAGGAACGATTTCTTATATCCATCAATTGGGAATTGAGCAAAGTAAGTTAGGTGAACTTGTTGCAGTCTGTGATATAAACCCAGTAACGCATCAAGACTATGCTGAATTACCTTTTTATGAGAATTATGAAGAAATGTTGGAAAAAGAAAATTTAGACGTTGTGCATATTTGTTTGCCTCATGATTTACATGCACCGATCGCAGAGAAATGTGTGGAATATGGCGCTCATGTCTTTTTGGAAAAACCTCTCTCGTTATCTTATGAAGAAGGTGCTGCCTTGGCAGAAACAGCTTCAAAGAATGACTATAAAATTGGGGTTTGTTTCCAAAATCGCTATAATCGAACAACAGAAAAATTAGTTGAGGTATTAGAAACGGGACCAGAAAGTGAAGTGGGCCAAGTCAAAGCAGTTAAAGGTTTAGTAACTTGGTTTAGACCTGAAAGCTATTATGAAGCTCAACCTTGGCGAGGGGAGTTAGAGCGCGCTGGCGGAGGGACGATCACCAACCAATCGATCCACACCCTTGACTTAATGCATTTATTTGCTGGCGATGCTAAAGCCTGTAAAGGCCAGTTACTCAACTTAACAGATTATGATATCGAAGTGGAAGATACAGCGGTCGCAAACTATGAATTTGAAAATGATACAACAGGATTATATTTTGCAACAAATGGTTATGCCGTCAACTCTTCGGTTGAGTTAGAAGTAATCACAGATAAAAAACGTTTTGTTATTAAAGATTATGAGCTTTATGAATATAACTATAATAATGAACAAGGTATTTTTATTGCACGTGACGATATTTTTGAAGGGACTAAATCTTACTATGGACAAGGCCATCGATTGGCGATTAGAGCTTTTTATGAAGCCATTATTGCTGATACAGAGGATTATATTTCCATTGAAGATGCTCTCGGAAGTATGTTGATGATTGACTTGTTGAGAAAATCAAGCGCACAAAATGAAAAAGTTTATGCAAAGGAGCTCGTTAAAATTGACTAAACCAAAAATTGGTGTACAAGCGATGATGTTAAAAGAAAAATTTGAAGAAATTGGCCCTTTTGAAACGCTAAAAAAAGTTTCGGAATTGGGTTATCATTCAGTAGAAATTTCCCAAATCCCAATGACCCCAGAAAATGTCGACGAAATTAAAAGAGCAAAAGATGAATTTGGTATGGATATTGCTTCTTTGTCTTGTGTCGTGAGAGGCGAAGGAAACGATGATTTAGAAACTCAATTTGATAAAATCGTCGAGGACTGTAAAACTTTAGATGTGGATTTATTGCGAATTGGTATGCTGCCTTTTGAAAATATGCGTAATTTAGACACCGTTCTAGCATTTACTCGCGAAGCGAACGAATACGCGGTAAAATTAAAAGAACATGGAATTAACTTGTATTATCATAATCACCATGTAGAATTCAGAAAATATGATGGAAAATTCTTGTTAGATATTATCGCAGAAGAGTGTCCAGATTTAGGCTTTGAGCTTGACTTACACTGGGTACAGCGTGGGGGAGCGAATCCTATTGATATTATTGAGAAATATGCCGATCGAACAGAACTCATCCATCTGAAAGATTATCGTATCGGAGAGATTTCGGATGAAGCTTTTGAAGCTCTTGAAGCAGGAGACCAAATGACTTTCTATGAAGCCTTTACTAATGTCATTGAGTTTGCTGAATTAGGCCAAGGTTCAATGGATTATAAAGCCATTATCGAAGCGGCTCTTGAAGCGGGAGGCGTCCGTTATATGTTAGTTGAGCAGGATATGTTATACGGACGTGATCCATTTGACTGCTTAGCGGATTCACGCGATCATTTAATCGAATTAGGCTATGAAGATTTATTTTAATTAAAATATAAACTGTGCAAGGGAAAACAAATTCTCTTGCGCAGCTCTTATAAAAATTGGAAGGAGTTGTTGCATTGAGCGCGCAAAAACAAGATGGAATGAATTATGCACCGAAAGGAAAAATGAATCGGGTTGTAGAACCTGGTGAATTTAACGTAGGGATTACTGCTTTAGATCATGGCCATATCAATGGGATGTCGAATGGCTTAATCGAAGCAGGAGCTACCCTTAAATATGTTTATGATCCGGACGAAGAAAAGGTTAATGAATACTTAGAACAATTTCCAGATGTTGAGGTGGCTGATTCTTTAGAACAAATTTTGGAAGATGATTCGATTCATTTAGTAGCCGCCGCAGCGATCCCTAATTTACGAAGTGAGCTTGGTAATCGGGTCATGCGAGCAGGAAAAGACTACTTTACAGATAAAACAGCTTTTACCACTTTAGAACAATTAGAAGAGACAAAAAAAGTAGTCGAAGAAACTGGGCAAAAATTCTGGGTGTACTTCAGTGAGCGTCTACATGTGGAGGGCGCAGTCTTTGCTGGTCAGTTAATTAAAGAAGGTCGAATCGGAGAGGTTATTCAAGTCACTGGTTTTGGGCCTCATCGTTTAGATAAAGAATCTCGACCAGACTGGTTCTTTAATCGTGAAGAATATGGGGGCATCTTAACGGATATAGGAAGCCACCAAATTGAACAATTTTTATACTATACAGGGAATGAAAATGCTGAGGTGTTACATAGTAAGATTGCAAACTATGCGAATCCAGATGTACCTGAGCTCGATGACTACGGTGACGCTACTTTAGTCGGTGATAATGGCGCTTCTTTCTTTATGAAAGTTCATTGGTTTACACCAGATGGCCTACCTACTTGGGGTGATGGACGTACCTTCATTACAGGAACAGAAGGTTCGATTGAAGTCCGTAAGTATTTAAACGTTGGAGAAGACGAAACAGGCGATCATGTGTTTTTAGTGACGAACGATGACGTGGAGCATTTTGAAGTCAATGGCGAAGTAGGTTTTCCCTTCTTCGGTGAGATGATATTAGATTGTATTCATCGAACCGAAAATGCGATGACGCAAGAACATATTTTTAAAGCGCAAGAATTATGTTTGATTGCGCAAAAAGAAGCCGTTAAAATTAAATAGAAAATCTTTAAGATGAATAAAAATATGATGCAATAAAAATTTGAAGAGTAGTTAATTTATAACTGCTCTTTTTTAACGAAAAGGCCAGAAAGGAGAAGATGAATGAAAAAAATATTAACTTTAGGGGAAAGCTTAACCAGGTTATCGACGCGAAAAGGGTATCGATTATCGGATGCGACTGGTCTTCATCTACATTATGGCGGGGCGGAAGCAAACGTAGCGATTAATATGTCTTTACTCGACCATGAAGTGAAATATGCTACAAAATTACCAACCGATCATGGTTTAACAAGCAGTCTCATTTCGCAACTCCAAGGACATAGAGTGGATTGTAAAAATGTTATTTATGGAGAAGGTCGCTTAGGGAGTTATTATTTAGAGGTAGGTACAGGATTAAGAGCTTCAAATGTTATTTATGACCGCGACTATACAGCTTTATCTTTAATGGAGGAAAATGAATGGGATCTGGATGAATTGTTTGCGGATGTTTCCATTTTCCATATCACAGGAGTTACGCTAGCTTTATCAGAAGCTTGGCACGATATAGGGGTTGAATTAATTAAAGAAGCGAAAAAACGTGGAATTGAAGTCAGTTTTGACATGAATTTCCGTCAAAAGATGTGGTCCTATGAAACAGCGACAGAGACTTACCAAAAAGTCTTGCCTTATGTTGATTATTTATCGGCAGGAAAGTTAGATGCTATTCATTTTGTAGGCGTTGAAGAAGTTGAGGAAGCGGACTGGAGCTATTATTTAAAGAAAATTGCTGAACAATATCCGAACATTAAATACTTATATGGAACGATTCGAGATTCTATCACGCCCAACAGCTATGAGATGTATGGCTATATCTGGGATACGGCTAATGCAGAAGGAGCTATTTCACAACAATACAATAATTATACGGTCATTGATCGTGTAGGGAGTGGCGATAGCTACACAGCAGCAGTGCTCGATGGTATTATTTATGAGAAGTCTTTAGAAGAAATTGTAGAATTTGGAATCGCAGCTTCGGCATTAAAACATACTGTCTATGGTGATATTAATCCATTTAGTCGTGAAGAAATCGAGAACTTTATGGAGAATACAAGCGATGTTATTCGTTAATGAATAAAGATCATATTTCATAAAAAGCTCTACGATCTCTGGAAAAGAGATCGTAGAGCTTTAAATTTATTTATTTTTAATCTTGGTGATTGTATGGAGTATTGCTATGACTGAATGATTAGAAAACACGCTCTAATTGAGCCGATTACGAAATTCGGTTGGAGTGACGCCGACATTTTTTCGAAAAACATGGCTGAAATATTTTGGATCATTAAACCCTGCCGCATAAGCGACTTCAGAAATATGATAATCCGTATTTTCTAAGTAATCGATGGCCTTTTTTATTCGAACAAAAGTAATATATTCTAAAATGGTATAACCCGTACTTTTTTTAAAGGAACGACTGAGATGTCCCGTACTTACTTGTAGATGTTCACTAATTGCTTTAATGGATAAATCAGAAGTAATATTTGTTTTGATAAAATCTATCGTATTTGTAATAAGGGTTTCATGAGTATTAAGCGGATAATTTTCGAAATATTTTTCAAAAAGGATATAAGGACTTTCATTGAGATGGCTGATTTTATGAACTAATTTTTCAGTTTTTATATTCTTTTCAATACGTTTTTGTATCTTATTTAAGCACGCTGCTAACTCCTCTTCATTAATTGGCTTTAAAAGAAAGTCTACTACACCTAGACGTATAGCATTTTGTGCATATTTAAAATCATCATATCCAGAAATAATAATATATTCTGCATGAACTCCCTCTTTTTGAAGTTGTTCAATCATTTGTAAGCCATCGATCTCTGGCATTCTGATATCGGTAATGACAACATCAGGTGCTTTGTCTTTAATGACTGCCATTCCTTCCTCACCGTTACTCGCTTCTCCTATGATGATTGAATCCATTTCTTCCCAGTCAAAAGTTAAAATTAAACCTTTCCGTACAAGTCGCTCATTTTCAATGATGACTATTTTAAGCATCTAAACTACCTCCTTATAGGAAATGAAATAATAACACTTGTTCCGCCAGTATTATATATATTCATTTCAAATTGATCACCAAAATAATATTGTAAACGTTGATACACATTCTTGAGACCTATCCCATTCCCGTCAGTTTGTTTTTCTTCTTGAGGATCACTGTTCTTTTTAAAGTGATCTACAATTTCTGGATCGATGCCTTTGCCGTTGTCTTCAAGCACCACTATACACTGATTGTTCTTTTCTATAATGGATAAGAATAATTTTCCTTGCTTATTGACTTCCTCAATCCCATGTTCAATTGCATTTTCAACAAGAGGTTGAATGATTAAGCGAGGTAACAGGGCGTCTTTCGCTGCATCTTCTAAAAAGATCTCATACTTTAAATCATCCCCATAACGAAAACTTTGTATTTTTAAATAACTTTCGACTAGTTGAACGCTTTCGTTCACGGTTTCTGATTTTTTATCAATCGCAATGTTTGCACGCAAAATATTTGCTAAATTAGTCACCATGCCATCGATTTCTGGCACATTGTTTAACCGAGCCATAAATTTAATTGAATTTAAAACGTTATAAAGAAAATGTGGTTTCATTTGGGATTGTAGAGCCTTCATCTCTGCGACGTGTATCGCATCTTGTGTTTCTTCGTTTGTTTTTATTAGTATTTGTATTGTTTCCATCATGCCGTTAAATTGTCTAGCGATAGACGACATTTCATCATGGGCTGGAACAGGGAAACGAACATCTAATCCTTTGTTTTCAACTTTTTGCATGTTTTCCATAATAATTCCGATCGGTCGGTAAAGGGTGAGTGCAAGAAAATAGGAAATAAGTGCCGCAATAATAAAAAGAAAAACTAGAATTAAACCAAATGAAAGAAAAATTTCAGAGGCTAAATTCTCAAAAAGATCATAAGGGAATAGAGTATAGATCAATAAATCATATTCAGGGATTTGTTGTTGAATAACTGTTTCGTTTTTTGTTTGTTTTTCCTGTAATAAATTCGATTTCCTAGAAAAATCATCTTGGAAAAGATTAGATAAAAAATGGTTTCTTTGTTTAACTTCTCGACTGTCGTAGAAAGAAAAATAATTTTGGTCACTCAAAACCAGATCAATGTGATAAGGAACAGTCATAGAGTGATAAATTTCATTAAAAATAGCATGCGGGAAATCGATCACAATATATCCAATGATTTCGTCTGTTTCAAAAATAGGTGTTCCGATCGCTAAAGAAGATTCGAAATCAACAGCAGGTGTTTTTTGTGATGGATAGACAACGGTATCTTTTGTTTGATCGATCTCGCGAAATATCCCCCAATTCTTTGGTAATTTATGATAGATTTCTTGAGTTTCTGGGTTCGTAGACAGGATAGGCGTGTTTTCTTGGTCTAATATAGTGACTTCTGGTTTTGCATCTTTTCCAGCTGTTTCAGAATAAATGGTATTATACACCTCATTCGTTACTGCATCATCCTTTGTCCTGAATAATGCTTGGAATTTTTCATCACGGGCCCAAGTACCTGCCAGACGATCGTAATCCGTCATCGTATGTAACAGCTCCGTTTGGAATTTATCCTGTACGCTATAAGCTTGATCATAAGCAATTTGATAATTGTTTTCACGAACTTGGTAGTAGATTAAAAAGGAAAATAATAAAATGGATAATAAGCTACTTAAAAAGATAAATAAAAATGTTCGGAATAAAAATTTTCGTTTCATCTCTATTTTTAATCTCCCATCGATTCTTTCATGTCAGCCCATTTTTCCAAAATTTGGGCATGATAAGTCGTTGACCATTGATAGTCATACTCAACCAAGCTAATTTCTTCAGAAGGCGTTAATTCAGAAGGATCGCCCACCTCCACATGGGTAGGTCTGCGGTAGAAATTTTCGGCAACAGCTTGTTGTGCTTTCGCACTTAGGATAAAATCAATAAATTTCTCAGCATTTTCAAGATGATGACCATCTTTAAGGAGCGCGACCCCAGAAGGTCTTGCCGTCGTCCCATCGTCAGGATAAACAAAACCTAGATTGTTATTTTGCTGTAAGTATTCGTAGGCATAGCTTTCTAAAGTAACTCCTAACATATATTCTCCTTCATGTACTTTCAAAGGAATATCAAGAGTATTCTCTAAAGTTTCTCCTTCCATATTGACAAGTAAGTCTTCGATAAAGTCCCAGCCCATATTCTCTTCTTTAAATCTCCTGAGCAGAGTGACCAGTTGAGTGTAGGCTGATCCGCTCACAGTGGGCTCTCCCATCGCAATTTGCCCTTTAAATTTCTCGTTTAATAAATCATCCCATGTCGTAGGAATATCTTTTTCTGACATAATTTGTTTATTATAGATGATAACCATTGGAATTTTAAAATCGCCTATCCAATTTTTATCAAGATCATCATACCCATCGTCAATTTTATCTAAAGTTTCCGAAGTGTATGGCGCTAGCATCTCATGGTTTAAATCCAAAGTATCAGAACCAACTCCAATAATAACATCACCGGGTAAAGTATCTTTGTTCGTTTTTGCTGCATCAATCATTTCATTTCCACTTCCAAGAACGGTTTTAACGGTTAGTTGGGATTGTTCTTGAAATTCTTTGACATAAAAATTGGTTAGTTCTTCTGAATGTCCTGAATAAAGAATTAAATCAGCTTCTTCTTGAGCAACCTCTTCCTCATTTTTGCATCCAACCAAAAGCAAAATCATTAAAAGAATAAAAAAACGTTTCAAAACGGAACCTCCTCATTTCTATCATGCGTTGTATACAGTAGTTAACGTTATCATAAAAGTGCTTAATGCGGTAAGAAAAATTAAACTTTCTATGAAAATATCAGGATTGTCCACCATTCATCAGAATTACTCCATTGAAAGGGTTTTTATTAAAAACTAAGATAAGACATATAAACGAGCCAAAGCGTTCTTGTCATCATTCACTGAGTGGATCAAGGCATATAAAACATAGAAAGGAGAACGTTAAATAGTGCTTGCATAAAAAAGTACTAAAGACTTTAGTTATTATCTTTAGACGATTGATAGAGTGGGGATCCCATGAATCGTTCAGAAAGTCTTAGAATTGCGTCCGTAACAATCAAAAAATGAAAACGATTAACCATCAAATATAATAAATAGAAGGAAGAGAAAAATATGAACTATAAAGAGTTAATACAATCATTAGGAGATCCAGAAAATATCTCCGATTTTATGACTGATACAAATAAACTGATCGTTAAAATCAATGATTTATCAAAAATAAATTACGATTCATTAGATAATATTAATAGTGTAGCATCCATTGCTTTAGAAGATAACTCAATCGTTTTACCTTTTCAAGGAGAAGGACAAATCGATGCTGATGAAATACAAAATGCCATCGATGAACTTGAAGAACCCGAAGAAAGTGTCTCAATGGCTAGACAAATTTTTGACAAAGTCATTCAAACAATTACTGGATCCATTACGCCTATTGTTCCTTTACTTGCTGGCGCGGGAATGGGAAAAGTATTGCTCATTGTTTTGGACTTATTTAATTTATTATCGCCTGAGAGTGCGACTTATGGGATATTAAAATTTACTTTTGATACGCCTTTTTATTTCTTACCAGCATTAGTTGGTTTCTCAGCGGCTAGCGTCTTTGGGACCAATCGATTTATATCGGCATTTCTAGGGTTAATGATGCTTCATCCTACTTATACTGGTTTAGTGGATGCAGGAGACCCGGTGAGTTTCTTAGGCATGTCATTGCCTTTGAATTCTTATTCAGCTCAAATTATTCCAGCTATCTTAGTCGTATGGATTTATAGTTATGTGGAACGTTTTTCAAATAAAGTGGTGCCAGAAGCCGTGGAGTTATTTATTGCGCCCTTGTTGAGTATTTTAATTATGACGCCGCTATCCTTGTTGGTATTAGCACCTGTTGGAATGACCGTTGGTGAGTGGGTGGCTCAAGGCGTATTATGGTCAGCGGATACCTTTGGTTTCATCGCCATCGCCGTCATGGCAGCCATTTACCCTTGGTTAGTGACTATGGGCTTGCATAAAGCACTCAGTCCAGTAAGTATTATGTTAGTTTCCCAACAAGGGTTTGATCCTGTCGTACGAGCGATCGCTCTCTGTTCAAATATTGCGCAAGCTTCTGCTAGTTTAGCCGTATCGATTAAAGCGAAAAATGCAGAGTTAAAATCGGTTGCACGAGCAGGTGCGATCACTGCTTTCCTTGGTGGCTATACTGAAGTGGCTCTTTACGGTGTGAACCTAAAATTAAGAAAACCAATGTATGCTTGTATGATCGGAGCCGCCTCAGCAGGTGTTTATGCTGGTTTTGTTGGCTTGAAAGCTTACGCTTATATTACGCCAGCCATCTTATCTCTACCAATGTGGATCGGGGCTGCTGGAAACTTTTTCATCCACGCGATCATTACAATTATTATTTCGACTGTTGTTACTTTTATTGCTACTTGGCTTATCGGATTTGATGAAGAAAATTATATCAGTACGGAAGAAGCATAAGTTAAAAAACATCTTCTGCCGCGCTTGATGAATAAAAAATAAATAAAATTGAAAAGATTGTATTTGTTATGAGGAATCACTTAAAGAAAGACAAATGCAATCTTTTTAAATATTGAAAACAGATGAAAAATGATTATTTCCGCAAAACCTGTTGTAAGCCTTTAATAAATGCGGTACAATGAAAGCGCATTAGACATCGGATGACTTTGAGGGAGGTGTGAGTAATTGGAAAAGCCATTAGTTGAGCGAACAACAGATTCTATTATTGAGTTTATTAAAAGCAAGAACTTAGGTTCTGGGGATAAATTGCCAAATGAATATACTTTAGCAGAAAGTTTAGGTGTTGGTCGGAGTACACTGCGAGAGGCTGTACGCTCTCTAGCTTCGAGAAATATCCTCGAAGTCAGACAAGGATCCGGCACTTATGTAAGTAAGAACATGGGAATCTCGGATGACCCGTTGGGATTTTCTTTTGTGAAAGACACCTTGAAGCTAACGGAAGACCTCTTCTATTTAAGGTATGTTTTGGAACCAGAAGTTGCTATGCTAGCGGCGTATAGGCGCACCGACCAAGAAGTCGTTTATTTAGAAGAAATTGCGGAAGACATTGAAAACGTTATTAACTCTACGGATCAACTCCATTTTGAATTAGATATTGAATTTCATTCACTGATCGCAAAAATGAGTAGAAATATAGCGATGAACCATTTAGTCCCGGTCATTGTTCAATCGATCACCTTGTATAATAGTTACTATACAAATGAACAAAGTAAAGTAGAAACTTTACAATCACACCGAGAAATTGTCCGGGCGATTCGCGATGGAGATCCTATGCAAGCTAAATATGCCATGCAAATGCATATTGCCAACAATCAACGACAGTTAAAAATAAATCGACAAGTCAAGCAGAAAACGTAACGCACTTTAATGAAAGGTTTTTAAAGAAAATTGGGAAAATAGTAGCAATTGATAGAAGAATTGTGTTATTTTAGTAATGAGTCATCAGATGTCTTCATTTAAATGAAGGACATCTAAAATAAGGAGGAAAACATCAATGGGAAATGTTTTAAGTACGCTCAAAGATAATTATATCTTTGCGGTAATCCGTGGAAAAGACCAAAACGATGGATACGAAATCGCTAAAGCTGCAGTTGAAGGTGGTATTAAAAACTTAGAATTAACATTTAGTACACCAAATGCCGCACAAGTGATCAAAGATCTCGTGGAAGATTATAAAGATGACGATTCAGTCGTTGTTGGTGCGGGTACAGTGATGACGCTTGACTTAGCGAAAGAAGCTCATGAAGCAGGAGCTGAATTCCTAGTAAGTCCTCATTTCTCCCCAGAAATTGCAGAATATGCTCGCGAAGTAGATACTTACTACATGCCAGGTTGTGGAACAGTAACAGAAGTTGTCAACGCAATGAATGCTGGCTGTGACATTGTTAAAGTGTTCCCTGGTGGTATTTTAGGATCAGGTTTCATCAAAGATGTTCATGGACCAATTCCGGAAGCACAATTAATGCCTTCAGGCGGTGTTTCATTAGACAACATTGCTGAATGGAAAGAAAATGGCGCAGTTGCTGTTGGAGTTGGAAGCGCGCTAAGCCGCGATGTCGCAGAGAAAGGCTATGAAAGTGTTGCAGAAAACGCGAAAGAATTTGTGTCAAAATTAGAAGAGGAGTAATAGAATGACTTTTAATGATGATAATTTTATGCTTCAAGGCGAAGCAGCGAAAAAGCTTTATGAAATCGCAAAAGATCAGCCAATTTATGACTTTCATTGTCATTTAGACCCTCAAGAAATTTATGAGGACAAACCATTCGATAATATCGTAAGTGTTTGGCTAGGTGGCGACCATTACAAATGGCGTCTCATGCGTGCAAACGGTGTCAGTGAAAAATATATCACTGGAGACGCAAGCAATGAAGAGAAATTCAAAGCTTGGATAGAAACAGTAAGCGTTGCAATAGGAAATCCATTGTATCACTGGAGTCATTTAGAAATGCGCGATATCTTTGGTATTGATGAAGTCATTACAAAAGATAATTGGAAAGAACTCTATGACCGCATGAATGACTATATCGAAGAAAATGAATTAAGCCCGCGTGACTTAATTAAACAATCAGATGTTCGTTTCATCGGAACAACCGATCATCCATTAGATGATTTAGAATGGCATCAAAAACTAAAAGAAGACGATTCTTTTGATACAGTTGTTGCGCCAACGTTCCGTCCGGATGAAGCGTTTGTTGATCATGCAAACTTTGCTGGTTTTACAGAAGCGCTTGCTGAGAAAACAGACCAAGAAATTACAGACTTTGCTTCATTCATGTCTGCACTTGAAGACCGTATTGAATTCTTTGCAGAAATGGGTGCACAAGCGAGTGATATGAGCTTGGCAGAAGTTGTTTATAAGGAAGCAGATGAAGACGAATTAAATGAAATCTTCGAAAAAGCGAATAAGGGCGACGAAGTTTCTGCTGAAGAAGCTCAAAAATGGCAAACAGCTGTTTTTGTTGAACTTGCTCGTCTATACAAAGAAAATCACTTTGTTATGCAAATTCACTTCGGAGCATTGCGTGATAATAACACCGCATATGCTGAAGAATTAGGTGCTGACGTAGGGTTTGACTCAATGGGTGATCAAACAGATTTACCTGTCCACTTAAATAACTTATTAGATCGTCTTGTACGCGAAGATTATTTACCAAAAATGATTTGGTACAACTTGAACCCAGCATATAACACGGTTCTTCCGAATACTTTAGCGAACTTCCAAGCAAACGAAGCAGGAGTTCATGGGAAATTACAATTCGGAGCTGGTTGGTGGTATAACGACACGAAACGAGGCATGATTGATCAAATGGACAATTATGCGGAGCAAGGAATTCTCGCAAACTTTGTTGGAATGCTTACAGACTCTAGAAGTTTCTTGTCTTACCAACGTCATGACTACTTCCGTCGTATTTTAGCTTCATACATCGGAAAATGGGTCGATGAGGAAGAAGTACCAGACTCTGAAGAATTATTACGTCCTATTATTGAAGGCATTAGCTACAAAAATGCTGAACAATTCTTTAATCAAAAAATATAATTAAACATTATAAAGGAGACTATAAACTATGTATATGACTTTTAGGTGGTATGGGGAAGACGATCCGGTAACATTAGAAAACATTCGTCAAATTCCAACAATGAAAGGTATTGTTTCTGCGATTTATGATATCGAAGTTGGTCAAGTATGGCCACGCGAGCGTATTCGTAAATTAAAAGATACAATTGAAGATGCTGGTTTAGAATTATCTGTAATTGAATCTGTTCCAGTTCCAGAAGATATTAAATTAGGTCATGATAACCGTGACGAACTCATCGAAAACTATGCACAAACAATTCGTAACCTAGGTGCAGAAGGTGTCAAAACAGTTTGTTATAACTTTATGCCAGTATTTGACTGGACTCGTTCAGAATTAGAATATGAATTAGAAGACGGTTCAACTGCGCTTATTTTTGACGAAGAAGAAGTTAAAAAGATGGATCCTCGTACACTATCTTTACCAGGATGGGACGAAAGTTATACAGCAGAAGAAATGAATGACATCATGGATGAATACGAAAACGTAAGTGATGAAGACCTATGGGACAACTTAACTTACTTTATCGAACGTATTATTCCAGTAGCTGAAGAAGCTGGTGTTAAGATGGCGATTCACCCAGATGACCCTCCTTACCCAATCTTTGGTTTACCACGTATTATTACGGACAAAGAAGCAGTCGAACGTTTCTTAGACATTTATGACAGTCCAAATAACGGTGTAACGCTATGTATCGGTTCATATGCATCAGATCCTAAAAATGATGCGGTTGAAATCTTACGTTACGCTTTAGAACGTGACCGAGTAAACTTTGTACATGCTCGTAACATTAAATTAACTGGTGAAGGCCGTTCATTCGAAGAATCAGCGCACCCATCAGAGTATGGTTCAATCGATATGTATGAAGTAATCAAAGCTTTAAGTGACTATGACTGGGAAGGACCGATCCGTCCAGACCACGGTCGTATGATCTGGGGCGAAACTGGTCGAGCAGGCTATGGTCTCTATGACCGTGCTTTAGGTGCAACATACCTATCAGGTTTATGGGAATCAGTACGTAAAGCAAATGGAAAAGACTATATCGAAAAATAAATAAATTTAGTCAACGATTGGCCGTTTTCTTCTAAACGGCCGACCGTTACTAAAGATTCATTTTAAAAAGGAGCGTCATATAAATGGTTAAAAAAGAAATTGACTTTACAGATAAAGTAGTTGTTATTACCGGTGCTGGTGGGATTATCTGTGGAGAATTAGCAGTAGAGTATGCGGATGCAGGAGCAAAAGTAGCTTTACTAGACTTAAACGAAGATGCAGCACAAGAATATGTAGATACGATCGAAAAAAATAATGGAACGGCAAAAGCTTATAAAGCAAACGTTCTAGACAAAGAAATGCTAGAAGATGTACGTAAAGACATTCTAGAAGATTTCGGTCCAACAGATATTCTAATCAACGGTGCTGGTGGAAACAATGCACGTGCAACTACAGATAACGAGTTCCACGAAGAAGATCTAGATGAAGACTTGACATCATTCTTTGACTTAGATCAAGAGGGCATTGAATTTGTCTTTAACTTAAACTATTTAGGTACATTACTACCTACACAAGTTTTTGCGCAAGACATGGTAGGTCGTGAAGGAGCAAACATTCTAAACATTTCAAGTATGAATGCTTTCACTCCTTTAACAAAAATCCCTGCATACTCAGGAGCTAAATCAGCAGTAAGTAACTTTACTGAATGGTTAGCTGTTCACTTTTCAAAAGTTGGAATCCGAGCAAACGCAATTGCACCTGGTTTCTTAGTAACGCATCAAAACCGTGATTTGATGTTTAACGAAGATGGTACACCAAAAGACCGTGGTAACAAGATCCTTACGAATACACCAATGGGTCGTTTTGGAGAACCAGAAGAATTAGTAGGTGGAGCATTCTTCTTAACAGACGAAAACCTTTCAAGCTTTGTTAACGGAGTTGTTTTACCAATTGATGGTGGATTTAACGCATATTCAGGCGTTTAATTTTTATTAGACGTTCATGACCATTGCAATCCAACAGTTTTCAAGCTGTTGGATTGCATATGATTGTGAAAAAATTATTAGGAGGAGAAGAAAATATGAGTCACAATTCAAACCGACATGGAAGCGAATTCCCAGAAAGAGCGAATAAACCGCCTTTTGGTATTCGAGATAAAATCGGATACATGTCTGGAGACTTAGCAAATAACTTAACTTTCCAATTTGCTAGTTTATTCTTAATGGTCTTTTATACAGAAGTCTGGGGAGTTAACCCAGCTATCGTTGGAACGTTGTTTGCTGTTTCACGAGTAGTGGATGCTTTTACGGACGTAACAATGGGAGTTATTGTTGACCGAGCGCCAGCTACAGAGGAAGGAAAGTTCCGTCCTTGGATTAAAAGAGTAATGGGACCGATTGCTATTGCCAGTTTCTTGATGTATCAGACGGGTTTAGCCGATGCTTCAATGACTGTAAAAATTGTTTACATGTACATTACTTATATTATCTGGGGTAGTGTTACATATACAGCGATTAATATCCCTTATGGATCTATGGCCTCTGCTTTAACACCTAATCCAAGTGAACGAACAGAATTATCTATTTGGCGTACACGTGGTCAAGTTCTTGGACAAATGATTGTTGGAGTTGTTACACCACTTTTAATTTATACAGATGGTAACCAAGTAAAACAAGACGCTACTTTTACCTGGGTTGCAGGTATTATTTCAGTACTTACTCTTGTTTTTTACTATATTACTTATAAATTTACGACTGAACGTGTTAAGATTGAAGACGTGGGTGCTGCGGACGAGCAAGGTGGAATTATGAGCTTATTCCGTAAATTTGGCCGCTTATTATCTCAAAGATCACTTTTATCTATTACAGGTAGTTCAGTGTTATTATTGATGACGATGATTTTAATGTCTTCAATGTATAACTATTTATATCCGCACTTTTATAACTATTCTGATGCTATTGCGATTGTAAACTTTATTAACCCAATCATTGTGTTTTTAGTTGTTTCACCATTAGCTTCCAAATTTGGCCGTCAGCTTGGTAAAAAAGAAACCGCTGTTTCTGGTTTACTTTTAGGAGCTCTCGTTTATTTTGCTGTTTACTTTATTCGTCCAGAAAATGTATTCGTTTATATTGCAATATCTTCAATAGGTTATGCTGGTTTAGCTGTATTTAATGCGTTAGTATGGGCTATGATTACAGATGTTATTGATGATATTGAAGTGAAATCACACACTCGAGATGATGGTACAGTTTACGCGATTAACTCTTTTGCACGAAAGATCGGTCAAGCTTTAGCTGGTCTAGTCGCGGGATATGCGTTATCTTTCACGGGGTACCAAACAGGTGCTGGTGATGAAGTGATCACTCAAACAGCTGATACTATTTCAGGTATTTTTACAACATCTACTTTAGGGCCTGCAGTAGGTTACCTACTTACAGCTCTATTCATTATGTTTGTCTATCCATTGAATAAAGAAGCGACTTTAGAAAATCAACAGATTCTTGAAGAACGTCGCATGAGTAGTATGGAAGACGAATCATAAAATAGGTATTACTAATTGTATAAAATTGAAAGGAAGAAATAAATGAGCGAAATTTTATTTTGTGTCGACTCAGACGGCGCAGCAATGGACACGATGACTTATAAACATGAGTTATTCTTTGGTCCACTAGCTGCTGAAAAGTTTGAGGTAGCAGACAAAGATACTTTCCAAAAAAATTGGGAAGAAATTAACCTTTATTCACGTACTCGTGGTGTGAACCGTTTTGTCGGTTTAGTCATGGGCTTAGAATCCGTTGACTATGACGAGATTAACATCGACAACTTAACACGTTGGGTGAACGAAACAGAATCACTTTCAGAAGATTCGTTAGCAGCTGAAATTGAAAAAGAAGGCACGGAGGATTTAGAACGTGCGCTAGCTTGGTCAAAAGCTGTAAACCAAGGCATTACTGATGCTGAGGGACATGACGTAGCTTTTGATGGTGCGGTTGAAGGCTTAGACAAGATGAAAGAACAAGGCACTGTCTATGTCGTCAGTTCTGCTAACCGTGAAGCAGTTGAAGATGAATGGACACGTCATGGTTTAATTGAGCACGTGGACGATTTATACTGTCAAGACCGTGGTAAAAAAGCGGATGTAATTGCTGGCTTTATCGCTGATGGTGCTGACCCACATAATATTCTTATGGTCGGAGATTCACCAGGAGACTTAGAAGCAGCTGAAGATAATGGTACCTGGTTCTACCCAATTCTTGTAGGGGACGAAAAAGAATCATGGGATAACCTACGCAACAATGTGGTAGAAAAAGTAGCCAATGGCGAATTTACACAAGAAGACCATGACCATTATAAAGAAAAATTCTGGAACAATTTAGATAATTAATTTTAGGAGGAGTTATTTAAATGAGTAATTTAGTCGATTTAACGAAAAAACCTTACAACTTGGATCAAGAAGCGATTGACTGGGTTGAAAATACACTTAAAAATATGTCATTAGACGAAAAGATTGGTCAATTATTCGTCAACATGGGTGCTGAAAGAACAGAGGAATACTTAACAGGGGTTATGGATGACTACCATATTGCAGCTGTTCGTTACAACAAAGGACCAGCAACAGAAGTTTATGACCAAAACTATATTTTACAAACACAATCAGAAATTCCTCTCTTAATTGCTGCAAACACTGAAGCAGGTGGAGATGGAGCAGTGACTGACGGAACAAAAGTTGGTGACGAGATTAAAGTTGCTGCAACAAATGATCCAAAATATGCTTACGAACTAGGTAAAGTTTCAGGTATCGAAGCATCAGCTGTTGGATGTAACGCTTCATTCGCTCCAATCGTTGACTTAACTCGTAACTGGCGCAACCCAATTATTGCGAACCGTACTTGGAGTGACGACGTCGACCAAACAATCGAATTATCAAAAGAGTATATGAAGGGTATTATGGAACACAACATTATTCCATTCGCAAAACACTTCCCAGGTGATGGTATTGACGAGCGTGACCACCACTTATCATATGCTTCAAACCGTCAAACAAAAGAAGAGTGGATGGAAACATTCGGTCGTATTTACGGTGAATTAGCAGACGCTGGTCTACCAGGAATCATGGCTGGACATATTCACTTACCAAATGTTGAAAAAGAAATGCATCCAGATCGTGAATTAGACGAAATGCTACCAGCATCACTAAATAAAACATTATTAGATGAATTATTACGTGGTGAATTAGGTTATAATGGTGCAATCGTTACAGATGCGTCACACATGGTTGCTATGACAGCAGCAATGCCACGTCGTGAAATGGTTCCAACTGCTATTGAAGCGGGCTGTGACTTATTCCTATTCTTTAACGACCCAGACGAAGATTTCCAATGGATGAAAGAAGGTTATGAAAATGGTCTTCTAACAGAAGAGCGTCTACATGATGCGATTCGTCGTACATTAGGATTAAAAGCTAAAGTAGGCTTGCATAAATTTGAAGGACGTCGTGAAGAAATCATGATGCCTAAAGAAGAAGCAATGGCTCAAATCAATACTGAAGAATCACAAGCAATTGCGGATGAAGTTGCTGACAAAGCAATTACATTAGTAAAAGATAAACAAGAAGACATCTTCCCTGTGACACCTGAACGTTACAAACGTATTTTAATCGTTGACGTTGAAGGTCAACAAGGTGGATTCGGTGCGATGATTGCTGGCGACAAGAAACGTGCTTCAGATAAGATGAAAGAAATCTTAGAAGAGCGTGGACATGAAGTTTCTGTTTGGGAATCAACAGAAGAACGAATCATGAAACTACCTAAAGAAGAACAAGCAGCAGCAATTGCGAACGTTTATGCGCAAAAACAACCAATCTCTAACTTAACGGACAACTATGATTTAATCCTAAACTTAGTAGATGTTAACTCAGGTGGTACAGTACAACGTATCGTATGGCCAGCAGCGAAAGGTACGCCAGACCAACCATTCTATGTACACGAAGTACCAACGATTGTTGTTTCAATCCAACACCCATTTGCATTAGCTGATATGCCTCAAGTAGGTACTTATATCAATGCTTATGATGGTATGGATAACACATTAGAAGCGCTAGCTGCTAAATTAGCAGGTGAATCTGAGTTTACTGGGGTATCTCCAGTAGATGCAGAAGTTAGCGAATTGCTAGATACGAAAATCTGGCGCAAATCAACTTATTAATTTAAGTTTCACCCAAAAAAATATATCCCTTAAATAAAAGAAAAAGAGGTGGCTGAATATTCAGTCACCTCTTTTTATATGGAAAAATCTTTGAACCGTTGGAAATTTCGGAACGGGCGTCGGTGCGTTTCTGTGATGGCAAAAATAGGATTGCTTATCCGACTTTTTATTTTGTGAATTAAAACTCTTCATTTCTTCTTACATTATTTCTTTTGCTAATTCGAATAACTTTCCGATATCCTCTTTGTAAACCCAGCGACTAAAAGCTGCACTAATATCTTCACTTGCGGTTCGATAATAGACAGAAGGGGTGTTGTCGACACAGTAATAATATTTTCCGTTTTTTTCTCGAATAGGCTGTTCTAAGGTTGTATAATCAATGCCTTCAATCGTTCCGTCTTTTTGGGCAGCGGCATCGATGATCAAAGCACCTGGCTTCATTCGTTTTTGGTCAGCGACCGTGACAATATGATCATCATCCGCTCTGATATTGATACCATTTACGACAATATCATATTCAGCAATGTGTTCGATAAATTCATCTAAAGTAGTTCGATAAAACATGCGAATATTGGAAGTATATTTTGAAAGGTTATGCATAGCTCCTTGCGCAACATTTCCGGATCCTAGTACAGCAATTTTTTGATTATCACTGGGTATTAAACCGAAGTTCATCAAAGCATTCATCGTGGCTGAGAGACCGGCAGTAAAACTATTTCTATAGACAAAGTCTCGAGGAATCCATGGAATGGAAATCTTTTTATCGTGGTAGAAAAGTTTGGGATCGGTGTTGTTTAGATCAACTCCGATCAGGTTTTTCTTTATTCCTTGTTCTTCCCAAAAAGAGCGATCTGTCCCTTCAGGCGCTAACCAGCCAATCGTCATTTGTCCTTCTTGGATTAAATCATAATCTTCAGGTTGTAGTACTTTAAGCGAGAAGATAGCGTCACTTTGTTGAAAAATTTCTTCGCGGCTTAAAATTTCACATCCTTTTTCTTCATAATTGTCATCCGGAATTCCTAAGGGTAAGCCATAGTCTTCTTCAATCAGCAACTTATTTTCAAAGTCTTTAATATGCTATGGCAGCAAAGAAATTCTTCTTTCATTGGCGTAATTTGAACGTATAAACCCTAATTTCATCTGTCTCCTCCTTCTTTTGTAACTTTATTTTAATGGAGAAGAAGTTAAAAACCAAAAGTTTGAAGTTAAAAGAGAGTGCAATTATGTATAAAACGATACAAAAACGTTTAGAGATACGGTATCATAAGAGGTGTAAAAGAGTATCTAACTGAGGTGAAGACGTGAGAGGGAAAAGATTTTATGCTATATTAATTGGCCTAATAACGGTGGGAATTATAAGTGTAGTTGTCTTTCGGAAACAACAAGAAGAGAAATACGTAGCATTTGAAGGTTACGAAATTACAGCCATTACTGACCGAGTCGATGATTTATATAACGAAGACAAAACAGATATTGTCGAAAATATTGCGGACGATGAGCTCGAAGCGATTGATAAAATTTTGTTCGATTTAAAAGAAAAAGATTTTAGCTCAAAAAATGAACACCACTTGAAGGAGACGACGGTTGAATTTATGGCGGCACGAGAGATGAGAGAGATACAGAGGGAAATTCGTGAGCTGTTTATTGAAGACGAGATCATTGATCAAAAGGTGACTATGCCGCAAGTTGAAGCATTAAAAGAAAAATTAGATCCTTACGAAGCGACAACACTTTTCTTTGAACGTAATACAACAGCCATTGAAGATGCCCACCTACAAGTGACGACCATTACAACAGCTGCCAGTTTTGTCGCTGATTTATTTGAGGAAGATGAAGTGGTCGTCCGGAAGGATATTACGCGTGAAGATGAAGCAGAGGCCCTGGAATTAATCAAACCTATTAAAAATGAAGTCGTCAAAGAAGAACTAACTAATAAAATTGAATTAGTGGATATCGCTCTAACAGAAATGGAAGAGGCCTTGGCTGTAGAAGCAGAACTTGAAGCGCTAGAAGAAGTGAAAGATAGCGAAGAAACGGAAGAAAGTGAGGAAGAAGTAGTAGAGGAAGAAATGGAAGAAGCACCTGCATATACAGCTCCAGATAATGAGTGGGAGAACTCAGGTTCCGCTAGTAATCCGTGGTCTACCCCTAGAACCCCAAACTCTTCTGGAACAGAGACAGGCTCTAGTTCTGGTCGCACACGCTCAAGTGGCGGAGGGAGTTCGGGCACACAGAACGATCCCTATACAGAAAGAAATGAACCAGACTCAGCGATTGAACCGACTGAAGAAGAGGAGGATACTCACTTTCCAGTGGAAGACGACGAAGGCGAGCAAGAAGAACCAGTCCCTTCTATCCCAGAAATCCCCGAGGAACCAACCGACCCCGTCGATTCAGAAGATGCGGCTGAACCAGATCCAGAAAATATTGAAGAACCCTAAGGCCAATATAAAAAGTAGAGATCAGAAAAATACTCGTTACAGAATAAGCGTTTCTGTAACGAGTATTTTCGTTTGGACTAGGAATTCAATGCTTATGCTGCTTTGTAATGATCCTATCAATCACGTGTTGAATCTTACGCAGATCATTATAAGTCGGAACATTTTCAATATATACGGAATCCTTAGATTCTAAGTCGGGGAGCGGGAAATTAGAAACAATAAAATCATAATCTAAAGCTTCTAAAATTTCTAAATTAAGATCCATAGCGGTATAGATATCAATCGTCAACTGATTAGAAAGTTCATGTTCGATAAAATCTTTTAACATCTGCGCATGTGCGATATGACGATTGCTGATAATGACTCCTTGCATATCAGCAAATTTTTTTCGTAATTCAGACACAAGATTCGGCCAAAAGGTAAATAAAGTATAAATGAAGAAGTTGATCCCGTCTTCTGTCATCGGCTTGCGGAGAAATTGCCGGTAATTTTTCATTCCTTCGTATAATAACTGATAAAATTTAGGAAACTCGGCTTGAATAGCCTCCGCAAAATATTTATTTCGGTTATATAAAATATAGCCAGATTGTGGTTCTCGATATTCTAGATGTGCTGAATTAATCAGTGCCAGCATGAGAAAATCTTTATTGGCTAGAGGGATCTCGCTTGCAGTCGCTACCTTAGTGAGGATATCTTCTAAAAGAGTGATTTCATTCGCTAGTTTTTGGTTTGTTTCTGCCTTTCCAAACATCCGCTCGACATTCAAAGAAAAACCTTCTTGTACATAAGGCGTAAAAAGTTGCTGAATTAAATCGCTATCAACATTTAGCTGAAGAGCTTCTTCAAAATGTTTGAAATTTTCAGCATAGCTTTCTAAATGAGAGCTAATTTTATCAAAATTAATCGCAAGATCTTCTATATTTACTTCGTGCCCGTTTTTATAACGGATGAGATTAACCATAGTGACGGTTTTAAGTACATGATAAAAAGCGAAATCGGCCGGTATCTGTGTAAAGTCGATAAAAAAATTTAACAACTGATCCACTGCCTCTTCATTTATGGTTTCAAAAGGCCAGTGTAAATGAGAATATTTTTCAAAAAAATACTGATAATAAAAATAACGAATATTTTCTTCTTGACCGACTACCCGACAGGGACTGGTTTCAATCTTAAAGCCAAATTTCAACACGCCATCATTCATTTGGTCAATCATTCGATAAATCGTCGAGGGACTAACAAAAAGCATGTCGGCCAGTTCAGTAATGGATTTATTTTCGTGTAAAAATATTATTTCCAGTAAATGATAAACCGTCGATTCACTTAGAATCTTCCGATAAAGAAACTGCAATCCCTTATCTTGTTTAAATATTAAACGAACACCACGATAAGAACTTTCAATTTCAAAATCCGAAAAATTCTTTCTAAAGTAAGTCATGTCATCTTTTAACACTCTGTCCGAACAGTTTAATTCGTTACCTAAATTCGAAAGTGTCATCCAATTTTCTCTCTTTGATAAAATCTCAACAAATTGTAACCTTCGTTTTTCACTATTCGTCAATAAATTGATCATTTATATCCTCCTTTTTGGATAACCTCTTATTCTTCATCATACCTCAAATAAAAACAAAACTGTATCCGTTTTTGGCTTTTTTCATTTTCTGCCTCGGTTAGACCTAAAAGTGACATTGAATATCCTTAAAAGTATTATACGATTCTATTCTATGAACTCACTGAGAGGGCGATGGAGTGAAACCGTAAAAAGGAAAAAGAAAGGGTACGCTGATGGTTACTTAAAAACAATATTGCACTTGTGATTGTTGAGAAAGTTATGGCATGAGGAAGGGCATGAAAGCCAGATGTTCGGTCTTCTGAGCCCTTAGATGCTACAGAAGTCAGAGAAGAGTCTTAAGCTTTTAAACTTCCAACGATAGATGGAGCCGTTACTTATGCTAGTTTAACTAATTATTCAAGAAAAAATCGATTAAAAACATGAAATAAAGAAAAAGCTGCTCAATCTATAGATTGGGCAACTTTTTTGAGGGATAAATATTTATTTTCTAAGCATTGCCTGGAATTTTCCGCTTATTTATCTTATATGGATTTATGCCCTTAAGTAATCGGCGTGAAGTGTTTATCTAAAGCCTTCATTAAATCATCTTTAGAAATTTGATAGTCAAAGAAATGTAGCAGATTATAAACTTCTAAGGGCTTATCGTTATTCAACACGCCATATTCGCAAATAGTCCGCACAATAGTTTCCTCGAAAGACTCGTGCATCCCACAAGCACAAGAAATATAAGGATCGCCAATGTTGATCTCAAAGCTCCCACAGTGACAACAGACAATTCCTTTATAGAGGTGTTGATGTATCCCAGTTGGGACTTCCATGGGCTGCATTGGGAAATGTCGATCGATTTGACCAAGCCAACTTAAATGCATCGGACGATTCATAGCTGGACCGTTATAGTCTTTTTCCTCTTGAATAATACGTTTTAGATAGTTATCGAGTTGATCAGCTGTCACAATTTCGATCGCTTCATTTTTTTGCTCGCTAATGACTTCATTATGAGGATTCGGAAAAAGGGCAGCTCCTTGAATATTTATTTGTACAGCATTCTTTACAGCATCTTTTTTTAATTGTGAAGTTATTTGGTTGATCTTCTCGATAGGATGACCGTCAAATTTTTGGCCATTCAATTTACATACAGAGTCCTCAATTTCGAATACCCCTTCATAGTCATTGATCTCAAAAGAATAGATGCCTGCTCTCGTCATCAGTAAAAGATCACACTCGATCATTTCATGAGCATCTAACGCTAAGTCTGTCATATAAAACCAATGCTCTTTCGCATAATAGTGAATAATTTTTAAGACCTTATTGACCCCTGTTTCTTTTGCCTCAAGTTGTTGGAGCATCGTTGAAAAGTATTCATTTAATTCTGTACGTTTATCTAGTTCTCTTAAGACATCTAAATTCGTTGCATATTCTTCTTTCTCCAGATGTCTTTCATTATAAATTTTTCTCATCGTAAAACCCCCTTACTATATATATTGCCCAAAAATTTGAATTTTCACGAAAAAACTTTTAAAAAGTTACAGTCTTTTGTATTGTTCGTATATAGCGAACGAAAATAAATATATTATAAACAAAAAGAATATATATGATTTTTTACCGAACATTATCTTGCTTTTGAAAAGCAAATATTATATAATACCGGCATATTCAAAGGAGGATTTCATTCAATGAGTTATTTAAAAGAAAAAATTCTAAAAGACGGGATCGTTTTGAACAATGATGTACTAAAGGTGGATTCCTTTTTAAACCACCAAATTGACCCGACAGTAATGAAGGAAAGCAGTAATGAATTTATCGAGTATTTTAAAGATAAAGAGATTACAAAAGTTATGACGATTGAAGCATCAGGTATTGCTCCGGCTATTCGGGTGGCTTCGCAGTTAGATGTGCCGATGTTATTTGCGAAGAAAACGGAACCTTCTACGCTTTCAAATGAAGATCAATATGAAACGAATGTACATAGTTTTACTAAAAATAAAACGAGCCGTGTACTTGTTTCTAAAAAGTATTTAGCCCCGGATGATAAAGTATTAATTATTGATGATTTCCTTGCGAACGGTGAAGCAGCGCTTGGCCTCATTGATTTAGTCGAACAAGCTGAGGCGGAAGTAGCGGGCGTTGGAATTTGTGTCGAAAAATCTTTCCAACCTGGACGTGCGAAATTAGAAGAAAAAGGCATCGATATTTTCTCCATTTGTCGCATTGCTTCTTTAGAAAATAATGCAGTCACATTCGTCGAGGAGGCGACGGCCAATGAAGAATATTAATTTTAAAGAAATGTTGAATGGGAAAAACCTTGCGCTAAGTTTCCAGCATTTATTAGCGATGTATGCAGGAGCGATTGTCGTTCCGATTATTATTGCCGGAGCACTTGATTATACGCCGGCGCAAACGTCTTATATTATTGCGGCAGATATTGCTATTTGTGCAATTGCGACGCTTTTACAAGTGTATAAAGGGAAATACATTGGGATTGGTCTTCCGGTGGTTATGGCGACTGCTTTTACAGGAATTGGACCGATTGTTCAAGCGGGTACAGAGTACGGACCGGCGACCGCTTATGGCGCTGTTTTTGCTGCGGGAGTTATTATGTTACTTTTAGCTCCGATTTTTGCGAAACTCAATCGTTTATTTCCAACCTTGGTTACGGGCATCGTGGTTTCGCTGATCGGCCTCACATTAATTCCAGTGGCGATTAATTATTTAGCGGGTGGCGATGATGCGAGCAACTACGGCAGTATGGAGAATCTGATTGTAGGTAGTGTCACTTTTGTCATTATTTTATTATTATATCGTTATACAAAAGGTTTCGTGCAGTCTATTTCTATATTAATCGGGATGCTTGGTGGAATGGTAGTTGCAGGCTTTTTTGGTCAACTTGATTTTTCCTCTGTGCAGTCAGCTTCTTGGTTTCAATTGCCTGTCCCTTTTGGGATCACGCACTTAGAATTTGAGCTTGGAAGTATTGTGAGTTTAGTCATTGTTGGAATTGTCACGATTATTGAGTCTACCGGTAATTATTTAGCGCTAGGGAGTATGATGGACAAAAAATTAGAAGAAGCTGATTTGAGAAAAGGATATTTCTCAGCGGCCATTGCTTATATGCTAAGTGGTATTTTTAATACCAATCCTCAATCGGCTTTTTCGCAGAATTTAGGTGTCATTCAAATGTCTGGTGTGAAAAAACGCGAAGTCATTTTAAATCTAGTGATTTTAATGTTGATTGCCGGATTTATTCCTAAAATTGGAATTATCGCAACAGCCGTTCCGACGCCAGTCCTTGGTGGAGCTATGATCTTTTTATTTGGAAATGTTGTTGCTTATGGAATTAGTGTCATTGGCTCAGTCGATTTAAGTGGAAATAATGCCTTAATTGTAGGAGCAGCTATTGTTGTTGGAGTCGGAGTCACAGTAAAACCAGAAGCTTTTGTGCAACTTCCCTCATGGATTTCTTGGATTACAAGTAGTGGGATCGTCGCAGGAACTATTGTTGCCGTCTTTCTAAATTTATTCTTTAATGGCTTAGATGAAAATTAAAAACGTTCATTAGAATAAAACACCGATTTCTTCTATGAGATGAAGAAGTTGGTGTTTTTTATTCTAAATAAGGCCATGAGTTTAGAGAGTTGAAGCCACCTGAAAATTGACCTATAATGAGGAGAAGAGTTAAAAAAGCTATTCTTTTTAAATATACGTTTATATTTCAGAAGAGAGTATGATGATAAAATACGAAAATAGAGGTTTCATAGAATGAAAAAAATAATTACTGGTCCCATTCGTTTTTATAAAAAATATATCTCACCCTTAACGCCCCCTAGTTGTCGCTATCATCCGACCTGTTCTACGTATGCCTTACAAGCAGTCGAAAAGCATGGTGCCGCAAAAGGTGGGGTTATGGGGCTTGCTCGTATCTTACGTTGCAATCCTTTCGTCGAGGGGGGAGTTGATGAAGTTCCTGATTATTTCACAGTTCGTCGTAATCCGGATAATATCGATGACTTATATATTCCAGAACATTTAATGCCGGTAGATAAAGAGACCCGTGAAAATCTGGAACGCTTATTGGAACGATACGAAGACCAATTGCTTATTCATGAAGATTTGCCAACCGCTCTCCAGATACTAGAAAGTATAGCAAGTCCTAAAGAAATAACGGTCTCAGAAATCAAAGCTCATTTTCCTAAAGATATTTTGCATGACTTAGAAGAAACGGAAATTTTTCCTGATTTAGAGGCAGCAGAATTCCAATACTTTACCCTAGAAAAAACAGAAAAAAATATTCCTTATCTAATAGACATTGAACCTTATTTTGAGGATACCAAATGGGGATTAAAGTCTCCTTTAGTTGTTTTAGAAAAGACAGGAATTTGGTATACCAATTTACCAAAACTGGCGCAAGATTTTTTAATCCAAAGAGGAGTGACTCCAAAAGATATTAAAAATAGAAGTTTTCATTTATGGTTAGTACTCAAAGCGTTAGAGGAAAAGGAAAAGCTGGAAGAATAAAAGAACCCAATAAAGTAATGTAGAACATTTCGTGCGGTCTACAAAATACTTTATTGGGTTTTTAGCTTTATGAGGTGATTATTTGCTTTGAGGGAAAATTAAGCGTGGGACTCGATAAATAATAAAAGCGACGATAGCGCCGACAATGATAAAGGTCGCCACACCACTAGCACCATTAATGATGAACGAATAAAGACCCGCATTCATCCCTTCTGGGGCATAAATACTCCAATAAATAACCCCCGCAATAAAATGAATACCGTATTTCACAAAGACAGCTAAAAATGTACTCCAAGCGATGGCAATAAAAGCTTGGCGCCATCTTTTAGCTGTGACTTCTTTTTGTACTTTTTTCCAAGCAATCCCAGCTAAGCCAGCAACAGCAAAAGCAAATAAATATTCGATCAACACTTGTAAAACAGAGAGCATTGTAAAATTACCTAGCGCAAGTTTGATGAATCCCCAAAGAAAGCCACTTAGAATTCCTGGTTTCCACCCACGGCGGTAACTTAAAATGATGATGGGAATCATTCCTAGCTCTGCCTCAAAAGGTCCAATATCTAAGGGGATTAATGCAATAACAAAAGCTAACACAGCAAACATCGCAGCTTCAATCGAAACGACTAAATTGTTATGTTTCGTTAATTCCATGTCTTTTTCCCTTTCTTTTAGGAGAAACAAAAAAAACCGTATAAGCCTATACGGTCCAAAACTTGTATGAAATCATCTAAACGAATCAATGCCGCTTACTCGCTATTCATAGAATCGTTTAAGACACTTCCTTTCGCTAGTATGAACTAGATCAAGTTCGAGGGTCCGCATATGCATCTCAGCCTTCTTGGCTCCCCTAGTGCTTTAATATGGTACTATCACTCTACCGATCTCTGGGTGAGAAGTCAAATTTTTAAGAACTACCAAAAAATATGAAAGCTAATTTAGATCAAGTGCAGAGGCATCGTGCGTATCAACGAGTTCACCAAAGACAAAATATCGATCGTTTGTATTTTTACCATCCACATAATAACAATTCATCAATGAAATGACAGGTTTACCGTGTTCTTCCGCTACTTCATCCTCAATCCACTCCACTTCAGTAGGTTCCACAATCCGAGAATCAAAGACCCGATATTCATAGACGGTTTCATTATCTGTTAAATAAACTTCATCACCTATTTCAACAGAAATTAAATCTCCAAATAAGATACTGTCATCGTGGGCGTAGTGGCCCGCGATCGGAAAGTTGCCTTCGCCCATTGTCAAATCCGGACGCATGGTTCCAACGCCCGCATGTAAAATATCATTGGTCACTCCATTAAACACGGTTAAGTTTGCATCGATGCTTGGAATATATAAACGGCCAATAATCAAGCTTTCGTCAATATATTCTGGCGACAAAACGGTTCCTGAGGCGTTAATTTCATCAATACTATCAAAATCAAAGGAAGTTTCCGACTCTAAATTCTCTTGCATGGTTTCAGCGGCTATTTCTTCCGCAACCTGATTATTTTTTTCTGTTCGTTGACCAATGCGCATCTGGTTAATCCAGGGGAGCGCTAAGATGAGAAGGCCTGCTAAAATAAGTAGGTAACTTAAAACGCGTAAAATTTTATTTTTGTTCATTTTATTTCCTCTTCTTGATAGATTAGAATTGATATAACTATTATAAAACAAATGAATCCTTTAGGGTAATAAATGTATTCTAGCTAAACGTTAACAGATAAACATGGTAAAATGGAAGTAACTTATAAGCGAAGAGAGGAAAGCAAAATGCGAATTTTAATTGCGGATGATGATCGTGAAATTTGTGACTTATTAGAAATCTATATTAATAATGAAGGCTTTGAAGTCATTAAAGCTTATGATGGGCAAGAAGCTTATGATCAGTTTATAGAAACAGATCCTGATTGTGTCATTTTAGATGTGATGATGCCAAAAATGGATGGCTTGGATGTAGTGAATAAAATTCGAGAAGAATCGAAGGTGCCTATTTTGATGCTAAGTGCAAAAACAGCCGATATTGACAAAATCCGGGGGCTTGCGCGGGGAGCGGATGATTATGTCATTAAACCCTTTAACCCCTTAGAAGTAGTGGCACGCGTGAAGTCTTTATTACGTCGGAGTTCTTATAGCGATGAAAAAAGCGCGGATGGGAATGAGATCGAAATTGGACCTTTAAGGATTCGGCGGGATCAACACGAAGTGTCAACGGTGGATGGAACTTTGATTCATCTGACTGTTTTAGAGTTCGGGATTCTCTATTTACTTGCGAGCAATCCGAACCGTGTTTTTAGTGCGGATGAAATTTTTGAGCGTGTTTGGCAACAAGAGACCGATATTCCTTCAAAAACAGTGATGGTTCATGTGAGTCATTTACGTGACAAAATTGAAGAAGCAACCGGTGGCGAGAAAGTAGTCAAAACGGTCTGGGGAGTAGGCTATAAAATTGAAAAAGACTAAGGATAAACAAACAAAAAAATCAGGAATGCAATTAACCCCTTATGAAAAAGGTATCCTGGTGGGCGAAGGCTTTATAACGGCCGGCATCATTGCCCTTCTTTACTACTCTGCCTATCAAATTTTCCAGTTTCTAGTCTCTGCTTTCCCGAGTTTTTTTGAAGATTTTTGGTTTTTTGGCGATCTCTTCCTGGAAATGAAGGATCAAAGTTTATTAGAAGTTAATCCTTTTATATATATATTCCTGATTCTGCTAGCGATTGTGGCCATTATCTGGCGTCTACGTCGACGTTATCGTAACTATGAAATTCGACACATTATTTCTGAATTGCATTATATTGCGCAAGGTCATTTTGAACATCGTATTCCAGCAAGTAACGACACCGATTTACAAGAATTTATCGATAGTATTCATGTCCTTGTCGATTCGACGGTAGCGGCGATGGAAGAAGAACGCAGAATTGAACAAACAAAAGACGAGTTAATCACTAATGTAAGCCATGATATTCGAACCCCTCTGACTTCGATTATTGGCTATTTAGGGTTGGTGGAAGAAAAAAGACATACGACTCTTGAGGAAGGATACGGCTACATTCATACGGCGTATAAAAAAGCACGGCAAATGAAGCGGTTGGTGGATGATTTATTTGAATACACCACTGTTCGCCAAACAGATACCCCTTTAAATATCATTCAGTTCGATATGATTCAATTACTTGAGCAATTAGTGATTGATTTTCAAATCGAGGCGGAAAACGCAGGGATGGAGATTGAAATAGAAGCTCCTGTGGACCGTTATATCATGGAGGGAGACTCCGAAAAACTTGTGCGTGTGTTTAGCAATCTCCTTTCCAATGCATTGAAGTATGGTAGAAACGGGAAACATATTATCATTGCCGTTAAACCTTTAGCGAATAATTATATTCAGATCATAATTAAAAATGATGGCGACCCTATTCCGAAAGAAGCACTAGAACAACTGTTTGAACGCTTCTATCGCGCGGAAATGTCGCGGTCGCAAGCCTCAACCAGTACTGGACTAGGCTTGGCAATTGCTAAAAGTATTGTCACGTTACACGCCGGAACAATTACGGCCGATACGAGCCCCGCATGGACGGAATTTATAATTGAACTACCGAAAACTGTGAAGGAAAAATAAATCATTTTTGAACACTCCAAAAATTGTAAAGCGTCCTATTTGGAGTGTTTTGAATGATGCTGATTAATTTTGCAACATCCGCAAAGTCTCGTTTATTTCAGGGCATATCTGTGTTATCATCTTAAGGAGCGAGCCATAAGAAACTTAATTGAGGGCTTGGCTTTTTTAGCATTCTTTTCTTTTGGTGTTTTCTGAAGAAATGAATGGATTCACGCATTTAATAAAAGTTAAATATAAGGAGAAAGAATTAAAAATGTTTTCTGAAAAAATTAAAATGAATATAAAAAAAGGTTTATTAGCAGGGGTTTCATCCACAGCATTATTTGCCACACTCTTACCAGGAACAATCAATACAGTAGAAGCGAGTGCGCCGGATATTGAATCAAAAGCCTCTATTACTGTAGATTTTGAGACAGGACAAATTTTGCAAGGAGAGGCGATTGATGAACCTTTAGGGATTGCTTCGATGACAAAGATGTTAGTAGAATACATTGTCTTTGAAGAAATCGAAGCAGGGAATTTGGCTTGGGACGAAGAAATAACGATCAGTGACCATGCTTATGAGATTAGTCAAAACTATGTCTTATCAAACGTTCCATTACGAGCTGGAGATACATATACGTTAGAAGAATTATATGAAGCCATGGCTATTTATTCTGCGAATGGTGCGACGATTGCGATTGCTGAGCACATTGCGGGATCAGAACCGGCTTTTGTTGATCGCATGATAGAGACGGTAGAATCTTTTGGCATTACCGATGCTCAATTATATAATTCAACGGGGTTAAATAACGAAGATTTAAATGAAAATGTTTATCCGGGTTCTTCAGCAACGGATGAAAACACAATGAGTGCACGTTCTTCAGCCATCATTGCGGATCGCATCCTTACTGATTATCCTGAAGTATTAGAAGTAGCCAGCATTCCACGTAAGACATTCCGACCAGATACAGTAGATGAAGTAGAGATGACGAACTGGAACTGGATGTTAGAAGGTTTAATTGCTGAGCGACCAAATGTTGATGGTCTAAAAACAGGGACAACGCTTCAAGCAGGTGCTACTTTTACGGGAACTGCCGAAGAAGATGGTCGCCGCTTAATTACGGTTGTTTTAAACTCTGGTGACGACAAAATGACTCGTTTTGTTGAAACAGATAAAATGTTAGATTTTGGATTTGATGAATGGGAAATGCAAAATGTAACCGATCAGTGGGCAGAAAACTTTGAATATGAGCCACTAACGGTGACAAACGGTCAAGAAGACACTGTAAACTATGAACCAAGTGAAGCTTTAGAAATGCTTATCCAACGAGAGGATAATGTGGAAGAAGAAGTATCTTATTCCGTTGTCTGGGATCCAGATATTGTAAATGAAGATGGCACCATTGCCGCACCTTTTGATGAAGGAATGGAAATTGGTGAGCTCGTTGTTGAATATACAGGAAATGAGCATGGTTACTTAGGAGAAGATCAGATGAGTTCTGTCCCTCTAGTAACTTCTGAACCGGTAGCAAAATCAGGCATCTTTAGCCAGGCATGGAGCTGGGTAGCCGGTATCTTTGATAGCTTTGCGAGTCGCTTTTAACCTTTAGTTGCTCAATGGAAGCCGAGCTTTATTCATGCTAAAGTTAATATAAATAAAATTTGTTCTAATATAAAAAGTAAATGTTGAAAAATAAAGGAGTGTTGCTTCATGCTGGACATGAAACTTATTCGAAATGACTTTGAAAAAGCTGCAGAATTATTAAAAAAACGTGGTGTCGATAAAGAAGAAATTGCTCGTTTAAAAGAAATTGATGAGCGCCGTCGCAAACTGATTCAAAAATCTGAAAAGCTAAAGAGCAAGCGGAATGAAGTATCAAAAGAAATTGCGGAAAAGAAACGCAATAATGAATCTGCGGATGATGTGATTCAGTCCATGCAAGAAGTAAGCAAGGAAATTAAGCAAATCGATAAAGAATTAGAAAAAGCGGAGAAAGAAACATGGGATATTTCAACAGGCTTACCTAATTTTCCTCATGAATCTGTTCCGGTTGGAGAAACAGAGGAGGATAACGAAGAAGTCAGTCGTTGGGGCGATGCGCTCATCAGCCGTCCAGGTGATGAACCAAAACCGCATTGGGATCTAGGGGAAGATCTAGGTATTTTAGATTTTGCACGGGGCGCCAAAGTTGCTCAAAGTCGTTTTCTTTATTATTTAGGTGCGGGTGCACGTTTAGAACGCGCACTTTATAATTTCATGTTAGACGTTCAAACGAAAGAGCATGGTTATACAGAAGTGATCACTCCTTATATTGTTAATGACGAATCGATGTTTGCCACAGGGCAGTTTCCGAAATTTAAAGAAGATGTTTATGAATTGGAAAATGAAAACTTAACATTAATCCCAACAGCGGAAGTGCCATTGACGAACTTTTATCGAGACGAGATTTTAAATGAAGCGGATCTTCCGAAGTATTTCACAGCGATGAGTCCTAGCTTTCGTTCGGAAGCAGGGAGCGCAGGACGTGATACCCGAGGATTAATCCGTCTTCATCAGTTCCATAAAGTTGAATTGGTAAAATTTGCGAAACCTGAAGAATCTTACGATGAGTTAGAGAAGATGACGCGTGACGCTGAAACCATTTTAGAAAAACTGGAATTACCTTATCGACGTGTTGTACTATCTACTGGGGATATGGGCTTTGCCGCTGCTAAAACCTATGATATTGAAGTGTGGATGCCGGCGCAAAATACTTACCGTGAAATCAGTTCTTGCTCAAATACAGAAGATTTCCAAGCTCGTCGGGGAATGATTCGTTTCCGTCGTGAAGAAAATAATCGAATCGAGTACGCGCATACTTTAAATGGTTCTGGACTTGCTGTAGGACGTGCCTTTGCCGCTATTTTAGAAAATTACCAACAAGCAGATGGCTCAATTAAAATTCCTGATGTCTTAGTCCCTTATATGGATGGTATGGAATATATTACAGCTGAAAAATAATACATGATTTGTGCATCACTAAAGCCTCTCTTTTGCGAGAGGTTTTTTAAATCGTTATAATAGGAGTGTGTGGAAGAATGTCCTCTAGCGCGAAAGGAACTCAAAGTCTGGTATTTAATTGAAACATTGAATATAAATGATAATGAGTTATTCTAAGAGTAAACAAAGGAGAAATAGATATGGCAGATTATAAAAAAGCAGTATTTGCAGGCGGATGCTTTTGGTGCATGGTTCAACCTTTTGATTCCTTACCAGGTATTGAGGGTGTAGTTTCTGGATATACAGGTGGACATGTTAAGAATCCTTCTTATCGAGAAGTTGTTCGTGGAACAACTGGACATACAGAAGCGGTTGAAATCACTTATGATCCAGAAAAAATCTCTTACAAAGATTTAGTCGAAATCTATTGGCGTCAAACAGACCCAACAGATGCTAGTGGTCAATTTGCTGATCGTGGCGATAGTTACCGCCCAGTGATTTATTATAGTGATGAAGAAGAACGAAAAATCGCAGAAGAATCAAAACAAGACCTGGAAGAAAATGGACCATTCTCAGATCCTATTGTTGTCAGTATTGAACCGATTCAACCGTTTTACCCAGCGGAAGAAGAGCATCAAGACTTTTATAAAAAACAGCCTGAACATTATCAAAGATACAGTGTCGGCTCAGGAAGAGTGCCTTTTTTAGAAAAACACTGGAATTCTGAAAATAAATAAGGTATAATAGAAGTCCGGGAAAATTTAAGTTTTCTTGGAAAAACAAAAAATATAGATTTTTTAAAAGAATTTGAAAAAATGGTTGACATTCTTAAATAAAATATGTAATATATAGTAGTTGCTGTGATACGCAGCAGTTAAACAAGTGTGGTAGTGATAGCAAGAAGGATCCACCTGTTCCCATACCGAACACAGCCGTTAAGCTTCTT
>CAUWGX010000003.1:0-246087 GCA_963558565.1 uncultured Atopostipes sp.
TCGATACTTAATGTTCGAATGGAATTTACTGCTAATTGATCAATATTGTCAAACATTCTTTCAATCCTTTCATTTTTCATATTATTTTATTCTTTTTCTTTATTTTCTTTTTCCTTTTTTAACTTTTTAAGCTTATCTGGTGTGACATCATGACCTTCTTCGTCCACCACTTTGATGGACGAGAGTTCATTTTCCATTTGCTGCCGGAATAATTTTAAATATTCTGATCGTAATTCTTTTTGTTCAGATTTTTCTTCTTCTGTTAAGCCTTCATCCTTGCTCTTTTTAGCAAGTTCATTAATTCTATCTAATAAATGATCTGGTAGCATATGTTCAGCTCCTTATAATTTCTTCACAACACTAATACTACCAAAACATTCTTCAAATAACTAGTTACAACTTCAAATATGTAATTTTTATTTCATGACCTTCGAAGGTCTTTATTTTTCACCTCATTTCACGAACAGACGTTTGATTTAAGGCTAAGGCTATGATACAATCATTTTAACAAATTAAACTTAAAAATAAACGAAATAAAGAGGTGTTATTATGGCAAAAAGAGGCCGTAAGGGAGAAAAACAACATGAGATTTTAGAGTTCATCCATGAGGAAGTATCCGGACGCGGATATCCACCTACTGTCCGAGAAATTTGTGATGCAACAGGCTTAGCATCTACTTCAACTGTTCATGGGCATTTAGCAAGACTTGAAAAACATGGTTATATTGTTCGTGACCCCGCTAAACCCCGTGCGATTGAAGTCACAAATAACGGGCTAGATAAATTAGGGATCACTCAAAACTCTGGACAAATCCCTTTACTAGGTGTTGTAACGGCAGGTGCTCCTATATTGGCTGTTGAAGAAGCCACGGATTTCTTCCCTGCTCCTGAACATTTAAATTACGAGAGCAATGATTTATTTATGCTAACGATTCGTGGAGATAGTATGATTAATGCGGGGATCTTAGATGGCGATTTGGTCATTGTAAAAAGACAAGAAACAGCGGATAATGGCGATATTGTGATTGCCATGACGGAAGAAGACGAAGCAACTTGTAAAAGATTTTATAAAGAACAAAATTATATTCGTTTAGAGCCTGAAAATGATGATCTGGATCCGATTATTTTGCCGAATGCCTTTATATTAGGTAAAGTCGTCTCTTTATATCGTACACATGTTTATTAATTTTATGTATTAAAAAATCCCTTAAGCAAGCGATAATTTTATCGTTGTTTAAGGGATTTTTCTTTAGTATTTTAATAAGGTGAAAATATCATAACCTTCGATTTTGTCGCGGCCTCTCAAGTCTTCTAATTCCACTAAAAAGGCAGTCCCTACAACAATTCCTCCCAGTTCTTCGATGAGTTCAATCGTTGCAGCCAAAGTGCCTCCTGTAGCAAGTAAATCATCTACAACAAGTACCCGCTGTCCCGGTCTAATCGCATCTTTATGAATTTGAAGTGTATCTTTGCCGTACTCTAAGCCGTAATTTACTTCAACAACTTCACGCGGTAATTTTCCTTTTTTACGAGCAGGAGCAAAGCCTACGCCCATTGCGTAAGCGACGGGACAACCTACAATAAAGCCACGTGCTTCTGGCCCAACAATCATTTCTACATCTTTATCTTTTGCGTAGTTCACAATTTGTTGAGTCGCGTAATGGTAAGCTTCTCCATCCGCCATCAA
This sequence comes from uncultured Atopostipes sp., assembly GCA_963558565.1. GTDB lineage: Bacteria > Bacillota > Bacilli > Lactobacillales > Carnobacteriaceae_A > Atopostipes. Next base: position 1,687 of record CAUWGX010000003.1, read on the forward strand.
AGGTGAAATATCTCTAAAGACGACACCTTCTTCTGGATAATTGGGTACTGAAGCAATATATTTACTTAAATCCATGTTACTTCTCCTTTTATAATAAAACCTCTAACTATTCTCTCTAGTCATCGCAATGACTTCTTTAAATGAACTATAGATAAATAGCTTTTCGGCTTTCATTTGTTTTAGTGCTTTTTGATAAGCTTTGGTCTTTTGAATATCTTTTGTTTCTGGATGTTCAACAATATTTAACACTCCGCTATTTATTATAACAAATTTTGCCTCTAAAAACACTTGAACGATTAAGAAAATTTTATTTATGTCCATGTTTAGCTGTTTACCTAAAAGATGTCCTTTATTTTTCAAATCGATATTTTTATGCGTCGCAAAATATTGGTAAGCTTTTGCGAAGTCGGCACGATTTGGTAAGCCACTTAAAAACAAGTGATTTTTCTTATAAAAATAACAGCGAATGGGTAAATGGTCATTTGCAGTAATCGTTGCTATAAACTGTTCCATTGAATCGGGACAATCGACTAAGACCACGGGTTGTGTAGCTTCAAATTCTTTCGCAGCTTCTATCGTCGGTAATAAGTGAGCAGTCGCTGTGTCTGGAATATGCTTGAGCGCTGCTTGATAAGTCGCTTCTTGATAAAAGACATAATCGATATGTTCATGGGCTAAATTTTCCGGTTTGATATTATTTAAGCGATTATCAATCAAAATCGGTCCCGGGATATCAATATCTAACATTTGCATTTGGGGCTTCGAAAAACCGTTCCATACATTATTTTCTAAGTAACCCGCTACCGCTACTTCTTGATCTTCAAAAAGCAAGTCATAAACATAACCTTTTTGAAAAGAAATAATATCCAAAGTATCTTCTTCTTGGCCAACTAATAATTTTAAATGGTTCCCATCGGCTCCGACCTTACGTTTTTGACGAATGGTCACTGGTTCACTCACAACAATCGGCTTTTCATTTTCAGTACCAAAAGGCCGTAATTGTTCGATTTCCTGAATGGAATCTGTGGATATTTCAGAAAGTGCTGCATAGGCGTCTACTTGTTTAATCGGTTCAAAAGTTTCTAAGCTTTTTGCGTAAGCAGAAAGTTCATTTTGGATTTCTTTTAATTGTTCAACTTCAGCACTCATCCCCGCCGCCATATAATGTCCGCCAAATTGGGTAAATAAATGCTCCTTTTCTAACAGAGCTTCATAAAGATTAAAGCCATCTATACTCCGAGCAGAACCCTTCGCGATTCCCGCTTCTTGGTCAATTGTAAAGAGTAAGGTGGGTTTATTGGTAGCTTCAACAACACGGCTAGCTACAATCCCTAAAACCCCTTGGTGCCACTTCTCATCCGCTAATACAAGAACTTCAGACTGGGTGCTCGCTTGGGCTAATTGCTCTTTGACTTCCTCTGTCATTGTCTGAACAATCGCTTTTCTTTCCTCATTTTTTTCATTGACATATTCCGCTAGCGTGCGCGCTCTTTCAAGATCATGCGTCCACAGCAGCTCAACACAGGGACTAGCTTCCCCTAATCTCCCTACAGCATTTAAACGGGGCGCAATTTGAAAGCCGATTGTTTCTTCAGTCACTTCATTCGGATTTTTATCAATAATATTTAATAATTGCAATAAACCGATTCTTTGTGTTTGTTCAATCATTTTTAATCCAAAAGAAACGATGGCACGATTTTCATCGGTTAAAGCAACTAAATCAGCTACTGTTCCGATCGCGGCCAGATCTAAGGTTTCTACTGGAATTTCTCCAAGTAGAGCGGTTGCGACTTTAAAAGCGACCCCTACACCTGCTAATTCGGTAAAGGGGTACTCCCCTTCAGGATGTTTAGGGTGAACAATCGCATAAGCAGCCGGTAGTTTTTCTGGAAGCTCATGATGATCAGTGACGATCACATCGACATTTTGACCTTGCGCAAATTCGATCGCTTCATGACCTGCTACGCCGTTATCTACCGTAATAATTAATGTCGTTCCTTCTGCTATAATTTTTTCAAAGGCTTCCGTATTGGGACCATACCCTTCAACAAATCGACTCGGTAAATAATAATCCACCCTTGCTCCTAGTGATTCTAATGTTTCTGTTAACAATGCCGTACTAGTCATTCCATCCGCATCATAGTCCCCATAGACGGTAATTCTTTCGTTATTTTCTAGCGCTTCTGTTATCCGTGTAATGGTTTTTTCCATATCATACATTAAAAACGGATCATGAAACCAAGTTTCATCCACATGAATAAAGTTTTTAATTTCCTCTGCTGTCGTTAACCCTCTTTGAAAACAAATTTCCACAAACAGCTTAGAAACTTCTAACTCTTCTGCGATTTGATCCACGTTTGCCTCTTGAGTTGATACTTTTTGTTCCCATTTTTGTTTTGAAGACGTAACCAATCTATCACCTCTATTTTTAGTAGCCTTTCATTAAAAAAGATGGAAAGCTTTAGCTTCCATCTTTCAGTCGTTATCGTCTTAATCGTTTAAATATCTAATGAATCATGGTTTTTTACTTGTTGACTCGTTTGCATATTTTGAATGCGACGTTCTAATTCACGAATCTTACTCTTTCTTTCATCGATTTCATTTTTTAAAGCTTGTGTTTCTGTTTGATGTTGTTGATTGATTGTCTCTTTTTCCTGAGCTGCCTCTTGTTCGAAATGATCGATTTGTTTTTGTAGTTTCTTTTGTTTATTTCTTTCACTAAAAACAATTGAGGTCGACCAAATCACAGCGATTAATACCCCAATGAGTAAGGTCCCAATAATTACAATCACTAGAGGGATCGCAACGGTTGTAAATCCAAAATTAATATTGACTGGATCCACATTTAAAACAGCAAAAATAACAACCAATAAGACTAAAGCAATTAATAATACGGTATTCCATTGTTTTTTCATTATTCAACATCCTTTCAACACATCTTTTAATTTTTAAAGTACTGAGTCAATAAGTAATCTCCAATAGCTGGTAAGAAATCATAGACTTTAGCCCCCATCGCCAGGACTAAAGGTCGATTAACTTCTCTTTTTTTCGTGCCTATTGCATTTGTAATAATCTCTCCTGCAGCTGGAGCTGTTAAAGTAAAAGGATTCTTTTCAGCGCTTTCTCGACGACTACTTTCAATTCGGTCAAAAAACGGAGTGTTTACTGGCCCAAAGTTTACCGTTGTGACTTGAATGTTGAAAGGTTTTAACTCAAGACGCAATGCGTTACTAAAACTAATCACAGCACCTTTGGTTGCGCCATAAGCGGTGTAATTAGGCGTCGATACTTTACCTGCCAAAGAAGCAACATTGATAATTTGTCCTGCTGGCTGTTCTAGCATTAAAAGAGCCATTTGCTGAGTCAAATACATTAGCCCAATGACATTTACAGCAAATAATTCTTGAACGATTTGAAAATCTAACTCCATAAAAGGCTGACTATGACCAAAACCAGCATTATTCACTAAAACATCAATCGGTCGCTTACGCTCTTTTAAAAAGGTTAAAAGAGCATCAATACTGTCCGGGTCCGCTATATTAACAGACCAAGTCAGGACGTCGCCGGCCCCTAAATTTTCACACACCGTTTTTACCTCTTCTAGCTTCTCCTGACGACGAGCACAAAGGATTAAATTAGCCCCTTTTTTGGCGGTTTGATAAGCCGTTTGTTCGCCGATGCCAGAAGAAGCCCCCGTGATAAGGACTGTTTTATTTTTTAGCGATCCACTCATTTTTCATCTTCCTCTTTGGGAATCGGAATCGAAACTTCTTGTAAATCTTTCATCACATAAGTGTTTGGAAAAAATTTACGGGCTTCTTTTTCCAATTCTTTTAAATCTTTGTATAAATAGCGTGAACTAAAATGCGTTAATAATAATTTTTTAGCATCCGCTTCTTTTGCGATTTGAGCAGCTTGCGTTGTGGTTGAATGATTATACTGTTTCGCTAAGTCTGCTTCTTCATGACCAAATGTTCCTTCATGAACTAAAACATCCGTATTTTTTGCAAGTTTTACGCTATTCGGATGTTTTTTCGTATCGCCTAAAATCGTTACTATACGACCTCTTTGTTTGGGCCCTACGAAATCATGGCCATCTAGTACACGGCCGTCTTCTAACTCAACAGTTTCTTTGTTTTTCAAACGTCCATAAATAGGACCACTGGGTACATTTAATTCTTTTAGTCGCTCAGCATTCAATGTCCCTTCATGATCGGCTTCAACAATTCGAAAACCATAAGAAGGTAAGCCGTGCTGCAATTTATTCACTGTTACTTTAAATTGTTTATCTTCAAAGATGACTCCCGGCTCTTTAAATTCTACAAATTTAATTGGATAATTCAGATGCGTCTCTGAATATTTCAAACTTGTTTGTACATAGCCTTTTATTCCTTTAGGACCATAAACAGTGACCGGCGTTTCTCCCCCTTGGAAGCCTCGACTGCTTAGCAAGCCTGGAAGACCATAAATATGATCTCCATGCATATGCGTAATAAATATTTTATCAATCTTTCGTGGCTTCAACGTTGTCCGTAGTATTTGATGTTGGGTACCTTCTCCACAATCAAATAACCAGACACTATTTCTTTCATCTAACAACTTTAAAGCGGTACTTGCTACATTTCTTTGTTTGGAAGGCACCCCGGATCCCGTTCCTAAAAAAAGCAATTCCATTCTATTTAACCTCTATCTAATCTCTACAGTTTTATTCTACAAATTCAAAGACGAAGTCCAAGATAGCTACTAAATCGCCATCTTTTGCTCCTCGTTCACGTAGTGCATCATCGACGCCCATTGCGCGTAATTGTCTAGAAAAACGCATGATGGCTTCTTGTTGATCCAAGTTCGTCATCTTGAAAACTCGTTCGATTTCTTCACCGGATAAAACCCAAACGCCATCAGGATCACGCGTCAACACAAATGGTGGTTCTTCCTCTTCAAGCGTGTAAGTGACGTGTGTGTCAACTTCCGTTGGTTCTTCTTCAATTTCTTCATAGTCTTCAAGCAATTCAACGGCGCGATAAAGAACAGCCTTTAGACCTTCTCTTTGAAGAGCGGATATTTCATATAATTCATAATCCGTATTTAATTCAGCCATCTTTTCTTTAAAAGCTTCTAAATGAGCGGCTGAATCTGGCATATCCATTTTATTCGCAATAATCAATTGCGGTTTCTTTAATAATTTCGGATCGTGATCTTCCAGTTCTTCTTGAATCGTTTGATAGTCTTCAAAAGGATCTCTACCTTCTAGACCACTCATATCTAAAATATGCAGCAACACTTTTGTTCGTTCAATATGTCTTAAGAATTGTAAACCTAAGCCTACACCTTCAGCAGCTCCTTCAATAATGCCGGGCATATCACCGATGACAAAGCTGCGGCCATCCTCTAAAGCAACGACCCCAATATTTGGCGTTAAAGTTGTAAAAGGATAGGCGGCGATTTTAGGTTTAGCCGCTGTGACTGCTGATAGAAAAGTAGATTTCCCCGCCGAAGGAAAACCGACGAGTCCTACATCCGCTAATAATTTTAATTCTAAAACTAAATTAAAATCATCCCCTGGCTCCCCATTTTCAGAAATATTTGGTGCCGGATTACGCGCTGAAGCAAAACGAGAGTTCCCTCGTCCGCCACGTCCTCCATGAGCAACCACTATTTTTTGACCATCTTCTGTGAGGTCAGCGATCACTTGATCGGTATCCTCGTTTTTAATGACGGTTCCAGGGGGTACAGGGACGACTAAATCTTCAGCAGCTCGTCCATGTTTTCCTTTAGACATGCCATTTTCACCTTTTTCTGCTTTAAAATGGCGGTTATAACGAAAATCCATCAACGTATGTAAGCCTTCATCTACTTGAAAGACCACGTCGCCACCTTTTCCTCCGTCACCGCCAGCTGGTCCTCCATCTGGCACATATTTTTCACGACGAAAGGCAACAATACCGTCACCTCCATCGCCTGCTTTTATATATATATTGGCTTGATCAATAAACATATAATCTCCTCCTTTCAAGACAATCTTTACATACCTATATTACAGTATTTTCGCATAAAATTAAACATAAAATCATTAGAAAGAATCAGATTCACCATTTGCGCTCTTTTAAAATTGATCAAGCGCATTTAAAATCGCATCCATCTTCCCCTTAAAATATAAAAAACTCAAAGAAGTTCTCTTATCAGAACTCCGTTTGAGTTTACACTAGTATAAGGTTTCTGTCTTTTCAGACATTTGTATTTTTTCAAGAAATTGCATAAACTTTTCAATATGCTCATTCAATTCTTCATCAAAAGCGACAAAGGCTGCCGTTTGCTCCTCATCATTATAAGTCATCTCAATCGAACCATCAATATACTGAAGATCTAGTTCAGGAAATTCAAAATGATCCAAGCCCTCCGCTCGTGTGTCCACAAGATACTGTACTTTTTTCGTTTGTCGAATCACGGAGACTTCTTCTAGGATTTCTTCATCAAACAATTTAATTTTTGACGTGTTTAAGATGGCGGCATCCGCTTTAGATAAGCGGTAACAAAGCGATTTTGCAGTGACCGGATATACTTTTGTACGTTCGTTGTCATTTAGATAGTATTTAATCCGTTCAAATTGTTTTTGGCTTTCAAATTCATCGCTCTGAATAATTGTAACGGTCTGTGCTCCTGCAAAGATAAGTAATTTCGTTAGAAAGTAAACTTGCCAGTCATCACCAGAAACCAAATAATGTTTCTTCTCTAAATGTTCCATTCGCTCTTGGAGTAAATAAACATATTTAGATAATAAGCTTTGATTCAACGGTTTAATCGTTTTTTGGAGCTTTAACGCGTACGATAAGTAGATCGCTTTTTTAAACATCCGATACACGACAGGACCACTTGTGTGTAAAGTATTTGCTAATTCGAGCGCTTTTTCTACCGATCTTAAAATACTAAAGGCACCTTGTGGTTGTGATAGATAACCACTCGTAATTTCAAATAGATGCCTTAAAACATCTTCGTTAAATTTACTATACGTTTCTAAAATAATATCTTGTAAGACTTTGTCTGTCTCTTCAGCAAGATACCGTAAAAACTCTCCATGACTAAACACGGTCTCATCGACATACAAATAATATTCATTACGAAAATCATTCGTCAAAACTACAATTTCTTCTACACCATTAAATTGAGAGATATCGTACATTTGTCTTTTTTTATTTTGTTCGGTTAAAAGATATTTATCAACATCTTCTTTCATTACCGTTTCTTTATTGACTCCATACATTAATAATTTCATGCTGATTCAATCCCTAAATCCTTTAAAATGATCTCCCAGATTTCATCCTGTCCTTCGCCTGTAACAGCTGAAAATGGAACGACAAGATCTTCTTCGAATAAATTCAATGTATCGACCACTTGATTCATATGACGGTTATGAACGCCACGTTTTACTTTATCCGCTTTAGTCGCCACGACTAAGACGGGTAAATTTAAATATTTTAAATATTCATACATCTGAACATCTTGCGCGGTTGGTCGATGCCTAAAGTCGACAACGAGAATGGTTGTCACTAATTCCTCGCGAGTCGCGAAATAGTGTTCCATCATCTGTCCCCATTTGTCTAACTCTTGCTTTGATACTTTGGCATAACCATAGCCTGGAACATCTACAAAGATCAGTTCTTCTTCAATTTTATAAAAATTAATAGTGCGCGTTCTGCCAGGTTTACTAGAAGTACGCGCTAGTTTTTTTCGATTGATTAATTTATTGATCAACGATGACTTTCCAACATTGGAGCGGCCAGCTATCGCTACTTCCGGTAAATTTAAATCTGGATATTGCTCTTCTTTTACAGCACTAATTAAAATCTGTGCGTTTTGGATTGGAAATTTCATAATGTCACCTAACTTCTTTAAAATGTTTTAGCGAGCTTGTGTCTTTCATATATAAAACGAGCAAGGGCATAAAAACCCTTTAGCTTATTTTGCTACTCCTAAGATAGTAACATATTACAAGATAATTTCAAATAGATTTCAAGGAATCTTAATATTTAAAGGGAACGTAAATTTTGTTATCTTCGCTTTTTCTTCAATCATGATACAAAAATAAAAAAACCATTGACGCCTTTAAATAGCGTTCAATGGTTTTTATTTTAACTTCTTAGCTTACGAGTTCGCCCTCTTCATCATAAAAGAGTGGATCATTTGTTCCTTCTACCGCTTGGTCTGTGATAATGACTTTTTCAACATCATCACGACTAGGGATTTCAAACATAATGTTTAACATGATATCTTCGATAATTGTCCGTAGACCACGGGCACCTGTCCCCTGATCAATAGCACGTTTACCGATTGCCCGTAAAGCTCCTTGATCAAATTCTAACTCAACATTATCTAAATGTAAGAGCGTTTCATATTGCTTCACTAATGAATTCTTTGGTTTTGTTAAAATATCAATTAAGTCTGATTCTTCCAATTCATTCAAGACAGCTGTTACAGGTAAACGACCAATAAATTCAGGAATTAACCCAAATTTTTGTAAGTCATCAGGTAACACTTCTTGGATGATATTATCTGAATCTTCAAGCTCGTTTTTCTCACTTACAGAACCGAAACCAATTAGACGTTGACCGATACGATCACGGATAATATCTTCTAAGCCTGCAAATGCTCCTCCTACAATAAATAAAATATTGGTTGTATCAATTTCAATCATTTCTTGCTGAGGATGTTTACGTCCGCCTTTAGGAGGGACGCTTGCAGTTGAGCCTTCTAAAATCTTCAGTAAAGATTGCTGTACCCCTTCACCACTCACGTCACGAGTGATCGATACATTTTCAGATTTTTTCGCAATTTTATCAATCTCATCGATATAAACAATACCATACTGTGCTCGCTCTACATCGAAATCTGCCGCTTGTAATAAACTAAGCAAAATGTTTTCAACATCTTCACCCACATAACCTGCTTCTGTTAAATTGGTCGCATCTGCAATCGCAAATGGCACATTTAAAATTCGAGCAAGTGTTTGGGCTAAATAAGTTTTACCGGAACCTGTAGGCCCTGCTAATAGAATGTTACTTTTTTGTAGTTGAATATCTTCTTCAGAGTCAGATTCTAATAAATGATTCACACGTTTATAATGGTTATAAACAGCTACAGATAAAGTACGTTTCGCTGCTTCTTGACCAATCACGTAATCATTTAGGACTTCATAAATCTCTTGAGGTTTTGGTACATTTTCAAATTCAACAGATTGTTGTAACTCAAAGTCATTATCAATAATTTCTTTACTTAAATTTACACATTCATCACAAATATAGACACCAGGTCCTGCAATAAGTTTGTCGACCTGATCTTGTGATTTACCGCAAAAAGAACAAGACATATTCATATTTTCATCGTTGTTATACATATTCTATTCACCTCAATCTAATCCTTTTTGACGCTAACCTATACTAACATAGGTTCTCATTTAGTACCAATATTTGATTTTCAGAGCCAAGTATAAATAAAAAGTTGGTATGCTAAAAGACGGCAGACCAACTTTTTACAAATATCAAAAAATAATTTTACTTATTCTTCCGTAGACTCTTCAGATTCTTCATCTGCTTCAGGATCTAAAACTTCTTTTGCTGTTGAACCAATTAATTCAATAGCTTTCTTCATTGCAATATCACGAGTTAATAATTCAGGAGACAATACTTCACGAACTTGGTCCACTGATAAGTTATATTGTTCTGCTAACTCATTAATTTCTTCTTCTTGCTCTTCTTCTGTCGCATCAAGCTCTTCAGCATCAACAATTGCTTCTAAGACTAAGTTTGTACGAACATTATCTTCTGCCCCTACTTCAAATTGTCTATGTAGGTCAGCTTCATCTGTTTGTGTAATGCTAAAGTACATTTCTTTTGTCATACCTTGTTGACTTAAATTATTGTAGAACATGTCCATTTGACGGTGAACTTCTTCATGCGCCATGTCATAAGGAATTTCATCGACATCCGCATTTTCAACGGCTTTACGAATCGCTTCTTCATCACGCGCGTTGTCTGCGAATTGATTACGTGAGTCTTCTAAGTTTTTACGTGTTTTCTCGCGTAATTCTTCAATCGTTTCGACGTCGTCATCTGCATCTTGTGCAAAATCGTCATCTAACTCAGGAAGTTCTTTTGTTTTAACTTCATGAACAGTCACTTTAAAGAGCGCTTCTGCTCCTGCTAATTCTTCTGCTTGATATTCTTCAGGAAAAGTAACTTCTACATCCACTTCTGAATCTGGTTCTGCACCAATCAGTTGCTCTTCAAATCCAGGAATGAATGAGTTTGAACCGAGTTCTAGTGAATAGTTTGTTGCTGATCCACCTTCAAAGACTTCACCATCGACAGATCCTTCATAGTCAATCACTACCGTGTCGCCTTCTTCTGCCGGGCCATCTTTAATGACTAATTCAGCAAATTCTTTTCGTTGATTTTCTAATGCTTCTTCCACATCTTCATCAGTCACATCGCGGTCATGTTTAGTTACTTCTAGTTCTTTATATTGACCGAGTTCTACTTCTGGTTTTAAAGGAACTTCAATTTCTAATTCCCAGTCTTGTCCTTTTTCCCAGTCGATGTCTTTGATTTGTGGTTGACCGACTACTTCATCTTCTACTTCTTCTAGCGCTTCTTGATAAGCCGCTGGGAAGATGTCATTTAGTGTGTCTTCGTATAGTGCTTCTTCACCAAACATTTGGTTGAAAATGCGACGAGGAACACGACCTTTTCTGAATCCAGGAACATTTAATGTACCTTTTACTTGGTTAAAAGTTTTGTCTAAACCTTTTTCCACTGTCTCACGATCAATTGTGAGTTTTATTTCTCCTGTAATTGGTCCTGTTTTTTCGTAATTTACTGTCATTCTATACTTGCCTCCGATTTATTTAATATTAAATGATCACATATTAAGTGATGTGACGGGTTCACATACCTTGTAAGGATACTATATTTCTCCCGCTTTGTAAATGGATAATCACCTTATTTTTGGCTTTTTATACTTGTATGGATATCTAGTGTGAGTACTCACACTATTCTGTTTTAAGGTTTCTGCGCGCCACTTGGTGAAGATGACTCAACCATTTTTCCATCTCTAGATGTTCATTTGTTTGTGGTGTAGTCTCCAATTGTAATTGTTCTGAAAAATCAAAATATTCAATATAACTTTCTACCCAATAATCAATATCGGTGACTACTTCTTCAATAAAAGGATAGAGTAACAGCAAATCATTCATCATTTCCACTTTCACCACTTCAAATAAACTTGGGTATTTGTGTAACTTACGGCTCAAAATGTCATCGAGGTTTTGGATAATCGTAACTTGGTCAAATCGTTCAATCTCTCGAGGAACCACTTCTTTTTGCTGGTTAAACCATGGAAATAAATATTGATCGGTATCTTGTTTTTCAACCAATAATTCTAAAAAAGCTCTTTGCGCTATACCAGAAAGAGAAGGACTTGAAAAAATGAACGCGGCCCTTTCTTGTAAATCTTCTAACTCTAAAGTACGAGCCTTTTGGATGATTTCTGTTTGTTTACTGGGCGAATAACTATCTAGTTCCGCTAATTCTTTTTTTGTCGCTTGTTTCTCCATTTCCATTTCAAAATTAACCAGTTCACGTTCCAGCTCCAATTCCCGCTCTAAGCTTTCCCATTCTGAAGAATAGAATGAAGGAGATTCTGTAAGATGGTCTTGAATCAATACTTCCGCTTCTAGAAATAATTGGTTCTTAATCAATAACATGGTATAAAGAGTTGCATGTTTTTCTTGGGCGACATAGAAATTCTTTTGTTCATTTGCAATGTCTAAAGCCTCATCATAACGTTCTAAAGTATAAAGAATTAAAGTATAAAGATGATTTACAGCGGTTCCTTTGTCATTTTCATAGACTTTTTTGATGCATGCAAGCGCCGCTTCAAAATCATTTCTTTCAATGTATTCTACCGCTTGCTCAAAATACATTTGGTCATTAAAAGGAAATTCAATTTTATCTCCCATATCTATCACCTGTTTACCCTATTTTTTCAAAAAAGAAAACCTGGGCAGAAATACTAAAACCGCCACAGGTTAATTTATATATTATTCTTCGGTATCTTCTTCAGGTTCTTCCATCATGTGTTCCGTTATATCAAATTTCTTAAGGAATGCATCGATATCTTTGAAGTTTACTACCGTTTTTTCTTCCATTAAATCATATAAATGTTTGGGCGAATTGTCCCAGTCCACAACAACGATCGCGCTGTTCGTCAGTAACTTTTCGATCGTTCCCTCCATATGTTCCCCGCGGAAGGTAAATGCAATATTTTCGCCGACTTCTGGGCGGATTTTTTCTTTGATCGCATCAATAATCTCCACCGCTTCTTTATAAGGTAAGTCTAGTAAGTTTGCAATTCGTGAGTTACTGGCGCCTTTACGCAGTTCTGTTTCGACAAGTTCTTGTGTTTCATCTGTAATCTTTACATCTGCCACTTATATCAACCTCTCATCTCTTAAAAAGTCATGTATCATTATAACAAAAATTTACTGAAAATGCGATGATTATACTTAGTTTGTTTCTTGATTACAATAATCTAAAGCTTTAAAACCAATTGTTTTAAGGGTTTCACTTAATTGCGCTAAATCTTCGTCTGACACCTCTGCAAATAATTGTTTAATCACATCACTATGTTGAGGGAAGATATCATCCATCAATTCATACCCTTTATCAGACAGAGAAACTAAGGTTACGCGACGGTCGTTCTCATTGACCTTACGCTCAACTAAATCTTTTTTCTCTAATTGATCAATAACATAAGTAATACTGCTGGATGCTAATAATACTTTATTGCCGATAATTTGTATAGGTTGTGCGCCTTTACTATAAAGGACTTCCATTACCGTAAATTCAGTAGGATTTAAGCCATAAGATTGCATATCCTTCTTCAACATATTCGAGACACTTCCGTGTGCTCTTAATAATATAGTTAAAGCTCTTAATGCCTCTTCTTCTCTACTCATTGATTTATTCATTCCATTCTCTTATCTTCATTTGATTGATTCTTTTGAAACATCTTTCGATACCAATTCCCATAACCGAATAAGGCGATGATTTGAAAGATAGCTGTAACGATGATTAAGGGCATACTACCACTTCTGTCAAGGGTTGGAAAGATAACTAAAATAAACATACTAATATAAAAAACAGCGGTTGCCACTTTTCCAAACCACATCGAACCATCCATCATAATATCTTTTCGGTAAAGAAGGATACTATTAATTAGTAAAAATAATTCTTTTAATACAAACAATATTAGTAAGGGATAAATATAAGGTCGAACAATCAACATAGCCCCTACAACAGCTACTTGAGTCAGTTTATCCGCCACCGGATCAATGACCTTTCCTAAATCCGTAATTTGTCCTGTTTTCCGAGCAATTACACCATCTAATGCATCCGTCAAAGCAGACAAAACTAATAGGCCTGCTGCCCAATAATAATCCGCAAGCTCTTCTGCCGTCACATAGAGATACACGTATAGTGGAATCATTAATATTCTTATATAAGATAAAATATTAGGTATGGTTAACCAATCTTCTTTTTTTATCAAAAAAATCCTACTCTCAAAAATAAGGTCTCATTGCTATTCAATATTTTATAGTAACTAAAGCTTATTTTCAACGACAAGTTACGTTTATTTTGATTGTCTTCGCAGTCCTTTAAGTATTTTAGCTTATTTTTTTAAGTTTGTCGAAATTTTTTATTGTATAATCGAATTTTAGGATTGACATTTATATGTTTCATCTGTATAATAATTTCTGTTGTATAAATTGTACCTGTAGCTCAGCAGGATAGAGCATTCGCCTTCTAAGCGAACGGCCGGGGGTTCGAATCCCTCCAGGTACGTATTCGTGTAGTCATCCATGTTTACCCATTTTAAATGAAATGGGACAAAATATAAAAAAGACTTACATTCATTAGAGTGTAAGTCTTTTTTATATCTAAGTATTTATTCCTCTGATTTACTTGCTTCATTTTCTGATGGTTTTTTATTCATTTTATATTTAACAGGTCGTTTCTTCTCTCTGTAAACATAAACATTCTGAACCAGCTGGATCAATGGACGTAAGATTAAAGAAATAGACCCTAAAAGATATAAAACTTTCCCCAGCAGTTCTGGTCCATTCAGCAAATTTGAAAGACTTCCTCCTAAATATAAAACACCGATAAGCATATCGTTGATTAAAGAAACGATGGAATAGGCATTTTGGAAATATAATTCTAAATCCCCTATTTCTACAATGATATCTTTTTTAGGTTGAGATTCTAATTTATATTTTTTACTTCTAATTTTAACCATCAATACCCTCCCCCTTTTATAAAAATTAGTTTAATCAAAAAATTAAAATAGTGGATCTCTTTAGCTGTGAAGCTTCTTTCAACACTATCATTTTAATATATGGAGGCATTTTTTGCATGGATTAGCTTTAGATCTTTGTTCTTTTATTTTTAAACACAAAAAAACCGATTGTTTCTATGTATTTAAACAGAACAATCGGTTATTCCAGTAATTAATTACTGTTATGTTTTAATAAAATGCAGTTTAAGCATTTTCTTTAACTGCGTCTTTTAATCCTTTACCAGCTTTGAATGCTGGAACTTTTGTTGCTGGAATTTCAATTTCTTCTCCAGTTTGAGGATTACGCCCTTTACGAGCAGCACGGTCACGTACTTCAAAACTACCGAATCCGATAATTTGAACACGTTCTCCTTCTGATAAAGTTTCAGTTACAGTATCAAAAAGACTTTCTACTGCTGCAGTTGCATCCTTTTTAGTTAAACCAGATTTTGAAGCAACTTTATCTATTAAATCTGCTTTATTAGCCATACTTCTACACCTCCCTAAAAAGTCCAATTCAGCGAACACTAAATCATACTTTTTATAATCCCATTTTTTGAGAATAAATAGGTGAAATAGTCAATTCACTCGACATTTCATTTTAAAAGATAACATATAACCCTTATAACTGCAATCTTTTTTGATGAAATAATTAGTAATTTTCTTTATTTTTACGTTCGCTGACGCGGAATAATTCGAAGCGGTGTCCCTTTGAAATCAAAGTTCTCACGTAATTGGTTCTCTAAAAATCTTCGATAAGAGAAATGAAGAAGCTCCACGTCATTCACAAACACAATAAATGTAGGCGGTCCAACGGCTACCTGCGTCATGTAAAACACTTTTAATCGTTTATTTTTAACGGTAGGTGCTGGATTCATCGCTAATGCATCCATTAAGACATCGTTTAGGACAGAAGACTGGATACGCTGCATACGGCTCTCATAGACTGATTTAATCATCTCTGGCAGACGGTGCAGTCTTTCCCCTGTTTCTGCCGATACGAACAGCACAGGCGCATATTCAAGGTATTTGAAGCGTCCACGAATATCTCTTTCAAAATCGCGCATCGTATGCGTGTCTTTTTCGACCGTGTCCCATTTATTGACAAGAATGATAATACTCTTGCCTTCATCATGCGCATAACTGAAAACACGTGAATCTTGCTCTCTAATCCCTTCTTCAGCATCAATCACACATAGAACAACATCCGATCGCTCAATCGCGCTAAGGGCTCTTAAAACACTGTATTTTTCCGTGTTTTCGTAAACTTTCCCTCGCTTACGAATTCCTGCTGTATCGATAATAACAAATTCTTGTCCTTCTTCATCAATAAAAGGTGTGTCAACCGCATCGCGTGTCGTTCCTTCTTTATCCGAAACAATGACACGATTTTCTCCAAGAATTTTATTGACCAAACTTGATTTCCCAACATTCGGTTGCCCGATGACACTAAAGTTAATAATTGATTCATCATAAACATCCAAACCATCATCTTCAAAATAACTTACTACTCGGTCCAATAAATCACCTAAACCTAACCCATGTGATCCTGAAATCGGGAAAGGTTCGTCTAAACCTAAAGCATAAAACTCATAAAGTTGTGCTCTTTGTTCAGGGTTGTCGGCTTTATTGACTGCTAAGACGACCGGTTTATTTGAACGATATAAGATTTGGGCGATACTTTCATCTAAAGGGGTAATTCCTGAACGAACATCGACAATAAAGATAATCACATCGGCTTCTTCAATGGCGATCTCAGCCTGGCTTTTAATTTCGACGTCTAACGGATGGTTCTCTAAAGTAATCCCTCCGGTGTCGATTAAAGAAAATTCTTTTCCTAGCCATTCTCCCTGTCCATATATCCGGTCTCTCGTTACACCTGGTTCATCTTCTACGATGGAAACACGTTGTCCTACAATGCGGTTAAAAATGGTCGATTTTCCTACGTTTGGTTGTCCAACAATAGCTACTGTAGGTTTTGTCATCTTTTCACCAACTTTCTTTTTTAGAAATATATATATATATTATTAAGCCTATACAATAATATACACCCAACTTCTTTGTTTTCGCAAATAAGTTGGGTGTTTTTTAGTTTTATTCAAATATGATTAAAACTGAATTATTCTTCGTCTTCATCGTCGTCTTCGAATAAGCCTTTTAATTGGTCGCCTAATTGGTCACCAATTGTAAATGCAGCTTCATCGTCTTCATCTCTTAATTGAGGTTGACGAACTTCTTGACGAGGTTCTGGACGTTGTTCTTGTTCTTGTCTTTCTGGTGCATCTTCTAAAGCTTTAATTGACAATGAAACACGTTGTGCTTCTTGGTCAACGCTTAGTACTTTCACTTCAATTTCTTCATTTTCGCTAACCACTTCATGCGGAGTATCCACATGACGATGAGCCATTTCAGAAATGTGTACTAAACCTTCAACACCAGGTTTCAATTCAACAAAAGCACCAAAGTCAACAATACGTTTAACAATACCTGTTGTTACGGTACCAGCAGGGAATTCTTCATCTACTGTATCCCATGGTCCAGGTAATAATGCTTTAATTGATAATGAAACACGTTCACGTTCTTTATCTACGTTAAGAACTTTCACTTCAATTTCTTCGCCAACAGTGAGTTTATCTTCTGGATGATCCACATGTTCATGAGCAATCTCAGAAATGTGAACAAGTCCATCAATTCCACCTAAGTCAACGAACGCACCAAAGTTTGTTAAACGAACAACTGTACCAGTGACTGTTGAACCTTCTTCTAATTGTTCAAGAGCCTCTTCACGTTTAACTTCTTCTTCAGCTTCTAGTAACTCACGACGTGATAAAATGAGTTGTCTATTTTGAGGATCAATTTCGATAATCTTAAATTCATAAGTATTACCTTCGAATTGTGATAAATCACGAACAAAACGAGTATCCAATTGAGATGCCGGAACGAATCCTCTAACACCTAAATCAACGGTTACTCCGCCTTTAACTACGCGATTCACTTCAGCTTCTACTGTTTCATCGTTATCGAATTTCTCTTGAAGTTCATCCCAAACTTCACGTTGATCTACACGTTTTTTAGATAGGATAAAGCTTCCTTCTTCTTTATCGCTAACGATACGTAAAACAGTCACGCGGATGCGATCGTCTATTTCTACTTCTTCAGAAGGGTCATCTACATGTTTTGTAGATAGTTCACGAATTGGAATATATCCTTCGTGACCAGTGTCTAAGCCAACAACAACATTTTTGTCGTCATCAATCGCTAAGACTACACCTTCAACGATGTCACCTGGTTTTACTTCAACAGATGCATCTAAAGCTTCAGACATGCTCTCTACGTCTGCTTCTTCATCCTCTTCCTCATCAACAGTAGTTTCTTCTGTTGCTTCTGAATCAGCTGATTCTTCAACTGTATCTTCAGTTGGTTCTTGCTCAACAGTTTCTTCTACTTCTTCTTCGTTTACTTCTAGATCTTTATTTTCATTTTCTGACATCTTCACTGTGCCTCCCAATACCATCAATATGTATATCTTAACATAGTATATAATAATTTTCACGTAAAAACTACTATATTCTTAAGTTTTCTCTCTATTTGTACCTTTTTCTCATAAATTCTTCACTTTAAAATGTTCATTTTTTATATTTTTCATCAATAATTTCTTTACATTTTTCGACAACTTCTGTAATCGATAAACTTGTCGTGTCCAAACGAATCGCATCTTTTGCTTGTTTCAATGGAGAAACCTCTCGATTGGAATCATATTCATCGCGGTCTTGTATTTCTTGCTTCAGACGTTCAAAATCGGAATCAATCCCTTTTTCTTTGTGTTCTAAATATCTTCTTTCCGCACGTTCTTCTACACTCGCCACAAGAAATATTTTAATTTCTGCCTGCGGTAACACTGTTGTGCCGATATCTCTTCCATCCATGACGACCCCTGTATTTTCCGCAATGTCTTGCTGTCGCTGGACCAGTTCTTCTCGAACCTTTGAAAAAGAAGAGACCACCGAGACATTATTTGTTACATCATTTTGACGAATGGCCTCTGTTACGTCTTCATCATTCGCAAAAACAAGTTGTCCATCGGCTTGTTTTGCAAAAGTAATCTTTATGTCATCTAAAAGCTCAATTAATCTTTCTTCATCGTTTACAGGGACATTATTTTTTAACGCTAAATAAGTCAATGTGCGGTACATTGCTCCAGTATCCACATAAACAAGCTGATAATCATCGGCTAATATTTTTGCAATGGTACTTTTCCCTGAAGAAGCTGGACCATCAATTGCGATGCTAAAATTTGAATAAACCACTTTTACTTTGCCCTCATCTCCACATTATTCTACTTGCAACACTTGTCCAACGGAAACATTTTGATCGCTTAGACCATTCAATGCCATCAATTCTTCCGTTGACATTCCATGATTTAAAGCAATTCGATATAAATTATCTCCTGGTTGAACAGTGTAAGTTGAGCCGCCTTCAGCAGGAGCTGTTGGTTGCTCTGGTTCAGGTTCCGGTTCAGGTTCCGGCTCTGGTTCTGGTTGGGGTTCAGGTTCGGGTTCCGGCTCTGGTTCCGGCTCTGGTTCCGGCTCTGGTTCCGGTTCCGGCTCCGGCTCTGGTTCGGGTTCTGGCTCTGGTTCAGGCTCCGGCTCTGGTTCGGGCTCCGGCTCTGGTTCCGGTTCAGACTCTGCTTCAGCTTCAGGTTCCTCTTCCGGTTCTTCTGTATCCTTTTTATTTTCGACGGTTTCAATTTCTGGTTCTTCTGCCACAGGCGGTTGGTCTCCTGCATGGTTTGAATACCAAACATAATAAAAAATAGTTGCTAAGATTAAAACAGCTAAAAATATGACAGTACCGGTAAGCATAGGAGACATTCCGTCTCCGCCGTTTCTTTTTTCATTTCTAGAACGTTCACTTCTAGAAACGTATTCTAAATCTTCATAGTCTTCATCAAATCGTTTAGACCAAATCTCTTCATCTGACGATTTTCTTCTTCTACTCATAGGACTTCTTCCTTCCCTCATTCTTTCAAAAATATTGTAACATAATTTTTTATGAATCGTTATTGTTTATTATACATTACATTAAATATCGTTTGCCATGGTTTTATCGATTTTTCTTCTTTATAAATTTTAGGACTAATGTGATTCAGTTGTTCAAATATTTTGTCCCTATCTAAACCACAGTTTGAACAGCAAGTCACTGCCGTTTCTTTTTGCTCTTCATTAAAATAATGAAGTAAATATTCTCGTTTACACTCTTTATGAAAAATATATTGGATCATGTAATTTAGCTGTTTTTCTTTTATTTCTTTTCTCTCAGCAATCGTTTCTAGAGCGCTATCCATTGATGAATGAGTTTGTATAAAATAACGAGCTAATTTAATCAAAGGATCCTCATCGAAAGTTTTCTTTTTAGAAGCGACTTGTAAAATTTCTCTAGTCGGTAAAGACTCTTCTAAAAATCTTTTTTGTATTTGTTCGTCTCCTGGTTGATGCAATAAAATAGCCAGACTTTCTTTCCCATCTCTACCTGCGCGTCCGACTTCTTGTAAATACATTTCTGGAGAATCGGGTAAATGATAATGAATAATAAAGCGAATATCTTTTTTATCAAATCCCATCCCAAAAGCACTGGTTGCGCAAATAATTTGTAGTTCATCTTGCAAAAATTGTTGTTGAATTTTCACTTTATCATCCGCTTCAATCTCTGAGTGATAGAGACCGACTTTTATTTTATATTGTTCACGCAACACTTCCGCTGTTTGTTCGGCCATTTTTTTGCTCATAAAATAAATAATCCCTGGTCCTTGAATATGTTGAATATAATAAAGTATTTTCTCTAATTTATTCCCCGGGCAATATTCAACAATATATTTAATTTCAGGCCGGTCCACCGATAAGACGACTTGCTCCGTCCTCTCAAGGCTCAAACCCAGAAATTGAATAATCTCTTGTCGGACTTGGGCCGTAGCTGTCGCCGTCAACGCCATGGTTGTCGGATTTCCTAATTGTTTTCGAACATCCGCCAGCACGAGATAATCGGGTCTAAAATCTGTTCCCCAATGCGAAATACAATGCGCTTCATCCACCACAAATAAACAAATCTTGATTCTTCTTAACGCTTGGAGCACTTCCTTATTTTGGAGCATTTCGGGCGAAGTGTAAATAAAACGATATTGTTCAATTTGCTGAAAAATTCGTCTTCTTTCAGAATAAGAAGTTAAGCTATTTAAAGCAACCACGCGCTTTTCACCTTGCAAACGTAAATTTTCAACTTGATCTTGCATTAAGGAAAGAAGTGGCGACACCACTAAAGTCGTTCCTGCTTGCAAATAAGCAGGTAATTGATAACAGAGTGATTTTCCCATACCTGTCGGCAGCATCACTAACGTGTCTCTCCCAGCCAGGACCGATTCAATCGCTTCTTCTTGTCCCGGACGAAAAGAAGGATGACCAAATTTTTCGTTTAAAATTTCTTGCAACTTATGGGTCATTTTGTCGCATCCTCTCCAACTCAACTAAGCGGTAATGCATAAATTCAAGCGTTTCTTTTTCTTGCATCGCTTGTCGATAATGATAATTCTCTTCTTCTTCAAAACGTTTATTTAAGTATTGATAAATCGGTGTGGGCACAAAACTTTGATAAGGAAAGTTGTTGAATACAAAAGCCATCTCTAAAATATGCTCTCGAACGGTATTTTCTTTAATTGAGCGGACATTAGCAATTTTAGGAATGGTATAACCTTTTTTCAACAATTGATAAGTATCTTTTGTACTTGCAGAAAGCCCTAAGTTTGTTGCTAAATGGAGTTGTTTTAAAATCATATTCAGTAAAACCAACGGTGAGGAATTCTTTTGCACGAGCGTGATCACCGTTTCCAGAATATCTTGCAAATAAAAATCGAACGCTAGCAACTCCATTTGTAACTTTTCAGCTATTTGTGCTTTAGTTTCTCCAAGGATGTGGTGACCCGTTAATAAATTCGCTAATACATTCGCTTGTTTTTCTTCTAACCGTTCAAATAAAAACTGTTGTTCTCCGGACCATTGTTTTAAAAGCGTTTCTTTTTTATCTTTTTGTCCTTGAAATAACAACCGAATATTTTCTTGATAATAAGGATGTTTAATCACAGGGACATATTGCGTATTGTGATAGCTGAACTCTGAAAAAACTTGCGTAAATAATTGTAATTGATTCCAAAAAGGGAGCCGTACATTTGTGTATGTAAACGTTTTTATATTTTGAGGGTAATAATGTGTTTCAAAATACAAATGGCACTCTTCCGCCCCTTTATTCGTTAAAAGATAACCTTTCTTTTCTTCCTGAAGATACTGTTTTTGTAATAAAAGCTGGAGCGTTTGTTGCAAGTCTTGTCGAGTGATGGATGTATTGTATGAAAAACCGTGGTGCCATTGATTGGCTTCCATCATATAAAACATCGAGGGGGTTCTTTTTCCTTGAAAGACATGCAAAAGTTGCGAAGTAGTTACGGGTCGTTCTTGATTAAAGTAACTTAAAATATAGTAAAACCAATACTCTCCACGCATGATACGACTCCTCCTTTCCAGCAGTGTTTTCTTTATTGTACTAGTTTTAAGGATAAATATGAAGCATTCAAAGAAAAAAGACTGATCAATAGTCCTTGATTTAAGATACAAATCAAAGACTAAGTAACCAGTCTTTACTATTTAGTATTTAACGTTTAATGTTTTAAGACACTTGAACCGCAATAGGATCATATTCATCGCGAATTTTCTCTAAATAGCCATAAAGCTTAGAGAAAAGTAGGAAGAATACAATGGAAACAAAGATCCCTTTCAATAAATTAAATGGAATCACTGAAATCGCCAAATATTCACGCATAGGACCGACACTAAAGCCCATAACTTTCATATATAAAGGCGCGATGAATGCCCAGTTCAGCACAGATAAGGTAATCGTTAAGGAAATGGTTCCTAGACTACTTGCCAGTAGTGTACGTTTCATATTTGGTTTGTAGTCTTTAATCAGGTAATAAATCGGTAAGGTATATGAGATAGTAGCTAAAAATGCTGCTGTATCCCCAATTGGAAAGCCTGCTTCTCCCCCACTCATTACATAAGAAAGTAAAGAACGGACAGCGGCAATCGCAATTCCCGCTAAGGGTCCAAAGACATACATTCCTAATAAAATAGGCACATCACTAAAATCTACTTTTAAAAAAGGCGCCCAAGCCAGTAAAGGAAAGGAAAATCTAGAAATAATCCATGCGAGAGCTGCCAAAATACCTACAACAACGATCTTTCTTGTACGTTTATCAATCATTAAAAATCCTCCTATAATTTTTTGCCGTTTTACAGCAATCTAAATTAAAAGGATTCATCTATTGAGGAGAGCTAATAAAAAAAGCCTATTTATTATCTTCGGGATAATAAATAGAGCTACAATTATGCACGTTTTAAAAAACACGTCAAAGCTCCATCTTCTTCATACCAGACTATACTGTCGGTACTGGAGTTACACCAGTTCAACTATATACCCTAAAGGCTATAGCTCGTGGACTATACCACCGGTCGGGATTTACACCCTGCCCCTGAAGACGAATCATTTTTTCTATTTGAATACATTATACATGACTTTGCGTCTTATGTACAGTATTTTGTTCGAATTTAAGGTAATTATTGTGAAAATTATTCATTCACCATCTGTTCCAGTTGTTTGACTTCATGAGGTGTTAGATGACGCCATTCTCCAGACTGTAATTTGTCAATCGATAAAAAGCCAAAACTTTCTCGAGTCAATTTATCGACGGGATAACCTAACTCTTTAAACATATTTTTGACTTGATGATTTCTTCCTTCATGTAAGGTAATTCGGACCATGGTCGAGTTTGTTCGACGATCATAGCTTAAAATATTAACTTTCGCTGGTGCTGTCATCTTTCCATCTAACTTAATCCCTTTTTCTAAGATTGTGCCTTCTTTTTTTCGCATATGGCCATTAACTTTCACTACATAGGTCTTAGGAAATTCAAAGCTGGGATGCGTTAATTTATAAGATAATTCTCCATCATTGGTTAAAAGTAAAGCACCTGTGGTATCCCAATCCAAACGGCCGACGGGATAAATACGCTCTTCAATGCCTTCTACCATATCAATGACCGTGTCACGATCTTTTGGATCGTCAACCGTTGAAATAGTTTCTCGCGGTTTATTTAGTAAAATATAGACTTTTTGTTCACGGGTTAAAGGGACTTCATCGACAGTGATTTCATCGTTTACGGACACTTTTGTGCCGAGTTCTGTAACCACTTCACCATTTACCTTCACTCTACCTTGTTCAATAATTTCTTCTGATTTACGACGTGAAGCGACGCCGGCATGTGCCATAACTTTTTGCAAACGTTCCATCTCTATCATCCTCCTTATATTTTTTATTTCTTTATTCATTGACTTCTTCTTCAGCAAAACCTTCAAAAGATTGTTGAAAATTTTTGAAAAATAAATCAGACATTTCTTCTTCACTTTCTTCGGATAATTCTGGTAATTCTTCAAGGGAATTGATTCCAAAATAATCTAAGAAAAAAGGTGTTGTGCCATATAATAATGGCCGGCCCGGTTTATCCAGACGGCCCACTTCTTCTACTAATTGACGTGTTTTTAATTTTTGAAGGTTGCTTGCGACTTGAACGCCACGAATCTCTTCAATTTCAATTCGAGTAATCGGTTGTTTATAAGCCACGATCGCTAAGGTCTCTAGCAAAGCACGACTGAGCGTTTGTGAAAAAGGTGATTGCGCATAACGTTTAATATAGACCGCATACTCTTTTTTAGTCACCAATTGATATTTATTGGCCGTTTCAATTAATAAAATACCACTCGTTTCATCGTTTTTGTATTTCAACGCTAATTCTTCGATTAAGCGTGCAACTTTATCGAGTGGTTTATCGATTAATTTTGATAGCTCTTCTAAAGTCAGGCCTTCGTCCCCTGCTACAAATAAGATAGCTTCAATTATTGCGATTTCATTCATCTGATCCCTGCTTTTCTTCCTGTCCATTGTCGATCGCTATGATTGAAATGTCCGACTGAATGGACTCTTGTTTCACGAGAATATGATGATCTTTAATTAATTCTAACAACGCTAAAAATGTCACAACAATCGCGGGTCGCGTCGGCTTTTCAATTAACTCAGAAAATGATATTCCCTGGCTCCCCGAGGTATAGATACGGCTTTTAATATCACTCATTTTTTCTACGACAGTGACTTCATCCGTTTCAATCGTTGTCGGTTGTGGCGTTTCTAAGCGATGTCTTTCTAAAACTTCTAAAAAGATCTTCGTTAAATCATTGGCCTCTAATCCTTGGTCTTTTAAAGGAATCGTTTCTCTATATTCGGAAATATCGGAAGGGTCACGGCCAAAATAACCCGCCCGATCCTGCGAACGTTCTTCAAATTTTGGAATGACTTCTTTGATTTGTTTATATTCCAAAAGGAGTTCCATTAAAGGTTGACGAGGGTCTTCTTCATCATAAAAATCTTCTGTTAAATCCGCTTGATTTTCATTTCGTGGAACAAGCATCTCGCTTTTTATTCGCATTAATGTGGCCGCCATTACAAAATATTCACTAGCCACATCAATTTGAATCGTCTGCATATGCTGCAAATAATTCATGTATTGATCCGTGATCTGTGCAATAGGTATATCGTAAATATCAATTTCTAATTGATTAATCAAATGCAACAAGAGATCAATCGGACCTTCAAAGATTTCTAGTTCCAGCTGTAAGGCTGTACTTTTTTCATGTTGCTCTTCCACGCTACCCCTCCTTAAAAGATGTTTACATTTATTGTTCTGAAAGTTTCTTTTGCCATTTAGAGATAATCGATGCTGTTTCAAGTGTTGCGACAATGTTTTTTTCTGTATATCGATCTTTTAAGGCATCTAGTATCTTGTAAGTGAGTCCTTCCTTTCGAAAAGAAGGGTCAATACTAATATGTCGTAGTAGAACTAATTCTTCTTCCTCTTCGACCCCGGCCATCCCAATTAGATTTCCCGTCTCTTCACTCTGCCATAGATAGATTCTGCGGTTATCTTCCGCATTATACCATTCAAGTTCTTCTTCTAGACGTGCCGGGTCTTTTAAATCGGATACGTACGACAATAACCCCATAACAATCTTTTCATAGTCGTCATTATATTGAACAAGCATTTAATCCCTCCTTAACATTCAAGTCATTCATTTTTACTTTTAACGAATGTCCTCTACTGTATTTTAATTAAAAATCTTCGGGTAAATGATTTTCAAAACGCATAAAGTCTTCGGGTGTTTCTCTACGAATAGCTAAAAAGTCTTTACCGTCTTCTACAAAGACTACTGCGGGTCTTGGGATTCGGTTATAATTACTTGCCATCACAAAGGTATAGTCACCTGTGTTAAACACCGCGAGCTTATCACCTGCATTCACTTCAGGCAGTGGTAAGTCCCAGATTAACATATCGCCCGACTCACAAGCTTTCCCAGCGATTGAGAATTCACTTGTAGCTTGTTCTGTCATTCGATTCGCAAGCAGGCCAAAATATTCCGCTCCATAAAAAGCCGGTCGAATATTATCGGACATGCCACCATCCACCGAAACATAACGGCGAACACCTGGTAACTCTTTATGGCTCCCGATTTCATAAATCGTTGTGCCAGCTTCTCCTACTATACTCCGACCCGGTTCAATCCACAATTCCGGATAAGGTAAGTCATATTGATCAAGTAAAGACATTAAGTCTTCACTAATCGTTTCCAGTTGTTGCTTGAAAGCTGTCTCTTTTTCGTCAGGTGTATGTTGAATACCAAAACCTCCACCTATATTAAAGACTTTTAGTTGGAATGCAAATGCTTCTTCCCAATATTTAACATGTTTTAATACTTGCTTCATTGCTAAAAGATAAGTCTCCGTACCAAAAATTTGGGAACCAATATGCATATGAATACCTTCTACTTGTAAATAAGCAGTTTCTAAGGCTACTTTAACGCCTTCTTCTGCTTGGCCACTTTGTATGTCAAAGCCAAACTTCGAATCCATTTGCCCTGTCATAATATATTTATGAGTATCGACGTTCACTCCCGGAGTTACGCGAATGATCACCTTTGCTTGTTGCTTGCGCGCGTCTGTCAAATCGCGAAGCATATAGAGTTCATGGAAATTATCTACAATAAAATGACCAATCCCATAATCTAAAGCTTCTTCCAGCTCTGCTTTTGATTTGTTGTTTCCATGGAAATTGATTTTTTCGGCCGGAAAACCTGCTTGTTTAGCTAAGTATAGTTCACCGCCTGAAACGACATCTATCGAAATATTTTCTTGTTTGATCACTTGGTACATCGCCACAGAAGCAAAAGCCTTACTAGCGTAAGATATCTCTGCATTTTGTTGATAGGTTTTTAGTGCTTCTTTATATGTTTGAATATTTTTTCTAATCGTTGCTACATCATAAATCAATAAAGGCGTGCCGTACTTATTCGCCAAATCAATCGTATCGACTCCAGCAATTTCTAAATGGTCTTGTTCATTAATTTTCATCGTTGCTGGAAAGTCTAATTGCTTCAACTCATTTTTATCTTCCATCTTAAAACCTACTTTTCCTTAAGTTTCAATTTTCTATTATACACCATTTATCAGAAATAAAAAAGGCGCACTCACTTTACATCATATCTTGGCCGGAAGTCAGAACGTTTTCTACTTCTTCATCAAACAGAGCGGTAAAAGAAAATTGCAATTTGTTCATTAACAGTTATTTAAACTGAAAAATGAACAAATTGCAAAATTTTATCGGTATATTTATAACTTTTCTAAGAGTGAAACCACAAGTTTTTTAAATGAAGAACGGATTTTTGCCGAAACTTCAATAACGTCTTCGTGGTTTAATTCAGCACCCATCCCTGCGGCCAAGTTGGTAATACAACTAATTCCGGCAACTCGAATACCCGCATGACGAGCCACAATGACTTCAGGAACAGTGGACATGCCGACAGCATCCCCGCCTAGTGTTTGGACCATTCGTATCTCCGCAGGGGTTTCATAAGTAGGCCCTGTAAAACCGAAATAAACACCCTTTTTAAGGGAAAGATTTAACTCAGCGGCTGCTTCTTCGATAAAACCTTGATATTCAACATCATAAGGATGCGTCATATCTGGAAAACGCGGGCCATATTTTTCTTCGTTTTCGCCAATTAATGGATTCGTCCCGAAGAAATTAACATGGTCTTGAATCATCATTAAATCACCAGGTTCAAAGTCCGTATTTGCGCCCCCAGCAGCGTTTGTTACGATAAGTGATTGTACCCCTAACATACTCATCACACGCACAGGGAACGTAACGGTGTCCATGGAGTACCCTTCGTAATAATGAAATCTTCCTTGGAGAGCGAGTACTTTTTTGCCACCCAATGTTCCATAGACTAACTGACCTGCGTGACCAACGACGGTTGAGACAGGAAAAGATGGAATATCTTTATAAGAAATCACCACTTGATCTTCAATTTCCTCTGCTAATTCACCCAGACCAGACCCTAGAATTAAACCAACTTCTACTTCTTCGATCCCTTGATTTTCAATATAAGTCGCTGCTTCTCGTGCCTGTGTAAAAACGTTGTTCATTGTTGTCCTCCATTTAATCTAATTTATTTAAAAAACTTTGACCATTCTCCATCGCTGCTAAATCAAAATTGTCCAAAATCGTCGCTGCGATATCTGAGAAATATCCTTGGTCTAATGGTCCCATATTCTCAAATTGCTCACTATAAGCAAGAAGTGGAACATATTCTCTAGTATGATCCGTTCCCTCCGCAATGGGATCATTTCCGTGATCAGCGGTTAAGATGAGTAAATCATCGGCTGCTAAATGCTCTAAGATCTCTGGAATACGCGCGTCAAAGTCTTCTAAAGCATCACGATAACCTTCAGGATTTCTTCGATGGCCATATTTTGCATCAAAATCGACGAGGTTGGTAAAGCTTAAACCTGTAAAATCTTCTTGCATCACTTCAATTAATTTATCGACACCGTCCATATTATCTTCGGTACGGATTGCTTCAGTAATTCCTTGTCCATCGAAAATATCCACGATCTTTCCGACAGCTTTTACTTCGTAGTCTGCTTTTTTCAAGTAGTCCAACATCGTATCGCCAAAAGGGCTTAATGCATAATCATGACGATTACTTGTACGAGTAAAGTTTCCGGGTTCACCGACATAAGGACGAGCAATAATTCGACCAATCATGTAGGGTTCGTCTTTCGTAATCTCGCGCACATACTCGCAAATTTCATACAACTCTTCCAACGGGATAATCTCTTCGTGTGCAGCGATTTGGAGCACGGGGTCTGCGGAAGTATAGACGATTAAATCGCCGGTCTCCATTTGGTGTTCGCCATACTCTTCTATAATCTGCGTACCAGAAGCTGGACGATTAGCAACGACTTTTCTTCCCGTATGCTGCTCAATTTGTTCAATCAGGTCCGCAGGAAATCCATTCGGAAAGACACGGAAAGGTGTATCAATTCGTAAGCCAGCAATTTCCCAATGACCCGTCATCGTATCTTTTCCTACTGACTGTTCTTGTAGTTTTGTATAATAAGCTTGTGCTTTTTCGACGGGCTGAATGCCTTGTAATGGGGCAATATTCCCTAATCCAAAAGCTTGCATATGCGGGACTTCAAGTCCAGCGACTTCTGCAATATGTCCGAGTGTATTTGCGCCCTCATCGCCAAAATCAGCAGCGTCCGGAGCTTCACCGATTCCGACTGAATCTAAGACGACGAGATGTATTCTTTTAAACATACAATTCCACCTTTTAAATAGATTTAATTCTTTTATTGTTCCTCTTCTTTTAAAGCCCGCGGATGATATTGATCATATACATCTTTCATGCGTGCTTTCGTAATATGTGTATAAATTTGTGTGGTTGAAATATCAGAATGCCCAAGTAATTCCTGGACAATCCGTAAGTCGGCTCCATTTTCAAGTAAATGCGTCGCGAACGAATGCCGCAACATATGAGGGGAGACATTTTGTTTAATTCCTGCTTGTTGGACAATTTTCTTTAAGTTTTTCCACACGCCTTGGCGAGTGAGCCCTTTTCCTCTTGCATTTAAAAAGACATAGGGGGATTCTTCTAAGGCCCGACTTTCAAAAATAGGCCGTCCATCCGCTAAATATTCATTTAGCCATGTGATAGCTTCGCCTCCTATAGGTAGGATTCGTTCTTTGTTGCCCTTACCAACTGTTTGAATAAAACCCATTGTTAGATGCAACTCATCCATTTCTAAATGCACTAGTTCCGAAATACGTAACCCTGTGGCGTACATAACTTCTAAGATCGCTCGATCACGTAAGCCAATTTCTGTTTCTACGTCGGGCGTTTCTAAAAGTCTTTCGACCTCTTTCATCGACAATACTTTAGGTAAAACCTCCGCTTTTTTAGGCGTTTCGACATATTGCATCGGATCATTTTCCGTAATCTTTTCTTGACGTAAAAACTGATGGAATTGACGTAAACTTGAAGTCATCCGAATAATCGAGTTTTCAGATTTTCCTTCTTCTCTCATACGTTGCAGAAACAGGACAATGTTATAACGATCAATCTCATCCCACATAAATACTTTTTCAGCTTCTAAAAAATCGATATATTTTTGAAGATCTCTGCGATAACTAGCTACAGAGTTATCCGCTAAATCTCTTTCAATCTTTAAATGAACCAAATATTCATCAAAAGGCTCAACATCTAATTTTTCTTTTTCCATTTTCTCTGCTCCTCATACTTCCAACAGCCCTGTGAATATTTAACATGATCAGTATAAAATAATTCTATTCTAATTACAATTCTCTTTTACGCGCACTCTCCGTCAAGTACGTCCCTGTTTGGTCTTGTTTTACAATATCTTCTTTCAGTAAACGGCCGACTGCGCGCTTGAATTGTCCTTTACTAATTCCAAAAAATGCTCGAATATCATCGGGATCACTTTTATCGTGATAAGGAATATGATAATCTTCTGACCGTTTTAAAACTTCATAGATCATTGAAGCATCTTCATCTAAAACTTCATGCGCTCGCGGGAATAAGGAGAGATATAAGACGCCATCATTTCGTAAACCAATCACTCGCCCGTCAACTTGTTGGCCTAATCGTGGTTCTGCATCGCGTTCTTTTGGATGCACAAATCCCATATAACCATCCTTTAAAGCCACGTAACTTCCAGCTTTTAAAGCACTGACAATCGTACCGGAAACATCTTCATTGTGCATCTCTTCCGATCCAGGAGTGATTTTTTCAAGTAAGTTTTCAATCGGGGATAATTTACCCCACATGCGATTTTTGTCATCTGTGGTCGTCGTTAAGTATAAATGATCGCCTTTTCGCGGCCAAACTGTTGTAAATGCAGGTAAATCATCTAAAGAAACGACGAGATCCTTTCCAATCCAACCGACGTCAACAAACACCCCTAATTCACGTTGAACCGCAACGACTTCTCCCCAATCATAAGTCCCTTCATGCACAGAAGGAATGGTCGTCATCAAGGCATGTTCATCTTGTTTATTGATATAAGCAAACCCTTCAATCATGTCGCCTATTTCATAATTGGCGACCTCTTCATCCATTACTTTAAATGTGACGCCTTCTTTTTGCGCAAATAAAAACCGTTCATTTTTATCTGTAATCATTGCAGTAACAATGGATCCTAATATATGCTTCATTTTTGTTACTCCTTTACTTAATATATTCAGTATGTATTCATTTATTATTATAACCTTGTTCCTTGGATAAAGAAAGAAAGGACTTTGCATATCTTTTATGCAAAGTCCTGACTTTTTTAAGCTAGTTTTCAATTTCTGATTAAATAGCTGTCGTCTCTCCGCGGTAAACAATTCCACGACGACTGTCTACAGTAATAAGCTCTCCGTGATTAATTAAGTCGGTCGCAGATTCAGCGGCAACAACCACAGGAATACCCATTGCAATACCTACAACAGCTGCATGACTGGTTAAGCCACCTTGTTCAACGACGATAGCGGAAGCTTTTTCGATCGCTGGTAGATAATCTTTATCGGTTGTTTTTACCACTAAGATTGAATCGTCATTCATTTTATCTACAGCATCTTTCGCTGTGTCCGCAACAACTGCTCGTCCAATCACTGTATCACTACCAACACCTTGTCCTTGGACAAGCTTTGAACCGATCATTTGAATTTTCATCAAGTTCGTTGTACCACTTTCACCAACTGGTACACCAGCAGTGATCAGAATTAAGTCACCTTCTGAAGCAAATTCATGTTCAACCACATAACTCGCTGCTAAGTTAAACATATCATCTGTCGATTCAGGTTTTTCAGAAACAGCAGGTTGTACACCCCACTTAAGTGTTAAAGCTAAAGCTGTTTCTGTTGAGAAAGTAATCGCAAAAATATCTGCTTTTGGTCGGAATTTTGAAATCATACGAGCCGTATGTCCTGATTCAGTTGCAGCGACAATTGTACCAATATTTAAGTTTTTAGCTGTGTGACCAACTGCTTGACCAATCGCTTCGGTTGTATCTCCTTGATCGAATGATCGGAGTGAATAAGCGTCTTGATCAACGAGTGAACCTTCTGTACGAATTGCAATATTGCTCATTGTACGTACAGCTTCAACTGGATAGTCACCTGCAGCTGTTTCTCCAGATAACATGATCGCGTCTGTTCCATCAAAGATCGCGTTTGCTACGTCTGAAGCTTCTGCACGCGTTGGACGCGGGTTATCTTGCATAGAATCTAACATTTGTGTCGCTGTAATCACTGGTTTTCCAGCTAAACGAGCTTTATTAATCATGTCTTTTTGAACGATTGGGACTTCCTCTACTGGGATTTCCACTCCTAGGTCTCCACGAGCAACCATTAAACCATCAGAAACAGCGATAATGTCTTCTAAATTATCTACTCCTTCTTGGTTTTCAATTTTAGGAATAATTTGAATATGTAGACTATCATATTCTTCTAAAATTTCTTTAATTTCTAAAACGTCACTTGTACTACGAATGAAAGAGGCCGCAATAAAGTTAATGCCATTTTCGATACCAAATTTAATATCTGAGCGGTCTTTTTCTGTTAAACCAGGTAAGTTTAAAGAAGCACCAGGAACGTTAACTCCTTTATTATTTTTTAGTACGCCTGAGTTTAAAGCAGTGGTTACAATTTCTTGATTCTCTGTATCTATTTCAGTCACTTGAAGTTCAATCAATCCATCATCAAGTAGGATCTGCATACCCACTTCGACGTCATTAATTAAACCTTCATATGAAACAGAGAATTTTTCAGCTGTTCCTAAAACTTCTTCCATTGCAACACGAACAGTATCTCCTTTAGTAATATTGACTGTTTCGTTTTCCATTTTATGTGTTCGAATTTCTGGTCCTTTGGTATCTAACATAATACCAACCGGTTGACCTAATCTTTCAGAAATTTCACGGATACGTTTAATTCTTGTTAAATGCTCATCATGATCACCATGCGAGAAGTTTAAACGCGCCACGTTCATTCCAGATTCTATTAATTGCTCAAGTGTTTCTTCGGACTCACTTGCTGGTCCAATCGTACATACAATTTTCGTTTTTTTCATGTGGGAAAATCCTTTCCTTTGTCAATGTTAAATATATTTTTTATTTTAAAGTAAATCTGTTGAAAATTAAATTAAATATTTATTTAATTCATATAAGTGTAATTTAGGTTCGTGAAGTAAATTGTCAAAAATATCATCAAATGTATGTGTTCCAATCTCTTCGTTGATTAATGCGACACAAAGGCCACTTGCACCTTCTAATAGTAATTCAACAGCTCGTGCACCGAAACGACTTCCTATCACACGGTCTCGAACAGTCGGAACGCCTCCCCGCTGGATATGTCCTAAAACGACTTCGCGGATGTTAAAGGAATTGTCAATCGATTGAATATGTTCGATTAACTGTCGCGCAGGCATGACACCTTCTGCTAACACAATTAACCCTTGGTTCTTGCCTTTAGCAAAACCTTCTTTAATACTATTTACAATCTGATTCACATCATAGTCTGTTTCAGGGATGACAATGGCTTCTGCACCGGCACTTAAACCGCCCCAGATCGCAATATCTCCTGCATCACGGCCCATCACCTCAACGACTAACACCCGTCCATGAGAACCGGCCGTATCTCGTACACGGTCCAAAGCTTCCGTCACTGTATTGACTGTTGTATCGAAACCTAATGTATAATCCGTTCCTGGGATATCATTATCAATGGTTCCTGGGATCCCAATTGCTGGAAAACCTAATTTCGCTAATGATTGAGCACCGCGGAAGGATCCATCTCCACCAATTACAACGACGCCTTCAATCCCGAACTTTTCTAATTGTTCAAGTCCCTTACGTTGTCCTTCTTCAGTTTTGAATTCTGGATAACGAGCAGAGAATAAAACTGTTCCGCCTCGATTAAGAATTCCACCCACATCTCCTGATGTGATTCGTTTGATGTCACCTTCGACTAGCCCTTTGTAGCCATTATAGATACCATATACTTCAATACCTAAAGACTCTCCACGGCGAACGACTGCACGTACTGCAGCATTCATTCCTGGGGCGTCTCCTCCACTAGTCATTACTCCAATTCTTTTCATTTCCTACCACCTTAAAAAATATATTCCATTAAATATAAACTTTCAATAGTTATTCTACCATTTTTTATGGATGAAGTCTTAGAAAATTCATTACTTTCTTTATTTTTCAACATTTTTCAGTACAATATTTTCATTTCCAAACATCTTTTCTAAAATTTCAAACAGTTTCGGGTGCTCAGCCGCAAAAAATTCTTTTTTAAATGGTTTTTGTTCTTTCGTTTCCTGATCATAAAGAATGACAGGTATATGACCATGATACTGTTTTAAAACTTTTTGTAAAGCTTCTAACTTCTTCATTTCCTCTTGTAACGATTGAAAGCGAATATAAAGCACTTGTTGTTTTGAGCGCACAGGCTCTTGTTTTGTTTCCGGATGCTTTTTATTTTTGAGGGCCTCCTCGGCTTCTATAATTTTGTTGACAATAATTTTAACAGGACTTTGATTCTTTTCAACTTCTCCTTCCACTAAAATGGTGTCCCCTTCATCGAATTTTTGAATATATCGACGATGGATATTAGGGAAAAGAGTCAGCGAACCTTTGCCTGAACTATCAATGACATCCGCAAACGACATCGGGTAACCGTTCTTTGTCTGGATCCGCGTAATTTTTTCAACCACAACTAAAACTTTCATTCTTTTTTGTTGTGTCGCATCCGCTAAATAAAGAATCGAATCGTCTTGTCGTAACACATTATACTGTTCACCCGGTTCAGCTGTAAAGTAGTAACCGGTCGCTTCAAATTCTTGATTCATTTTCTCTGTATCGGAAAGCTCCGGCTCTTCAACAATAGTCGGTGCAAACAGATCAAATAGTTCCGTATTCCCATGACTCATTTCAATACTCTCCACAATACTGGTTAAAGAGGTTAATAAAGAAGAACGCGTGTCTTGTAAATGGTCAAATGCCCCACTATAAATCAAGGGTAATATTTGATCTTCATCTAGCCAACGAGGATCCATGCGACTTAAAAAGTGAATAAGATTATTATATGCGCCACTTTCTCGTCGTTCTTGGATAATTTCTTGAATAAAGTTTCGCGGAACCCCTTTGATGAGATCTAAACCAAATCGTATTTTTTTATCTTCGATAATTAAACCATGGTAGCTTTTATTAATATCCGGCCCTAAAAATTGCACTTGAGCTCGCTTGGCTTCTGCCACAAAAGATTTCATTTTTTCTTTACTGGCTGCATTCATCACCGCTGCATAAAAGCTCGCTGGATAATGAGCTTTTACATAAGCTAACTGATAAGCGACTTTTGAGTACGCTACTGCGTGTGACCGGTTGAAACCATAGTCCGCAAATTGTTCAATATACCCATAAACTTCTAAAGCTGTTTGTTTAGAATATCCTTTTTCTAAGGCTCCTTGAACAAAGCTCTCGCGGCCCTCTTCGATCGCTTGGTGATCTTTTTTAGAGATGGCTCGGCGTAAAATATCCGCTTCATTCAGTGTATACCCTGCTAATTTAGAGGCCACTTGCATCACTTGTTCTTGATAAACCATCACGCCATAGGTGACTTCAAGAATATCTTTTAAATCGTCATGCGGATAACGAATCGGTTCCTGTCCATTTTTTCTTTTAATAAAGGTATCAATCTGTTCCATGGGACCTGGTCGATATAAAGCATTAACAGCCACGACGTCTTCAAAGGTATTGGGTTGTAGTCTTTGTAATACCCGGCGAATGCCTGCAGACTCAAATTGGAAAACACCCTCTGTTTTTCCTTGTCTAAAAATTTCAAGTGTGGCTTGGTCATCAAAAGGAATTGCATCGATATCAATCTTTTGTCCGTCATTTTCATAAGGAATAAAGCGAATGCAGTCTGCTAGAATCGAAAGATTGCGCAGACCTAAAATATCTAACTTCAGTAAACCTACATTTTCCACATCTCCCATCGTAAATTGGGTCAAATGGATATCACCGCTCCCCTTTTGTAGAGGAACTTGATGAATCAAGGGCTCGTCCGCAATCACTACCGCCGCTGCGTGAGTAGAAACATGGCGATTACGTCCTTCGATTTTTCGAGCAACATTGTAGATTCTTTGATTTTGCTCACTTTCTGCCACCAATTGTTTCATCGCCTGATTCTGTAAAGAATTCTCTAGAGTGACATTTGGACCACTCGGAATCGCTTGGGCCCATCTTTTTATTTCAGTTTGGGACAAGCCAAATACACGAGCAACATCTCGAACCGCTGATTTTGCGCCATAAGTACCGATCGTCCCAATTTGCGCGACATAGTCTGAGCCGTATTTTTTATAAATATATTGCAAAATCTCTTCTCGGCGATTATCCGGAAAATCCAAATCAATGTCAGGCATCGTATAACGCTCTTTATTTAAGAAACGCTCAAATAAGAGGTCGAATTCAATCGGATCGGCGTTCGTGATTTCTAATAAGAAGGCTACAAAGGAACCAGCAGCTGAGCCACGACCAGAACCTGTATAAATATTGTGCTTATGGGCGTAAACCATAATATCCCAGACAATTAAAAAATAGTCGGAAAAGCCCATTTCTGAAATAACATTTAATTCTTTTTCTAAACGTTGTTCGTGAGCTTCTGTTACCTGCTTGACGCGCTTGTCTAAATTGTCGACACAAAGTTTTCTCAAATAACTCGCTGCTGTTTCTCCAGCGGGTACCGGAAAAGTCGGCATCAGTTGTCGATCAAGATCTATTTCAATATGTATATCTTGGGCAATACTTTGGGTTGCTTGCGCAGCTTCGGCAAAACCTTCTTCCTTAAAAGCAGTATAAGTCGCTTCCGGAGCTGTTAATGAAAAATCACCCGTGTCTGAAGCTAAGAAACGATTGATTTCTGCTTGATGCTCTTCGCCTAAAGGCATATCTGCTTCCAACACTTGTAAAACCTTCGTCGGTAGCGCATCCTCTTGCGCTAAATATTGCACATTCCCAAGCGCCACTAATGGAATATCCGTATGTTTATAAAATGAAACAATAGCTGGTTCTTTATTTTGTAATGAAACGCCTAAATAAAAATGAGGGAATTGCTCATAAAAATATTGCGCCACTTCCTGGGCTTCTTGGACTTGATCCTCTGCCAACAAAGAAGGGACCTCACCTTCAACCCCTGGAGAGATAACCACCAAATGCTCACTCCGTACAATCACTTCTTTTAGTGGAATAAAGTCTTCGGTCAGTTGATACATAGACGATAACTGAAGCAGTTCTTGGTACCCTTCATAGTTTTTAGCTAATAAGATCAAAGGATACGTCTGATTCTGCCCAATATGTCCTTGCAGATCAAGCGTTAAGCCGATAATAGGTTGTAAATTATAGGCTTGCGCCGTTTCGTAAAATTCAATCGCTCCATAGAGAACATTGTGATCAGTTAGTGCAATGGCTTGATGCCCTTGTGCTTTTGCGTTTTTTACTAACTCTTCAATCGTCAACGTGCTCTTCATTAATGAATTCGTGCTAATGACCTGTAAATGCGTAAATGTCATCTTGTCACCTCCTACCCCCTTAGTATAACAACTATTTATTAAATTTAAAATTTGATTTTTGGCTTTATAAAAACCTCTTGGAAATAATGTCCAAAGAGGTTTCGTTTATTATTGCATCCCGAGAGCAATCCGAGCATAACGAGTCATGCGCTCAGGATTCCAAGCAGGATACCAAATATATTTCACACGACTTGTACTGATCTGAGGGATCTCTGCTAAAGTTTCTTTCACTTCTGCTTCAATAGTCTCTGCAAAGGGACAATCCATCGTCGTCAGTGTCATTTGAACTTCACAAAAGCCGCCTTCGAATAGCTGTACCTTATAAACCAGCCCTATATTTACAATATCAATCCCTAATTCAGGATCAATGACAGACTCTAACTTTTCCAGGACATGTGTTTTTAAACTCGGATCTTCTATTAACTGTAAATCTTTTTCTTCTGACACTTTCTCTGCCCCTTTCTTCTTATGGGTCTTACTATAGCATAATTTTTAAAGCGATGCTTTATTATTTTTGTTTAACGTCTTATCGAAAAACTGACTCATTTTGAGAATAATAGTTTGCGGCACGCGATGTTTAACACCTGCAGAGGTTTCAAATTCAAGCTGACGACTATACGGTTCATTTTTAATCGTTTCGATAAAATGTTTAGTAATATGTATCGGCACAATAGGGTCTTCGGTACCATGCCAAAAATAGAGCGGTCGTCCAGCAATTTTTTCAGGCTGTTTGTTTAATGAAATCCCTTCTAATTCTTGGAGACGAGTGGCAATCATTTCTTGATCTAGTAAGTCATATAAAGCGGTCCCGTCAATTTTATAATTTTTCAACAGCCACTCCGTGAATTCGATCGGGTTTGGACTCCCCATCAAAACAGCCGCAGCATGAATCCATTCATACTGAGTCAACATGGCGCTAGTAGTGATTCCGCCCATCGATAAACCCGCAACGCCTATTTTATCTTTGTCCATTTTTTTCTGCTCCAGGTAGTAATTGACTAAGACAGGAAATTCTTGCACACTTTGAACGACAATTTTCCAAAAATTCATCGGATCGTTGGCTGCTTCCACCTCAGCTCGTCTCTCTCCATGGTCTAACGCTTCAGGTAAAATGGCGCGAAATCCTTTTTGGGCTAAGACATAACCATATTCAAGGACTCTTTCTTTCCGACTTTCCCAACCATGATAGAAGAAAACAGTGGGTAATAATTCTTTTTCTTTCCCTTTAGGATATACTTCAATCACTGGAAGGTTTTCAATCGTTTGGTGTTTTAATTCAATCATATTTTTCTCCTTTAGTGTAATTTATTAGTGGATTTGGTACAATATTTGTAGTCATTTTAAAAAATGCAAAATCATAAAGAAAGTGAGAACTCAAAAATATGGAACGAAAATTAGTTGCAATAGATTTAGATGGTACTACTTTAAACGATGATTCAAAAATCACCCCAGAAACCAAGCAAACCATTGAAAAAGTAATTGAGCAAGGTCATATTGTCTCGATTGCAACCGGTCGTCCTTTTCGAACAAGCTCACAATTTTATAAACAACTTGATCTCAACACACCGATGGTAAACTTTAATGGTGCTTTATGTCATCATCCGAATGATAATCATTGGGAAAATAGTTATCATCGGAAATTAGACCGTGAAGTTGCTCTAGCCTTTACCGAGCTTAAACGCTACTCGAGTATTAAATTAATCGCTGCGGAATCACGTGATCATATTTACGTCGACCGCTTGGCTGAAGATACTTATAGTGGTGGCTCCCCGCTTCGCGGTGTACAAACCGTACCCTTTACAGCAGAATATTTAAACGAAAACCCCACATCTGTGAACGTCTTTACTGCTGAAGAACATTTCATTCCTTTTCTACAAGAAATAATTATTGAACGTTATGGAAAAGATGTGGAAGTAAGAACTTGGGGCGGGCCTACTCCAACGCTTGAAATCGTCTCGCCGGGCATTCAAAAAGCAATGGGTGTTGAAAATATCGCTAATTATTATGGGATTGACCGGAAAGACATTTTAGCTTTTGGCGATGAAGCCAATGATTACGAAATGATTCAATATGCGGGCCACGGTGTCGTCATGAAAAATGGAATCGCCGGACTGAAAGAAGTCTCCGATGACATTACGGCAGTCACCAATCATGAAAATGGCCTCGCTAATTATTTAACCACCTATTTTGATTTATAAATAGCATAAAGCAATCAAAAGAACGACTCAATCTTCAAGCATTGAATCGTTCTTTTTTCTGTTTCTTCTATTCATATTATTATATTAAAAATACCATTCAAGCGCTTAAGCGTCTGAATGGTATTTGGAATATTTTCTAAATACAAAATAAATTATTCAGTAACTGGACTTTCTTCTAATAATTCAATGTTTTCAAAATTATAAGAAGTAGGGAGTGAATCATGGTCCCAGTTAGCAACACGATCATTCACTAATTGTAACTCTGTTCTCCAGAATGTTGGGAACGCAGGTAATGCATCTTCCATAAAGTATTCTTGCCACTCATGGAATACATTCAGATGGTAATCAGTGTCATAAGATTCTTCTGACGACATGTCTTCAAAGTATTGTGTGTTTTCTTCATCGACGAAACGAGAGAAGTTAAAGGCAGCGTTTGGTCCATAGAGCCCTTCAGGGTTCGGGTCAGAACCAGTACTCCATCCACCTTCATGCACGTCAATCGCTGGGTCATCTGCTTGTACTCGGTCATAGAATGAGTTCGTTTCGTGTAAACGACCTTCCAGTAATTGAACATCTAAGCCGATTTGGTTCCAAGCTTGAATATAGTAAAGAGCGATTGGTTCAGCAGCATCTGATCCTGCACGAGCTGCATAGTTAATTGTTAACTTTTCGCCATCCGGATCTTCACGCATACCGTCACCGTCTTGATCTACATAACCCGCTTCATCTAATAACTCTTCAGCCTTTTCTGGGTCGTGTGGGTAACCTTCTAAGTCTGGGTTATAGAAGTCACCAAAGTTTGGAATAATGTGTGAATCTGCACGGTAACGTAAACCATCGTAGAATTCTTCTCCTACTGCATCAATATCTAATGCGTAAGCCATTGCTTTACGTAGATTTAAGTTCGCCATTTTTGCATTTTCATCATATTCGTTTTCTTCGCCATTCCATTCACCCATTTTGAATGAAACGTAGTCATAAGATTGACCAGGAACGCCAAGGGTTGTATAACCTGGGATACCGTCTGAAAATGACTCGTATTGGTCTGTTGGCATATTTAAAGTAACATCGAAATCTCCTGATCTTAAAGCTTCCACGATACCTGATTGTGGAATACGTTCAATAACAACACCATCAATATTTGGAGCCCCTTCATAATAATCTTCAAAGGCTTCATATTCTACTGACTCACCCGCAACAATATTTGTCACTTTGAATGGACCGAACCCAATTGGATTTTCACGAATCTCCGGAGCAGATTCCATTTCATCCACCGGAACATCTCCATAATAATGACGAGGAGCTGCATAAGCCCATACAGGTCCTCCTGCTTGGTAAACTGCTGGACCAACAGGATCTACATATTGAATTTCTAATGTATAGTCATCAATCACACGCAGACCAGATACGGAATCCGCATCACCCGCTTTAAATTCTGGCATTCCTTCAATGTTTTGGAACTCTGTACCATAACGAACGCCCGCGTAGTCTGGGTGTCCGACAATTTCATGAGCAAAAACAATATCGTCGACTGTTAATTCTTCCCCATCATGCCAAAGAACGCCTTCTTGCAGTGTCAGTGTCACGAAGTTTTCCTCTTCGTTAAAGTCCATACTTGCCGCGCCATCGGTCCACTGGAAGTTTTCATCTTGACGTAAAACACTCCCAGCCATTGGTGCCATCAACTGTGAGTCTGTATTAATCTGTGAAAATTCAGAACTGAAAATTCCTGGGAATGCTGACTCAGCAACTAACGCTACTTGTAACGTACCGCCGTCAATTGCTTCCCCTTCGTTTGTAGCTGACTCTGGAAAATCAAGACCTCCTGTGTCTTCAGAAGCTCCATTTTCTTGTGTAGATCCTTCATCTGTGCCTGTATCTTCTGATCCTGTGTCCTCACCAGTACCTGAATCGCCTGCACATGCTGCAAGTAATAAAGCTACTGCTGCTGAACTAGCCAGTAGTCCATATTTTTTCTTTAGTGACATATTGAATTCTCCCCTTTTTTATTATAGGTATATTCTATTATCCTAGTCTTTGTTTTGCATCTGTCGAACGTTTTAAAGCTTGTCCGACATAGTTTATACACAACATCAACACCAGGATTAAAGTTGATGCTGGTAGCCAAACCCAAGGTCTATTCTCCAAATTAAATGGAGTGGTTGCGGCACTTACCAAACGTCCCAAAGAAGGCGTTTGATCTGGTAAACCGAAACCTAAGAAAGTCAAACCAGTTTCAAGTCCAATATTTCCAGCATAAGATAAAATTAATTGGACAGTAATAAGTGAAGTTAAATTGGGTAACAATTCGCCTAAAATAATTTTCCAAGCAGGTGTGCCCATTGTTTTCGAAGCGCTAATATAATCAAGTCGAGATTCAGCAAGCGCTTTACTACGGACAATTCGAGTATATCCCGTCCATGCAAAAATACTCATAATAAAGATAAAGGAAGGGATTGTATATTCAGGGACAACTACTAAGAATACAATAATAATCATCGTTGTTGGTAATGTCATAACAAAATCGGTCACACGCATAACCACATTATCTACAGCTCCACCATAGTAACCAGAAATGAGCCCTAAGGTGATACCAATGAAAGCAATAATTGAAGTGACCGCTACGGCAATAACGATTGAGTTACCAGCAGCTAAAAATAATTGCATAAAGACGTCCCGTCCATATTCATCGGCTCCAAGGATTAAGGATTTTTCTCCATTCCAAGCATCCGCAACGAGGCTCCAGCTAAAATCAGCAGGTTCCGCAAAGTTTCTTAAAATATCTACTTGCATTACTTCGCTCGAATCTAAACGTATGTACCATACAGTCACTGTAGCTAGCAAGAGAGCTAGTACACCTAGAGCAAATAAAGCAACTTTGTCTTTTCTAAATTCTCGAAGAATAACTTTGAAACCCATTGGTGGGGTAGATGATGTAGCTGTTTGTTCGCTAGCAGCTTCAACCTCTGTTTTTCTTTCAATTTCTTCTTTTTCTTTCATATCAGTTTCTCATTCCTTTATTTTTTCTATTAGTTAATCGATTCGAATACGTGGGTCAGCAAGACTTAAGACGATATCGGAGACAAGAGAACCTAAAATGGCAATGACCCCATATAACAGTACTAAGGTAATCACAACTGAATAATCACGTCCTGTAATCGATGTGATAAATAAATCTCCCATTCCATTAAATGCGAAAATTTGTTCAATAAACACCGAACCATTTAATAGTCTAGAAAAAATAAAGCCGATAGATGATGCAATCGGTAAGAATGCATTTCTAAAAATGTGTTTTGAATATATTTTTCCTTCAGGCACACCTTTTGAACGCGCTGTTCGAACATAATCTTGTGTTTTCGCATCGATTACTTCGTTTCGAAGGGTTTGCGTTGTAGAAGCTGTACCTAGTACTCCCCCAGTAAAACCTGGTAAGAGTAAGCGATAGAACATATCCCAATAATATTGAGCTGTCCCACTTTGGAAAGCGACATTTACGGAACCACGGGTCGGGAACCAGCCCAAGCGATAACCGAAAATATAAACTAATAATAAAGCAAGGACGAATGTTGGAATCGCAAAACTTACATAGTTATAAATCATAACAATTCGGTCAAACCAACTATTATTATAACGACCTGCAAATATTCCAAATGGTAATGCAATAATATACGTAAAGAATGTCGATACAAGTCCTAATCTTAAGGAGTTTGCAGCACGGCTTCCAATCAATGAAGTCACCGGTACTTGTTGCGCATAACTTCTACCAAAATCACCTTGGAAGACATTTCCTAACCATCTAAAATATTGTACAGGTAGTGGATCATTCCACCCAGCGGCTTCTCGTAATGCTTCAAGTTGTGCCGGGTCAATATTAGGATCAAGCTGACCAGTAAATGGATCCCCGGGCATAAAGTGAGCCACTGTAAAGACAATTAAGCTCAGTACAAAAATTTGGGGAATCATGACTAATAATCGTCGAACGACTGTTTTCCACATATTAATTTCCCCCTTCTTGCTGATCAGTCACAAGAGATTTTGTCGAAGGATCATTAGGGTTTAAGGCGACCCAATGATTTTCATCGATCAATTGTAAGTCATATACACGACCATTTTCATCATAATAATGAATCTCTTGTTCTTGATATTCTTTTTCGACCGCACGCCGTTCAGCTTTGTGTTGTTCACGGTTCAGTGGGTCTATTTTTGGAATAGCCGATAATAAGCGTTTGGTATAAATATGTTGTGGATCATTAAATATTTTATTTTTAGATCCTCGTTCTACGAAGCGACCTCGGTGCATAATTGCGATGTCGTCTGCCATATGTTTTACAACACTTAAATCGTGGGAGATAAATAAGTAACTTAATCCATATTCTTCTTGAATATCTTTCATAAAGTTTAATACCTGTGCCTGGACA
Organism: uncultured Atopostipes sp.; assembly: GCA_963558565.1. Lineage (GTDB taxonomy): Bacteria > Bacillota > Bacilli > Lactobacillales > Carnobacteriaceae_A > Atopostipes. Next base: position 45,814 of record CAUWGX010000003.1, read on the forward strand.
GATAAGTCCAGAGCAGAAGTCGGTTCATCCGCAATAATTAATTTCGGATTACTGGCTACTGCACGCGCCACACCAATACGTTGACGTTGTCCACCTGAGAATTCATGCGGATAACGGTAGATGGCTTCTTCATTCAAACCAACAATTTCAAGAAGACGAAGAATTTCATCTCTTTCTTCTTTTTCTGTGTAATTAAAATAATTGCGCATCGGTTCGGCAATAATGTCTTTGATCCGTTTCTTAGGATTTAACGAAGAAGTAGAATCTTGAAAAATCATTTGGATATCGCGGTTGTAGTCAATGTATTCTCCACCACGTTTTCTTGCTTTATTTGTTACGTCAAGGTCGTTATAGATCACTTGACCACCTGTCGCATCCTCTAAACCGATAATTGCTTTCCCAATTGTCGTTTTACCAGAACCCGACTCGCCGACTAATCCATAGGTTTTACCTTCTTCAATCACCATATCTACACCATCTACAGCGTAAACCCAGTCTTGAATTGTATTAAAAATACCTCCGCGAATTGGGAAGTGAACTTCTAAATCTTTCAATTCTAAAAATGACATAACTATTGTTCCTCCCCTTCAAAGTAGAAATGTTTCCAGCTGTTTCCTCTTACTTTATGGTTCGGAGCAATTTCCTCGAGTTGAGGATTTTCATCAAATGCTTCGTCCGGCATCCAAGGAATACGATCTTTAAATCGATCACCCGTCCGCGGAAGATTTTGTAATGAAGGAACCGTTCCTTGAATCACATGTAACTTATCATCTTCCCCTTCTTCTAATTCATGAGGAATAGAATTTAATAAAGAACGAGTATAAGGATGTTTCGGATCGGTGAATAGAACATCAACTGGTGCTTCTTCTACAATTTGGCCGGCATACATAACCGCTACACGATCTGCAGTCTCAGCCACAACCCCTAAATCATGGGTAATTAAAATAATGCCCGAATTTGTTTCGTCTTGAATATCTTTCATTAAATCAAGAATTTGCGCCTGAATGGTTACATCCAATGCTGTGGTAGGTTCATCCGCAATCAGGATTGGTGGTTTATTAGCCAAAGCAATCGCAATAACTATCCGCTGGCGCATACCACCTGACAATTCATGGGGATATTGTTTCGCTGTACGTTCAGGGTTAGGAATGCCTACTTGGTTTAATAATTCAATGACACGTTCTTTTCTTTGTTTTTCTTTTAATTTCGTGTGATAGATCAATGACTCTTCAATCTGATCACTAACTGTCATTACAGGATTTAATGAACCGAGGGGATCTTGGAAGATCATCCCAATATCGTTTCCTCGAATTCGATTGTATAATTTTTCATTTAATTTAGTAAGGTCTAGTCCTTTATAAAGGATTTCTCCTTTAACTTGTGAATTATTTGGATCGTGTAAACCAATAATTGCTGTGGCTAGTGTTGATTTTCCGGAACCAGATTCGCCAACAATGGCTAAAATCTCATTCTCTTTTAATGTAAGTGATACATCATCTACTGCATTATGATAATCATCGCTAAAACGAAAACCAACTTCTAAATTATTTATTTCTAATAATGTTTCTTTAGTCGCCACTATTAATAACCTCCTATGCATTTTGCGCAGCTCATTGTTTTCATAAAAAAGAAAGATTGGTCCTTTCTCATAATGGTTAAAGACAAAATGCATTCTTCATAACATAATTAATGTTTCTGGTACCAACTAGATTACATTTTAAAGTATATTATTAAAAAATCAAGTCTTTTTCTCATTTTACTTTAATTTAATGCGTTTTCTTTTTCATGTAAGGTTTAATAAAGTATTAAACCTTGGTCTTAATGTATTCAACAGCTTTTCCTACTGTTGTAATTTGTTCGGCTACTTCGTCAGATATTTCTTCGTCGAAGGCATCTTCCATTTCCATAACTAATTCTACAATATCGAGAGAATCAGCACCTAAATCATCTTGGAAGCTTGTTTCATAAGTGACTTTATCCTCATCAACACCCAATCGATCCACAATAATAGCTTTAATTTGTTCAAAAATTTCTTGTTCAGACATACAGCTACCTCCTCATTTTTTTCATTTTCATTGATATTTTCAAATATATTTTTAATTAATCTAAAAAGATATCCATTAAAAAATATTGATAGGTACAATTTTACCGCAAGCATGTTCAAAATACCATAGTTTTCATGCTTTTTTTCGGACGACTTCATTTTTCTTTAATAAAGTATTATTAGAAAAACATTAACGAGTTGATTCAAAATGCTCAACCACATCAGTAATGACCTTTGATTTTAAAATATCTCTAGTCTGTTTTAATGTATAATAAACAGCTTCTGCATTCGTGGCACCATGCGTTTTCATTACGGGCGACTGCACACCAAATAAAATAGCACCGCCAAACTTCGAAAAGTCCATAGAATCTTTAATCTCTTTTAAGTTATCTTTTAATAGTAAGCCCCCGAGTTTTCCTTTAAAACCACTATTTTTAATAGAATCCGCAAGCATCTGCACAATCGTTAGAGCGGTTCCTTCCATTGTTTTTAAAACAGCATTCCCTGTAAAGCCGTCCATCACAAGGACATCAGCTACGCCCGCAAACATATCACGTGCTTCTCTGTTGCCGACGAAATGAATACTTTCATTTTCTTTTAATAAATTAAAAGCTTCCTTTGTTACTTGGTTTCCTTTGTTGTCTTCTGTTCCGTTGTTTAATAATGCAGTCGTTGGCTTTTTAATTTGATGAACATACTCTGCATAATAAGAGCCTAAAGTCGCATATTGATTGAGATTTTCCGGTTTGGTATCCGCATTGGCCCCTAAATCTAAAACCAACATTTTTTCGCGTTCAGGGTTAGTTGTCATCATCGTCGCCATGAGTGCTGGCCGGTCTACTCCGCGTATTCTTCCTACAATTAATGTACCTGCAGCTAATAAAGCCCCTGTGTTTCCAGCAGAAAATAAAGCATCATTTTCGCCATTTTTTACAGAATGTGCCGCCAGTACCATCGAAGCTTCTTTTTTCCGACGCACAGCGCGGACGGGATTATCATCGCTTTCGATTTTTTCATCGGTATGCACGATCTCGATATTCGATAATTCTTTTGTTAAGTATTGTTTGATTTTCTTTTCATCCCCATACATCACCATCGTTGTATCTGGAAAAGCTTCGGCAGCGATTAAGACACCCTCAACAACTACTTTAGGTGCTTCATCGCCTCCCATTGCATCAATTGCAATTCTCATATTTTCACTCTCCTTATAGCGAGCATTTATATCTTCATAAATGCTCATTCTTCGTTAATCTAGTATATCATTAATCTGCCCATCTTCAATGCCAACCAAGGTTCTTAGGACTTGGTAATGCGGTTTTTTTTGAAAATCATCTTCTAATAATAAATGGGCGGCTTCATAACGAGCGACTTCTAACGTCTGCTCATCTTCTACGATATCAGCCACTTTAAATTCAGGAATACCAGACTGTCTTTTGCCAAAAAACTCACCTGGTCCGCGCATCTCTAAATCTTTTTGACTAATTTCAAAACCATTTGTTGTACTGGTCATAATCTGCATCCGCTTGATCCCGTTTTCTCCTCTTGGATCAGCAACAAGGATGGCATAAGATTGCTTAGCTCCTCGACCGACTCGTCCTCTTAATTGATGGAGCTGTGCCAAACCAAAACGATCGGCATCATGAATCACCATCATCGTCGCATTTGGAACATCCACCCCTACTTCAATCACTGTCGTCGAAACTAATAGATCAATGTCATGTTGTTTAAATTGTTGCATCGTTTCTTCTTTTTCTTGGGCAGACATTCGCCCATGGAGTAAAGCCACTCGGTACTGGGGCGCGAAGGTTTCGGTGTAAACTTCAGCTAGCTTCGTTGCATTTTCCAAATCCAACTCATCGGATTCTTCAATTAAGGGACTAATAATATAAGCTTGTGAATTTTTATCGAGTTCTTTTTTAATTTCTTTATACAATTGGGGAAGCTGTTTTTTCCGAATCCAGTAAGTCTTCACAGGCAAACGGCCAGGTGGCATTTCATCAATTGTCGTCACGTCCATTTCCCCAAAAGCTGTCATCGACAGCGTTCGCGGAATAGGCGTTGCTGTCATGAATAAAACATCCGGATGCTTTCCTTTTTCTCGTAAAGCTTTCCGTTGATTTACACCAAAACGATGTTGCTCATCGATAATAATAAGGCCTAAATGTTGGAAAATAACATCTTCTTGAATTAAAGCATGCGTCCCCACCACAATATCAATTTCGCCCTTTTCAAGTTGTGCTAACAACTCATTTCGTTCTTTGGTCTTGGTCGAACTCGTCAAGAGAGCCATTCGAATATCAAAGGGGTCAAAAATACTTCGTAAACTGTTGTAGTGTTGTTCCGCTAAGATCTCAGTCGGTGCCATAAAAGCAGATTGAACCGCTACAGAATGAGCCGCAACAATCGCTCCCGCTGCTACAATTGTCTTCCCACTTCCAACATCCCCTTGTAACAGACGATACATTTGAATGGGGCGTTTCATGTCGGCCGAGATCGCATTCACAGCTTCTTTTTGCGCATTCGTCAACTCAAAAGGCAGATGAGCAAAGAAATTCTTCAACTGATCCAAGTCGTAATCAATCGCTTGGCCCGCTCCAATATTTTTATGCACCATACGGCGAAATTGGACCCGTAATTGAAAAACAAAAAATTCAGTAAAAATAATCGTCTCGCGTGCTAAATTCATTAACTCCGGGTGTTCTGGAAAATGCATATTATAGATTGCCTCTTTTAAAGGCATCAATTGGTACCTTTCTAATAAATAATCGGGAAGTACTTCGGTGATCTCTTGGTGGAAAGTATCCCAAGCTTGTTTGACAAGTTTTTTGATAATCGCATGAGAGATATCTTTACTCGAATGATAAATCGGTTCAAACTTTTCATTCTGATTCGCTGTCTGGCTCCCGATAATTTTGATTCCTGAAAGCTGCATTCGTTGTGCATCCCAAGTCCCAAAAACTTTTAGTGACTCGCCTTCATTGACTTGTTTTTCTAAATAGTGCTGATTGAAGAAAGTAATCGGGACAATGACATGGTCTACATTCATCCGAAAAGACAATCTACTTTTTCGCCGCCCATAAAACTGAACGTGCGCTGGAGCAATCACCACTCCTTGCAGCACAACTTTTTGCCGATCTTCAATCGTCTCAATATCTTTAACCGTTAAATCTTCATGACGAAAGGGAAAATAAGTCAACAAATCCCAAATCGATTCAATGCCTAATTGCTGTAAGGCTTCTTTTCGTTTAGCTCCCACACCCTTTAAGTCTCCGACTGATTCTTTAAATAATACGTCCAAATTTTATCACGTCCTTTCCTTTTAGATATGCAAAAAGCGAACGCAAAAGCATCTAATGACTCATTAAATACTCTCTTGTTCGCAAATGCTTATTTTTATTCTACTGAAATTAATAATGGATAAACAGGTTGGCCACCTTCATGTGTTTCAATTTCAATTTCAGGATAAAGAGCTTCTAATTGGTCCACTAAAGAATCAATTAGAGCTTCTTCGCTGTTCTCTCCGTATAATAATGTAATAATTTCACTATCATCAGTGATCATTTGCTTAATTGTTTCTAAACTTGTTGTTTCTAAATCGGAGTTGGTTACTTTAATGTCGCCATCAATTAAGCCCATAAAGTCATCTTTTTTAATCTGTAAGTCATTAATTTCGGTATCGCGAACGGCGAACGTAATTTGGCCAGAGACTACATACTGCAATTCTTCCGTCATCATTTCTTGATTTTCGTCTAAGCTTGTATGCGGATTGAATGCAAGCATCGCGTTGAGACCTTGTTGGATGGAACGTGTTTTAACAACTGCAACATCCGTCTCGGATACTTCAGCGGCTTGTTCTGCGGCCATAAAGATATTACTGTTATTTGGAAGGAGTATGTAATGTTTCGCGGGAACTTCTTCCATCGCATCTAAGAAATCTTGCGTACTTGGGTTCATGGTTTGACCACCTTCAATGACATAATCGACCCCAAAGCTTTCAAATAATTCTTTAATGCCTGATCCTGCTGATACTGAAATAACGGCAATTTCTTTTGTCTCTTGCGGCTTCTTAGGAGCAGCTGCTGGTTCGACAGCACTTTGTTCATCTGCTTCATGTAAAGCCGAATGTTGTTCTCGCATGTTATCTACTTTAATTTTAACAAGTGAACCAAATTTTTGGCCGTAATTCATGACCTCGCCTGGTGTTTCGGTATGCACATGCACCTTGACAATTTCATCATCTGCGATCACTAAAAGCGAATCTCCGAGCTCATTTAAATGATTTCGAAATTCATCATAATCAAATTCTTGCTCAACCGTTTCGCCTTCACCTAAGCGAACCATGATCTCTGTACAATAACCAAATTCGATATCTTCAGTATTAATAATATCATGCACAGAGTTTCGATGATGTTCTGCGCGGACAAGTTCTTCTAACTCAGGTTCTTCTTGTACGGCTACTTTTTCCCCTTTAAGGGATGATAAAAAGCCTTCATAAACATATAAGAGGCCTTGCCCACCACTATCTACGACGCCCACTTCTTTTAATACAGCCAATAGTTCTGGTGTGTTATCAAGGGATTTTTTCGCTGCAGCTAGTGTCTCTTCCATGACTTCAATAATATTATCTGTTGTCTCAGCTTTTACTTTTGCTGCTTCAGCAGATTCACGGGCAACAGTTAGAATAGTCCCTTCAACAGGTTTCATGATCGCTTTATAAGCAGCATCTACTCCCCCTTGAAAAGCTTGTGCAAATTCCCAAGCATTAATTTCAGCTTTCGCTTCGATCGCTTTACTAAATCCTCTAAATAATTGAGATAAAATAACACCTGAATTTCCGCGAGCTCCCATTAATAAGCCCTTAGAAAGTGCTTGACCAACTTTTCCAATATGATTTGTATTACTTTCTTGAGCGGCTTTTGCACCACTAGAAAAAGTTAAATTCATATTCGTCCCCGTATCTCCATCGGGTACAGGAAAGACGTTTAAAGAGTTTACATATTCAGCATTTTGAGCTAAATGAGATTGGCCAGCTGTGACCATATCTATAAAGTCTTCCCCCGTTAATTTCATTAATTCCATTCTTGATTTTCCTCCCTGGGTCACTAGAAATTAGTGCCTCAACTACTCATAGTTCTGTACGCGTACGCCATGCACAAATATATTGACTGCGCTGGCTTCAACACCAAGGCTAGCCTCTAGTTGATAGCTGACTCGTTCTTGTACGTTCTTTGATACTTCAGATATTTTTGTGCCATAGCTGACGATAATGTAAACATCAACAATGACGCCTGTTTCTTGGCTAACAACAACGCCACGTGCGTAATTTTCGCGGTTAAGAATTTCATTTAAACCGTCTCGTACCTGATGTCTACTTGCCATTCCCACAACTCCAGGGATTTCAGTGGCTGCACCACCTACAACAGTAGCAATTACATCATTTGAGATCTCAATAGATCCATAATCATTATTTACGGTAACGGACATTAAGTTTTCTCCTCTCCGTTTTATCTCTAAACGAAATGATTCATTTTATTTTAAAATTTTACTTCATACTTTAACAATATTAACTAAAAACCCAAATAATATCAACATCAATCCATTTTTCGCCCCCGTAAAAGCCTGCCATGGCCAACTCTACATCCTTTTTAATTATGTTTTAAAAAAAGAAATAAGCTGAAGATAGCACCACTGGCCGCTAAATTGTCTATCATCTGGCTGGAGCAGTGTCACGAGAGGATCAGTCGTTTATCTCCAATTGAGGAAAAATAAACTTATCTTTTATTTAAATAACTCCTCTAGACTAAAATAAATTCATTTTTTCTTGTTTTTCTAAAAATGATATGTTATTCTATTGAAGTATGAAAATAGTCTTCGGACTGTTTGCAAAGGAGGAAATATGATGGCTAAAGAATGCTATTTTACTGGACGTAAAGCAAGTAGAGGAAATCAACGTTCATTCGCAAACAACTCTTCAAAACGTACTTTTGGAGCAAACTTACAAAAAGTTCGTGTACTAGTTGATGGTAAACCTAAACGTGTTTGGGTTTCTGCTAGAGCACTTAAATCTGGAAAAGTTCAACGTGTTTAAGATACGTTAAAGACCGTATTTACATTTTTGTGTAAATACGGTCTTTTTTTAATGTCTTATTTATCGCGGCTTTGAACAACTGCGATGATTCCTTTCTTAAAGGAAAAAGTAGCTCTATCGTCGTTAAATTCATTACTCACTAAAGCCAGCGGTTGCGCAAAAGAGGCTTCATTTAATGGATATTTTACTTCCTTCAACGTTAAATCTTCTACTCCTGTTAACAAGATATATGAAAGATAATCCATTTCATTCATTTTCTTAATTTCATAGGCACCCGGTAAATAATGAGAGACATAGTTATTTTTCGAAACAAAATGAAGATGAGAAACGATCGATCTAAAGCGTTCTTGCAAAACAACAAGTAAGATACTATACAAATGATCGATACGGCCACCATACCAATTATAAATATAAACATTGGCGTTATTGTGATGTTCAAGCGTATGTAAAAGAGCAATTTCCGTATCGGTATCATCTTTTTCTGGTGGATAATTCCACACTTCTTTTACTTCTTGTTGGATCGTTTCTTTTTCTTCTGCCGAAATAGAATCAAAATCTCCTAAAGCAATATCCACTTGAATTCCTTCTTCGAGCGCAAAAAATGCGCCTCTATCTACGCCAATGACAAGTCCTTTATTTTTCATTAGCGGTTTGATTTTTTCTTTTTTCGGAGCGCCTAACACAATGTGTATATTTTCCATTTAATTCACCAATGTTTTTAATTTTTGAATTTGGTCGGCAGGAGAAGCAGCACCGAAAATATTAGATCCTGCTACAAAAACATCGGCCCCCGCTTCATGACATTGTTCAATTGTTTCTTCGTTAATGCCCCCATCGACTTGAATTAAGAAATCTAAGTTATTTTCTCGACGATAAGCTGCTAGGCTTTCGATCTTTTCAAGCATTTCTGTAATAAAAACTTGACCGCCGAACCCTGGATTAACAGTCATCACTAGTACCATATCAACGATCGCCAAAACAGGTTCCACAAAAGAAGCAGGCGTCCCAGGATTTAAGACAACGCCCGCTGCAACCTTTTGGTTTTTTATCAGTTGCATCACTTGATGAATGTTCTTTGTCGCTTCTGCATGAACAGATAAGCCCGTAGCTCCCGCTTCAATAAAGCTATCGATCATTGTTTCTGGTTCTTCAACCATTAAATGAACATCTAAAGGCAGATCCGTGTATTTTTTAGCGGCCTCCACGACGTTAGGACCAAACGTTAAGTTAGGGACGAAATGGCCATCCATCACATCAATGTGAATCCAATCCGCGCCCCCTTGATCGAGCATTTGAACCTCTTCACCTAATTTTGAAATATCTGCACTTAAAATAGATGGTGCAATTTTTCCCATTTTTACACAACCTTTTATTATTTTTAATATTTTGGTTTACGATTTTGAATTTCTGTCAGTATTTGTAAGTAGTTTTCATAACGTGAAGAAGCAATTTCTCCCGTTTCAACGGCTTTTTTCACTGCACAATTGGGTTCGTTTTGATGTAAGCAACCTCTAAAACGACACTCGTCTTTTCTTTCCCACATTTCAGGGAAACAACGAGAGAGTTCTTCTGTTTCAATCTCTTCAAACTTCAAAGCACTAAAGCCAGGAGTGTCCGCAAAACGACCACCTAATAAAGGCAACAACTCAACATGGCGAGTGGTGTGCCGCCCGCGTCCAAGAGATTTTGAAGTTTCGGCTGTTTTTAAAGAAAATTCAGGATTCAAATAATTCAGCAAGGTTGATTTCCCGGCTCCTGATTGCCCAATAAAAACGACTAATTTCTCTTCGAAATAATTAGCAAAAGTTTCTTTGATTTCTTCTTTTAGATCCTCTACTTCATCTACATTTAAAGTGATAAACGGATAACCGATTTCTTCATAGATCTCTTTATACTGGGCGATTTCTGCTTGTTCTTGTTCATTCGCTTTATCCATTTTCGATATATAAATAATGGGCGTAATGCCATGATATTCAAGCATAACTAAAAAACGATCCAACAACTGGGTTGAAAAATCAGGTTCAATAACTGAAGCAATAATCACTCCTATATCCACATTCGCTATCGGTGGACGAACCAATGCATTTTTTCTTGGTTCAATTTCAACCAATGTCCCCTCTTCTAAGTTATCACTTTCAAACTTAACATAATCACCCACTAAAGGCGTGGTCCCTTCCAAACGAAAAAGACCTCGACCTCTTGTTTGGTAAGTTGTATTGTTTTCATCTGTAATATAGTAAAAACCACTCAGTGCTTTTGTAATTTGACCTTCTTGCAAAGACATATCCCCTCTCTAATTTTAAGGTGAAACTGTTTCTTCAATAATTGTTTCCCCATCACGAACGATACGATAAGTAGCACTTTCGCCTTCTTCCACCACAAAGTTTAAAACGAAACGTGTATCTTCGGTAATACTTAACTCTTCAGCTACATTATCCATATCTTTTTCTAAGTCATCAATATATATTTGAATTTCATTGGGTAGGAGCTCTGGTTCAGGTTCTTCTGCAGGCTCCTCTTCTTCTTGATTTTGTTCTTCTGCGGGTTCTTCTTCATTTTCAGCAGGTTCTTCCTCTGGTGTTTCTGCTTGTTTTTCTTCATAAGGCAATAAAATCTGACGAGAGAATGAAACATCGGCAACTTCTTCGGGTCCTGTAGAAAAGACAACACTTATTCGTTCACCTGCATAGAGCGAAGTCCCTGGTTCTGGATCTTGCGAAATGACTTGTCCCGCTGGAACCTCCTCGGAAGGTTGTTCTTCTGATGTCAAACTGAGTCCCCGATCCGACACATAATCATCAACACTTGCTTTTGAATAGCCACTTAAATCAATTAAAGAAATAACAGGGCGGCCAGTACTTACTGTAAAAGTAATGGTTGTGTCACTCGTTGATACTTCTTCACCGGGTTCGATATCTTGGGCAATAATATGATCGGCTTCGACCGTTTCACTCGCTTCCAGTTCACTTTCGACAGTGAATCCTAACTCGGTCAGCCTTGCGCGTATTTCTTCATAATCTTCGTCTTCATAATCTTCCATCTCAAAAAGTTCTTCCCCTAAGCTAACATATAAATCAACTTCTTCACCTTCACGAATAGTCGCTCCAGAATCAGGTTTCGTTTGAAACACCAAGCCTTCTTCCACTTCATCATTAGACTCTTCGATGGTCTCTCCTAGCACTAAAGAATATTCTTCTAAAAGCTCAACCGCATCATCATAAGCCATTCCAGTTAATTCAGCGGGAACCTCCACTTGTTTCGGTCGTTGCAATAAAAAGATGAGACCCATCAATAATAACAACGGAATCAAGAGTAGCCACCAGCGTCTTCTCTTTTTCTTTTTCGGGGCTTCTTCCTGATTTTCTGCTTCCACCTGTTCTGTTTCTTTGTCTTGCTCCTTTAGTGTGTTATTCACTTCATCAACGGTAGCGCCTAACACTAAAGTATCATCATCGTTTACATCTTTAGGAACAAACTTCTCTTCATCTCTTCTCTCTGGCGACAAAGCTGTTCTTAAATCTTCTTGCATAGCAGCCACTGATTCATACCGATCATAAGGTTCTTTCGCCGTCGCTTTCAAGACAACATTCTCTAGTGGCTGTGGAATTCGAGAATCGAATTCATGTAAAGAAGGGATCGGTGTCTGAAAATGTTTTAATGCGATAGACACCGCTGATTCCCCATCAAAAGGAACGACGCCCGTCAACATTTCATATAAAACAATGCCCAAAGAATAAATATCCGATCGCTTAGTGACCATGCTTCCTCGAGCCTGTTCAGGCGACATATACTGGACGGAGCCCAAGAGCGAATTCGTTTGTGTAATCGAATTTTGTGTCAGAGCCACGGCAATTCCAAAATCAGTAATTTTAACGTTTCCGTCATGATCGATTAAAATATTGTGAGGTTTAATATCACGGTGAATGACGCCGTTTGCATGCGCGTAAGCAATCCCGTTTAGTATTTGGTTCATAATGTCGAGTACTTTTTTATAAGGAATGGGATGATTTTCTCGAATATATTCTTTCAAATCCAAGCCATCAATATATTCCATCACGATATAAGGATGATTCCCTTCGCCGACATCATAAATATTCACAATGTTTGGATGAATCAGCTCGGTCGTCGATAAGGCTTCACGTTGGAAACGTCGGTAACTACTTTGATCGTCATGGAAATCTAAAGACATCATCTTAACAGCAACTTCTCGCTCCAAAATTAAATCTTCCGCCAGATAAACATTTGCCATACCGCCTGAGCCGATTTTTCGAATAATTTTATATCGACCACTTACACGTTCTCCGCTTTTCATTCATTTTCACCCGCCTCTTTTTGCTTCTCGGAATGCACGTCAATTAAATTCACGGTAATATTATCCGATGCATCATTTTTAATTGCTGTTTCAATCAGCATATCTGCTTTTTCTGATAAGGTGTTGTTTTGTTTCAGTATTTGGATCATGGCTTCTTGATCCACAACATTCGATAAACCATCTGAGTTTAACAGGACCAGTTCGGTTCTATTTTTAGGCTCTTTAAAAAAATCGACCTTTATATTGCTGTCGACTCCTAAAGAACGCGTTAAAGCATTGCGATTCACATGATTCATCGCTTCTGCATCTGTTAATTCGCCTCTTCTTTGTAATTCAGAGACAAATGAATGATCTTCTGTAATTAATTGCATCTGCTCATCTTTATAAATATAAGCCCGGCTATCTCCGACGTTAGCAAATAATATTTGTTCTTCTAAGATCACACAAGCTACCAATGTCGTCCCCATGCCCGATAAATCAGAATATTTACTGGCTGCATCAAAAATACGTTGGTTTTCTTGATTAATCCGTTCATTGAGCCAATTTTGGATAATATAAATATCTGTCATCTTAAATTCAGTTTGCTCCCAAGCATTTCCGATTTGTGAGACTGCCATTTCACTTGCAATATCTCCTGCTTGATGGCCACCTAAACCGTCGCATAAAACACCTAATAAAACATTTTGTTGATTAAAAAAGACTTCAGCATAGTCTTGATTATCTTTTCTTTTTCCTTGATTTGTTTTTAAACTGTATTCCATTTATACACCTCGATACCATTCAACATTTTATATAGTTAGTATGTAACATTTTGCCGAATAAAACAAGACAGGGATGTGAATGCCATCCCTTAATCTTCGTTTTTCTTCATACGTGCAATAAAGAAGCCGTCCGTATCATACTGATGAGGATAGATAGTGATTGCGCCTTCTTCATCCAAGTGTAACTGCTCACTGGGTAGTTCTACTTTTTCTTGGGTAAATGCTGGATTATTTTCTAAAAATTGAGCGACAACTTCTTGGTTTTCGCGCTTAGATATTGTACAAGTAGAATAAATTAATTCCCCACCCGGTTTTAGTACTTTACTCACCGCTTGGATAATTTCATTCTGCAACTTCTGTAAACTTAGAATATCTTCTTTGCTTTTGTTGTAGCGAATTTCAGGACGACGACGCATCAGACCTAAGCCTGAACAAGGCGCATCAATTAGGATCCGATCAAATGTATTCTCTGAAAACTGCGTCAACACTTCTCTCGCATCGAGCTGTTGCGCATGGACAATCTCTTCTACATTTTGACGTCTAGCATTTTCATTGATTAATTCAATCTTATGCGCATGAATATCTAAAGCTTCAATTTTTCCACCCTGGTCGGCGGCTAAATAATTCGCAATATGCATCGTTTTTCCACCTGGTGCTGCACAAGCATCCAACACATAATGTTCTGGAGCTACATTTAAAGCCGGTGCAACCAACATCGATGTTTCATCTTGAACCGCTAGATACCCTTCTTTAAATAAGCGCGAGTTTGCCGGAACGCCATTTAACACAATGAGCCCAAAGGGAGAAATGGTACTTTTTTCTACTTCGTAACCTTCCGCTGCTAATTCCTGTAGAGCTTCATCTCGCGAAATTCTGTTTAAATTTACGCGTAAACTTAATTTCGGTCGTTCAATTAAAGCAGCGGCTAATGCTTCTGCTTCGTCTGCTCCTAATTCTTCAATAAATTCATCGACCAACCATAAAGGTAAACTATACTCGACCGATAAACGTTTATTGGTCGGTTCTATTTTGGAAACATCCCGTACACCTTTTCTCTGAATGTTTCGTAAGACACCGTTGACTAGACCAACTACTCCACGATGTCCTCGTACACGCGCAATATTAGCTGCTTCGTTGACAATTGCATGGTCAGGAACACGGTCTAAATATTCCATCTGGTAAAGCGAAATACGCAATACTTGGTTGACCCAATTATCTAATTTCTTCTGTTTTTTCAAAAAAGGAGCGAGTTGATAGTCCAAGGTCATTTTTCTTTGGATGACTCCATAAACGATCTCAGTCATTAAGTTGCTTTCTTCTTTCGATAGATCCCGTTGGTCAATCACTTGGCGTAATAGAAGGTTACTATAGGCCCCTTTCATCTCCACTTCTTCTAAAATCTTCACCGCTAAATAACGGCTAGAATTTTTAATTTTTTGTTTACTCGCCAAATTGCGCACCTTCTTCTAAATCGGCTCCCGCTAAATAATTAACGACATTTAAGCGTTTCTTTCCGGCGGGTTGAACCTCTTTTAGTGAAAGAACCGTGCCTGCACCGCAAGCCACATATAAATCCTCTTTATCCCGTTGGACGACGGTTCCTGGTTCTTTGTCCGTTGTTTCAGTCACTACTTCCGTATCCCAAATCTTAAATCTTTCACCCTCTAGTAACGTATAAGCGCCGGGTGCTGGTCGTAAAGCCCGCACTTGGTTAAAGATTTCTCGTGCCGTCTGGTCCCAGTCAATTTTTTCTTGTTCTTTAGAAATCATCGGTGAAAAACTAACTTCCGCTTCGTTTTGCACGATCGATTCGTTCTCTCCTGCAAAAATAGCCGGTAAAGTATCCATCAGTAAATCACGTCCTAAAAGACTTAATTTTTCAAATAAAGTCCCAGTATCATCAGCATCCGTGATTGGGATTTCACGTTGAGAAATAATATTCCCCGCATCCATCACTTTCTCCATATACATGATCGTGACACCTGTTTTTTCTTCCCCTTTCAAAATGGCATAATGAATCGGTGCTGCCCCGCGATATTTAGGTAAGAGCGAAGCATGCACATTAATCGCGCCATAAGTGGGAGCTTTTAATAGTTTTGTAGGTACAAATTGTCCATAAGCTGCTGTGACCAATAGATCAGGCGCTAAATCCAAAACTTCTTGCATTTCTTCTGACCCCGATAACTTCTCCGGTTGCAAAACAGGAATCTCATAAGTCTCCGCTAGTTCTTTCACCGGTGACGGTGTTAGGATTTGTTTACGCCCTACTTTTCGATCAGGCTGGGTGACAACCGCAATCACTTCCACTGTTTCCTCGTCGATTAATGCCTGCAAAATAGGGACTGAAAATTCTGGTGTTCCCATAAATATGACTTTATTCATGTTTAAATACTCCTTATTCTCCATGGTAAATTTTATAAAAACTGACTAGGCTGGGGATCAATTTTAATCAATAATCCCTTTGCTTGTTCTTTTTGTGTCGTGTTTAATAATTCATGTAGTCTTTCATTCAAACGCGCTTCGTGTTTGTATTTGATAATTAACTGAAAATGATATTTATTATGTGTCCGCGCGACAAATCGTGGTGTCGGCCCTAACAAGATCGCTTGCTCGCTTAAATAAGGCTTAATAAATTCTGCGACTTGTTGGATTCTTTTAGCAGCAGTCACTTCATTTTCATGACTGACTTGAATACTCGTCAAGAAATAATAAGGGCTGTAATCACTTAAATGACGATATTTCATTTCTCTAAAATAAAACTGTTCGTAAGCATGATCTTGCGCATAACGAATAGCATAGTGTTCGGGATTATAGGTTTGAATCACAACATCTCCTGTAATTTCACCTCGGCCTGCACGCCCACTGACTTGGGTGAGTAATTGAAAAGTTTTTTCAGCTGAGCGAAAATCGGGCAATCCTAAAGCCGTATCGGCATTTAAGACCCCAACGAAAGTGACATTCGGAAAGTCAAGTCCTTTCGCAATCATTTGGGTTCCTAATAGGATATCTGCTTCTTGATTCCCGAACTGTTGGAGTAACCGTTCATGCGCCCCTTTTCGGCGAGTCGTGTCGACATCCATCCGAATAATTTTAGCATCCGGAAACATTTTTTCGAGTTCTTCTTGAACTTTTTGAGTTCCTGTTCCAAAATAGCGGATTCGACGACTATTACAAGCTGGACATATTTTTGGAACGCCCTCTTCATGCCCACAGTAATGGCATTTCATCGAGTACGAATCCATATGTAGTGTTTGAGAAATATCACAATTGGGACATTTCAAAACAAACCCACAATCTCGACACATCACAAAAGACGAATAACCGCGTCGATTTAACATCAAAACAGATTGTTCTTTTTTCGCTAAACGATCTTTTATCGATTCTTGTAAATGATGAGAGAAAAGAGTTGGATTCCCTGCTCGCATCTCTTCTCGCATATCAATAATGTTCACAGCAGGTAATGGGCGTTCATTGACTCGTTTATTTAATTCCAGCAATGTATAAACACCTTTTGAAGCACGTGCTCTTGACTCTAATGCCGGCGTGGCACTTCCAAGAACGACGGGACAGTCATGTCGTTCACCACGCCAAATAGCGACATCGCGTGCATGGTATCGTGGCGCTTCTGATTGCTTGTAAGACGTCTCATGCTCTTCATCAATCACAATAATTCCTAAATTTTCAATGGGGGCAAAGACACTCGAACGTGCACCAACAACGACTCTTGCTTCGCCTTTTTCTATTTTTCGCCATTCATCATATTTCTCGCCATTAGAAAGACCACTATGAAGAACAGCTACTAAATCACCAAATCGCCCTTTAAATCGATGAACCATTTGCGGCGTTAAAGCAATTTCAGGTACTAAAACAAGTGCACCTTCCCCCTTCGCTAATACTTCGGCAATGGTCTGTAAATAAACTTCTGTCTTACCACTTCCGGTAATTCCTTGCAGTAAAAAGACTTCATGCTGATCTTTTTGTACCGCAGTATTGATTTCATCATAAGCAGCTTGTTGTTCAGGATTTAAAGTTAATGGTTCTGTTTTTTCAATCGCTGAGTCTCGATAAGGATCCCGATAAACCTCGACTTCTTCGATCACACACCAACCTTCTTCCGCCCCTCGATTAACAACGGCGGTTGAAATATCCTGTTCTTTCCTTAAAGTGCTCATATCCATGGTCTCATCAGCTGGCAATTGCAGCAAGAGTTCTAAGAACTGCTTTTGGCGGTGAGCATTCCCCGGTATTTCTTTCAATTCTGTTGTTAATTCAGCAGTTGTCATATTTGTTCGAATGACTTTTTTTATCTTTTTTGTCACTTTGTCGTCCACTAAATAATTGACTTCAATTTTATTTTCTTTCCTTAACTTCAACATTGTACTTTCCAATTGCCGTTCTTCCACTTCATCCCAGCTCATGCGATTTTTCCCGCGAAAAATATCGAATAAAGCCTCATCCGAAAGATCAGCGGTTACAGTAACCACTTTTTCATAAGTGGCTCGTAAAACCGCTGGTAGCATCGTCTGGTAACTACTAATGCGAAAGCTGTAGGTGGTTTGTGCCATCCATTCACCTAAATCAATCAATTCGGCATTTAACACCGGTTCTAAATCCATCACACTACTTATTTCTTTTAGTTCACCTTCAAAATCTTGTGTATTTTTAAGTGCTGTAATAAATCCTTGGACACGTCGATTTCCTAAACCAAAAGGAACAATCACGCGCATGCCGATAGCTACCTCTCCTTGTAATGCTTCGGGTATTTTAAATTCATAGGGACTGTTTGTTTGGAGTGTAGGCACATCCACAATCACTTCTGCTATTTGCCGCACGGTGTTCTTCCTTTCTTTAAACTAAAAAACATTCTATTCCTCAATCTCTAGTTCTTGAACAATATTATCGATTAAGATATGCGCAATATTCTTTTTAGACGTTTTAGGAATTTCTATTTTATCACGATCACTCGTAAAAATAATCACCTGGTTATCGTCGACATTAAATCCACGGTCTGCTCGTCCAACTTCATTTGCGACAATCATATCTAAGTGTTTCTCTTGTAATTTTTTCTGAGCGTACTTCTCTAGTTCGTCCGTTTCAGCCGCAAAACCGACTAAAAACTGCTGTTCTTTTTTCTCACCCATTGTTTTTAAAATATCTGGATTTTCCGTTAACTCAATACTGACCGTCTCGGAATCTCCTTCTTTTTTCATTTTAGATGTCGCTGTCTGTGCAACGCCATAATCTGAAACAGCTGCCGACATAATTAAAATATTTGTTTCAGTAAACCGCTCATCGATCGCTTCGTACATCTCTTTGGCCGAATCGACTCGGACCGTCTGAATCGCTTGCGGCGCGTTTAAATCACTTGCGGTGACCAAAGTAACTTCCGCTCCTTTTTGATAAGCCGCTTCAGCAATCGCATGACCCGTTTTTCCTGAAGAATCATTGGTAATATAACGGACTGGATCAATTCTTTCTTTGGTCCCACCAGCGCTCACTAGTATTTTATAGCCTTTTAAAGGTAAATCAGCCGTAGAAGAAATGATAAATTGCTCCAGCTCTTCAACAATCCGAGTATTTTCTGGGTAACGACCTTTGCCTTCGTACCCTTCAGCTAAAAAGCCCGTATCTGGTTCTACGACATAAGCGCCTCTCTTTTTCAAAGTTTGGATATTTTCTTGGGTCGCTTCATGGTCAAACATGTCTGTATTCATCGCCGGCACAATAAATAGCGGTTGTTTCGTCGCTAACAGCGAAGAAGTCACAAAATTATCCGCGAAACCAGCGGCCATTTTAGCGATGGTATTGGCTGTAGCTGGTGCTACCACAGCAATATCCGTCCAATCAGCTAAATCTACATGAGCCACATGCTCTGGGTCTTTTTCACTAAAAGTATCTAGATGCACTTCATGTTGACTTAAAATTTGAAAAGTCAATGGTGTAACAAATTCTGTTGCTGATTTTGTCATGGCTACGCGGACTTTAGCGCCTTTTTTAATCAAAGTACGCATTAAATCAACGGCTTTGTAAATCGCGATGCCTCCTGTGACATACAGGGCAATATTTTTATCTTTCAACATCATCAAACACCCATCCTGTTCTTTTTTATATTTCTTCTATTTTAACAAAAACAAGCAGTTTTTGCTGAAGGATCTTCAAGTTCTCTAAGTTCTACCTATCTATTACAATACCACAAATCCTTTGTGAAATTGAATGTAGAGAGTTTAAAAAGACAGTCTGATAAGGGTTATCAGAACTGTCTTTCGTCAATATTATTGTATATTATAAGTTCATTATAGATTTTCTTGATCGATACTTTCTGGATCAATCACTAAGTCACCGGAGGCAATCTCTTCTAGGGCTTTACCTACATTGGAAATAGACTCGTACTCTTCTAATAATTCATGATTAGGTATTTCATTTGCTTCTTCAAAATCATGTGCACGTTTAGCAGCTAAAGTAGCAAGTGAATATTTCGAATCAATTTTTTCTAATAAACGGTCTATGGATGGATAAATTAACACTTATTTCAACTCCTCTATAATTTTTGAGAAACGTTCAATGTTTCTCTCAACTTTTAAATGCTCGCTTTCAATAATACTACGGATCTTTCGAGCAGCAGCGTCGACTGAATCATTTTCGACCACATAATCATAATACTTGATTAACTTTAATTCTTCAACAGCTTTCTCCATACGCTGATTGATAACGTCTGGGTGATCGGTTCCGCGATTCTCGATGCGATATTCTAATTCCTCTAAGTCTGGTGGTGATAGAAAGATAAAGATTCCTTCAGGCATACGTTTTTTTACTTTCAGTGCACCTTGGACTTCTATTTCTAAAAATACGTCCTGACCTCGATCCATGGTCTCGCGCACATAATCGATGGGGGTCCCATAATAATTTCCAACGTAGTTTGCATATTCCAGAAGTTTACCTTCTTTAATATAATTTTCGAACTGCTCTTTTGTTCTAAAAAAGTAATCTTCTCCTTCTACTTCTCCCTCACGCTTTTCACGTGTCGTCATTGAAATAGAAAAGTCAAAATCATTATTATAATGTTCGAAAAGGTGTTTTCGTACGGTTCCTTTTCCGACCCCTGACGGACCAGAAAGGACAATTAGTAATCCCTGCTCCTCCATTTTCATTTCCCTTCTACTACTGATGCATGTGTACTTAAAATCATCTTTCCTATTATGATAACATATTTTCAGCACTTGTGAAGAATTTTAAATAAGAATTCTCTAAAAGGGAAAGTTTTTTGACGAATATGTGAACAACGCTAGTATTTGGAAGTTATCCTCATTTAGTTTTAATGAAGAGAACGCTTTAAAAGTTTGTGAAACGTTGTGCTTTTTGTAAAAAAATAAAAACTAGCCAAGATGACTTCGAATCACCGGCTCTATAATTTATGGGTTCATGGATCTTCCAGATTCATTGACACCATTTTTTATATTATAAAATGAAAAAAGGCCAGTGAACCCCTGTAATTAAGTCACCACAAAATAATTAGGAGGATTCACATGACCCATTCATATTTTACACAAAAAACCTTAGGAATTAAAGATAAGAATATTACTTTTTAAAAATAACTGATCGAAGAACAAAGTGCCAACGGGGGAATCGAAAAAATAGAGGACTAATTATAAAAAGAGGAGATAATATTGAACTACATGCTCTAAAAGATTCTATCCACACGATTTGCCATAGAACCAATTGCCTAACAAATGGAGTGACTTAAAATCTATGTCCCATCATCATATTCTTCATTTTCATCAGTCTTTTTTTGCATTTACTTAATTTGTCACATCTCGGGCATGTTTTCTAGGAACTCCTCTGGATTTTAGAATATTTCGTTGACATCCGAATGTGTGTTCGGTATAATTCATTTACAAACAAACGTTCGGAGGATGAAAACATGGAAAGAGTTACGCAACCTAAAAATTCTATTTTTGCAAGTTTAAAAGATAGTTATGAAGTCGTTCGCAATCGTCCAAATTTTAAAACCTACCCACAGATGCCCCTCAAACAAGTGGAGCATTATATCAAACAAGCCGCTCGTAAAGAAAAAACGGTTGCGGTCCAATTAAATCCTGCAGGACATAATAAACAGATCACAGAAGTGACCGGTAAAATTTCCTTGTCACCTACCTCTAGCCAAATTATTTTAGCAACGGTTGACAAAATAGCGATTCATTTAATTCAACCTCAGTATATCCGTCATTTACGCCTTTCTTAATCTTCCCTTTACCTTTAACAATATACAGAATAACTGTGAATATTCTTTTAAAATAATTATACGTTTATATAAAAAAAACGCTTCTGATAGATGACATCAAACACTATCAGGAGCGCTTTTTTATAGGATGGGTGATAATAAACGACTAAACTGTTGTTTAAATCGATCCCATAAAGAATACGTATCGACAATTTCTGGGGTTAGAAGATAAGAGTCCTCAACATCTTCCATAAAGTATTGAATCTGTTCTCGTGCTAACTCTTGATCATAGACAAAAGCATTCACTTCAAAGTTCAAGCGAAAACTACGAATATCAAAATTAGCGGTACCGACTGAAAAAATTTCCTCATCCACCACAATCGTCTTCGCATGGAGGAAACCTTTATCGTAAATATAAACTTCGGCCCCCATATTCATCAATTCTTCTACGTAACTTAAAGTCGCTTGATAAATAAATGGATGGTCTGGTTTATTTGGAATCATTAACTTAATCTCTACTCCTGATAAAAGCGCAATTTGAATAGTTTCTCTTAACGCATCATCTGGAATGAAATAAGGGGTTTGAATATAGATCGAATCTTTAGCTAAATGGATCATTTTAATAAACCCTTTTTTAATCGCCTCTTCTTCTGTATCAGGGCCACTGGAAACGATTTGCACCTCTTTGTCCCCTTGAGGCTTTATAATCGGAAAGTAAAAGGACTCATAAGCAATTAAATCGGAGCGCTTGGAGGCATTCCAATCAATAATAAAACGAGCTTGCAGTTGATGAACCGCACTGCCTGTAATCCGCAAGTGTGTATCTCGCCAATAGCCCATTTTTTCATATTCTCCTAAATAATCATCACCGATATTAAAGCCACCCGTATAACCAATTTTTCCATCAATTACAGCGATTTTGCGGTGATTTCTATAGTTCAAACGAATATTCAACAAATGAAATTTCGCGCCAAAAGAAGGTTCTGTTTGTCCACCATACGATTCGAGCTCTTTAAATAGCGAACGCTTTAATGTTCGAGCACCTACTGGATCATATAAAACTTTAACTTTAACGCCTTCCCGAGCTCGTTCTTCCAAGGCTGCAACAACTTTTTTGCCTAACTGATCGCCACGGAAAATGTAGTAACCAATATGTATATGATGTTCGGCTCGACTAATATCCTGAAGTAAGCGTCGGAATTTATCATGACCATCTGTAAAAAACTCAACGGCATTATCAGAGGCTAATGGAGGCTGTTCAATCTGCATCAGCATTCGAGCTACTTCGTATCTTCTGTTTTTAGTATCGTGAAAATCGAGCCGTTCCATTTGTTCGAGTTGCTCTTTAGCAATCATAGTTTGTGTTTGTAAATACTCAGGCAAACCAACTTTCGCTTGTTCCCGTAAATTAAAAATATCTTCTCTGGAGATTTTTCGCCCTAAAAATAAATAGATAATAAGTCCAAAACCAGGAAAAACAATTAATACGAGTAACCATGCCCAAATAGCAGCAATATCTCTATTTCTGTCTGCAAATACCGTAATGATAGAGATTAATGTATTAATAAGAATAAATACAATAAAAGCTATCCAAAAATAACTCAATATTTTTCACCTCTTCTCGAAAAATATCCACTAAGACATTCAAAGGTCCTAAAGATATCCTTCATTATTTTACATAAAAAATGTCCCCTTCTCTATTACAGAAAAGGGGACGACTTTAGTTTTGACTACCGACGTCTTTGATTGACTTCCATAATAACCGGTAGGATAATTGGTCTCCTTTTAGTTTCTTTAAACAAGAATGAACCTAATTCATCTCTGACATTGGATTTCAATGTACTCCATTCAAAACTTTTATCTTGGATCGTCTCTTTAACAACTTTTTTGACGATTTCATTTCCGCGTTCGATTAAATCTTGACTTTCTTTTGCGAAAACAAAACCACGAGTAACGGTATAAGGACCAGAAACAAGTTGTTTTTTCTGACGATTAATTGTACAGACGGAAATAAAGATGCCATCATCTGCTAATATTCGTCGATCTCTTAAAACAATATTCCCCACATCGCCAATACCAATTCCATCCACTAAGGTGTTATCAGCAGGTACTTGTCCACTTTGGCGCATTTGGCCATCTTCATATTGGACCACGTCTCCATTACTTAAAATAAAGATGTCACGGTAAGGAATACCCGTCTGATGAGCAAGATCACTATGAGCTGCTAGCATGCGGTATTCGCCTTGTACGGGAATAAAGTATTTAGGATCGAGTAAGTTAATCATCCACTGTAAGTCAATCGGAGTTCCATGACCTGAAGCTTTCAAGCTATCCGTGATTGATTTAACTTTTCCACCCGCCCGATAGACTTGGTTTTCTGTATTGGCAACAGCGACTTCCATTGAAGAAGAAGGACTGGTGACAATATAAACTAAGTCATCTTTTTTAATATTGACTTGGTTGTGCAAACCGCGCGCCATATCGTCGAGTGTCGAGATCGGCTCACCCGCACTTCCTGTTTCTAAGATCAGGATCTCATCGTCTTCGTAATCATCGATTTTTTCAATCGGCACAAATAAATCTTCATCCGCTAGGGATAATTTATTTAAGTCTAGCGCAATTTCCATGATCTTTTCCACATTACGGCCGGTTATAAATACTTTTCGATTAAAGCGTGCTGCGGCATTTAACACTTGTTGAATCCGTAGAATATTGCTGGCGACCGCGACCACGATAATACGGCTTTTTGTTTTTTGGACCGTATCAAAGACTTCTTTCTCAATCTCCGATTCGGATACATTCTCTGTCACACTTTCAGCTTCCATCGAATCACTTAAAAGAGCAAGGACTCCCTCGCGTCCAATTTCACTGATTTGTCTATAATCTGTTTTATAGTCGCCACTCGCTGTTTGGTCAAATTTGAAGTTTCCGGTATAGACAATGTTCCCTTCATCTGTATGCACCGCAATCCCCATTGAATCAGGGATCGTATGGGTCGTACGGAAAAAGCGGACAATCGTCCCGTTAAAATCAATTTCTACTTCTTCATCAATCGCATGATAATCATCAAATTGAATATCGAGACCTGACTCTTCAACTAACCATTTTGCTAACTCAATCGTTAATTCAGAGCCAAAGACCGGTACATTAAATTTATCTAAAAAGTAAGGTAAAGCACCAATCGCATCATCATGACCGTGTGATAAAAACACACCAGCTATTTTATCTTTATTTTCCTCTAAATAGGTGAAGTCGGGAATTATTGCATCGATCCCGAATAATTGTCCTTCAGGAAATGCAAGGCCACAATCTAATACAAATATGGCGTCATCTAATTCTATAACGTACATATTTTTCGCATTCTCGCGCACCCCACCAAGAGGGATTATTTTTATATTACTCAATCAAAACCACCTTCTATATTTCTTCATTCTTTAATAACGTTCAATATATCGAAGTTAAGTATAGCACATTTCTATCTATTTATGAAATGCCATTCCTCGCTATTTTGAACCCATCTTTATAATTCTTTCATTTTTACCTCGTTGATTTTGTGTGTTTCATTTTTTTAAGGCATAACTCACTGACCACTTGCTCTTAATGACAAGCGGCACCAGTACCGTCATCGCTTAAATTTCATAAAAAAAGGTGTCCATGAACCCAAAAGATGATTCATCGACACCATTGAATATAACGTTTAATTATTCATTTTCTTCGCGTTCTTCGATTACAGCTTTATGGGATAAGTTTAAACGACCTAAGTTGTCAATTTCTAACACTTTAACTTCTAACTGGTCGCCAACAGAAACAAAGTCTGAAGTGTTTTTAATAAAGCGGTCTGAAAGTTCAGAAACGTGGCATAAGCCTTCTGTCCCTTTAATCACTTCCACAAAAGCTCCATAACTTTCCACTCGTTTGACGGTTCCGTTATAGATTTTACCCACTTCAACTTCTTCCGTTAATTCCTCAACGATTTCTCGAGCACGTGCAATCATAGCGGCATCTTCACCATAAATAGAAACTAGACCTTCGTCGTCAATATCAATTTTAACGCCTGTTTCATCAATAATTTTATTGATGGTCTCGCCACCTTTACCAATAACCACTTTAATCTTATCTGGGTTAATGTTTAAAGAGTCAATTTTCGGGGCATAAGCACTTAATTCTTCACGCGGAGCTTCAAGTGCAGATCCCATATTATCTAAGATCGTCATACGAGCATCTTTAGCCGACGCTAGCGCTTCTTTTAGGATATCTGTCGTAATACCCTCGATCTTAATATCCATTTGTAATGCAGTAATTCCTTGACAAGTTCCGGCGACTTTAAAGTCCATATCACCTAAATGGTCTTCTAACCCTTGGATATCTGTCAGGATGGTGTAATCCTGTTCATCCATCACAAGCCCCATCGCAATCCCGCCAACGGGTGCTGCAATAGGTACTCCAGCATCCATCAAGGACAAGGTAGCAGCACAGATACTGGCTTGCGAAGAAGAACCATTTGATTCAAGAACTTCAGAAACAACTCGGATCATATAAGGGAATTCTTCGATTCCAGGAATAATCGGTTCAAGTGCTCGTTCACCTAAAGCCCCATGTCCAATCTCACGACGGCCTGGTCCTCCAACTCTTCCAGTCTCTCCTACTGAGAAGTTAGGGAAGTTATAATGGTGGATAAAGCGTTTCTTCTCTTCACTGCCTAAACCATCGATGACTTGGTATTCATTCAATGGCGCTAAGGTTGTGGCAGATAGAGCTTGTGTCTGTCCACGAGTGAATAAACCAGAACCATGAACTCGTGGTAATAAACCAGCTCTTGATTCTAACGAACGAACTTCATCTACGCCACGCCCATCTGGACGAATTTTTTCTTCTGTAATTAATCGACGTACTTCGTCTTTTTCTAAATTATCTGCAACCTCTTTAACGTCTTTTAATAAAGCTTCTAATTCAGCTTCTGAAATATCTGTCTCTTCGTATTTGATTTCATAAGCTTCCACAATCGCTTCTTTCACTGCGTCGGTTGCTTCCGCACGTTCTTGCTTATCAAAGATTTGAATGGCTTCTTTCATGCGGTCGTTGTAAGTTGCTTTGATTTCATTGGTCAAATCAGCAGCAGGTAGGATTAATTCAACATCCATTTTCTCTACGCCAATTTCTGCAATGATTTCTTCTTGGAAAGCACAAAGCTCTTTAATGGCTTCATGACCAAAAAGTAAAGCTTCTAATAAATCTTCTTCTGCTACTTGGTCAGCGCCACTTTCCACCATATTAATAGCTTGTTTAGTCCCAGCAACAGTTAAATGAATATCAGATTGCGCTTCTTGTTCTTCGGTCGGGTTCAAAATAAACTCGCCCTCTACTCGACCAACATTCACTCCAGCAATCGGACCATTAAATGGCACTTTTGAAATACCTAAAGCAAGGCTTGAGCCAAACATTGCGGACATTTCCGGTGTATTATCAGGATCTACCGAAAGAACCGTGTTAATCAATTGCACTTCATTACGGTAGCCTTCCGGGAACATCGGACGAATCGGACGGTCAATCAGACGCGCAGTCAATGTCGCATGATCCGATGGACGGCCTTCACGTTTAATGAATCCTCCTGGTACTTTTCCAACTGAGTACATTTTTTCTTCATAATTTACAGTCAGTGGGAAGAATGGTAAATGAGAAGGTTCTTCTTTACCGACAGCTGTCGATAAGACGACCGTATCCCCATATCGAATTAAAGCAGCGCCAGACGCTTGTTTGGCTAGTTCGCCAATTTCTACAACTAATTCGCGACCGGCTACTTCCGTTGTATAAACTTTCTTTTCAGTCATTTATTTTCTCCTTTTTGAAACAGGAAGGCGACTACTAAACAAATGTCAAAATTTAGTCTTTTAAACTTTCACATTTGATTAGTAGTGATCTACTTCCTGTCTGCTTAATTTAATTAACTCTATTTTCTCTAAAAAGAAAGCGAGATTCAAGAGAATCCCGCTTTTTATCCAATGCTTCTGTCGATTAACGACGTAAGCCTAATTTTTGAATTAAGTCACGGTAGCGTGTAATGTCTTTGTTACGTAAATAACCAAGTAAATTACGACGGTGACCGATTTTCTTCATTAGTCCACGTTGTGAGTGGTAGTCTTGAGTATGTTCGTGCATGTGGTCGTTCAAATTGTTAATTTCTGTAGTCAATAAAGCAATTTGCACTTCTGGAGAACCTGTGTCTCCTTCATGACGAGCATATTCACTAATAATTTGATCTTTTTCTTGTTGTGATAATGCCATGTCTTTCACCCCTTTTATACTTTAGAATCCAATCACTGAGATAATGTTGGTGACTCAACTATCCAAGTGATGGTCTTCGTGTTCAATCACTCAAACACTTTAGTAAGAATACAAGATTCCGTTGAAATAATCAAGCATTTCAACGGAATTTTCTTGTTTATTCTCGTTACCTGTTTCGCTAAGTGCTTAATTAGCTTGCAATTCAAGCATGACATCCCGTAAGGAAGCGGCTTTTTCGAATTCTAATTCTTTGGCAGCGTGACGCATTTCCAATTCTAATGTTTCGACTAATTCTCGGCGTTCTTCGCGAGAAAGTTTATCAATATTTTCAACGGAGAAGTCACTATCCATATCTTCGACAATTTCAGAGACACTGATTAAGTCACGCACACTTTTACGGATGGTGGTCGGTGTAATCCCGTGCTCTTCGTTGTAAGCTTGTTGAATTTCACGACGACGCTCTGTTTCATCCAGCGCAAAACGCATAGAGCTTGTAATTTCATCCGCGTACATAATCACTTCACCATTTTCATTACGCGCTGCACGTCCGATTGTTTGGATCAGAGAGGTTTCATTTCTTAAGAAGCCTTGTTTATCCGCATCTAAAATCGCGACTAAGGAAACTTCTGGCACATCCAGTCCTTCTCGTAATAAGTTGATCCCGATTAAAACATCAAATTCACCCATACGTAAATCACGAATAATTTCCGTACGTTCGAGTGTTTTGACATCACTGTGTAGATATTCAACTTTAATTCCGACTTCTTTGAGGTAGTCAGTTAAATCTTCTGACATTTTTTTCGTTAAAGTTGTAATAAAGACTCGCTCATCGCGTTCTATCCGTTTATTGATCTCTTCGATTAAGTCATCGATTTGACCATCAATCGGACGAACATCCACTTTAGGGTCTAACAAACCCGTTGGTCGGATAATTTGTTCGACAATACGAGAAGAACGTTCTCTTTCATAAGCACTCGGAGTGGCTGAAATATAAGTAATTTGGGGAACACGTTCCTCAAATTCTTCAAGGGTTAATGGTCGGTTATCAATCGCACTTGGTAAACGAAAGCCGTGATCCACTAGCATCTCTTTACGCGAACGGTCTCCTTTATACATGCCTCGAATTTGTGGCATCGTCATATGAGACTCATCAACGATAAATAAAGAATCTTCCGGAAAAAAGTCCAGCAAGGTATACGGTGGTTCCCCGGGTTTGCGGCCATCCATATGACGCGAATAGTTCTCAATTCCGGAGACATAACCCATTTCCATTAACATTTCTAAATCATAATTGGTTCGTTGTTCTAAACGTTGCGCTTCTAGTAATTTATTTTCTTTATTTAAAACCGCCAGTTGTTCTTCCAATTCTTCGCGAATGGAAGTGATCGCTTGACGATTTTGTTCATCAGTGGACACAAAGTGAGTCGCTGGGAAAATAGCAACATATTGTAAGTCCGCTAAAATTTCTCCAGTCAATGAATCAATCTCGCGGATACGATCAATTTCATCCCCGAAAAATTCCACACGAATGGTCGCCTCGGCTCGTGAAGGTAAGAAGATTTCCACACTATCGCCTCGCACGCGGAATCTACCCCGTTGGAAATCAATATCGTTTCGTTCAAACTGCATATCAACTAACATGCGTAATAATTCATCCCGGCTCATTTCAGTACCCACTCGTAAAGATTTAACGTGTTCTTTATAATCTTCAGGGTTCACTAACCCATAAATACATGAAACGGATGAAACTACGATTGTGTCGCGACGTTCTACTAAAGAACTGGTCGCTGAGTGGCGCAATTTATCAATTTCATCGTTGATACTCGCATCTTTTTCAATAAATGTGTCCGTTGAAGGAACATAAGCTTCTGGTTGGTAATAGTCATAGTAACTGACAAAGTACTCCACAGCATTTTCTGGGAAAAACTCTTTAAATTCGGAGTACAATTGACCCGCTAGTGTCTTATTGTGAGCAATGACGAGTGTGGGTTTATTGACTTCAGCAATCACATTGGACATGGTAAATGTTTTCCCTGTCCCAGTCGCTCCCAACAGTGTCAGTTCTTTTTCATTGTTATTGATGCCTTCGACAATTTGTTTAATCGCCTCGGGTTGATCCCCATTTGGCTTGTATTCTGAATGTAGTTTAAATTGTGCTTCTTCCATAATCGTTTCCTTTCTAACATTTCTTGCTTAAACAATAGCATACACAGAACAAAAAAGCCCTCTGATGCTTCCATGAGAATTTCTTATAAACTGGAGTTTTCCATCAGATGAGCTTCTTTATTTATATGGTTGGTTCAATTAGAGATTGTTAACTAATTTTTGTAAACGAGACTTTTCACGGGCGGCTTTGTTTTTATGAATTAATTTCTTCACAACCGCTTGGTCTAAAACTTTAATCGCTTGATTTAATACTTCTTGGGTATTTTCAGCCTTTTCACTTACAGCTTGTTCAACCTTTTTCATCGCCGTACGGACAGCAGTGGCTTGACCTTTTTGACGTGCATGCGTTTTTTTATTTTGACGCACACGTTTGATCGCTTGCTTAGAAGTTGCCATATGGTTTGCTCCTTTGATTAAGTGAAGGTTAAAGGAAGTCTCTTAATCTTTACTTATTATTTTATTTTAAATCATTCTAATAGAGTCTATTATACTAAATTATCCAGCAAAAAGCAATGAAGACGCTCCTCTTCGCAACCTTTTTGCTCTTTTTATGGCGTGTGTATTTTACTTTTTTGAGCAAAGCGCATGATAAAGAGTTCGACTTGTAGTTCTTGGTCAATTTGGCCCGTCTTCATTTTAAAATCAGCGTCGATTAAATAATCTAAGGCTTCTGCTAGTAATGTTTGTTTATATTGATGGATGCCTTGAAGAGCCAACTTCACCCGGTAAGGATGCACTTTCAGCACTTTAGCCATCTCATTTTGCTGGTAGCCTTGTTTGTGTAAGATTTTAACTTGGAGAAGTAAACGAAACTGTGAGATCAATAAAGCCACAATCTTAATCGGTTCTTCTTTTTGCACCAGTAAATCATGATAAGTTTCAATCGAAGCTTCGACTTGTTTGTTTAAGACTAAGGTGTTCAATTCAAAAACATTTTGCTCCAATGTTTTAGGAACCAATTGTTGAATCGATTTTTTTGTTATTTGTTTTGTTTCCGTATGATATAAAAAGAGCTTATCCAATTCATGCATCATATTCGTTAATTGCCCATCGGTGCGTTCAGTAAAGAGTTGGAAAGCCTCGCTTGAAATTTGGTAACCTTTTTCTTTGATTACTTCTTTAATATAGCGACTCGCTTCATTTGGACGTGGCGAAGAAACATCGATCACTTCAGCATTTTTCTCCATTAATTTTGTGATTTTTTTTCGTCGATCCAATTTTTCATAAGGGGCAAAAAACACGACCACTGAGAAATCCGCGGGGTTTTTCAAATAATCTTCTAACTCTTCTAAGTGATGATCGGGTGTCCCTTTTACTTTTTGACCGGTTAGAAAATAAGGATTTTGGACAAACACTAAACGTCGTTCCCCAAAAAAGGGAAAAGAGGCCGCTTCAAATAAAGCATCGCTAATGGCGTTTTCTTCCATATCAAAACTTGCAAAATTTAAATCCATCGATTCTTCATCTAAAACATGCTCAATAAGCGCTTCGCGAATTCGTTCGACGAAATATCTTTCTTCACCAAGCACTAAATAAATGGATGCAAAATTTTTATTTCGTATCTTTGCTAATTGTTGTTGAACATTTTTCATATTTTCACCTAATTTTTATGTACTGTTTGTAGATCTGTTAGCCAGTGATCCCCACCAGGAATTTTTAAATAACGAACCATCACCGCGCCGTCTTCACTTGTCGTATAGACTTGGGTCTTCTTTTCATTCAAACGATCGAGGACCTCCGCAGCTGGATGGCCATAAATATTATTCTTGCCCGCTGAAATCAAGGCAATTTTTGGTTGGACCTGTTCTATAAAAGCAGGTGCAGAAGAGGTTTGACTTCCGTGGTGAGCGACTTTTAAATATTTTGTGGTTAAATTCGGATACTGCTTGATTATTTCTTGCTCGGCTTCTTCTTCAATGTCACCGGTAAATAACCAAGTATCTTCTCCCATTTTAACATATAAAGTGAGCGATTGGTCGTTTTCAGATAAATTTGAAGTGCTTGGATGTAAAACAACAGTGTCTTTTACAGGATAATCTACAACTGTAGGAGCTGTCAGTGCCTGCAGCTTTGTTTGTGGTAATTTTTTTAATTGATGTAAGACGGTCGGATCCTTCAAAGTTGGCGGTGTAGCCGCAATTTCTTTGATCTCCAGCTCTGCGCCAATATTCGCCACTTCCCCCATATGATCCATGTCCGCATGTGTTAAGTATAAGCGATCAATGCTAGCGACTCCTAGCGCCTTTAAGCTAGGACTGACGATATCTGCGCCAATTGAGAACGGTTGGGCTCGTTCTTGCCACGGCTCGCGCTCGCCCCACTGGACGCTGCCGCCTGTATCAATTAAAGTAATCTTATTTTTATACGGTTCTTTAATCAAGATAGAATCTCCTTGCCCCACATCTAACATCGTGACATAACCCACAGGTGTCCACTGATAATAGAATAAACAAATCAGTATACTGATGCTCACAAGAAAAGAAGGTCTTTTCTTTGCTTCTACCCTTTTTAAGAAAATAAAAATACTTAAGATTAATACGACTAAAACAAATTGTGGGAGCCGACCAGTTACCAATGAAAAATTATAGGTCGTATGAAGGAAAGAAAGAAATTTTTCAAGCGTTAGAATAAGCTGAGTCAAAACTTCAACGAGAAACTTAAACAAGTGAGTCGATGCGAACAAACGAGAGAAGCTAAAGACGATGAGTAAAGCTGGGAATAAAACATAAGTAAAAAAAGGAATAAATAAAACATTCGCAAAGACGGTAATCCAAGGAATCTCAAAAAAGTGATACGTTAAAATAGGAAGGCTCGCAAGCCCACTCATCAAGGAGAATAACAGCGTATAAGCCAATGCATTCAATTTCTGCATCCATTTCTGCTTGCCCATTAAAATGAAAATACCACTTAAGGTGTAACTTAACTGAAAAGCAATTTGATAGATCTGATAAGGATTGACAAATAATGCGAAAAGAAAGGTCAATGCCCAAGCATCTAAAGTATCAAGGGGCTGGTCCAGGAGCTTACTGAATAACTTAAAAGCATTTTGAAAGACTGCTCGAAAAACACTCACCCCAAATCCTGCTAGCCGCCCATAGAAAGGAAGGAACAGCAATAGAAATAAATGGGTGCGTTCATGTGTAACCCCTGTGCGTAACAGGAATAAACGTACCAGGTTAATCAAATAAGTAATATGAAAACCGGAAATACTAAATAAATGAACCACACCTAGCGCCCGATAAGATTGTAACGCTTCTTCTGTAAAATCACGATCATCCGCAAAAAATAATATTTTGAGGTAGCTTGCAATTTTATCATTAAAGGTCTGGTCAATATAGTTAAAAAGCGTCACTCTTAATTTTTCTATGCGATGAAATCGAGGCAGAGAAAGTGCTTGGTGTGGAAGCTTTTCGATATGCTCTGCTTTCAATTGCCAGTGGATGTTATTTCTTTTTAAATACTGTTGATAATCAAATTGATGAAAATTTGAATGAGTAGCAGGGGTTGCCAAGGTTCCTTCGATTCGTAAATGAGTGGGCTGTTGATGCTCCTCCCACCGCTCTTTTTCCGCTTCTGATTCTACATCATATTGGATCACAACTTTTTCTTCCGCTGCTTCTGTTTGGATTACTCCATCGAAGCGCACCCGATCCCCATCTACTTTCACCGAAGTGGCTTGTGGGTAAACAATAAAAGTCGTTTCTTCTCCTTGCCATGCTGAAATATTTGTCTTTTGATGATAATGAATGACGCCCATAAATACTAAACCGACAATTAAAGAAAGGAAGGTTATAGAGCGTTTCTTTAGACACAGAATACGAACAAACCATAGAATACAAAGCAAGAAGCCAACCATTGAAAAACCTTCTAAAAAGCTTACCGCTACTAATAAACATAATATTGTGGGAAAAATCCACAGTTTACTCCTCATTCACATCACTCAATTATTAATTATTTGTTTGAAAATCCTTCTTGTATTTGAGAGAAAAAATCACTGGGTAAATCGACTTGAGTGGTTTGAATTCCTGCATGTTCAAATAATTCTTTCGCATATCCATTGGTGTTGTAATCATGTAAATAATAAACATTCGCGATACCTGCTTGGATAATCATTTTTGTGCATTGTAAGCAAGGAAAGTGTGAGACATAAATATCAGCACCTTCTGTTGGCGCTCCAAATTTAGCACATTGTAAAATAGCATTCGCCTCCGCATGAACGGTTCGAACACAATGCCCGTCTACCACATAACAACCTACTTCCGTACAATGAACATCACCACTGACGGAACCATTATAACCCCCGGAAATCACTCGGCGATCCCGAACAATCGTAGCGCCTACCGCTAATCGTGTACAAGTACTTCGAGTGGATAAGAGTAAACTCTGTGACATAAAATACTGATCCCAAGGTATACGATTTTGCATAAATATAGCCTCCATTTGTCCTTTTACTTTATAAATATTTCATACCTAAAGTATACTAGACGATGTTTCTGGAAGCAATTTTTGCTTTAAAATAACACTAAGGATGAACGACAATCGCCTCTTTTAATTGTTCAAAAGTCGCTTCTCCTATTCCTGATACTTCTTTTAGTTCTTCAATCGTTTGAAAATGGCCGTTCTCTTCCCGATAAGAAAGAATACTTTCTGCTTTAGAATCACCGATGCCATTTAAGGTCGTCAATTCTGCTTTATCTGCACGGTTAAGATCCACTTGAGTCGTCGCTTCTTCACTCGTATCTGCAGCCTCTGTTGGTATTAAATGTTCCATCTCCACTCCTTCTTCTCCTACTTCGGGTACATAGATCACCATTTGATCTTCAAGGATTTGGGCTAGATTTACTGCGTTTTGTTCCGCTTCTTCCTGAAACCCTTCCGCTTTCTCAATAACATCAACAACTCGACTATTTGGTGCCATCTGATAGACTCCAGGAGAATTAACCGCCCCCTTCACATCGACGATCAATTCTTCCGCTGTATTTTCTGCCTCGTTACTTTCAGCGTTTGCAGCTTCTTCTGGCTCTACTTCCAACTCCGTTTCCGCTAATAATTCCTCATATACTTCTTCCGTTGACTCTTCTTCTGACTGATTTGGTAAAAACTGCCAAAGCACCACTCCTAAAAGAAACACCACTATGCCTGCTAATGCAAGCATAATAAATTTTCTTTTTTCTTCTATAAAGGCCAATATTTCTTCCAATTCTCTCACCTACTTTTTTTAAGCCTCTACTATATATATTGCCTAAAATTTCGGAATTTCACGAAAAAAGTTTAAATAAATGACAAAAAAATTCCGAAAGCTCATACCTATCATGATCTTCCGGAATTCTTATTCATTTATATTTAAAAATAATGCAGGAACTTAGCTCGCTGGACGTTCAAAAAGCGCCACTTCTTTTTCAACATAATTAAACGTATGATTCACGCTATTTCTCTGTATTTGCCCTTGAGCAGCTTGTTCGGCTTTTAATTGCTCTAAAAATTCAAGCGCGTCTGCAAAGTTTTCTATAGGAATGATTTCCATCTCGGTTCCAATCGCTTCCGCCGTTTCTACGGCTGCATCATAGTTCGAAATAGTTTCCGGAAAGACCTCTAATACTTCTTCCGGGATTTCGTCATCGGGCGCTAGAAAATATTCTGCACCTTCTTTATCGGCCGCGACAATTTTCTTTTCAATCCCCCCGATGCGTCCAACCGTGCCATCAGGAGCGATCGTGCCGGTACCGGCTATTTTGTGTTCTTTAGGAATATCTTCCTGAATGAGTTGTTTATAAATTTGCAAGGAAAACATTAAGCCCGCTGAAGGGCCCCCGATTTCGCCAGAATGAATTTCGACATGAGGATTTGTTGAAAGGCTCGTATTATCGACTAAACCAATCCCAATCCCTGGCACGCCAGATTCAAGTAACATTAAATCTCCGGTAGCTGTTCGCAGCTCGCCTTCGTGTTCGAATTCAATCTCTACGGTATCATCGACTTCCAAACCGCTCACGTATTCAATAAACTCATGCGAACTTTGAAAGCGTTGGCCATTCACTGCTTGGACCGTATCCCCCACAGCCAAGGCATCCGCAAAGTCTGATTCTTCTAACACTTGTAAAACATAAACGCCATTGTACTGTAGTTCATAATCCATATCGGCGGCATCAAAAGCGACTTGAATCGCCGTGTTTCCCGAACTATTCATGTGATATTGTTGGATAATATCATATTCATGAAAATCTTCCACATCTCCAAATAGTTCTTGTTCGCTAATCAGATCGCGATAAGGCCGTACACTCGTTAAGGCGGTCATCGGCGTGGCTTGTTGGATGCCGACCGTTGTGATATAAAATTCTCCTGGATCTTCTGAGAATTGTTGATCCACTTCTACCATCTCATCCAGACCAAATGCTGTGCCCGGGCTTTCGATATAAAACGGAATCGGTTGAAAAGCAAACAAATAAACAGCCAGTATAATGAGCACACCTTTGAACCAAGTAGGTATTTTTTTCATTCAATCATCCCTATTTCTCGTCACATTTTCTTGTATTTTTCTTTCATTTTTTCAGAAATGGTTTTAGGAACCATCTGGGAAACATCGCCATCAAATTGCGCAATTTCCTTAATCAATGAAGAGCTAACAAACCGATACTGTTCATCTGCCATTAAAAAGACCGATTCAATATCTGGTGCTTGTGTTTTATTCATGGAAGCAATGTTCATCTCATATTCCATATCTGTCACCGAACGGATGCCACGCAACATGACCGTTGCTTTTTCTTGACGTGCCAAGTCCACCGTTAAACCATCTGTATGGCGGATCACTCGAACATTTTCTAATGCATTTTCTTCGA
This sequence comes from uncultured Atopostipes sp., assembly GCA_963558565.1. Taxonomy (GTDB): domain Bacteria; phylum Bacillota; class Bacilli; order Lactobacillales; family Carnobacteriaceae_A; genus Atopostipes. Next base: position 82,521 of record CAUWGX010000003.1, read on the forward strand.
TGACTTCCGTAATCATTTCTAATTTCTCTTCCGGTGTAAATAACGCTTGTTTAGACGTATTAGTCCCAATCGCCACAATGATTTCTTCAAACATTTTCGAAGCTCGTTCTAAAATATTTAAATGCCCCATCGTAAAGGGATCAAAACTTCCTGCATAAATTGCCTTTGTCATCTTAAACTCCTTTTTGGTAAATCGTTAGTTTGGTATTTCTATATTCACGTTCTTGCCACAGTGGTACCCCTTCAATTTCTTCAGGAAGCACGACATCGTCTGCGGTTTCGCAAGCAATCAGCGCAACGTCAGTCAATAAATCTTGAGTGACAATTTTTCGAATATCTTCTTCGATGTTTTCTTCCCCATAAGGAGGATCTAAGAAAACAAGTGTAAATCTTTCATGACGGTTCGCCAATTGATTTAAGGCAGCATCGGCTGAAGTTTGAAGCGTCTCAAACTTATTCGCTTCTTGCGTCATTTCAATGTTTTCAGTGATGATTTGCATCGCTGAATGACTTTTATCGACTAAAATGGCTTCGTCCATGCCGCGCGAAACAGCTTCGATCCCAAGCGCTCCACTTCCCGCGTATAAATCTAACACTTTGCCTCCTTTAAAATAAGGTCCAATCACATTAAAAAGTGTTTCTTTTATTTTATCTCCTGTGGGTCTTGTAAAGTGCCCCGGTAAGCTTTCCAGTGGACGTCCACCATAGGTTCCTGAAATAACTCGCATAATATCCCCTTACTTATCTTAATAATCAAGTGTAAAATGATCCGAAAAAGTTTCCACTTTTTCTTTGCGTTTCTTTTGATCAATTTCTTTTTGCATCTCTGATAGTACATCGTCATATTTTATCGGTAAATCTTTTAAAGATGATTGCTCGACTGCTTTTACATAATTTTCTTTTTCTAAGCGTTCTATAATAGCATCTAAATTTTTAGTCTCTACATATAAAAGCGCATAATCCATCTTGTCCGACACATAATGAAGGAGACCATGATTCATTAAACGCTTCACGTTTCTTTTGGATTTTAACCAAATAACTAATCCCGTTCGATCTTCAAAAGCTGACTCTGTATTGATATTTTTTAAATCTTTCATTTTTTGGCTCATTCCTTTTTGTAACTTCCTTCATTATAACAGAATATAATAAAAATCTCTTGGTAGAGTGATCTTTCCATCGCGTAATGGAAACAACGAACTAACCAAGAGATTTTATCTTATAAAATATTTATATATTCTACATCGTTGATTTTCATAAGAATTATCTCTTCTAAAGCTCTGTCCGATTATAACATAACTTTTATAAGGATCCGATTCTTCTAAATGAAAAAATCAATTATTATTTATCTTTATTTTTGTTTGCTTTCGCACGTTGGTTTGTATCTAAAATCATTTTACGTAAACGAACAGCTTTTGGTGTTACTTCACAATATTCATCGTCTTCAATAAAGTTCATCGATTCTTCAAGGGTTAAGTGACGAGGCTCTTTAATCACACTTGTTTGGTCTTTATTTGCAGAGCGTACGTTTGTTTTTTGTTTTTGACGAGTTAAGTTAATCGCCAAATCATTTTCGCGGTTGTTTTCACCGACGATCATTCCTTCATAAACTTCTGTACCCGGTTCAACAAAAATAGTTCCTCGGTCTTCTAAGTTCATAATACTGTAAGTGGTCACTTTACCATTGTCAGTAGAAACTAAAGCTCCATTACGGCGACCTGTAATGACTTCATCAATGACTGGTAAATATTCACTGAATGAATGGTTCAGGATGCCGTATCCATGAGTAATCGATAGAAACTCATTGGTAAAGCCGATTAAACCACGAGAAGGTGCTTGGAAAAATAGACGAACTTGCCCATTCCCAAAGTTTTCCATCTCTTGCATTACAGCTTTTCTTGAACTTAATCGTTCAATCACAGCGCCCATGTACTCTTCAGGTGTATCGATTTGAACATCTTCGAAAGGCTCACAAGTCGTTCCATCAATTTCTTTTAGAATAACTTTTGGACGTGAAACTTGTAATTCAAAACCTTCACGACGCATATTCTCGATCAGAATGGATAAGTGTAACTCCCCACGACCAGAAACAACCCAAGCATCTGGTGATTCTGTTGGTTCTACTTTTAGTGAGACATCTGTTTGTAGTTGTGTTTTTAATCTTTCTTCAATTTTACTTGAAGTCACCCATTTACCATCGCGACCTGCGAAAGGTGAGTTATTCACTACAAAAGTCATTTGTAAAGTAGGTTCATCAATGTGTAAAGCTGGAAGTGGATCTAAATGATCCGTTGGAGTCACTGTTTCTCCGACAAAAATGTCTTCAAAACCTGCGATCGCTACAATATCTCCAGCTTTTGCGGTTTCAATTTCTCGTCTTTCCAGACCAAAGAACCCAAAGAGTTGTGTGACACGGAATGTTTTGGCTGATCCATCTAGTTTATTTAAACTAACGTTATCTCCGACACTAATTTCGCCGCGGAAGATACGGCCAACTCCAATACGTCCGACATAATCATTGTAATCCAGTAAAGACACTTGGAATTGTAGAGGTTCATCGCTGTTATCAACAGGAGCAGGAATTTCTTTTAAGATCGTTTCAAAAATAGGATCCATTGATTCTTCCTGATCGGCCGGATCATCAGAGTAGCTACTTGTCCCATTGATTGCTGAAGCATAAACCACTGGGAATTCAAGTTGGTCATCGTCTGCATCTAATTCAATAAATAAATCAAGCACTTCATCCACTACTTTTTCAGGTTGTGCGGATGGTTTATCAATTTTGTTGACAACAACAACAGGTTGTAGTTCTTCTTCAAGTGCTTTTTGTAATACAAAGCGGGTTTGTGGCATTGGGCCTTCTGCAGAGTCGACCACTAAAATAACACCATCAACCATTTTCATAATCCGCTCGACTTCGCCTCCGAAGTCCGCGTGGCCCGGTGTATCTAATATATTTATCACTGTATCATTGTATTCTACGGCTGTGTTTTTAGATAAGATCGTAATTCCACGTTCTTTTTCAAGTTCATCCGAGTCCATTGCTCGGTCTTCAAGTTGTTTATGTGCATCGAGAGTCGTTGATTGTGAGAGTAATTGGTCGACTAGGGTTGTTTTACCATGGTCAACGTGTGCGATAATTGCAATATTTCTTAAATCATTTCTATATTTCATTTTTAATCAAAATCTCCTCAATCTGATTACCTTCTGAGTAGTCAGTAAAAAATACTTAAGTAGTTTAACAGTATTCGGTTGCGAACACAATCTTTCTTTTTCAAAAAATTAGATCATTTTTTGTATCTCTTTATTTGCAGTGGGCGTTCCCATAATTGTTGGTTGAGTATTTAGTAAATCGATCGGCGAACCATCAAATTCTGTAAGCACACCGCCATTTTCTTCAACCAGGATTAAACCAGGGGCAACATCCCAAGGTTTCAGCCCATAAGAAACATAAGCCACAACACTACCTTTCGCTAATTCCGTGGCTTCAATACCGGCTGAGCCAATGGTGCGAACGCCCATGGCTTGCTTCGTAATTTCTGTGTTTAAGTTTACTTGTTTGTCAGAAAGGTACATACTATTGGAAGCAAATAAACCATCTTTTAAAGGGGTGTCTGACATCTTTGGCAATAGTTGGTCGTTACAATAAACGCCTTTTCCTTTAATTGCCCAATACAACTCGTCACGCATGACATCGTAAACATACGCTTGCTGGCCAATTCCTTTTTCATAGACGGCCAACATTACCGCGAAATTTTCTTCTTGTAGTACAAAATTTAAAGTTCCATCAATAGGATCCAGAAACCAGACTGTATTTTCTGCTAGATTAATATCTCCTATTTTATCCCCATAACCTTCTTCACTTACAATTTGGTCCCCAGGAAAATGAGATTGAATTTGTTCTACAAAATCCCTTTCGATTTGTCGATCCATATTTGTGACAAGGTCATTGCGTTTTGTTTTTGTTTCGACATTTAAGTCGGATTTTAAAGATTCTTTGATATCAGCGGCAGCTTTTTTTAACCATTCTTTGATTAAAGTATCTCTTTTATCGATCAGTGACATCCAAACATCCCCTTTGCTATCTTAAACTTCTTGAAGTTGTTCCTTACAACAGTATCATATTTTACCAGGAAAGTAAAAAATAAGCCACAGAAAGCCCTAGGCCATCCCTCTTCGTTTTTAATTTGTACTTTTAACTGAACATATAAAAAACCAAAGGCATGCATAATTTATACAATACCTTTGGCCTTTGTTTTTTTATTTATTGTTTAAGCACTTGTCGCTCGAACAATTACATATGGATTGGTTGACCTAAAGCAGCTTCTGCCGCATCCATAATCGATTCAGCTAATGTTGGGTGAGCATGAATTGTAAGTGAAATGTCTTGAGCATTCATACCACTTTCAACGGCTAAACCTAATTCAGCAATTAAGTCTGATGCATTAGGGCCTACTACTTGAGCACCGACAATCACATTGCCTTCTTTCGTTGTTACTAGACGTACGAAACCATCTGTTTGATCGACAGAGATGGCACGTCCGTTCCCGCCGAATGGGAATTTAGTTGCTGAAACTTCTAATCCAGCTTCTTTTGCTTCGTCTGCTGTATAACCAACAGAAGCAACTTCTGGAGAAGTAAAGGCAACTGCAGGCATTGCTCGATAATCGACCGCAACTTTTTCGCCTGAGATAGCTGCTGCAGCAATTTTCCCTTCGTAAGAAGCTTTATGTGCTAATGCAGCACCTGGAACAATGTCTCCAATGGCAAAGATACTATCCGCACTGACTGAACGACCTTGTTCGTCTACTTTGACGAGCCCTTTATCGTCCACGTCAACTCCTGCGATTTCAAGTCCTAATTCGTCAGTGTTTGGACGACGACCAACGGTAACGAGTACATAATCTGATTCAACCGTTTCTTCTTTACCGTCTACTTCATAAGTTACAGTAACGCCACTGTCTGTTTCTTCAGCACTTTTAGCCATTGCTTTTGTAACAATGTCAGTACCTTTTTTCTTGAAGTCATTCTCAACCAGTTTGACCATGTCTTTATCAAAACCGTTTAAGATGGAATCTAAACCTTCAAGAATCGTTACTTTAGTACCTAAGGAAGCATAGACACCTGCTAACTCACTACCGATGTATCCTCCACCGATAACAGTTAATGTTTCTGGGATTTCATCTAATGCTAAAGCACCCGTTGAGCTTAGGATACGATCGCTCCATTCAAATCCTTTTAATTCGATTGGACGAGAACCTGTTGCTAAAATAGCATTGTTGAACGAGTAAGATTGTGCTCCATCATCTTGCATAACACGTAGGTTATGAGTATCTACGAAAAATGCTTCACCTTCTAGAATTTCTACTTTATTTTTCTTAAGTAGCATTTCAACACCAGAAGTTAGACGGTTAACCACTTGTTCTTGTTTCCATTCTTGTGTTTTGGCGAAGTCAATTTCAACATTTTCAGCTGTAACACCAAAAACATCTGAATCTTGAGCTTGCGCATAACGTTCACTTGCAGAGATCAATGCTTTAGATGGAATACATCCAACGTTCAAGCACACTCCACCAATGAAATCTTTCTCTACAATGGCTACTTTTTGGCCCAATTGGGAAGCTCGGATAGCGGCCACATAGCCGCCAGGTCCCGAACCTACAACAACTGTATCTAGTTCAATTGACATATCTCCTACAACCATTAAATATTCACCTTAACCTTTCATCAATAATAATTCAGGGTTTGACAACAATTGTTTCAAGTAGTTCATGGCTTGTTGTGCAACCGCACCATCAATAATACGGTGGTCAACAACAAGTGATAGGTCTAATACCTTAGAAACAACGATTTCGCCTTCGTCATTTACAACCGGCTTGTCTGAAATAATACCTATTCCAACAATTGCTGATTCTGGGTGATTAATGATTGGTGTGAAGTGAGCTCCACCAACTGAACCAATATTAGAAATTGAGATTGAACCATCTGACATGTCTGCACCACTTAATTTATTGTCGTGTGCTTTTGTAGAAAGTTCGATAATTTCATCGGCAATATCAAACATTGGTTTTGTATTTGCATCTTGGATAACTGGTACATAAAGACCGTTATCAGTATCTGTAGCGATCCCTACGTTATAGTAATGTTTGAATACAATTTCGTCTGTTGTATCATCTAGTGATGCGTTAAATACTGGGAATTCTTTCATCATTGCTACGACTGCTTTAACAATGTATGGCAAGAATGTAAGTTTTGTATCTTGTTCTGCCGCAATGTCTTTGAATTTCTTACGGTGATCCCATAAGTCGTCGACAACAACTTCATCAAACAATGCGAAGGATGGAATAACTGTCGCACTTTTCGTCATTGCTTTCGCAATAGCACGACGTGTCATTGTAAGTGGTTCGCGTGTTTCTTCATCTTCACGACCAGATTTGTAAGGAGTTAACTCTACTCCACCTACCGTTTCGCCTGTAGCCGCTGGTTGTGCTGCTGTTTCTTCTGCTGCTTGTGCACCACCTGTTGCTACGTGATTGTCGATGTCTTCTTTAAGAACACGTCCACCGTCACCTGTTGCTTGTACTGTACTAATGTCAACGTCGTTTTCACGAGCGTATTGACGGACAGATGGCATTGCTAGAACTAATTTATTTGGATCAGAAGTAGCGACAACACCTGTTGCTTCTGTTGGTTCTTCAACGGCTTCAGTTGTTTCAGCAGGTGCTTCTTCTTCCGCTTCTTCTGCTGCTGGTGCTTCAACTTCTGCTTCACCTTCAGAACCATCATCAATAATCATGATTGGGTCATCTACGTTAACAAGTGAACCTGCTTCTTCTAAAATACTTTCAACTGTTCCTGAAACAGGCGCAGCTAGTTCTTCAACTGATTTATCGTTTTGGATTTCGGCAACTGAGTCGCCCTCTTCTACTTCATCGCCTTCAGCGACTAACCAATCAACGATCTCGCCTTCAGCCATTCCCTCTCCTACGTCAGGAAACTTAAATGTAAAAGCCATTATATAATACTTCCCTTCTTTTCATGGATTCATTTTAAATGATCATGCTTAACTGTTTTAAATGAAAAGTAATCAAGAGATACCGTGAAGTATCTCTTATTACTTTTTCAAATTGAAATTAGAAATCTGTGGTTTCATTAATTGCTTCTGTAATATCTGCTGCGCTTGGTAACCATTCGTTTTCCATTTGCGCGAATGGATAAACAGTATCTGGTGCAGAGACGAAAGAAATCGGTGCTTTTAATGAAAGAATAGCACGTTGTGAAACTTCTGAGATCACTGCGTTACCAACGCCTGCTTGACGTTGTGCTTCTTGGACAAAGACCATACGTCCCGTTTTCTCTACTGAATTTACGATGGTTTCATAATCAATTGGTGAAACAGTACGTAAATCAATCACTTCTACTGAAGTTCCATCTTCTTCTAATTGCTCAGCAGCTTTAAGTGCTTCACGCACCATGTAACCGTAAGCGACAACTGTAACGTCTGAACCTTCGCGCGCTACATTCGCTTTACCAAGTTCGATTTCATATTGTTCTTCCGGTACTTCGTCTCGGAATGAACGGTATAATTTCATGTGTTCTAAGAAAACAACCGGGTCATTTTCTCGAATCGCTGCAGTTAATAAACCTTTTGCATCGTAAGGGTTTGAAGGAATAACTACTTTCAATCCTGGAGATTGTGCCATTAAACCTTCTAAACTGTCCGCGTGCATTTCTGGTGTACGAACTCCACCACCAAATGGCGCACGAATGACAACAGGCATGTCCATATTTCCACCCATACGGAAACGTTGACGAGAAATTTGTCCTACAATCGAGTCCATTACTTCAAATACGAATCCGAAGAATTGGATTTCAGCGACTGGTCGGAAACCTTGAACCGCTAAACCAAATGCCATTCCACCGATTGCTGATTCTGATAAGGGTGTATCACTTACACGTTCATCGCCGTAGTTTTCAACGAGGCCATCCGTCGCACGGAAAACACCACCGTTAATACCCACGTCTTCACCGAATACTAAAACCTTTTCGTCATTTTTCATTTCTTGATCTAAGGCTTGAGTAATCGCTGCAACCATATTAAGTTGTTGTGCCATGTTTATTTACTCTCCTTTGCTTCGTACTTTTCAATCTGTTCTTCAATATTTTGACCTGGATTTGAGAACATCCAAGATAAACTCTCAGAAACAGTCATTTTCTCAGCTTGGTCTGCTTCTTTCGCAGCTTCAGCAACTTGTTCTGTGACTTCTTCGATTAATTCTTCTTCGCGTTCTTCTGTCCATAATCCTTTTTCTTCTAAATAATTACGGAAACGAATTAATGGGTCACGTTGCTCCCAGTAGTCAAATGACTCTTCTGAACGGTAACGAGTTGGGTCATCTCCTGAAGTAGAGTGTGGTCCAAATCGGTTCGTAATTGTTTCAATTAATACCGGACCATTCCCCGCTACAGCCCAATCACGAGCAGCTTTCGTTACTGAATAAACGGCTAATGGATCCATTCCGTCTACTTGAACAGATGGGATACCTACAGCTACACCCTTTTGAGCAAGTGTTTCTGCTGCAGTTTGCTTATCTCTAGGAGTAGAAATTGCATAACCGTTATTTTGAATAACAAAGATAACAGGTGCTTTGTAACGACTTGCAAAGTTTAATCCTTCATAAGTATCACCCTGTGAAGAACCACCGTCACCTGTATAAGTGATAGTTATTTCGTTTTCTTTGCCTGCTAATTTTTGTCCAACTGCATTCCCCATTGCTTGGATGAATTGCGCTCCGATAATGATTTGTGGCGGGATAATGTGTAGGTCTTCGTCGTACATGCCGCCACCGACATGTCCACGTGACCATAGGAATGCTTTATGAATTGGAAGTCCATGCATGATGATTTGCGGAACATCACGATAACCTGGGTAAATCCAATCTTGTTGTTCTAGTGCATAATGACTTGCAATTTGTGAAGCTTCTTGTCCTGCGGTTGGCGCGTAAAATCCTAAACGTCCTTGTCTTGATAATGCCATAGAACGTTCGTGTAATACTCTAGAAAACACCATTTGTTCCATTAACTCAACAAGTTCTTCATCCGATAGGTCAGGAATTAAGTCTTCGTTTACGACTTTTCCATCTTTATCTAGAATTTGAACCATTGGAAATAGTTCGCCGTATGATTCGACAAGTTTGTCAAAATCTAAAGGGTTGTTTGCCATTTGTAACCATACCTCTCCTTAAATATAATAAATAGTTCACAAAAACAACATTTCTCCTCGATGAATCTGTGACTTTTCACAACTTAAAGTAACATGCTATTAAGAAAAAATCAAGCGTCCTAACTTGTTTGACAGAGGTTTTTTATTACGTTTTCATAACTTTCTCGATCTTTGTGAAAACAATATCATGTAAACCCTTTTTCACAAGCAAATATTTTATTTTGTCAAAAGTTGAACCTAACCGATTACTTTCTCATTCTTTTTTATATTTTCTGTTTTTTCTCCGTATCATTAAAAAAGTATGAAAAAGTAAGTGAATTTTTTAGCATGTTATTTTCATTGAAAAAATTTTATTTTTTTTATAAAAAATTATCAGTCTCCTCTATTTTTTCTTCGTTCATCAACGACAATTTTCGCTATATATTTAATTTTATGTTAAAATATACCTCGTAAATCTTTTAGGAGTGATTACATGATAACAATGGATGATATTGTACGTGACTACCATCCGACTTTAAGAGAAAGATCAGAAAAAATTGAATTTCCTTTAAATGAGGAATTTAAAAATCTGGCAGATGAAATGCTAGAATTTATTATCAACAGTCAAAATCCCGAAATCGCTGAAGAATATGATTTAAGACCCGGTGTTGGTTTAGCTGCTCCGCAGTTAAATATTCCCAAACAAATGATGGCCGTGCATATTCCAAACGACGAAGAGGAAGAACCTTTCAGTTTAGTAATGGTTAATCCGCGGATACTAAGCCATTCTGTTAAACAAACAGCTTTACAAGATGGCGAAGGCTGCTTATCGATTGATGAAGTTTATGAAGGACTCGTTCCACGAAGTAAAAGAATCACCGTGGAATATTATGACGTAGATGGCAACAAACATAAGGAACGCTTTAAAGGCTACCCCGCAATTGTCATTCAACATGAAATTGACCATTTAAATGGTGTTCTCTTCTACGATCATATCAATCAAGACAATCCTTTTGGTCTCTCAGATAATTTAGAAATTTTTGAAGAAAACTTATAAGAAGAACATTAAAATGTATAATAAAAAAACTCCTCTCCACTGCTCAGTAAAAGAACAGCGAAGAAGGAGTTTGTTTTTTATTTATAGAGCTTTAATCGCTTCAAGCGTTTCCTCGTAGTCCGGTTCATCCGCAATCTCTTCAACGATTTGAACATATTGAATGACACCGTCTGTATCAACTAAGAATACAGAGCGCGCTAAACGTTCGTCGCCTCCGAGATCGATTTCTAGCCCATACGCATCCCCGAATTCACCTTTAGTGTCTGATAAAGTCGTTAAATCGAGGTCGTTTTCTTCGTTCCAAGTGTTAAATTCGTCAACCGTATTACGACTAACCGTTAAGAATTTAACGTCTTGTTCCGCTAATTTATCTGCAAAGTTTTTAGTTTGTAGTTCACAGGTTCTTGTTTGAACGTCTGGAACAACACTCACTACGACCGCTTGATCGCCAAAATAGCTTGCTAACTTAACATCGTCGCCTTTACGAGTGGTTAATGTAGCATCTGGCGCTTTGTCGCCCACATTTGGTTGAGTACCTTTAATTTCGACAGGATCTCCTTGAAATGTAACTTGCATAAATGAAACATCCTTTCTTAATTTATTTTATTCTTTCTTCCATAAACAGTATAGTAATGAATGTTATCTTAATCAAAGAATATTGCTTATTGTAATAAAGAATCGAACTAGTTATTTTTACGAAAATCAGTTATTCTATGAAGGAGGTGCGAAAAATGAGATTATCTATAGAAGAATATATTTTGGGGACAATCCCCGTATTAGAAGTTGTTGCCGAAGATAATGTGGGCAAACGTTTGCCTTTAATCGTTTATTATCATGGCTGGCAATCTTCGAAAGAATTAACACTCACTCAAGGACGATATTTAGCCCGACAAGGTTTTCGGGTCATTTTACCAGATGCTTTTAATCACGGAAAACGTAAAATGCCGATGACTGATATTCCTTCTTTAACGTTTTGGCAAAGTATTCATACGAATTTATTTGAATTTGGTTATATTATTGACGCCTTACAAAAAGGAAACCTAGTGGACGACCAAATTGGTGTAGGCGGACTATCTATGGGCGGAATGACAACCACAGCCCTACTGACCCAACATCCTGAAATTAAAGCAGCCGCTTGTGTCATGGGAACACCAAAATTAGTGGCTTATCGTGATCGTATTTTTGAACATGCGACGCAAATGAACCGTTTCTTCCCACATGACTATAATAAATTATTAAAATGGATCCCGGAATATGATTTGTCCCTGCAACCTGAAAAAATTGCTGGACGTCCTTTATTATTCTGGCATGGTAAACAAGATGTGGTGGTTCCATATAATCATGTAGTGGAATTTATGGAAGAAAATAAAGAAAAAGAAAACATTGAATTTATTTATGAAGATGAAGAACATTTAGTCCGTCCGCAAACGATGGAAAAAATCACACAGTTTTTTGTTGATCATCTCCTGTAATAAAAAGTAAAACGGCGTCCTGAATTTGATTCAGGATGCCGTTTTTTAGTTTATACAATTTACGAATAAATATTATAAAATAGCCATCACCAGATAGTTTAGTATAAATAAGCCCATAGAGATCCAAAGAATCGGATGCACTTTTTTAGCTTTTCCTGTCAGCAAACTGATAAGTCCATAAGCAATAAATCCAGCCGCAATACCATTCGAAATCGAATAAACGAGGCCCATAAAGATAGAGGCAAAAAAAGCAGGAACGGCTACTTCAAAGTTATTCCAATCAATATTGTTTAAGGAACTTAACATCAAAATACCGACAATGATTAAAGCGGGAGCGGTCGCTTGCGGAGGGACAATGCTAATTACCGGAGCTAAAAACATCGCTAAGACAAAGCAGATGGCCGTAGAAACTGAAGTCATCCCCGTCCGTCCTCCTGCTCCGATTCCAGCAGCGGACTCTACAAAAGTGGTGGTGTTCGATGTTCCTAATATAGCTCCAAAAATCGTACCGATCGAATCCCCGAATAGCGCTTTTTCCATTTTTGTATCAAAGCCTGTACTCTCTTCCAAAGCTTTCATATCTTCATCCGTAAAAATACCTGTCTGCCGACCGGTTCCGATAAAAGTTCCTACAGTATCAAAGACATCCGCTAAGCTAAAGGCGAAAATAGTCATAATAACAACAGGAAGTTTCGTCACATCACCAAATAAAGAAGGCAGCCCTTCAGCAGTAAAGATTGCGCCAAAGGTTACACCTAAATCAGCAAACGCAGAACCTAATGAATTTTCTGAAAAATCAATCGCAGATAAATCAGTCACACCGAAAAGAATACTTAATCCAGTAGTCAACACAATACCGACTAAAATAGCCCCTCGTACATTTTTTAATAATAAAATAATTGTAAGCAACAAACCCACTAAGCCAATCAATACGCCTGGATCTGTAAAGTCTACCAACTCAGGTAAAATACCGCCGGTAGACACGACATTTGTCACGCCACCCGCGAATGTTCCGGCCGTCGGATCGCCTCCATTTACAGAAACAATATTACTCGCATCCGAAGTAAACTGTAACAATCCTAAATTTTTAATGCCTAAATAACCGATAAATACTCCAATACCCGCTGAAATAGCATTTTGTAAAGTGCTCGGAATCGCAAGAATCAACATTCTTCGAATACTGGTGAGTGTAATCAAGACGTTAATCAACCCACAAATAAACACCATTGATAACGCTTCTTGCCAAGTAAAACCGAGACTAAAAACAACCGTATAGGTAAAGAAAGCATTGAGTCCCATCCCCGGTCCTAAAGCATAAGGAACGTTTGCGATGAGCCCAATCGCTAAAGTTGAAATAGCAGATGCAAAAATGGTCGCAAGAAAGACCGCTTGATTGGGCATGCCAGATAATTCAAGAATAGCTGGATTCACAAAAATAATATAAGACATCGCCAAGAACGTCGTAATTCCCGCAGTCATTTCAGTACTCAAGTTCGTTTTATTCTCTTTAAACCTAAAGAATTTGCTGATCGTGTTCAATGAAATTCCTCCTGTTTTCTTAACATTTTTATAATTATAGAAGAATCATAGCATTTAACACGAATAAAAACAATATATTTCTGCTTTATATCCATTTATTATCCGTTATATGCACTGTATTTTGTTTTATTACTTAAAAAAACAACTTAAAACCGAACATTCAACGTTAAATGAAATAAAAAAAGATCACTTTGTTATTACTAGCCAAGTGATCTTTTTCGCATTTTATACTTAAATAGTTGCTATAGCGCCATTAAAATCTTCAAAATCATCCAAATTAGATAAAAAATAAGTTATAGCCTCTCTTTATCCTTCTTCCATCATTTGCTTGAATAATTCAAAGAGATGTTTATGTTTTCGCTTTAGAGAGAGCGGTCGATAGGTTTCTCTATCTAAAAAGACATGTTTTGTTTCGCCGACAGCGCGTATTTCTTTGGTGTCTAGATCTCTGACTTCATAATGAATCATTAACTTGACCCCTGTAAATTCAGAAATTTTTGCTTCGATTTCTACGGTTTCTCCAAAGCGAACCATCCTTTTATATTCAGCGGATGCGGATAAAACAGGAACAATAATTCCTTCTGCTTCCATTTGAAAATAACTAAAGCCCATTTCATCCATTAAATATGTACGAGCTTCTTCAAACCAGCGAATATAGTTTGAATGATGCACAATCTGCATTTGGTCCGTCTCATAATACTGTACTTTATGTTGCCAATTCTTCATTTTATGCCATCCTTTTTCTTTATAATGTTTTTTAATCAAGTGAATCTGTGTTGGCGGTAGAGGCTGAAAATCAGGAGAACTTTTATTTATTGCCAGCATTCAGCGACTATCAACCATTGCCTCCTTACCCAAATAAATTCGAAACGCTTAGAATAAAAGGTTTCGAGATCCAGAATACCTCTATGATCATACATGGTACAGAGAATCCTCTCGCAAAATGAAGAGATTGTCCTTGAGGAAGCTAGTGAATTCTCTTTATACTAGTAGATAATGTATCCAGTATACACGAATTTTATGTTTTTTTATTCTCAGTCACTCACTGGATGAAAAAACCTTCGAAAAAAATGTGTTTATATCAACGAACAAATAAGTATAAAGAAAAATGGTGATAATTAATGAAAATAGCGATTGTCGGTTTTGGTGTAAGCGGAGCAGCTCTCCTGATGGCCCTAAAGACCTCTGGGAAATTAGAGGGCAATATACAAGTCGATATTTTTGATCCCAATGATGAACCAGCGGTGGGTTTAGCTTATGGAGAAGACTCCCCACATCTGCTGGTCAATGCTTTCCCCACGGCGATGTCTTTAAATCCAGAAGATAAATTTGAATTTTCAAAATGGCTAACGAATCATTACCCTGAATATGATGCAAAAGTCGATTTAGTTCCTCGTACAATTTTTGGTGAATATGCAAAAGAACGAATCACTCCTTTATTGAATGAAGAAAATGTTACCTATTATCAAAAAGAAATTGTGGATACAAATGTGCGAAAAGAACAGGCCTCTACGAGTTATCAATTAAAAGATGCAGAGGGCACGCAATATGGCCCTTATGATTCGCTCTTTTTAGCACTGGGAACGCCGCCTTATCAAGATTTTTATCAGTTACGCGGGCTTAAAAATTATATCCATCATCCTTATCCAGTGGTCGAAAAATTAAAAGATATTCAGTCTCATACAAGGGTTGCAATCATTGGTTCTGGACTGACAGCTTTTGATTTAGTCAATTACCTTAGCCATGAAAAAGACTTGCAGCAACCGATCGGTATTTTTACGATTGTTCCTCACTTTAATTCATTACGAGTGCCTCCTTATCAAGGCCCGGCTCTTGAATACTCGTTAGATAAAGACTGGATAGAAAAAGAAGTGCAGAAAAACCAAGGAAACATCCCTTTAAACCGAATGATTAAAGCTATTGAGCAGGATTTAAAAGCGAATCATATTGATCTAACTGCGATTCGAGAAAAATATGATCCCGCTGATTTAGAGGGGACTTATCATACTTATTTTGGACAAGATCACCCGGAACTTTCAAAACTTCAAGCTTATATTGGTCTTCTGTCTGGGCATTTAGGGGATCTTTATATGGCTTTATCTAAAAAAGACCAAGCGCGTTATCATGCGGAATATGCGGATATGTTTTCTCACTACCAAGTCCGACTAGCCCCTGATGCAGTCGCTAATATGTACCAGTTAATGACACAGAAGCAGCTTTTTATTGTACCCGATCTCGTGGAGATTGATCCCCAAGAACAATTTATATTGAAAAGTGCAAGTGGGAAGTCTTACCAAGCGGATGTTGTGATTAATGCATCGGGTTTTGATTTTAATACCGATCGGATGGGCGAAGATAATCCTCTTCTTGCAAAACTCCTCGATAAGGGAATGCTTCTGGATAAAGATAAACGAGGGATTTTAGTCACTTGGCCCGAAAGCCAAGTCATTAACCAGAAATACGGCCCGCTCGATCAATGCTTTTATATTGGTCCTTGGTTAGCGAATACCCATTATGGAAATAATAACGTCAAAGCACTCGTTCAAAAAGCGGATGAAATCGTTAGAAACTATTTAAAAATTTAAAGAAATAACAAAAAGTTAGAAGGCATTTTATCCTCTTTAAGTTTTACAATAAACAAAAAACACGCAAGGCGCTCCGTTTCTACTCTCTACTAGGAATTCCTTGCGTGTTTTCATTTCATCTAATTTTTCTAATCGTCTCGTTGCTTCTTTCAACTTAACGTTTCCTTAGGCTTCCATCTTTTGCTCTAAAAATCGTTTACTGACTTGCACGCCTGTTACAATATCCGTTAAATCGCTCCATTCATCTGGGTGGTGACTAATGCCTTGGTGACTTTTAACAAATACCATGGCTACTGGACACTCAACCGCTAAGTTCATCCCATCATGTCCTGCACCACTTGGTAAAGTGAGGGCTTCTTGATGGGTTACTTCTTGAATGACTTGTTTTAAATCTGCCTGTAACTTTTCATCCATCCTCACGGGATCAACATCCGTTGTCTTCGTGTAGTCCACTGAGAGCTCATTTTCTTTAGCTAAATCAAAAGCACAATCGATGATTTGACGTTCGAGTGTTTGGCGATCTTCAAGGTTCACATCTCGAACATCGACGGTCACTTCGACTTTCTCTGCAATGACGTTAGCGCCATTTGGGTAAACGTTCACTTTTCCAACTGTCGCAACCGCTGAATCACTAATTTTCTCAGGCAGTAAACTGATTTCGTAAATAAAACGTCCCGCAGTAACGAGCGGATCAAAACGGTCATTCATCGGTGTATTGCCCGCATGATCACTAACACCTGTAAAGGTAAAGTTTAGATCAGCCAAACCAGCAATGCCCGATACCACGCCCACAGATTGTCCAGCATTTTCTAATAATTTTCCTTGTTCGATATGGGTTTCAATATAAAGTTCATAATCTCGCTTCTTTTTCGCATTGAAAAAAGAGTCGACAGATAATTGCCGCTTTTCTAATGTATCGAAAAATGAAAGACCCGTACTCGTGGCTTTCAAATCCTGCAATGCTTCTTTGTTTCCTAATCCCATAAAAGCAGAACTTCCAAGCACTCCTACGTTAAATTGAGACCCTTCTTCTTCGCGGAAAATAATGATGTCATAATTAAAAGGTGGCGTGTATCCGGTGTCTTTCCATGCTTGAGCCACTTCGATTGCGGTCAGGACACCAACTGTTCCATCAAAATTCCCACCGTTTGGCACAGAGTCTAAGTGAGAACCAGATGCAAAAGTTTTTTCATTAGACGTTCCTTTGATGTGTCCAATCATGTTTCCAGCCTCATCGATTTCAATTTCTGCCCCGGCTTCTTCGAGCCATGTTCTAGCTAAATCATGGGCCGCCTGTTCTTGCTCACCATACCCATAACGACTAACACCTCCGGACGGCATCTGACCAATTTCACTTAATTCCCCTAATCGCTTCGCGATCCGGGACCCATCAATTCCATCAATAGACAATGCATGATCATATGTACTTAATAAACGGCTTTCTAAATTTTCTATCATCTCTTCCCTCCTATTTTTTCTAGTTTATAGCTTTGAAAGTCGTCCGTCAATTTTTATAGAGTGTTTGAAGTATATTCTTATACTTTTGTGTGTTGTTTAAGAACGATCTTTTGTAAAAATTAAAAAGCTCCACGCCTTACTAAACAGTAAGAAGTGTGGAGCAAATAACCAACAAACCTATAATGCGGAATGCCAGATTTAGGCTTAATCATTTTAAGTGAGGGGTAAAAAGGAACATAACAGAACAAAAAGAAAAGCAACCAGACAACAATGTTGATCTGATCGCTTTCCTTTGAAATATAATGGAGATAAGGGGTCTTGAACCCCTGACCTCTTGAATGCCATCCAAGCGCTCTCCCAACTGAGCTATATCCCCCTAAATACTGGTTTAAAAAACAACCAGTAATAGTATAACATATTTCTAAATTAAATCTAGTCTTTTAAAAGCTTTATATATTCCGTGATCATTATTTGTGTTCGTGACAAGATCGGCAACTTCTTTAACGTGCGGCTCTCCGTTAGCCATCGCAATTCCATAACCTGATTTTTGAATCATTTCAAAATCATTGTTTCCGTCACCGACCGTAATGATGTCTTCGTGGTCATAACCTTTTTGTTCGGCTAAAATGCTTATTGTCTCGTATTTTGAACCGGTCGCTGGCAAAACATCCACGGCTTCTTCATACCAACGGACAAAACGGAATTCAGGAAAGTCCGCTTGGCGATATACTGTACTATCTTCATCATCAATAAATAATAGTAATTGAATTAATTCATTGTCATAATGAAACCTTCCTGAAACGTCATAATCTGGGACGTCATATCCTACATACTGCATTCCATCTGCAATACGAGGACTGATTTCTTTTGACCGTCGCAAAAGCTCATGCGCGGTTTCATAAACAATCGGATGATTTTCGGCATCCGCTCGTTCAATTAAACGATGGAGCGCACCTTGGTCCAATGGGTTTTTATAAGCTGTTTCATGATTATAAAAAGCCTCCGCTCCATTACACACGATATAGTGATTAAATGCTAAATCTTTAATGATGCCCTCAGCCATCAACGCATTCCGTCCCGTCGCTATCGCTAAATCATGGCCAGCAGCGCTTAAAGCTTTTAAAGTCTCTCGAGTACTTTCAAGCACCTCTTTATTGTCATCAAGTAATGTCCCATCAATATCAAAAAATATGAACTTTTTATCCATAAATCCTCCCACAAACTCTCATTAAAAATAATTTCTTGAAGTTAAACCGTAACTAATTCAATCTCTTCTTGTTTTAAAAACTTTCGCATATCACTTTGAATGCTTTTATCTGTATAAATTTTTGTCACTTCTGAAAAAGGAAAGAACCCAACGAGCCCTTTATTTTTAAATTTAGTCGCATCGGTTAAAATGATTAACTCATCCGCTTGTGCTGCCATCGCTCGCGCGGTTTCGGCTCGGCGCAAGTCTAAGCTAGTAAAGCCTCTCTCTTTATCTACCCCGTCAATCCCAACAAACATTTTATCACAGTAAAAATGACTCACGGCTTTTTCCGTTAAGATACCTGTACTGACTTGAGACCGTTTCTGATATTCGCCACCCAATAAAACAATATTAACAGCTTCGCTTCTTCGAATATGTGAGGCAATAAAGTTGGAATTCGTGATGATGGTGACATTCTCACGATTATTGGCGAGCTCCTCGGCCAGCAAGGCACAAGTGGATCCTGATTCGATCAACACCACATCATTATCCGAGATTTCTTTCGCTGCTTCCTTAGCGATACGTTTTTTAATGTCATAGTTAATGGCTAGGCGATAGTTTAAATCGTCTTCGCTGTTTAATACCGCATAACCATGTTCTCGGTGGAGAATGCCTTTTGTTTCTAATTGATCCAAATCTTTTCGAATGGTTACTTTTGAAACATCTAATAATTCAGACAATTCATTTACTTCAATTTTTCGTCGTTCACTGACGATTTTTACGATCTTCTCTAACCGTGTCATCGGACTCCCCTCCTTCTTTTCTTCCAAAGTATAGCAAAAATATTCCACCACGTCTATTTCATTCACAACTTTTACCCTTTCATTCGAAAGTCTTTCTAAAAATAAAAAATCTCGTAAGAAAACTATTGAGTGTCTTCTTACGAGAGTGGCTATCTATTAAAAGCTATCTTCTTTTATTTTTCTAGTTTTTCCGATGACCATTAAACTTAAACCTACAGCAAGTGTTGCAAAACCAAGAATCTGAATATTGTTAGACTCGCCTGTTTCAGGCAGTAGTTCAGGAACTTTGGTATTTCTAGACGGGGTAAAAGTTTTAGTTTCTTTGTTTTCTATCGTCTTATTTTCGACAGTTTCATCGGTGAGCTCGTCTTCAGCAGGAAGCTCTTCAACGGTTGACGTTTCTTCATAACCCTCATTAACTTCTACTTCAGGCGCATAATAATCCGTCGTGCCTGATTCACTTTGAACATAGAATTGATTTTCATATAAATGTTCTTCGCCATTATAGAGTAACAGCATCGGAACAGTCGCCCCTTCTTCTAAATAACTAGCATCGCCCGCAATATTTCGCACGGTCCAATAGCCGTTCTCGTCTACTGAAGCGGATCGCTGTCTATTTGAACCCGGATAAAACACAACAACGTTCGCACTAGGATTCGCATAACCGGAAATACTTTCTGCTTGCGGATAGATGGGATCGACCGCTAAGATCGGTTCTTCTGACTCCAGTTCGGGTGCAGGTTCTGGATCGGGTTGTGGCGTTGGTTCCGACACTTCTGGTTCTGGATCGGGTTGTGGCGTTGGTTCCGACACTTCTGGTTCTGGATCGGGAGTTGGTTCAGGTTCTGGAGTTGGCATTGGGTCAGGATCTGGTACATCATCACCCGGCTCCCCTTCGATTGGTTCTTCGCCTTCGTCGGGATTCGGCTCTTCATCCGAATCTTCGAGCTCTCCATCCTCAACAGGCTCACTCGGATCGGTGATCCCTTCTCCTTGTCCGTCATTCGGATCAGAAATATTTCCGCCGGCCCCATCGTCCATTTCATCTCTTGGCGCCCTTCTAAAAGGACTGGTGGAACCATTTTCTGCAGGTGGCGTTTCTTCGATTTCTACAGGATCTTCTATTGATTCTGCCGTCGTCTGAATTTTCTCTGTATCAGACGGGCTATGTTCTTGCTCTTTGTCTAATCGAGTATCATTTTCTTCCTCAGTTGGTTCAGAATCTTCCGCTGTTTCATCATTCATCATTTTTAGATCGGCGTTAAAATGTTCATCTGAATATTCTTCCGCTGCGGATACAACGATTGTTTCCTGAATGGGAGTTAAAATAAATGAGGTACTCAGGGCGATCATCACCGCACCTGTGAAGTATTTACGAATCGAAGAGTCAAAAAGTCTTTTTCGTTCTTTTCGCAATTCGGTTAATCCTCCTTGTAATTTTCAAAATAATTATAAAATAACTTATAAAATCATTATATATATAATACACTACTACCAAGCTTTTGCAATGGAATCCCCTCTAAAAACTTATTTTTTATTTGATCCATAATAAACCTCTCTCGTCCCATACGAAAAAACGTCAAATGAAGATTACTCGCCGTGTGATAACGGTTTCAGCGCTTTGTTGCTATACTTAAAATAGATTCTATGCTAAAATAATCATAACGATTTGCGTGTTTGCGCATAGATTGTACGGAAATACATACGAAGGATTTCATGCCTGCAGTGTTGGAGATGGCAACAAGAAACAACACTCTAAGTTTTTTTAGAATCCACGTATAAAAAACAATGAATAAAAGAAATTTAAAATTAAAGAGAAAAGAAAAAGGAGTATATATTTTAATGAAACCAAATATAAAGAATAATGAGGTGGCTGTTTTTGCCTTAGGTGGACTAGATGAAGTAGGAAAAAACACTTATGGTATTCAGTTCCAAGATGAATTAATCATTATTGACGCTGGTATTAAATTCCCAGAAGATGATCTGTTGGGAATTGACTATGTCATTCCTGATTATTCATATTTATTAGAAAACAAAGACAAAATTAAAGGACTATTTATTACCCATAGTCACGAAGACCATATCGGAGGGGTTCCTTATTTATTAAAAGAATTAAACATTCCGATTTACGGAAGTAAATTAGCGATTGCGATGATTCGAAATAAATTAAGTGAACACCGTTTACTACGCGATGCCAAGTTACATGAAGTTACAGAAGATTCTGTGATCAAATTCCGTAAGTTATCTGTGCAATTTTTCCACACGAACCACAGTGTGGCTGAATCATTCGGGATTGCAGTTCAAACCCCTTATGGTCACGTTGTTCAAACGGGTGACTTCAAGTTTGATTTTACACCACCTTTTGGTAAAGATGCCAACTTACAAAAAATGGCAAAAATTGGTGAAGAAGGTGTAATCACCCTTCTATCCGATAGTACAAACGCTGAAATTACTGGTTTTACTGATTCCGAGCAAGTGGTGAATGAATCCATTAATGATTTAGTCGAGAATATCGATGGACGTATTATTTTCGCTTCTTTCGCATCAAACTTATCTCGTATCCAGCAAGTGATCCGAGCTGCACGATTATCTAATCGTAAAGTAGCCGTCTTCGGTCGAAGTATGATTAATGGAATTGAAATTGGTCGTGAGCTTGGTTATATCAAAGAAGACCCTAGTATCTTTATCGAAGCAAACGAAATTAATTCTTATGAACCCCATGAAATTCTTATTTTATGTACCGGTTCTCAAGGGGAACCTTTTGCAGCGTTAAGTCGTATTGCGAATGGTACCCACCGCCAAATTTCGATTATCCCTGGTGATACGGTTATTTTCTCAAGCTCCCCAATTCCTGGAAACACGAATTCTGTTAATAATTTAATTAACTCTTTATCTGAAGCTGGAGCAAATATCGTTCATGGTAAAATCAATAATATCCATACTTCTGGTCACGGTGCGCAACAAGAATTGAAATTAATGCTACGTTTAATGAAACCGAAGTTTTTCGTACCGATTCATGGTGAACGCCGTATGCAGCACGAGCACCAAGAATTAGCGATTCAAACAGGGGTTAAAGAAGAAAATACCTTTATTTTAGATAATGGGGAAATCTTAGCTTTCACTGAAGAATACGCTCGTCGTGCTGGCGATTTCAATGCGCAAGATGTCTATATTGATGGTAAAGGAATTGGCGATATTGGAAACGTGGTTTTACGAGACCGACGCGTCTTATCGAACAATGGTCTTGTGGTCGTAGTCGCAACGATTGATAAAAATAAACGTAAAATCTTAGCTGGTCCTGATATTATTTCTCGTGGGTTTATTTATATGCGAGAATCCGGTGACCTCATTCGTAGTGCGCAAGCTGTGGCTGAAAAAAGTATTCAACATTCATTTGGCTATAAACAAATCAATGAGTATAAATTACGAAATGATTTGATTGAAGACTTGAAGAAATTCTTATATACAGAAACAGAACGTCGACCAATGATTCTACCAGTTGTCTTAACTAAATAATGCATAAAATATTTTATAAAAGCAGTTTCCGTCATGATTTTTCATTCATTGGGAACTGCTTTTTTTTCTTTTTATTTTAAATATTTGGCATTCTGATTCATCGAAAAAGACCTCGTGGGGCCTTATTCGATATTCAGCACCATGAGCCTATAGCTTCTGGCATCGAATACCATTTTCATGCGCACGAGCGCACCTGCCGTGAGCACGAAAAGCCTTTACGACTCCTCAAGACAAGTCCTTCCGAGCACGTTTTTCACTTTCGCTTCCACGAGCACCTTTCTCCTTGAAAGAAATCGAGTAAGACGAAATGAATCGTCCAGTTCTTCGATAGTAACCCCATCTACACCACTGGCTCCTTTATTTGCGCGCACTTTTTTATACGCTTCATTCATATTTTGGGCTTCAAGAATTTCTTCCAATAGCTTCGACATACTGTGTTTGATTCCTTTCCGCTCTTAAGTATTCATCTTAAATTGGAGTAGCTTTTGACGCCTCAAGGTTACGGTTATCTTTTGGACTTTGTTACCTTTGGCTAACTTGTCCGCTTGAAACGCCTTAATACCTTGTTCCTGTTCGTTAGGTCACGATTTCGCTATTGCTTCCCCTCTCCCATGCCTCTCATACCATAAAACTTGCAAGTCACTACGAGATTCGTTGATAACTACGTTCCTTAGGGACTTCCACCCTAGACATAGCGCATGCCCGTCATACCAAAAAAGAAACCGTCACATCTGACGGTTTCTTTTATTAAATGAAATGATTTTATGCGTTTGATACTGATCGGCCAGCGATACGTCCCATAGTGAAGATATCTGATAGCGAGTTTCCGCCTAGACGGTTTCCAGCGTGCATGCCGCCAGCGACTTCTCCGGCTGCAAATAATCCTTCGATTACTTTACCGTTTTTATCCAAGACTTCTGCGTCAGTATTAATCTTCAATCCTCCCATTGTATGGTGGACAGAAGGTTTACGCGGTGTCGCATAAAATGGCGCCACATCGACTTTATGGTTCATCGCTCCTTTTTGGAACTCCTTATCGTAACCTTCTTCGACGTATGCGTTGTAGCGGTTAATTGTCTCGACTAAAGTGTTTGGATCGATGTCAATTTGTTCAGCAAGTTCTTCTAGCGTATCCGCTTTAAATATCGTTCCCTCTTCGACCTCTTTATTTACTTTTTCTTCGGATGTGTTAAAGGCTGCTTTATTCATTTCAGTATCTGAAATAATATAGAAGATGCCACCTTCATCTAAAGCTGCTTGGGATAAGACATCGCGAGACTCATATTCATTGACGAATCGTTTTCCTTCTTGGTTTACGAAAACAAAATCTTCAGGAGGCAAGATGAATCCTGTGAATAACGCGCCTGTATTCGGGTCAGCAGTTGGCATCAATTGAACGAATTCCATACCTGTCAAGTCAGCATCTGCTGCTGTCCCTAATTCAATTCCGTCACCTGTGATCATTGGTGAGTTTGTTGTCTTAATGTCACCCGGAATCTCAGACCAATAGTTATTGTACTCTTGAATCATTGGGGTATTAGCTCCAAATCCGCCCGTAGCCAATACAACACCTTTCTTCGCTTTGATTATATACTGTTTTCCGTTGGTGTGTTCAGCTTTCACTCCAACAACACGACCGTTTTCCTTAGTTAGCTCAGTCACTTTTGTATCTGTTAGAATATCACCGTTATTTTCACGAACAAATGTTTCTAAGCTTTCAATAAAGGCGTAACCTTGCTGTTGTTTTGGAGAATGTCCGCGACGCCAGTTAGCACCAACAGGCATACGAATCTCATCTTTATTGAAATCGACGCCTTTTTCTTCTAACCACTTAATTGATTCCAAAACGTTGTCTGTCATTTGTTTGTTCAGCTCGTAATCACTATAAATCTCCTCACCGTCACGGTTTTTACGTTTTCCGCCAAGATAAGTTTGGATACGGTGTAGTTCGTTTGAATCAAAGGTATAGTCCGCTCCGCTGTCTAAATCGTTAAAGTAGTCATCTAATTGTTTTCTTAAATTATTGAAATCTTCTCGATATTCCTCATGGATGTCTGCTTCATCGATATTATAAATACCTTCTAAAGTTTCACGCTCACCAGGAATATTTTTAAATGTATTTTGCCACTCTGGATTAGCAGCGTTGATAGGTCCTCCTGTACGAATGGTGTTTCCACCTAAAGATGACCCTTTCTCCAAAATGATGACATCTAAGTTTTCTTCTAAAGCCACAGCAGCTGCACTTAACCCTGCGCCTCCGGACCCAACGACAACCACATCTTTTTCAATTTCTACGACTTCATTTGATGTTTCTTTCACGTATTTGGGACGGGATTGGAAAATCTCTGCGTTTCCACCGGCTTTTTCAATAGCTTCAGCCACTCCTTCTAAAATCCCATTGGTTGAAACAGTCGCTCCTGAAATCGCATCGACATTCAACGTTTGGCCCTTTACAATCGCTTCCGGAATACGTTCAAAAACGGGAGAAGAAATCCCTTCAGATTCTTTGCTTGAATCTACTTTAATATTTTCAATCCGCGTTTCAGAAAGCTCAACTGTCATTGGCAACGCACTGTTATGTCCTTTTGCTTCAACTTCATATCTACCCGGTGTTAATTTAATCTCATTAGACATATTAATTATACTCCTTTTTACTATATAGTTATCTAATTCACAATTATATTAAACCACAACCCTCATGCTCTTTCAATACTTTTCTTGTGAAAAAATTATTTAATCTAACAGAAGGACAGGATGAAATGATGCTCTTGCCTCTGACCCGATCGATTCTTCTTTTCATCACTCCAGACTTCTTAGAAACTTAATACGAACGCTTAAAATTCTTCAAAAAAGAAAAACATTTTTACTCCTGACCAACAAAAACTTCGCTTAAGTGAGGGCTTCTTCAGTTACTGGTTCATCGAAAGTTGATTTTTTAAGCCGGATGAAATTAAAACTTGCCCCTCTTTGGTAACAACGACCCCTTCAATGCCCTCTGTCTGTTCGATATTATAGACGGCAAGTTTTGCATCTAAAACAAATAAAATCGTCGTCCAAATTTCTCCATCGATCGAAAGATCAGAGACAATCGATACGCTCGCGATGTCGTTTTCTTTCGGGTAGCCTGTACGAGAATCGAAAATATGGTGATAGACCTTCTCACCTTTCACCAGTGCGCGCTCATAAATCCCTGACGTCACGACCGATTGATCTTTTATCTTTAAGGCAGCAAATGCTTGCCCTCGAGGGAGTTTTGGATGTTGCAAACCGATGCGCCAATAGCCATCTTCACGTGTCGGCGATTCTCCAATAATCAAAACGTTCCCCCCTAAATCAATGATGCCGTGTTTGACGCCCTGTTGAGTGAAAAAGGCCTTCAATCGGTCAGCAAAGAAGCCTTTCGCAATCGCGCCTAAGTCGATTTCCATCCCTTCTTCTTCCAGATAAACGGTCAGGTTTTCTGGATCGAGAGTAACTTTTTTAGGATCAGTTAATTTTAATTTTTCTTGGACAGCTTCATCCGAAGGCACCTGTGCATCATCGAAGCCGATTTTCCACAGTTTAATCACAGGTCCAATGGTCAAATTAAAAGCACGATCTGAATCGAGACTGACTTTTTTTGCGGTCTGGATCAATGAAAACAGATCGGGAGCAACGGTCACAGGTTTTTCCCCTGCTTTTTGACTGATTTCCATCAGTTTTGAAGAATCATCATTGGCGCTGAAGCGATCGTTATAATCGTACAGCATCTCCTCAGCTGTATCTAAGAGCGCTTCGCCGTTATCGTGATAAATAGCCAAACGAATGACTGTCCCCATCAATTCCATCGTACGTTCATGTGGTTTCACGTTATCTTTCTCCTTTGTAATAAATTCAATACCTTTAGTTTACGTGAAATCGACATATTATCCTAACGCTTACTTTAAAATTTAAAATCCCCGGACCTATCATCAGCCCGGAGATAAACAACTGTTATTTTAATTCTCAGTTATGAACATTCGCCAATGTCGCTTCAAACACAGGTGTGACCCCCCCTTGGAGATTGTCAACTTGAACTTTGTGAATTGGTTCACTGTAAAGCGGTACCCCTGGCAGCGCTTCGAGGAAGCACTCTTGGAATTCTTAATAGACTGGGTAGGGTTCATCATATGACAGTTTGCTGCGTCCTTCTTCGATGAAAGCGTCCATTTTAGGATCAGAATAGCCCATGTAGTTACTGCCACCATCCGTGTGGAAGATGTTCTTTTGATCAGGATCGTACCTGAACGCCAATCCCATCAAGCCGATTTCATAATCTTGAGTGTTGGCTCTCTGGATCCACGTTGGGAAATCTAAATGCGACTGTTCGATCTGAAGACTGACAGCTTCTAATTGCTATTCGATTAAATCGGCGTTCTGATTCATCGAAAAAGAGCTCGTGGAGCCTTATTCGATATTCAGCACCATGAGCCTATGGCCTCTGGTGCCGAATACCATTTTCATGCGCACGAGCGCACCTGCCGTGAGCACGAAAAGCCTTTACGACTCATCGAGACAAGGGCTTCCGAGCACGTTTTTCACTTTCGCTTCCACGAGCACATTTCTCCTTGAAAGAACAAAAAAAGAGGCCTGTGAGAGCCTCTTTTCTTTATTGATTGACAATATTATGTTTAAAAGCATAGATCGTCGCTTGCGTGCGGTCAGACACTTCTAATTTTGATAAAATATTGGAAACATGAGTTTTGACGGTTTTTAAAGTAATATATAATTCTTCGGCAATTTCTTGGTTTGAAAGTCCATCAGCAATTAAGCGCAGGACTTCTAACTCGCGTTTCGTTAAATCTTCATGGAGATTCATCCGGTATCCATTGTCTTCATTTTCTTGGATTTTTTTAGACACTTCTTCTTCAATAATAGCTTCGCCTGAATGCGTGCGGCGAATAGCGTCTGCAATGTCACTTGCCGAAGAGGTCTTCAATAAATAACCACTTGCGCCGGCTTCCATGGCGGGATAGACTTTTTCATCGTCAATAAAACTAGTCAAAATTAATATTTTAGCTTCAGGCCATTCTTCAAGGATGACTTTCGTCGCTTCAATCCCATCCATAACGTCCATAACTAAATCCATCAAAATAACATCGGGCTTCGTCGCTAAAGACATCTTTACACCTTCAGCACCATCCTCTGCTTCTCCGATGACTTCGATATCTTTTAACACAGAGAAATATGAAGTCAATCCTAAGCGCACCATTTCATGATCATCTACAATTAATAATTTTATCATTTGCTATCCCCCTGTAATTAAAGGAACGCGCAGTTCAATACTCGTTCCTTGGTCTGGAAATGAAATAATCCGGACATTACCGCCTAGGCCAGCAATTCGTTCGCGAATATTCCGTAAACCAAAGCCACTATTTTGTTTCTCTTCCATATCAAAACCTGAACCATCATCAATAAAACGCAACTGATAATAATCTTCAGATTTTTTAAAAAATACTTCTAACTCATCCGCATCGGAATGACGTAATACATTCGACAAAAGCTCTTGAATAATCCGAAACAAATGATCTTCAACAACATCGGTGAGCTTAATATCATCGATTTCATGCGTAATTGTAATCGGAACTTTTGATTTTAATTCATCGAGTAACTGCTCAATCCCCTTCTTCAACGAACGCCCGTCGAGTTGTGTCGGTCGTAAATGAAGCAAGAGCGCACGCATTTCAGATTGCGCATCTCCAATAATATTTCCAATGAGATCCACTTGTGCTTGTAAATGTTCTGGTAATTCATCCGCTTCCGCTTGGATCGTCGATAACAACATCGCCGCCGCAAATAATTGCTGGCTAACTGAATCATGTAATTCCCGCGCAATGCGATGACGTTCTTCTTCCAATATTTCTTCTTTTGTTTCGCCCTGCATCGTGGCCGCTTGTTGTGCTGCGCTCACTGCTTCTTCAGAAATTAACATCATTTTCTCGTGCAATTGTAAAAATTCTCGATCAATTCGTTCATTAATTTGAATCGGTGTTTCATCGGAAAACATATTCAGAAAAATACGAGCGGAATACTGTCCTTCATTTAACATTTTTAAAGCATCTTCTACTTTTTTCGTTTTTTTCCGTTCAAATATTTTTAAATAAGAAAAGAATAAAAAGGCCGTCACTAAAGCAAAAAATAGTAAATAGAAGAACAAGGGGAAATAAGAAAAATGTCTTTCAAAAAAGACCACATACCATGATTCTTCAGTAAAACTTACAAGAATAAAAAGCGCGAGGAAGAAGTAAAGACTAAAAGCTGCTATAAAATAAAGGAAAAAATCTCGTAGCGTCTTTTTTCTCATAAGAAAATCACCTCGACCTCACCCACAAGAACGTTCGCAACCAGTTTAATTTTTCGTGGATTCGTATCGTAACGTTCCGAGCGCCATTTAAATGTTTCATTGCGCAAGTCAACCTCTTCTTGATCAATTTTCAGCTCTCCTAGTAATAAACTAATGTCTAATGAGATACTGACTTCTTTCGGAACTAAAATCTTTATATTCCCAAAGCCATGACGGATCATGATGATGTTTTGCGCTTTAGGTAAAATAGTATTCCCTAAATCAAAAACGGTGTCCCCAATAAATTTCGTAAAGTTTAAGTCATCCCAACTATAAATGGCATTCGTGGTCTCTGTGTCATTCCCAATCCAAGAATTACGAACGATTCTCGGAGCGTTCTGGCCTTTTTGATTAAATTGAACCATAACAAATTCTTTTTCATGCCCTGAATTTTTCTTGTTCGTTAAGGCTTCACGCAACGTTTGAAATAACTGTGGAAATTCACCGATGAATAACATTAAAACAACCACAAGAAATAATAACGCGACGCGACTTGTCAATAAGGCAAAAATTAAGGCCCCGACACCGACTAATAATAATATATTTTGTTTACTGTCATCTACTTGGCTTCTCACCAATAAGGCAATGATTCCTACCCCTGTCATAAAAACAGAGAAGCTATTATTTAGTAACTCGTACACCATAACAATGCCTAAAATACCCAGTAGGATAACAAGCCAACGTTTATTCATAAAATTCCTCCTGGTTTTCATATTCTTCTTTATAAGTATACTTAATATTTTAAAAGCTTGCAGCCATTTTTCGAAAAATCAGCCGCAAGACCGATTAAAAAAGGACAAAACCTGCGCGGTCTTGTCCTTTTCCTGTTTATTTATTTTTTATTGAACGCTTAAAATTTCTACTTCCATCTGGCCACCTGGTGTTTCAATCGAAACTTGATCGCCTTCACCTTTACCAATTAATGCTTTTGCGATTGGTGATTCGTTAGAAATTTTTCCTTCAAAGGGATCTGCTTCAGCAGCGCCCACGATCGTATATTCTTCTTCAAAGCCATCAGGTAGCTCTTTGAAAAGAACCGTACGACCCAGCGTAATTTCTCCTTCTTCGTAATCGTTCACATCAATGATTTCGGCATGTTGGATCATGTTTTCTATTTTTTGAATACGGCCTTCAACAAAAGCTTGTTCTTCACGTGCAGACTCATATTCTGAGTTTTCCGATAAGTCACCAAAGCCGCGCGCGATTTTAATACGCTCAACAACTTCTTTTCGCTTCGTTGTTTTTAGTTCATTTAATTCATCTTCTAATTTCTCTTTACCTTCAGCTGTCATTGGATATTTTTTTTCATTCATTATGATTACTCCTAATTTTTTGTTTGTATAAAAACATATTTTGATTATAAAAATGATATAATGATGCCACCTCTAAGTGACATCATTAATATTTTTTTATTACCGATTTTTTTATGTTATCAAGATAACATGAAATTTTTAAAATGTAAAGGCTATTTTATACTCCGATCAGTTAATCCGCTGTTGCTCGTTCGTGAAAAATCATCCGAATTTTGGTAATGACTAAATCGATGGCTACTTGGTTATGACCGCCTTCAGGGATAATAATATCCGCATATTTTTTCGACGGTTCTACAAATTGCTCATGCATTTCACGGACGACAGACAAATATTGGTCGATCACATTATCAAGGGAGCGTCCTCGCTCTTTAATGTCTCTTTCAATCCGTCGAATAATACGTAAGTCGGCAGCCGTATCGACATAAATTTTGATATCCATGAGATCCCGTAAACGTTTATCTTCTAAAATCAAAATACCTTCTACGATAATAACGTCTTGAGGTTTGACGTGGATGGTTTCATCACTACGAGTATGCCTTGTATAATCATAAACTGGCACTTCGATACTCTCGTTATTTTGAAGTTTGATTAGATGTTCCACTAATAAGTCTGTATCAAAGGCAAAGGGATGATCGTAGTTGGTTTCTAGACGTTGTTCAAAAGGAATATCACTTTGATCACGATAGTAAGAATCGTGTTCAATCATGACAATTGATTTCCCTGAGAAATAGTCATAGATTTTATTACAGACGGTTGTTTTCCCACTGCCTGAACCACCGGCTACTCCAATAATAACTGGCTTATGCTGTGTATTCATTGGTTTTCCTCTTTCTATTTCAAATTCTAATCATCAGAAAAGCATTGAGCGAGTACTTACTCTCAATGCTTGTTTCTTTAATCGTTATTCCGTAAATGTTCATTTTGATACTCGATGTGTTGATCATATGTTTCTGAAAAGTAGATATCGCCCGTTTCTAAATTCGCTAAAAAGTACATATAAGAGGTTTCTTCTGGATGAACAGCCGCCTCTATCGCTGACTCAGACGGACTATTGATCGGTCCTGGTCCCACGCCAGCATACATATAAGTATTATAAGGGGAATCGACTTCCAAATCTTTGTAAGTTGTGCGTTCGCGGTGTTCTCCTAAAGCATAACTGACACTAGGATCCGTTTGCAGTGGCATGTCCTCCGCAAGTCGATTATAAAACACCCCTGAAATCAACTGACGATCTTCGTCTGTCGTTCCTTCCCGTTCAATATAAGAAGCTAAAGTCAACACTTCATGAACATTTAGTTCACTGTCTTCAATCTCCTCATAATAAGGAAGCAGCGCTTGATCCATCCGGGAGACCATTTGAGTGATCAGACTCTCAATAGAAGTCTCTTCGAATACTTCATAAGTCGCTGGAAATAAGTACCCTTCTAAAACATAGCGTGTCTCTGCGGTGGTTTCAAAAGTATCCGTCAGGAGCGCAGGATGTTTGGAAACAAGTTCTTCAATATAGGTTTCATCTTGGATTTGTTCCATAAATTCATCCGCTGTGAAATCTGTATTTTCATCCACTCGCTCAGCAATTAATTCAATATCTACTCCTTCAGGCACCGTCACTCGACCCACAGGTTCTTCCGAAATGGGAGTGCCGCCTGCATTTAAGTACTCGACCATTTCTTCCATCGACATGGAAGGAGACATTAAATAACTGCCCGCTTGGAAATGATTGTCTCCTTGGAAGCGAGTATAAAAATCAAAAATGAACGAACTGCTAATTAAATCGTTCGTTTCTAAAATATCGGCAATATTTTTCCGATTAGAACCGGTGGGAATTTCTATCTCCACCACTTCTTCACTATTTTCATCAACGGGTTCTAAGCTATTCTTTACATAAAAATAACCAGACACCCCTAAAATAACGGCCGCAACGACAAAGAGGGCGAGGATGCTAAGTAAAATCTTTCGCACTGTTTTCTTCTTTCGTGTTTCGTTCAAATCGCTCATTCCTTTAATTTCAACTCTTAAGTAGTATACTTTATTCTTTAAAGAGTTGAAAGAAATTTAAATCGAACAAAAAGGGCGGTTCCCCACCCTTTTTCCTTCGATTTATTCTTCATCTTCAGCAATGAATGCTCCCAGAACTTCTTCGATCATGTCCCATTCTTCATCGGTTTCAATATCCGCTAATTGCCCTTCGAGGTCTTCATCTGGATTTTCATAACTAAATGCGTATAATTCAACTTCCTCTTCATCATCTGCAGTCGCAGGATAAACGAGGACATAATTTTTATTAAAATCATCCGATTCAAAGGTGAGTAAGATTTGATAAAGTTCTTCATTACCTTCTTCATCTACTAATGTAATATAATCGTCGGATGGTGTAACGTTCTGATCGTCTGCCATTTTAAATGTCTCCCTTCGCTTTTTCTTGTCGGTCTAAATAATTTTGTAGAATCATCATTGCAGCTATTTTATCAATGACTTTTTTTCGTTTGTTCCGTGAAACGTCGCCCTCTTCAATCATCATCCGATTGGCTTGAGCTGTCGTTAAACGTTCATCTTCGTATTCTACAGGGACAGCAAATTTTTCTATGACCAAATCCCCATATGCTTGCGAAGCTTCCGCTCGTTCACCTAGTGTACCATTCATATGTTTCGGTAAGCCAATAATGACTTTCTCTACTTCATATTCTTCAATGATCGTTCCTAGGCGTTCTAAACCAAATTCTTCTTTCGCTTCGTTAATAGGAATAATTTCTAAACCTTGAGCGGTCCAACCGAATGGATCACTAACGGCGACACCTACTGTTTTGGTGCCGACGTCTAGTCCTAAGATGCGGTTCACTGGCTGTCGTTCTCTAAATAATGTTTTAATAGCTCTTCTAAAACTTCGTCTCGTTCATAGCGACGAATGAGATTTCGCGCATCATTGTGGCGCGGAATATATGCTGGATCCCCTGATAATAGATAACCAACGATTTGGTTAATCGGGTTGTAATCTTTTTCATCCAGTGCGTCATACACAAGATGAAGCATTTTTGAAACTTCGTTTGAATCATTTTCTCGCCCGTCAAAGCGGACTGTACGTTCATCATTACTCATTGATAATCCCCCATCTATCTTCTTTTCTAAATTTTCTCATAACAATCTTACCGAAAAGCTCAATATTCTTCAATGGTTATTCAATGTATTCCCCATAATTATAACATACTTTCATCGTTCAATTGTCAAACTTTTATTTATTTCCCAGCCAATTTTTAGCGGCTTCCAAGGCGTCCTCTAGGCCCTCTGGGTTCTTTCCACCCGCTTGTGCCATATCTGGGCGACCTCCGCCACCTCCACCAACAAGAGGTGCTATTTCTTTAATTAAATCGCCTGCTTTTAAGCCTGCGCTCACTGCGTCGTCCGTCATTGCAGCTAACATATTTACTTTGCCCTCCGTTGTTAATGCTAATACTAAAACATCTGACGGTTGTGATTCTTTCCATTTATCCGCCATTTGACGAAGTTGATCCATATCTTTTGCATCGACTTTTTCAGCGATTAACGTATAATCTCCTACATTTTGCACATTTTCAAAAATGTCGCCTGCTTGCACATTCGATAATTTCGCATTTAATGATTCATTTTCCCGACGGAGTTCTTGTAATTCATTATATAGACTCGTAATTCGTTCGGTGACTCGTTCAATCGTTTGTGCTTTTGTGAGTTGCGCGGTTTCCGCTAAAATATCTAAGCGGTCTTCTACCCATTTTATGGCGCCTTCACTTGTACGCGCGACGATTCGACGAACACCGGCTCCAATTCCTGATTCGGTCGTAATTTTAAATAACCCGATATCTGAAGTGTTTTGGACATGCGTCCCTCCACAGAGTTCAATCGAATAATCATCAATAGAAACGACGCGGACAATATCGCCGTATTTTTCACCAAATAAAGCCATTGCGCCCATTTCTCGTGCTTTATCAAGCGAAGTCACGACCGTTTTTATCGGGTGTGCTTCCCAAATTTTTTCGTTTACGATATTTTCAACTTGTTCCAACTGTTCATTAGTGACTTGTTCTAAATGCGTAAAGTCAAAACGCAAATGATCGGCATCGACCAATGAACCTGCTTGATTGACATGTTCACCCACCACATCTTTAAGTGCTTGGTGGAGTAAATGAGTCGCGGTATGGTTTCTTTGAACGAGTAAGCGACGTAAATGATTGACTTCTAAGCTATATTCATCACCTACTTTTAAAGCTGCAGTGGTTTCGACAACATGTAACGTTTGGCCAGCAGGTGCTTCTTGTGTATCGACCACTCGAGCCACCAGCTCACCTTTTTGATCGCGAATCACTCCTCGGTCACCTACTTGCCCTCCTTTTTCTGCATAGAAAGGCGTGGTGTCAAAGATTAGTTGTGCTTGTCGTTTAGCGTCTACTTCTTCAACAAGTTCATCTTCAAAAACAATCGTGTTTAAAGGACTTGTTACACTCATTTCCGTATAGCCGACAAACTCGCTTTCAGCTTCTAAGTCAGTAAGGACTGCCGATTGGACTTTCATCGATTGATCATTACTACGAGCGGCCCGTGCTCTTTCTCGTTGTTTTTCCATCTCTTCCGCAAAAGCTTCTAAGTTCGTAGTGAATCCTCGTTCTTCCGCGTACTCTTCGGTTAATTCCACTGGGAAACCATAAGTATCATAAAGTAAAAATGCATCTTTACCTGTGACTTGCACTTCCCCTTTGGCTGTTAATTCTTCAAAAACTTTCACTAAATGCTCTAAACCTTCTGTTAAAGTTTCATGGAAACGAGCTTCTTCTTGGCGAATAACTTGTTCAACAAATTCTTCTTGAGTCACAATGTTGGTATAAAAGTCACCCATTATCTCTCCTACAACAGGAACAAGGTCCGTCAAGAAAGGTTTATTAATTTCCAACTTCCGTCCGTGCATAATGGAACGGCGAATTAAACGACGGAGGACATATCCACGCCCTTCATTAGACGGTAATGCGCCATCTGCAATCGCAAAAGAAACAGCTCGAATATGGTCCGCAATAACTTTAAAACTCTGTTTTAATTCTCCTGCTGTCTCATATTCGATGCCTGAAATTTCTTCAATTTTTTCAATCAAAGGCATGAACAAGTCTGTTTCAAAGTTTGTTGGTGCTTCTTGAACGACAGAAGCAATTCGTTCTAAGCCCATCCCCGTATCAATATTTTTGTTTGGAAGAGGTTCATACGTTCCGTCCGGTTGGTGATTAAATTGGGAGAAGACTAAGTTCCAAATCTCTAACCAACGTTCATTTTCTCCACCCGGGTAACTTTCAGGATGGTCCGCTGGTAAATCATTCGCTGCCTGTCCGCGGTCGTAGAAAATTTCGGTTTGCGGCCCACTTGGACCAACTCCAATATCCCAGAAATTTTCGTCTTCATCTAAAACATGATCCTTTGGTAGACCGATATCTTCTTCCCAAACTTGACGAGCTTCTTGGTCATCTGTATGGACCGTCACATATAATTTTTCTGGATCTAAAGCCAGCCATTTATCTGCGGTTAAAAATTCCCAAGCCCATTCAATCGCTTCTTTTTTGAAATAATCACCAATGGAAAAGTTCCCTAACATCTCAAACATCGTATGATGACGCGCGGTCACTCCTACGTTTTCAATATCATTGGTTCGGATACTTTTTTGTGAATTAGCAATCCGTGGATTGTCTGGGATCACTGTACCATCAAAATATTTTTTCAAAGTCGCTACACCTGAGTTGATCCACAGTAATGTCGGATCATTGACCGGAACAAGTGATGCACTCGGTTCTATTTGGTGCCCTTTTTCTTTAAAAAATTCTAAAAACATGGATCGAATTTCAGAACTTGATAATTTTTTCATAACAATCTCCTCTATCTTTTCTATTTATGTTTATTCAATTTCACAGGATCAAATAAAAAAATCGAATAATCTCATTGCGACAAGGACGACTTACGCGGTACCACCCTGATTGCAATGACATTATTCGATCATTCATTACCTCTTAAATGTAAGTTAACGCTTTACATGCGGCATGCTTTCGCATACAAACTCGTAAGGGAGCATCAATGATTATTTGTTCGCACTTCTCACCGCTCGTGCGTCGCTGTCAACAAAGGGAATCATTCATCCGTCCTTACCTGAATACTATAAACTGTTCATTTTAAAAAGTCAACTGCCTAGATCAGAGAGCTTTCCGTTCTTTTTTGAAAATGGGGGCCGCGAGTCGATAATGGGTTTATCTTCCTGGGGTGGTGCGCCAGCAGTACGATAAGCCATTTATCTTCTCGTGGTGAAGCGCTAGCGATACGATAATCGGTTTATCTTCCTGTGGTGACATTCTAGCGAGTCGATCATTCGTTTATCTTCCCGCGGTGATGCGCTAATAGTACGATAATCGGTTTATCCTCCTGCGGCGAGACTCCAGCAGTACAATAAGCTATTTATTTTCCCCAGGCGGCCGCTGTGCTCTCCTCTATTGCGCTTGGTTTGAAGAAAAATATTTTCCTAAAGAAAAGCCTCTTCCCATCACTTCGCTCGCCGAGGTGACGACGATAAAGGCACTCTCATCGATTTGTAAGACCATTTCTTGTAGAGCCGTGAATTCATTCTCTTGAATAACGACCATTAACATTTCTTTTTCTTCATTTTGATAACCGCCACGTATCTCTAAACGAGTAACGCCTCGGTCAATTTTTTCTAAAATATCTTGGCGAATATTCTCGGACTCATTCGAAATAATAAGCACCATTTTTTGAGTACGATTCCCAATTAAGACATAATCTACAAAACGAGAGACGACCACTAAACTAATCATGCCGTACATAATCGTTTCAATATCGAAAGTGATAAAACCGAGTGCCAAGACAAAACCATCTGTCAATGAAACAGCCTCACCCATGGTAACTCGCGTATATTTTTCAATAATTTGCGCGAGGGTACTGGTCCCACCGGTCGAGCCTTTTGATTTATAAACAAGACCTACGCCGATCCCAGTGGCTACCCCACCAAATAAAGCCGCAAGCATTGGATTCAACGTCCACGCTTCCAGACCGCTCACGAGATCCACAAAGAAAGGAAATAACAAGCTCCCTAAAATGGATTTGAAGAACACTTCTTTTCCCAGCAGAACGAAGCTTAATATTAACAGCGGAATATTAAACGCATATTGAATATAAGCGGGTTCCCAGCCAAACAAGTCATTTAATATAATCGTTATCCCCGAAACACCTCCTGAGATAATTTCATTGGGTAATAGAAAGACTTGAAAAGAAAGGGCTAGGATAAAACTCCCTACCACAATATACATCATATCTTTCCAACTTAACGAATACTCTTTAATGACTTTGTTCATCGTTCATTCCACATCCTCTTTTTTATAAATGGTTATTGCTATTAGTATAGCTAATTCCATCCCCTTGTACAATTATTCTTGGGCCTTTTTTAAAATACGGAACTCGTGAGCACTCATATAAAAACACCCTTCCCCAATCAATGAAAGAGTGTTTTTATAATAGACTAAGTGATCTTAAAAAGAATAACGTTTCTCTAATTCGATTGTAGTAAACGAAGGCCATTTAAGATTACAAGAAATGTACTATCTTCGTGGATGATCACACTGAGCGTCATATCTGTTAAGCCTAAGGTACTAACGACGACTAAGAAAGCCGCTACACCTACAGCAAAAAAGATATTTTGACGAATCACACGTTGCATTTTAGAAGCTGTTTGGTGTAACTCGACAAGCTTCGATAAATGATTCTGCATCAACACTAAATCAGAAACCTCAACCGCCACATCGGTTCCCTCTCCCATCGCAATGCCCACATTCGCGTTCACCAATGCAGGCGCATCATTCACGCCGTCGCCAACCATCGCTATTACCCCATACTTTTCTTTTTGCTGCTGGATAATTTTGGCTTTATCTTCCGGCAGGGCATTCGCTGCGACTTCATCCATACCTAACTTTTCAGCAACTGCTTGCCCCGTTAACTCTGCATCCCCTGTCATTAAGGTTGCATGCACGCCCTGTTTTTTAAAATAGTCAATCGTTGCTTGAACTTGTTGATGCGGAACATCCATCAGAGCGATCACGCCAACAACTTTCTCTTCTTCTGCCACATAAATGACGGTCTTTCCCATTCTAGACCATTTATTTTCTAGTTCATCACATTTCTTTGGGGTTAAACGTTTTATTATTATAAAATTCTTTTTAAATTCTGCCTGGATAGTCTATAATAAAAGTATTGGATAGGAGGTACTCTATTTGGAACAATTTTTACATATTATTATTAACCAGCAATCAAGGAATAGTGATCATACCTTTAAAAAATTACTATTAGAATTGCCAAACTATACGAACAACTATAAGATTCATATTACCGATAATATCTTACAATTGGAGCAGTTAATCAAAGATTTAAAAGACAACATCACTGCGGATCAATTAGTTGTAACAGTTGGCGGCGACGGCAGCTTAAACCAAACCGTGACCTTTCTTGAAAAATATGATTTAAAGAATGACATTGGCTATATCCCTGCTGGTTCCGGAAATGATTTTGCGCGTGCGCATGGCATTCCAATAAAAACGGAAAAAGCGATCGCCCATTTATTTCACGTAAAAAAAGCCACTGAGCTTTCAATCCTACATGCGACCCAAGGAGATCATGAGCATTACGCGGTCAATAGTTTAGGGATTGGACTGGATGGTTTAGTGAACGAAATGGTCAACGCAAAGGATTCCAAAAACTTATTAGGCCCTACTTCTTATATTGCAGGGGTTCTCTCAGCTTTTGCCAAACAGAAAAAGTTTACGATCACCATAAAAGTTGACCAAGGGATTTACACCTTTGACGACGTGCAATTGGCCTTAGTCGCTAATAATCCTTATTTCGGAGGTGGGATTAAAATCGCTCCGGACGCAAATGATCGGGATGATTTTTTAGACGTCGTGATCGCTGACGATGTATCGACTAGCAACTTATTCAATATTTTACCAAGAGTTTTTATTAATAAATCGCACTTATTACATCCTAAACTTCATTTTTTTAAAACAAAACAAGTGGCTATCTTTACAGAATCTGAACAAACGGCGCAAAAAGACGGCGAAATCTTTAAACAAAAAGGCTTTGCTTATACTTTTTCAACCAAAAAAAGATCTTTTTGGATATAAAAGAAACCCTATAAGTATTCTGAGATTTCTTTCTCTTTGAATGCTGTATAGGGTATTTTTTAGCAATTTTGTTCATAGGATATTTTAAATTATTATATTATCTTCTCACAAGTGTCTTAAAAAACTTTCTGGGTTATTTAAAAAGTCTCTCGTTAATGGAACATGTTCTAATTCATTATAAGGCACCTTTATTATTTCGTCATTTTTGATAAGTAATATCTCTGAAATGCCATTAAAATCGGTGAATGTGTCGCAATCGTCATTTTTAAAATTAAATTCATTTGACCGAAGATGCAACATGCTAAAGCCTCCAATGGTTAATAATTACTCACTACTTTAGCGTAGAAACCAATTATAAAGTAAAATCACTCATTCTTCCTTTATTGAAAGTTTGAGTGATTTAGATTTTATTATTTTTTCAATCATACTTCCCTGCTCGTAATTCTTCTGCAACTTTCTCCATTTTTTCTTTTTCTTCGTCAGATATTTTTGGATATTTAGGATCCAATTCTTCTAATTTGTTTAATAAAATTTCACTAATTATCAATCGACCATAATCTCCGTGATCGGCTGGGACTACATACCAAGGCGCGGAATCTGTCGATGTATGTTGGAAAGTATCTGCAAAAACCTCCATTTGCTCTCCCCACTTTTCTCGATCCGTTAAATCACTAAAAGAAAACTCCCAATTTTTATCCGGATTTTCTAAGCGATCTAATAGACGTTCTTTTTGTGTTTCTTTCGACACATGTAAATAAATTTTGATCATGTAAAAACCATTGTCCGCTAAATATTCCTCAAAGCTTTTAACATGTTTAAATCGCTTCTGCCAAATTTCAGGATCACTTTTTATTT
Organism: uncultured Atopostipes sp.; assembly: GCA_963558565.1. GTDB lineage: Bacteria > Bacillota > Bacilli > Lactobacillales > Carnobacteriaceae_A > Atopostipes. Next base: position 123,050 of record CAUWGX010000003.1, read on the forward strand.
CATTCGGAAGAGGATTCTCTTGAATAGAATCATAAATACGAGCAGCGATTAAATCTTCATAATGCGAACGATTAAAAACCGCGATGATCCCTCGTTCTGGCATGGCATCATGTAATCGCCATAAGTAATCATGATTTTTTTCTTCTTCACTCGGTTGGTCAAAGGAGGTTGTATGCAAAGCTTGCGTGCTCAAGCGAGAAAACAAATAGCGGATGGCCTCATCTTTTCCAGCCGCATCTAAAGCTTGCAAAACAAAAATTAAACCTCTTGCTTGTTCTGCCATAAGTTTCTGTTGTAATTCAACTAACGGCGCTGTATTATCATCAAGTTTTTCATTTATTTCAGCATCATTCGTGTTCCTCAAGTCTGGTTTCGTTGGAAAATCTTCTAAGCTCGTTGGTCCACCAGGTTTCACTTTAAATTGTTCAATATCTATTTTCATCATGAATTCCCCCCTTATTCTCTTTATATTTTACCTCAAATAATATAAAAGTACGGGAAGCGACGATTGGAATAAAGTTCATAAACATAAAAAATACTCGATTCAATAATGATTTTCATTAACGAATCGAGTTTTTTGGTTTTTATTTTTCTAAAACTGGAATCCATATTTCACTATAAGCAACGTTCTCTTTCTCTTTATCCATTTTTGTAAATGAGAATGAAGGTAAATCAACTTGTTCATAGTTCGATGATGGGAACCATTCTGAAGCTGTTTGTGCCATAGTATTTTGTAAAGTTTCAGGAAAGGGGCCTTCATTTGGGAACACAGCCCAAGTATGTGATGGGATCGAAATTGTTTCTAGTTTTTCAGAAATCTCTTCCGCCATCGTTAATACACCAATCATATGTGTTAAATTGCCTTCTTCTTTGATAAATCCTCCATCTGCATTATAAGAAATATTCACTACTTCTTGTGGCTCTAAATCCATTAATTCATGCATTGCTGTGGCTTGTTCTTCTGTAATACTCTCTGCCAATTCAACAATTGCTTGATTGACTCCTTCAAATTGCATAGGAACTCTTTTCTGCACCCCAGCAAATTTGAAAGCAGGTAATTCAACAATTTTTGCTTCCATTCTATTTCCTCCTCGTACATTGATAAAAAAAGTAAGTTTTGGAAAGGAAAGAATTGTTTGAGATGTTCTCACTTCCGAAGGTGGATAACCGCTCCATTTTTTAAAGGCTCTCGAGAAACCTTCTACGGACTGATAGCCATATTTAAAAGCTACATCCGTCACACTCTCACCTCGCAGCAAGTCTTGATTCGCTGCGGACAATTTCCGTTTTTTAATATATTCACTCAAAGGCATTCCAGAAATCGCTTGGAAAATTTTTCGAAAATGAATATCCGACTCACCAACAAATTGTGCAACATCTTCAATTGCGATTTCATTCGTGAGATGTTCTTCAATATAATCCACCGCATCATTTAAACTTTTTAACATGTTATTCCTCCCAATCCATAAAGAAGTATATCGAATGCACCTAAGGAATGCTTGATAATTCTTGTATGAATTTAATCAAGTCTAATAAAATTCTGTTTGTGATGTTTTCATTTAATTGTATAGAAAAAATAATTCCGAATACAATCAGAAATACTTAAATGTTGTAGCTCATTCGTATGAAAATACATTTGATGAAAGGAAGATTTGTTTATTTGTACGAAAATGCATTTGATGAAAATAAAAAAGCAATTCACCCTAAAAACGCTTTTCAATGCGAAAACTTCTCTAGAAGCTTTCAACATCATAATTTTCGAAAGAACTTAAAATTGAAACCACTCATTCTCTATGGTAATTTTGCTTCAATTATCGGATTAGAACCTTTCACGGTAATGGATCATATGGTGGGTTATGGTCAGTGAGAACAAAATCCAAGTGAAATATCTAGATGCTTTAGATCAAAATCCTTTACTTGATATCAAAGCTTACTCTGCGGAGATTGATTCTTATCCAGAAGCAAAAAGAAAAGATAAATAATTTATATTTCTTCAAATAACAAAAGAGGATCTCTTGATTAAAGAACAGTGATATGTTTTTATGGAGGAACCTTCTTATTAAAAGAAAAGGAGTGACTGAAGGAAATCTTCAGCCACTCCTTTTTTAACTTTCAGTATATTTTTATACGATATATTCCGATAAGCGCGCCCAAGTTTCGGCAATCCCTTCCATCATGCCATCTTCTAACAGAGCTTGCAGTTCATCCGCTGTCGCATAACGGGTCCGACTAACCACAAAGGTGCGCTCCTCATCTAAAGCTAAAAATTCGATCGTTGTTTCTGCAACCGGCATCTTTGGGTCTATGTTTCCCTGATTATCAGTAAAGTAGTCGGTATAAACTAGACGATGTGGGGCTTCAATTTCATGGTAGACCATTTTCCCCCAGGACTCCATACCGACCGTTTGGTGAATATCATCGAAGCTCTTCATCCCATAAAACCATTCACCACCTGGCCGAAAGTCCATCTCAGAATGCACTAATTGCCATCTTTTAGGTCCCCAAAAGTGTTCCAAATGCTTTGCTTCAGTAAACATTTTAAAGACCTTTTCACGCGGTGCTTGAAATGTTTTTTCTAAGATCAATTCATTTTCATTCTCTACTCTGGATGTAATTCCATACTTTGGCATGTTACACCTCCTATATGTTTAGCTTTCCTCTAAAACCTCTGGCCCCATAATAAGCTTCTGCTCCATTGTGATAAGTAAAGACTGTGTCATAGCGTCGATCACAAAATAGTGCACCGCCTAATGTACGAATCGAGTCGGGGGTTTGGATCCAACTCGAGGATTTTAAATCAAACGCACCATAGCTTTGGAGTAAACGATATTCTTCTTCTGTTAATAGTTCAATCCCGATGGCAGCAGCCATTGTTTGAGCGTCATTTTGAGGTTTATTTTTCTTGCGAGCTTCTAGGGCTGGTCGATCGTAACATACACTTCGGCGACCTTTGGGGCTTTCCACAGCACAGTCCATAAAAACATAAGCATCACTAATAACATCTGGCTCGCCTCCTGTCTTTTCCATTTCATTTAAGGACCATAATTTTGCGGGTTGTTCTTTTAACTTAGTTTCGATCGTTTCCCACTCCATGTTCGGGTGTCTTTCTAAATGGTTGAAGAAGCGTTCTTTTAAAATTGCCAAAATATTTGTTGCTTCTGCTGCCGTCAATTCGTTTTCCACCACTCGTCACTCCTCTCCTTCTTTCTAACAGTTTACTTAAATTTACCAAGAGGTGGTAATAAAACAACTTTAGAAGTAAAAAAAGCTGAACAATCATTGTCCAGCTTTTTTCGTCAATATTTTTCATTGATTCAGTCAAAGAGTTGTGCATTTTTAATATCTTCAATGGTTTGTGTTCCTGCAAGTTGCATGACACGTTCTAAATCTGTTTCAAAATACTCTAATACAGACCGCACGCCTTTCCAGCCACCTAATGCTAATCCATAAAGGACTGGACGACCCAGCGCCACAATATCCGCTCCACTTGCGAGTGCTTTGAAAATATGTTCACCTCGACGAATCCCACTATCGAAGATAATCGGCACACGACCTGCGACCGCTTTTGCAATCCCTTCTAATGTTTCAAAGGAACCGGGTGCGCCATCTAACTGACGGCCTCCGTGGTTAGAAACCCAGACCCCTTCTGCGCCAGCACCGATGGCAGCCATTGCATCATCAGGTGTTTGAATTCCTTTAACAATAATTGGTAATTCTGAATATTCTTTTAAGACGCGTACATCTCGTGGACTGATCTTTTGTTTGGATTGCGAGTAAATGTTGTTTAAGGACATATTCGCACCCGAGCCCGTTAAGTAACGAGAAACAATCGGCATTCCAAAAGGATAAACAAATTCATTACGAATATCTTTTTCACGATTTCCACTTAAAGTTGAATCCGCGGTTAAAATAATCGCTGTCGCGCCATCTGCTTTCGCTTCATCGATAATGTTTTTATTCAATTCATCGTCTTTACTCATATAAATTTGGAACCAGCGCGGTGAACCTTGTAGGCCTTCTTCGATCTCTTCGAATTTTGCGCCGGAATAAGCACTGATGGACATGATTGTGCCAAAATCAGCTACTCCTTTTGCTGTCCCTGCTTCTTTTGTTTGATGGGCTAACCCATGAGCCGCAATCGGCGCCATAATAAAAGGAACTTTAATATCATGACCTAAAATAGAAGTTGACGGGTCTGGAAATTCAACGTCCGCTAATACACGGGGTAAAATTCGCTTCGTTTCCCACGCTTTTTGGTTTTGACGTAAAGTGTATTCATCCGCCGAACCACCCGAAATATAATCGAAACCACCTTTCGGCACAATTTCTTGTGCACGCTCTTCTAATTCATAAGTATTCACCACATGAATATCTTTCACTTCTGTTGGTGCATCATAAGCTATTTTTTCTTGTTCAACCATTATAAAAGCCTCCATTTGAAATTATTCTTTTTAAATTTTTTAACCAAACATTAACTGAATAAGGGGTTGTGCAAAAGGTGCGAGCACGACCACTACAATTCCTGTCACCACAATTGATAAGCCTGACATGGCGCCTTGAACATCGCCAATTTCAATCGCTTTGGCTGTTCCCATCGCATGTGCCGAGGAGCCCAGCGCAATCCCTTGAGCGACTGGATCTGTGATTTTTCCAATTTTGAAAATCGTCGGCGCAATCACGGCACCGATAATTCCTGTAAATACGACCACAGCGACCGTTAACGATACAATACCACCGAGTGATTCAGACACTCCGACTGCAATGGCTGTGGTAATGGATTTAGGGAATAACGTTGCCACCATCTCTTCATTAAATTGAAAAAGCAAACCAAAACCAAAAATCATAAGGGTATGGAACAATACGCCCGAAAAGATGCCCGTTAAAATCGCTTGATAGTTTTCTTTTAAATACGCATAATTTTTCTCTAGTTTAATGGCCAATGCGACCGTCGCTGGGGTTACAAATATACTGATGAAACTGCCCCCTGCTTCGTAGGTCTCATAAGGAATATCTAAAATAAGCAATAATAAAATAATCACCACAATAGCAAATAAAAGAGGAGTAAACAGCGCCGTATCCCATTTTTTCTTAAGTTGCGCTGCCAATAAATAAAAACCAATTGTGACTGAAAGCCATAAATAAGGACTGGCTAATAAGTGATCAATCATAGGTATTCACCCTCTCTTCTGAAACGCTCGCTTCCTCTTTTCGCGTGCGTTTTTGTACCCATTGAACAATTTGGCCCACAAACCACATCATGACCGCGACGGTTACCAACATAATAATTAGAAGTTGTAACCACCATTCAGCCAGGACGTCAAAATTTGTCATCAAACCGACCCCCGCGGGCACGAAAAAGATCGCCATATTGTCCGTGAGCCAAGTTCCTACTTCATCTACTTGTTCAATCTTTAGCCATTTAAAATGCAGGGCAAAGAATAAAAGAACCATGCCAAGCACACTCCCTGGAATCGCAACAAAACTCGCGATGGCGCTCGAGAGGAATTCTCCAAGTAAAGAAAAGAGGAAAATCCAAAACAATTGTTTAATAAGCCTCACGTAAAATTCTCCTTCTAAACATTTCATTTTTATTTATGAAAGCGTTACCTAACTCTCCTTCATCTTAGCATAGGTAAAGCGAATTGTCTCATACAAGTTTTCTATGATATGATAAACGATATTTATGAGGTCTCTGAACCTCATATATAACAATTATGTTAAAGCCCTCACATATTTAAAAGAACCCTTAAGGAGTTAAAAATGAATTTACAAGATTTAATTTATTTTAAACATTTAGCTGAAAATTTAAGTTTTACGGAAACCGCTAAGCATTTTTATGTGTCGCAGCCTTCCATTTCAACCGCCATCCAAAGACTAGAAAATAAATTAGCGGTTGTTTTAGTCGATCGCCGCAAAACCTTAAAACAAATTCAACTAACAGCGGCTGGTGAAATTCTTTATGAAGACACGATAAAAGTTCTAAAGCTTTTAGAGACTACCCAACAAAAAATTCAAAACTTAGGGCAGGAAAATGTTTATTATGGTTTCTTACCAACGATTGGGGGTTATTTTTTACCTAAAATTATGCCGCACTTAGCCGATTATCATCAAACGATTCAATTTGTCGAAGAAGAAAGTTCCGATATCATGTTGAAAAATGTGCTAGAAGAAAAAGTTCCGATCGCAATTATCGGCCATGAAAAGCCGCATATTCAAGAAAAGAAGCTGCAAGAAATACCGATTTTGGTGGAAGAAATGGCCCTTTGGATGGCACCGACCCATCCTTTAGCGCAAAAAGATGTATTAGAGACTAAAGACCTTCAAGATGAAGTGTTTATTTCCTTGTCCGAAGGCTATACGCACCAGAGAATTTTTGATCAATGGGCCCGCGTCAATAAAATTCCGGAGCCAAATATTTTATATACCAAAGAAATTAAAACAGCCCAGTCGATCGCAGCTTCCACGCAAATGTTGGCTTTTATGGCAGATATTATTGTGGATGACCACAGCCCTTTAGTAAAAGTGCCTTTAAAAAATGCCCCTAAATTTTATATTCGTTTAATTTTAAATACAGCGATGGAAAATTCTTTAGACCAGGAAGCGTTCAATGAAGCGGTTATTGCCGCAGTAAAAAAAGAATTTATTGAATCAGTTTAAATAAAAAAGCCAACGTCCAGTATGTGGTTGTACTGAACGCTGGCTTTTCTCTTTTATTCCGCGATGGCATAGGGAGTATCCGCTAACGCGTGATTCAAATCTTGTATTGAAATATTTGCTTCACTTTCGATACGCGCCATTTTATTTTCGACATCGACGGTTACTTTATTCACGGTGGAAATGCTTGTCAATTTTTCTTGAACAGTTTGCGCGCAACCTGCGCAAGCCATCCCTTCCACTTGTACTGTTTGTTTCATTTTATCGTTCCTTTTTAAATGGTTTCAAGTTTTTCTTTCTTTGGAGAGGCTTGTTTGTCTTCTTTGACGGAAGTCGGTTTAAATCTTTTGAGTCGCGAAGCATTTAAAACAACGGAAACAGAACTTAAACTCATCGCAGCGGCCGCAAATATTGGGTTTAAGAGCGGACCACCAAATAAGTGTAAGACACCCATCGCGACAGGAATACCTAATGTATTATAAGCAAAGGCCCAGAATAAATTCTCTCGAATATTTTTAATGGTTGCTTGGCTTAATTCTACTGCTGTCGGAACATCCATTAAATCACTACGCATCAAGACGATATCCGCCGATTCCATCGCTACGTCTGTTCCGGAGCCAATCGCAATCCCGATCTCCGCTTGTGCTAAGGCAGGCGCATCGTTAATGCCGTCTCCCACCATCGCTACGCGTTTTCCATCCTGTTGTAAGACTTTGACTTCGCTGGCTTTATCTTCCGGTAACACTTCACTTAAGACCCGATCAATGCCTACTTGGCGCGCAATCGCTTCAGCTGTGCGGGTGTTATCTCCCGTAATCATCGCCACTTCAATGCCCATTTGGTGTAAACGTTCAATGGCTTGGACACTATTTTCTTTCACTGTATCCGCAACGGCAATAACCCCTGCTATTTTTTGATCGATCGCGATATACATCGGTGTTTTACCTCGTTCTGCAAGTTGGTCGGAAGTTTCGGCTAGATCTCCTAAATCAATCTTGTTTTCCATCATCAATTTTTTGTTACCTAAGAACAAGTGCTGGTCCGCAATCGTCACTTCAATCCCATGTCCTGGGATCGCATTAAATTGTTCCGCAGCTTGCAACGCCAAACCTTTTGCTTCCGCTTCGCGAATAATAGCTTCACCGAGTGGATGCTCGGAACCTTTTTCCGCTGAAGCAGCTAATGTTAACAATTCGTTTGAATCAATAGCCGCTGCCGTCACTAAGTCTGTGACAATCGGTTGACCTTCAGTAATTGTACCTGTTTTATCAAAAACGATTGTATCTACTTTAGCTGTGGTCTCGAGCGCTTCGGCACTTTTAATCAATACGCCATTTTCAGCCCCTTTGCCAGTTCCCACCATAATAGCCATCGGTGTTGCTAATCCAAGCGCACACGGACAAGCAATGACGAGGACCGAAATTGAAATCGTTAATGCAAAAATCCAAGACTCTTGCCCTAAGAAAAACCAAGCGAGTCCAGATAAGATAGCTAAACCAATGACAATCGGTACAAAGACGCCGGATATCTTATCGGCTAATTTAGCAATCGGTGCTTTTGAACCTTGCGCATCTTCTACCAGTTTCACAATTTGAGAAAGCGTCGTATCTTTTCCGACTTTGGTTGCTCGATACTGAAAACTCCCTGTTTTGTTCATACTGGCGCCGATGACTTCATCCTCAACTTTTTTCTCCACTGGAATACTTTCACCGGTTAACATCGCTTCATCAATTGCTGTATTTCCAGAAACAATCACGCCATCGACGGGTAACTTTTCACCTGGACGCACGACAATAATGTCATCGACTTGAACTTCATCAATACTGATCTCTTTTTCTTGTCCATTACGCAGCACGCGTGCGGTTTTCGGGGCTAATCCCATTAATTTTTTGATGGCTTCCGAAGATTTTCCTTTTGAGACTGCTTCAAAATATTTCCCTAATGTAATTAAAGTCAAAATAACAGCGGCTGATTCATAATAAAGCATATGACCAAAACTGGCGTCCCCTGCATAAATCATGAACGTTGCATACAGACTATACACAAAAGCCGCACTCGTTCCTAAAGCCACTAACGAGTCCATATTCGGGTGGCCTTTGAAAAGTGTTTTAAATCCAACTTGAAAGTACTCTTTATTAATCACGAGCACTGGCGCCGTTAATAGTAATTGAATCAGCGCAAAAACGAGTGGATTTAATTCCGGAGCCATAAAGCTCGGAATAGGTAAACCAACCATAGGCCCCATTGAAATATAAAATAATGGCACAGTGAAAATAGCTGAAGTGATAAATCGGTGCCACAAATTCTTAATTTGCTGATCTTTTTTCGCTTGATCCGCATCGACTGCGGAAGCTGAATCTACTTCTTCATGCGCTTCATAACCAGAAGCGGCCACCGCTCCCGTAATGTCCGCAAAATTTAAAACATCCGGATTATATTCCACAGATAATTTCTCTGTCGCTAAATTAACTGCTGCTTGGTCCATGCCTTCTAATTTTTGCGTCGCTTTTTCGACCGTTTGCGCACAAGAGGCACACGTCATGCCCTCAATATTTAATGTCTTTTTCACGGTATTTGTTTTGGCTTGGTACCCAGCATCCGCAACGGCTTTTTGGATCTCTGCTTCGGATAAATCTTCTTGGTTATATTGGATATTTAACTTTTCCGTGGCTAAATTCACCGTCGCCTCATCGACGCCCGGCAATTTTTTAGCTGTATTTTCGACGGTCTGCGCACAGGAAGCACACGTCATTCCTTCAATTGTAAAAACTTTCTTTTCCATCACTAAATCCTCCTCTTATCTACACTAAGTGACAATCGCATTGACCGACTGCACAATCGCAAGCGACTTCTTCAGGCGCTGTCACGGCTTTTTCTTGCAATAATTCAATGAGTTCTTCAATGTCCTTTTGGCTCAACGTGGCATCTTCCATTAAATTCCGAACAACTTTGCCGTTATCTTTATTACAGACCCGGGCTAGAATATCCTCCGAATAACTTTTCACGGTATCTTCTTCGCTAATTAAGGCTATATAAATATACTTGCGTCCTTCTTTGACTGTTTGGAGAGCGTCTTTTTCGACCAAACGCCCGATCAAGGTTTTGATCGTGGACTCTTTCCACTCCATTTTATCTTCTAATGTATCAATGACTTTACGACTAGTCACCGCTTCGTTGGCCCATACGACCCGCATGATTTCCCACTCCGCTGCACTCACTGTCACTTGTGTTGGTGTCATCATTGCCTATTCCTCCTCTTTTTAATCGCTTAATTCTTTTTTGTAATATTCAAGTTGTCTACATTTGTAATCTCTGAAGTTATTAATAGTTTACGTTCGTAAACGTCATTTGTCAAGAAGAAACTTTTTCTCTTCGAATCTTCTTTAGCGAGACCCGGTTTCACACCCTACCCAAAGAAAATGTTGCATAAAATTTTGCCTTTTTAAAATCTCGATACTGACTAAACGCGGAAATGAGTTTGTAAAAGCACAAGTTCAGCTTCGGCAGTCATTCCTTGGTCCATATAAAAAAGTAGTCGATGAGCTTTGGTACGCGTCCTCCCAAATTTTAACTTACCTAATCTTCAACGATTTTGGGACTTTCGAAAAAAATGGCCATCTCTGTATAGAATGGCCTAGATAGCACCGTGCTTTTCCTTTCATTTACTTCTTCTTATTGGTCTTTTGTCGCATAAAGAAATCTACCGCTCCCTATTTCTGCCGCATTTTTCATTAACTCTAAGTTTAACCAGCCCGCTAATTCATAAAAAGGTTTATCTTCAAATGGCCATTTCGTGTAAGCCGTCGTAGTCAATTCTTCAGCAGGGGTTGTTTCTAAAATGCTTCGCCATTGATCATGAAGATTTTTGATCGTGTTTTTTACTGCCTCCATGGCCCACCAAAAAATAATATGCCAGCTTGTCCAAGCAATACTCGCCGGACCCATCTCATAGGATTCGGTTTCGGGCCAGTCTGCTTTCCATACACCCTCTAAATGATTCACATGCAAGCTCTCAGCTGTTGGCTTCCAGAGGACTTCCTCGGTTTCTAAATTCGTTAAATGATAGTCTAATAATTGCCAAGAAATATCAAATTGAAAAATCAAAGTCTTTCTTAATTCGTCCATTTTATGACGTCCTTTCCTATTCGAAATATGTTCTTAATGAGTCATTTTACATGAAATGACTTCTTTTCTCACTGATCGGTCCATAAAAATTAATGAGTGTTACAGGCTCTTTCAAATCGAACTCGTAATGCCTCCATAAGAGATGGGATTTTTTCTTGGGAAAATTAACTTTAGAGGAGCAATTAGCGAAGCAGTCGGGAATATTTTAAGTAAATCCTAAAAAAATAAGACCGTCTTTCTTAGTCATTTTAAAAGAATGTCTTAAGAAATACGGTCTTTTTGATTTAAGAAGCTAAGACGATTAGCCTTAATATCTGCTAACAAACATCAACGAAGAAGCTGTACAATGAAGACTCTTCGTTGCTTAATTTATCCTGTTTAGTCGACGTCATTGGGGACAACTGCAAAAACTTCTGCCGGAAATCCTGGTGCATCTTTAATATGTGGAACACCAACGAAAATAATACTTCCAACTGCCGGTACTTTATCCAAGTTTGCTAAGAGCTCCACTTGAAATTTATCTTCCGCTAACCAATAATGTTGCGCATCCAAAAAGCCCGCTGCCGCTGCTTCCACACCACTATCTGTGTTCAATGTTTCATGTCCAATCGCCGTCACTTTTCGCGTACGACTAAGATATTCTAAAGCGGGAATTGACCACCCTGGTGTTTGTTCAACCCCTTCCCTATCTTTATTTACAAACTTATCGTAATCATCAAATTTTTTATACCAACCACTTGAAAAAGCTACAAAACTTCCTTCAGGGATTTCGCCGTGCTTCGCTTCAGATTCTTTAATATCGGCTACGGTTACCGCATAGCCAGGAACTTCTTTTACTTTGTCTTCCAAATGAAGGACATACAATGGAAGAACACGCTCTTTTTGAGAAATTCCAGCTAAGTCTCTCTTCTCTCCCACAAAATGGCTAGGCGCATCGATGTGTGTGCCATGTGCATTCCCAATCCGGTATTCTTTAGAATCAACACCCGATTCTTCGAGCGTTGATATGATTTCTTCTGACAAAGGATTAAATGTAGGATACACAGGAATATCTTGATGCACTTCATGTGTTAAATTTACCCACTGGTGATTTTTTAGTTCCTTTAACAATTGATGTAATTCAAACATTTTATCCATCCTCTCTTATATTTTCATATATTTTATCGATAATTTCTTTTCAGTTCATTCGATATGCCTTTAATGCTTGAGTGGATCAAAATTAAATTTTAAAATTCCCAACTCAATTGTTCTTCAATTACGTGAGCCGTTGAAAAGCAAACCGACTGACGGACTCACATTAGCCTAATGGAATTTTTTAGCATTTATAGGTATATCATATAAAAATATAGCTTGAAGTTTGATACACTTAAAACAAAGAAAATTTCCGTTTAGTTGTCCTTCTATCTGAAATTATAAATATTTAAACTCAATCCCTAAAGAATCTAAAGGAGGTGAAAATTGATGATTCATCAATTAGGGCAAGTTATGTTGTATATTGAAGATTTTGAGCAGGCTCAGAAGTTCTGGGTGGAAAAATTACAATTCACAGTAGTGGAAGATAATATCGATGAGTATGGGATGCGTTCAATTGAAATTACGCTAAACAAAGAAGGAACAAATATTGTATTGATCGACAAACAATTTGTGGCTGAGAGGGAACCTGAAATAAATTTAGGAACGTCTTCTTTAATGTTTTTTGCAAAAGACCTTGAAGGACTCTATGCTGAAATGGCAGACAAAAATATTACTCTTGGTGATCTTGTGGTGATGCCTTCTGGTGAAAAAGTCTTTAATTTTGCGGATGAGGAAGAAAATTATTTTGCTGTTATGGAAAAATAAGCGGTTCAATAAGAGTGGTGTTTGTAGCAATATCCTTTGTTAACAGCATCATTTTTTCGGTATGTTTTTTGTTCTACCACTACTGCTACCATTATAAAAAGAACAGACAATACCTTTCCTATTAAAAATAATAGCATAACCATTTCACCTAGCCCTTCCACTTAATACCTAAAACTGCTGAAACTGAACACATCCGCAACGGAGCGTCATAATTGCATAGAAATAATAGTTTGCGCACTTCCAGCAGGAATAAAAAAGTTGAATGTATGCTATACTTTTTAAGAAAATCTTTATTAAAGGATGACACATGCTATGGAAAATTTGAAAAAAGACATCATCAATAAAGCACGAAGTCACGATCTAATATTGGATGAAAGTACAATCGAATTCGCAAATATCGGCCTTGATTTTCAAGTAGCCTTCGGAACCGATCAACAAGGGACAAAATGGGTGCTGCGTTTCCCCCGAAGGAAAGACGCTTTTTTGAAAACAAAATCAGAAAAACAAATACTAGACTTCCTCCATGCTACTTCACTGCCTTTTGACGTGCCGAATTGGGAGATTTATTCTGAAGAGCTCATTGGCTACCGAATATTAAATGGAGAACCGGTCGTCACTACCGATTCTGAAACACAAGAAAATTATTGGACTTTTGATGAAAAAGAGGCCCCGGAAACTTTTACGCAGAGTTTAGGTCAAGCCCTAGCTGCTCTGCATTCTATCCCAATCGAGTCTGAGTTTAAAAATGGGGCAACTTCCGAAAAATTAAGATCAACTATGAGTCAACGAATGGATGCTGTGAAAAAATCATATGCGGTTAATGAAGAACTCTGGTTGAGATGGCAAAAGTGGCTAGAGAACGAAGAATTATGGCCGCAAGAAGTTGGCTTTATACATGGTGATTTATATCCTGGACACACGCTTGTCGATGAACATTTTTCTGTCACAGGAATTATTGACTGGACGGAGGCAAAAGTAGCGGATATAGCCAATGATTTTACTGCTCACTATATGTTATTTGGCGAAGAAGAATTAGAAAAACTGATCCAAGCCTACCAAAAAGCTGGTGGATACACTTGGCCTAAGATGAAAGAACACATTATTGAATTATTAGCGACTCAAGCCATTACTTTAGCAGAATTTGCGGAGTCATCTGGAATTGAGGACTATAAAGAAATAGCAAAAGATATGCTAAAAAACGGATATTAAATTATAGATAAAAGACTGTTTGGCGAATCTCCAAATGACTTCAAAAGTATTCGACCCCTCTCCAGCAATGATTCAAAATCAATTTCCACAATGACAAGGATTGTGATTCAGAATCTGTTTTCCGGAGCCAAATTCCGTGCTCGCGAGCACATTTCCCATTTTCGTATCCATGGGGTGCCGTCTCGCGGACACATTTCTCGCTTTCATGACCACGAGCTCTCCTTCGCGGGCACGTTTCTTACTTTCATGACCGCGAGCCCTCCTTTGCGGGCACGTTTCTTACTTTCATGACCACGAACTCTACTCTCGCGAACACGTTTCTCACTTTCGTGACCACCAGCCTCACTCTCGCGAACACGTTTTCCATTTTACATTCTTCCCTTAAATTGATATAGTATCTTATGGGCCAAAAAGGAGGTTTGTAAGGGTTTTACTAAGGTTTTTTTCATCAAAATGATTTAAAAATTGTAGGAGGATTTATTAAAATGAATAGTAAAATATTCAACAAATTACAAAGTTTAGGCAGAACTTTTATGCTACCGATTGCATTACTTCCAATCGCGGGTTTATTTTTAGGTATTGGTTCTGCTTTTACAAATGATGCTTTTATTACGCAATATGGTTTAGAAGCAATTATTGGACAAGGAACTATTTTATATAGTGTTTTAAGTGTTATGCAAGATGTTGGAAACGTTGTTTTTGATAATTTAGCGTTACTGTTTGCGATTTCGGTCGCCTCTGGTTTAGCGAAAGATCGTAAAGAAGTAGCGGCTCTTTCAGCAGTCGTTGGTTACTTTACGATGTATGCCGCTTTAACGAGTGCGATCCATAACTTTCGTGATATGGACGCGCTTTATGAAATTGAAGGTTTAGTGGGCAGTGTTTTAGGTTTTGAAGAAACTCTGAACACCGGCGTATTCGGCGGGATCATTATTGGTCTAGTGGTTGTATACTTACATAATAAATTTTATCGTGTGAAATTTATTGATGCACTCTCCTTCTTCCAAGGAACCCACTTTATTCCAATTATTTCAACTGTCGCTGGAACATTGCTGGGCTTTTTCTTTGCATTTATTTGGCCTTATATTGGAGCTGGCATTGCTGCTTTAGGTGGAATAATTGTTGAATCAGGAGCGATTGGTTCGTTCTTATATGGATTTATTTATCGTGCATTGATTCCATTTGGTCTCCATCATGTGTTTTACTTACCTTTCTGGCAAACAGCGCTGGGTGGTTCGACGATGGTTGCAGGCGAGATGGTCCATGGTGCACAAAATATTGTATTCGCTCAAATTTCAGCAGGAGAAGTTGTTTCCCCTGAGTTTGCTAAATATTTCTCTTTCCAATTCCCACTGATGATTGGTGGTTGGCCTGCTGCAGCGCTAGCGATGTACCATGTAGCTCGTAAAGAGAAAAAGGATGACGCAAAAGGTTTACTCCTCGGTTCCTCCATTACTTCTATTGTGACTGGAATTACAGAACCGATTGAATTTACCGTATTATTTGCTTCTCCTTTCTTATTCTACGGCGTTCACTCGATCTTAGCTGGTTTATCTGTCATTATGGTTGAATGGTTAAACGTTGGTGTAGGCTTGACCTTCTCTGGAGGTTTAATCGACTTTATTATGTACGGTATCCTTCCGGGGAATGATCGAACCAATTGGACCAATTTAATTTTACCGATCATTATTTGGGCGATTCTTTATTATGTGATTTTCCGCTTCAGTATTCAGAAATTCGATCTAAAAACACCTGGTCGTGAAGCTGATGATGAAGACGCTGAATTGCATACAAAAGATGAATACCGCCAAAAACACGGAATTGGTCAAGAAGCTGCGGATGCAGGAATTACTGCCGATGATGAAATTTCTTACCAAATTGCTCAAGGTTTGGGTGGTTCAAATAACATTGACGACTTCACGAACTGTGCGACGCGTTTACGAGTCACCGTCAATGATGGTTCAAAAGTAAATGAAAATCTCTTACGTAAAACCGGTGCTGCAGGGGTGATGGCTAGCGGACAATCTGTGCAAGTCATTTATGGAACAAAAGTTGAAGGGATTGCTGGAGATTTAAATGATTTCCTAAAACGTCATCCAGATGCCGGCAATGAACCAACCTCTACGCCGGAAACTTCTGCGCCAGAAGCAGATGTTGAAGAAATTTCGGAAGATGAAGAAATTGTCGAAATGGCTGGCGAAGTGATTGCTTCTCCGATGACTGGGCAAGTAATTGCTTTAGAAGATGTTGAAGATGATGTCTTCAGCTCAAAAATGATGGGAGATGGCGTGGCTATTCTTCCGTCTGCCGAAAAAGTTTATGCTCCTGTTTCTGGTGAAATTACAGTAACTATGGACTCTAACCACGCGGTGGGCATTACGAGTGAAAACGGTGCTGAGCTATTGATCCACGTAGGTATTGACACCGTAGAAATGAATGGCGAAGGTTTTACTTCCCACATTCAAAAAGGAGACCAAGTAAACGTTGGTGATTTATTATTAGAAGTGGACTTACAGACGGTTAAAGACCACGACTATGACCCAACAACAATGGTCATTATTACCAACTCTGCAGATTATGCCGATATTAAAGTTACCGAAACTGAAAATATTGCGCATGCGGATGAATTACTTGAGTTAGTACCTGAGCACGAAGAAGAATAAATAGCAAAAAACTGTAGTAAACTCCAAAAGTTGGGGTTTATGTAATTAAATATTAAGCAACTAATTGAGTGTCTTGTTTTCGGTATTGAACCGAAGATAAGCCACTCAATTTTTTTAAAGCTCAAAGAAATGGCCCTTGGGTAAATTGTCTAAACAATTTCTCTTACAGGTCATATTTTAAAAGATGCGATATTTTTTCACTCATAGATGAGATTGATAATGTTAACCTTGATCACTATGTATTGTCGTTCGATATTGTGCATGCTTTTCAGCCACTGAGGTAACTCTGTTTAAAGAACAAGGACAAGATCCAAAGTCAGTCGCTTCAAAACTTTAAATAAGATAATTTCGCGTTATCAAGAACGTCGATACGGATGTTCTGATTTTGATAAAGAAACAGAGGAAATTAAATAAGGAGTTAAGTGTTTGAAACCGTTCTTAATTTCTGTTAAGTTAAATATATAGTAAATAAGTTATCAAAAAAACTAGGTGGAAATAGTATGAATTTGAAGAAAAGTCTGATTATGAGTGCCTCAGTTTTAACTTTAGCACCCATAGCTTCACCAACAATTTTTGGTACACAAGTTCAAGCGAGTGAGACTACTACAACGCCTATAGAGAGATTGTCTGAAGATGATTCTATTAGAGCTGTTGGTCTAACTCATCAAATGTTATTTGATGAGTTAGAAGCTCAAGGCTATGATATTCATGATATTTTTACTGATGAAGAGATAGAAAATGCTATTGCCGAAGATAATTCTCCATTGAGAGCACATGGGCAAACAAAAGTAGTAAATACTGGTACAAATACTTTTACTCTATATTTAAATTCAACATACACTAAAACAATATCAGTTTTAGGGGCTGGAGCATCAGCTGCAATTGGAGTATTAATTGGTGGCGGTGCTGGTGCTACATTAGGAGCTATGTTAGGACAAATTGCTTCAGTTAACCTTGATACTGACAAAGGTATTTATATAGAATTTGAAAATCAAACAATTCCAGGTTCTCAACCTCAATCAGTACCGGTGGGATGGGGTTATCAATAATTTAGGAAGTAGTGATTATTGTGTTTAAAAAAGTACATAATAAAATATATAAAGTGCCTCACTTTTTTAAATTTATTTATGTGGTTATGCTATCTTTTGCGACGATAGATTATTTTGCAGAAGGTAATCGAAATATGTGGAGTGTATTTATATTTATAATTATGACTATATTCAATTATTGGCTGATTATTGAACCGGGTAAGAGAGAGTAGAATATTTAATAAAAGCTCCCTGACGGAAGTCGAAGGGGGTTTTTAATTTGAGGTTTTTTCTGGGCGACAAATTTAGAGACCAGTAAAACCTCAACAGGTATCAGCTAATTGACTCAGAAGGGTCACTGACACTCGACTTGAAAAGTCGATTTAGCCGTCTGCAAGACTCCTCGAAGAGCCCGTCCACAATTTATTTTGGACGGGCTATACCAAATTGTTTTGGGTGTGTTAAAGTTCACTTGAGGTCGGCAATTTATGGAGGTGTTTTAATGACACATGTAGCAAAATATACACGAGGTAGCATTCAAGGATCAAGCAATCATTTGGATAGAAAAACGGTCAATCATTCGAACAAAGATATTGATGTTTCCAAGACGTATTTGAATTATGTCCTGAATGAAAATCAAAGCGATACGATTTCAAGACTGCATAAACGATTAGACCAAGTTTATTGCATGAACAGGAAAGATGTTAAGGCAGCAGCTGATTGGATAGTGACCTTACCTAAATATATTTTGTAGGCACCGGTTCACCCTCACGGACACGTTCCTCTCTTTCATGACCACGACCACACCTTCACGGACACGTTTCCTACTTTCGTGACCACAAGCCTCTTTTTTTACCCAAAAACTTCACAAATCATTGGTAAGAGCCGCAGTCATAGTAAACCACTTCCTTTTGTAAGATTAATTAGTTAATTACTCTCGTGGCAACATACATTTTTGTATATTCCTAACGGATTAAGTAAGCGCTTTACCTAAAAGGGGGATTCTCTACTTAAATAAAAAAACAAAGAACGCCGTTATACTCCGTGCATGCGTAAAAGCGTGTATGGTAGCGGCGAACTTTGCTAATTCAACAAGGTTCGTGGTGAACCATTACTATTTTAAAGAATTAAAAATAGCATCTCAAAGTGATATGTTCCCTTCAAAGTAGGCATTGAAAAAATACTTTGAAGGAGCTATTTTTATTGTGGTTGAACGTTCTCCATCCCAATCATTGGATCAATGGCGGCTGATTCAACGAGTTCAGGTGTTAAAATATAAGTGGCTGGTTCTTGGTTGCTTCCAGAACTTTCAGCTGCGTTCGTTTTTTCTTCTACTACGGTAAATTTATTTTTTTCTGATTGGAGTCGTTCTTTTAAAGCGGTATTTCTTAGATTTTGTTGGGATTCAATGCCGCGCAGAAACGCATCCGGTTCACCGATTAAAGACAGCGATTTACTGGCCCGTGTGACCGCCGTATAAATAATATCTTTTTTCAGCATGCGGCCATAACTTGAAAGCATCGGTAAAATTACAATATCGTATTCACTACCTTGAGCTTTATGGATCGAACAGCAATAAGCTAGCGTAATCTTGTTCCAATTCGAACGTAAATAAGTGACTTCGTTGCCTTCAAAATCCACGGTTATTTCATCTGTTTTCAATTCCGAATTTTTCGCTTTTGTAATGCCGACAATAAAGCCTAAGTCGCCATTAAAGACGTTATTTTCGGGATCGTTTTGTAACTGTAACACCTTGTCGCCAATACGATAGACGGTATCAATGTGTTTCACTTCTTTGCGGTGGCCGTCGTTTGGGTTAAAAATTTCTTGCAGGCGTTCATTTAAAATGTTAATCCCGGCGGGTCCTTTGTACATCGGTGCTAAAATTTGAATGTCTTCAGCAGTATAATCCCGCTCAATTGCTTTTTCTACAATTTTTTCAATGACCGCTACTGCATTATTCGAACGCGCTGGGAAAAAGTTTCGATCTTTTTTCTTTTCTAATAAATCAGCGGGCAAGCGATTGTGCTTAATCTCATGGGCCAAAGGAATAATACTGGAATCATCGCCTTGACGGTAGATTTCGACTAATTCTTTTTGAGGGACTTTCTCCGAATCGATTAAATCGCGAAAAACTTGTCCCGGTCCTACTGACGGCAATTGGTCTTGATCGCCGACTAAGACAACTTTCATACCTTGATCGATCGCTCGGAATAACTGGTTCGCTAAGAAAGTATCGACCATGGACATCTCGTCAATAATTAATAATTCGCCTTCTAATTCAATGCCCGTTTCGTCCATTAAATCATCATCTTCCGCCGTTAAACCTAACATTCTATGAATCGTTGAAGATGGCAGATTGGTTGTTTCTTTCATCCGCTTCGCAGCTCGACCGGTTGGCGCTGCTAATAAAATAGGAAAGCCGGTATCTTTGTAGGAATAAGGATCTAAGGATAAATCATTGAGGTCGGCAAACATATGAATCAGACCTTCTAAGACCGTGGTCTTACCCGTTCCTGGTCCTCCTGTTAAAATAAAGACCGGTGATTCTAAAGCTAATTTAATGGCCTCTTTTTGGGATTCACCGTATTCAATATTTAACTCGTCTTCTACCCTTTTAATCTTTTTAGCGAATAATTTATCTGAAATCGATTCTTTTTCATCATCCAGAATATATTCCAACGAACTCACAATCCCCCACTCGGCATGGTAAATGGCGGATAAAAAGTAACGCCCCTCTTCTTCATAAATCGCACTGTCTTTAAGTAACTGAGTGATATTTTTTTCAATCAGTTCTCGATCAATTAAAAAAGGACGGCTTCTTTCTAAAATTTGGGTGGTTTCTTCGATTAAATGGTTTTCTAAAACATAAGTATCCCCGGAGCTGCTACAGATATTAAGCAAGGCGTACAGCACCCCCGCTTGAATTCGTTCATCGGCATCGGGCTGAATTTCTAAATGATCCGCAATCATATCCGCCCGGTTAAATCCAACGCTCTCCACGTCTTGGATCAAGCGATAAGGATTTTCACGAATAACTTCTAATGTTTCTTCTTCATAGCGACCATAAATACGAAAAGCGAGCGCATTATCAATCCCAAACTGGTTCAATTTCAGGATGACTTTTTGCATGCCGTATTCATTCGACAACACTTCTTCTAGTGTTTCTTTTTGTTTTTGACTTAACCCAACCACTTGATCAAGCACCGTCGGATTTTCCACGATGGCATCGATACAGTTTGTTCCTAAGGCATCCACAATTTTTGCGGCTGTTTTCTCGCCAATTCCTTTAAATGAATCGCTCGCCAAATAATTAATTAACGATTCATCAGTTGAAGGTTGACTTGTCGCATAACGGTTCGCTTTAAATTGCACGCCATATTTAGGATGGTTGGTAAATACGCCATAAAATTGATAACTGGCCCCTTCTTGTATCCGGCCAAAATTACCCGTAATCACAATTTGATCTTCTAAATAGTCGGCGTTCGTTTCTTCAATATCTATTAACATCACTTTATAAAAATTTGATGGATTAGAGAAATATATGGCTAATACTTCACCAGTAATATATAATTCTTCATTTCCTGTCAGATCCAGACTCATCTCTTCCAAAATATTTCTCCTCTCAATATATATACCCTTATTTTAACGCATCAGCGCTCTTTTTTAAAGGGATTATAAATGAAAGCGCCGCACCTTTATTAAAAAAGATGCGGCGCTTAGGTTTTTATTTCATCTGGAATTTCGTTTGCAACAACTCATAGGGAAGTTTGATCTTTGCTTGGCAAAAAGGAAATCCCCAGATGATCTGACCTCTCCTTTGTTAAAACAATAGACTTGTCGTCTTTTATTCTGCTCGACTCAAAAAGTCTTGCTTATGCCTAATTTAAATGAATTTTAGCTAAACTTCAAGAGCCTTCACCAATAAGTTGCCTCTTACCAAATAAAAAACTTCGTCTACAGAAAAATACTGTAAACGAAGTTTTGATTTTTATTTTAAATTATACGTATTGTAATTGTTTTTGATCACTATAAGCTGCATCAATCGTACCGCCACCTAGACACTCGTCTCCATCGTAAAAGACAATCGCTTGCCCGGGAGTAATCGCACGAGCCGGTTCGTCAAATTCAACACGCGCTGTGTCATTTTCTGCATCGTAGAAAACAGTTACAGGAACTGCTTCTTGACGATAACGGAACTGAGCCATCGCACGGAATTCGCTGGGGTACTCTTCATCGGTTGTGAAGAAGAAATCTGAGCCTTCTAGCGTATCGGCATAGAGATGCTCATTTTCATAACCTTGTCCAACATATAATACATTTTTGGTTAAGTCTTTCCCAATTACAAACCATGGATCGTTTGAACCATTTTTACTACCACCAATTCCTAAGCCTCTTCTTTGGCCGATTGTGTAGTACATAAGGCCTGTATGGGTTCCAACAACTTCACCCTCAAGTGTTTGCATTTCGCCAGATTGGGCGGGAAGATATTCCTTCAAGAAACTTGTAAAGTCTCTTTCCCCAATAAAACAAATGCCTGTTGAATCTTTTTTCTTAGCGGTTGCTAAGCCTGCTCTTTCAGCAATTGCTCGCACTTCTGGTTTTTCAATTTCACCCAGTGGGAACATTACTTTTGAAAGTTGGGCTTGAGAGAGTTGATTCAAAAAGTACGTTTGGTCTTTATTTGAATCAATACCTCGCAATAGATGCGTCACACCATTTTGGTCACGACGTACTCGCGCATAGTGGCCAGTAGCGACATAGTCCGCGCCTAATTCCAATGCGTATTCTAAGAAAGCTTTAAATTTAATTTCTTTATTACACATCACATCTGGATTGGGCGTGCGGCCTTTTTTGTATTCGTCTAAGAAGTAGGTAAACACTTTGTCCCAGTATTCTTTTTCGAAATTCACAGAATAATACGGAATGCCGATTTGATCAGCAACTAAAGCCACATCTTGATAATCTTCTGTCGCTGTACAAAAACCGGTGTCATCTGTATCATCCCAGTTTTTCATAAAGATTCCGACCACATCATACCCTTGTTCTTTCAAGAGTAAGGCGGTCACCGAGGAGTCTACGCCACCGCTCATACCGACAACTACACGTGTATTTGCGTTCTCATTCATTTTTTTCACCATCATTTCTTTATCAATTTTTCTCGTCACCGAGAATTAAAATTGAAAATAAATCGAATTTGAAGGTTCGAAATTTCCAACGCTCTATATTATACGATGGAATCGGACAGAAAGCAAGTCTCTCAGCTTAGCTGTTCATTTTCTAACTGTACTTCGCGAATATATTCTAACGGTACATCTAACCCTAATTGTAAAATACGGATAAGCTGTTGTTGATGTGCCGGGTCTAAATGTTCAAAGCCTGGGAGAGCGGTCGCTGTCAGCATAGCTTCTTTATGATCGCGTCCTAATTCTTCTCCCAGCTCTAATAAAGAAGAGCCAGCCTCTATTTCTTGCATAATTCGTCCCGCAATGGTTTTTTTCGGCTCCTTTAATTGAGTGAATGCTTCTTGAATGAGCATTCTATAGCTATCTTTCAAACTTAAAGCGTCCACCAGATCTTGCATCTGCTCGCACAACCACAGCCCTTCCTCGTACCTTTTTGTTTGGGCGAAAGGATGTTCATTTGCTACTTCTTTGGTGAAATGATTGCCTTTTTGCGTTTCTGTGGCAGCTACTTTTTCAGGTAAGGCAAGCATCGTCAAGAAAAAGAGGTGCACAAACTGTAGCGTGTCACGTGATAGTCCCGAAACGTGAAAAGGATTATTATCGAAGGAACGAACTTCTAAGTATTGGATGCCATTTTCCAAAAGACTATTCGTGTCTTTCACAATGCCTCGTAAACGGATCGCTCCATAATATTCGCGTTCTTTCCGCAATAAACCCGTTGCCACATATTTTTGTAAATCTCCGGCATAATGTTCAACGGTATCATAGCGCACGACCACTTTCGGGTCATTCGTAAAACCGTATTTGCTGTTACGTAAGCTGCGCATCGGAGCAGTGGGCAGCTCTTTTCCCACAAAAAATGGCCCTTCAAAGAAATCTGCTTCAGCGATCGGAGTCGCTCCGAATAAATAGACGAGGAACCATTGATGACGTAAAAAGTTACTCGCTAATTTTAAATACAATTCATCTTGTAAGGCTTCAAGCGTATCGAATTCATTTTGTATCGCAAATAATTGTGCTAGAAAATCTTGGTTAAAGGAGTAATTAATATGGATACCGTTGACTAATTGGCGTTTCTTGCCATATTTAGCCGCTGTATAGAGACGATATTTCTCTAAATCCGGATTCGTTGTTTCGGAAATACGAATCAACGCTTCATCCGGCAATTTACACGGAACACTAAATGGCCAAATATATTCATCGGCAGGTAAGCTCGTGATTAACACGCTACTTAAAGTCTGTAGCCAATTATGCGCATTTGTATACGGCGCTAAGGGAGGCGTAATAATTTCCGGTTGTGCTTCTCCATAATCGGTCTTCATATGAATATTCACTTCGCGGTCGCCGAGTATTTCTGGATGGGCCGTGCGCGCCAACTCAGCCGGATAAGTCGTCCGTAAACCTTCTTTTTCTAAACCAAAATTACCCTGTAAAAAGGGTTGAATTAAATGATTGTCTTTAATGATGTTTAATAAATTCATTGCTTTCACCTCACGTTGTGATCTAAATTTTATTTTTTGCAAAATAAAAACTCCAGATAAAAGCTTTATCCAGAGTTTATTGAACAAAAACATTATCTAATTTTTTCTATACCCTGCTTATACTTTTTCAAGAATACCTTCTTGAACAAAAGTCGTTAAATAAAATTCAGCCAGTTCACGCGCTTCTTGTTGTTGCTCATTCGCATACAAATTCACTTTCTTAACGCCATTAGCGGCAACTGTAGACATTTTTAAATCCGTAAAGTCTTTAGAAACGGTTACTTTTAATTTAGGCGCCGTCTTGGTGCCTGGCTGTCGGGATAGGACTCGTTCATATTGAAAGTTGCCATTTTTCGTCTCGATAAAAGCATTATCGCGCATAGTATATCGCTTTGCGTCTGGATGCACGCGGTATTTTTGCTCACTTCCTGGTAAAGCTGCTTCATTTGTTGGGGACATCTAAAAGCTCCTCTCTTCTACTTCTCATAAATAATATAGCATATTTCTCGGAAATATGCTATATCCTATAAAATATAAAAAAGCGGCCAAAGGCTTATTTGACTGTAATGTCTTCGAGTAAAGCCACGACTTTTTCAATTTCTTCTTCCGTATTTTCAATGCCTAAACTAAAGCGAACGGTATGGTCTATTTCATTGGCGTCTTCGCCAAACATCGCGACCAAGACATGACTCGGTTCAATCGTCCCTGCAGAACAAGCAGAACCTGCCGACATCGCAACTCCTCGTAAGTCCATTTGGATCAACATTAAATCCGAGCGTAAAGCCGGAAAATTCAAACTAAGAATATGTGGTAAGCTATGGTCAAGATCGCCATTGATCGAATACTCTACTTCAGAATCAGCCAGTAATTGGATAAATTTCTGTTTCAAGTCGGCGAGATACTGTTCATTTTCTGCTAGATGTGCTTCACTCAATTTAATCGCTTGTTCAAAACCAAGAATAGCTGGAATATTTTCGGTACCAGCACGCCGTTCATTTTCTTGTCCGCCACCTAGAAGTAAGTTAGGAATACTTAAACCTTCACGCACATATAAAAAGCCAATGCCTTTCGGGCCATGCATTTTGTGCGCAGAAACACTCAATAAATCGACCTTCAATTCTTCCACATCTAAAGGCACAACCCCATAAGCTTGCACCGCATCAGTGTGGAAAGCGATCGTCTGCTCTAGCGTATCGATATATTCTCCGATTTCTTGAATCGGCATGATGGTTCCCACTTCGTTATTGCCATACATGACTGAAACGAGAATCGTATCCGGACGAATCGCTTCTTTTACTTGTTCTAGCGTAATCCGGCCTTTTTCATCGACCGGTAAATAAGTGACTTCAAACCCTTTAGACTCCAAATAACTTAACGGATTTAAAACGGCTGGATGCTCAACATTTGTACTAATAATATGTTTTCCTTGGTCCGCATAATATTCCGCCGTTTTGATCAATGCCATATTGTCACTCTCTGTACCACCACTGGTGATAACAATTTCTATGGGATCCGCGCCGATACTTTTAGCCATCGTTTCTCTCGCATAATCAATCAACACACGGTTTTTCTTGCCCAATTGATGGACGCTTGAGGCATTGCCGTAATTTTCCGTTAAAGCTTGCGTCATTACTTCAATCGCTTCTGGAGCCATGGGTGTTGTCGCTGCATGATCTAAATAAATTGTATCTTTCACTTTAATCCTTTCTTTCTTCATTATTTATTTTGTTCGTTTCTTGAACGAGTTCAGGAAATAACATCGCTAAAATTTCTCTTGAAACCCGACGTCCTTTTCCTTTTGAAACATAAGCATGCATGTTCATTGCTGGGTTAAAATTCGCTTCAATACAAGAATAACCTGGTGCCTCTTTTTGACTCGGCTGGTTATAATCAGGAATAATTAAATCAATTCCTGTTACCCGCACGTCTAAGGCCTCAGCAATACCTACAGCTATCTGATTATAACTTTCATCCATCTCATCTGTAAAATCAATCGAATCGCCACCCGTCGAAATATTGGAATTTTCTCGGAGAAAGACTTGTTCATCTTTTTCAGGCACGGAGTCAAAAGTATACCCTTGTTCTTTTAACATTAACGCTTCGATCGAGCCTTTTTCAATAATGGCTAACGGCGCTAGGTGATTAACACCACGTAGCGGGTCTTCATTTTTCTCATCAATTAATGCACGGATGGTTGACTCGCCATCGCCCACTACATTCGCTGGCACGCGTAATAAGACCGCTTCAACTTCTCCATCGATTACAAAGAAGCGATATTCCGTTCCCTCTACAAATTCTTCTACCAAGACCGCTTCATCTTCTTTAAAAGCAATTTCTAAAGCTTCTTGATAAGATGCTTTCGTCGGTGGGTTTTTGAAGACGGAAATGCCGATACCATAATTTGTCGATTTCGGTTTAACCACAATCGATTGTCCGCGATACTTTTCAAAATTCCCTAAAGCATCCGCAACACTCTCATATTCGCCCCCTTGTGGGACCGCATAGCCTTGTTCGTCTAGAATCTTTTTCGTCACCGTTTTATTTTCCATAATAAAATATGAAATCTGGGTATCTTTACTGGTCATATTGCCATTACGGACATATTCCGTATGATCTTCATGCGTTAATCGTAAAAAGTGGTCCGCACGATCGATAATTTCTAAACCGACGCCCAATTGTAACGCATCGAAAATCAGTAACTGCGTTGATAATTCCATATCTTCAAAACCATTTAAAACATAGGGACGATCAACGGAATAGGCCTTGTACTCCAACCCTAACTGACGACCGAGGTCTAAATAGCCCTCTTCCTCAATGGCATTGGACACTCGTGCAGCTAACGTTGTTTCAGGCTGTTCAAACTTCGCTTTTGCTTTTTGCACAAGCTCTTGGTAGTCACTTCCTAAAGAAAGGGTGACGACCATTTCCTCCATTATTTCGAGGAATGCTAAGCCCTCTTCTTGATACTGAGACTTTTCAAAAGGTGACTCATCCGCTGTATGCAAGTTCCGCTGCTGTCCTTCTAAAATTTCAGAAGTTGTCGCTCTACTTTCTAACCAGACCATCGTCATAAAGAATAAATGATAGAATTCGCCCTGCTCATAAGAGAGTCCGACACGGTCAAGGGGATTAATATCGACCGAACGAATTTCAACATATTGCACACCCGTCTCTAACATATCTCGGAGTTTACTGCCAGGTCCGCGTAAGCGCGCATTGCCGTAAAATTCACGTTCTTCCGATAAATGATCCGTAGCGACAAACTGTTCAATGTCTTCAATATATTGTTCAACGGAGTCATAGCTGACCACGACTTCTTCATGGTTATGGTAGCCAAAAGAACTATTCCGCAGGCTACGCACATAATCGATCGGTTTTTCTAAATGACGAGCGGATTTCGAATCATAAAAATCATCTGCCGCATAAGGACTGGCGCCGAATAGATAAAGTAAGATCCATTCATATTTTAAGAAATTACCCGATAATTTAATATATAGATCATTTTTAAAGGCCACGAGATCTGAGAATTGATCTTGTAACTCAAAGATCGTGTCTATAAAATCATCACTAAATGAAAAGTTAAAATGAATCCCACTAATCATTTGTTTCTTTTTCCCGTACCGTTCAGAGAGCATCTCCCGGTAAGCAATGGAGTCAGGATCATTTAGCCGAATAATTGGAATGTCATCTTCTTCCGGTAAAAGGTTTGGCATACTATACGGCCAGAAATATTCGTCTTCGGCCATTGAACGCAGGAGGACATCATGCAGACCTTCTAACCATTGAAAAGCTTCGGTTAAAGATGGACGTGCGGGTGTGACAAGCTCAGGTTGCGATTCACTAAAATCGGTTTGGATATATGGATGATATAAACGGCTTCCTAATTTTTCTGGATGATCCGTTAAAGCTAACTTCTGTTCGAGATCTGTACGTAAACCTTCTTTTTCAATCCCAAAATTTCCTTCAAAAAATAAGGTTTGTAATTGGTTTTCTTTAATTATTGCTGCTAAATTCATTTTATTTCCTCTACTCCTCACTTCGATATAATCTATTAAATTCTAACATAAAAGATGTCCGAAGCGTATTAATTCCTACTTACCTTAAGCTATTTGGGTTCGTTTTAGTTTATAGAACAAACGTTTGATTCGTTAGAATTTAAGCGATAATCATGTTACAATAATTGAAAGAATAAAGAAAGGAGCTTCCCTTTGAATCAACCATTAGCTTATCGAATGCGCCCTACCTCTATTCAAGATATTGTGGGGCAACAGCATTTAGTGGGGGAAGGAAAAATCATTTGGCGGATGGTCGAAGCCAAACGCTTATCCTCGATGATCCTTTATGGGCCGCCAGGAATTGGTAAGACAAGTATTGCCAGTGCTATTGCGGGCTCGACTAAATATGCCTTCCGTATCCTAAACGCAGGAACAAATACAAAAAAAGATTTACAAATTGTGGCCGAAGAAGCGAAAATGAGCGGTAGTGTCGTTTTATTACTCGATGAGATTCATCGTTTAGATAAACCGAAACAAGATTTCTTACTCCCTCATTTAGAAAGTGGCCAAATTATATTAATTGGAGCGACTACCGAAAATCCTTATATTTCCATTCAACCGGCGATTCGCAGCCGCTCTCAGATTTTTGAATTAAAGCCCTTATCGAGTGCAGATATTCAAGTTGGTTTAGAACGTGCCTTAGTCGACAAAGAAAATGGCTTGGGTGAAATGAACGTTGAGGTGGATGAAGAAGCGATGTTACATTTTTCAAGAGCAACCAACGGCGATATGCGTGGGGCTTTAAATGCGCTTGAATTAGCCGCGGAATCGACGCATCCGAATGAGGATGGCCTTATTCATATTACGCTGGAAATTGCGGAAGAATGTCTGCAGCGAAAAGCATTAACCCATGATAAAGATGGGGATGCGCATTATGATGTGATTTCAGCCTTTCAAAAATCTATTCGTGGAAGTGACGTACACGCCGCTTTGCACTACTTAGCACGATTAATCGAAGCGGGTGAATTGCAAGTTATTTGTCGGCGCTTGATGATTACTGCCTATGAAGATATTGGCTTGGCCAATCCTGCGGGCGCTGCTCGAGCGGTCACAGCTGTTATCGCTGCTGAAAAAACGGGGCTTCCAGAAGCGCGTATTCCCTTAGCGAATGCGGTGATTGAATTGGCGTTGTCTGAAAAATCCAACTCTGCCTATAGTGCCCTCGATGCAGCCATTGCAGATGTTAGAGAAGCGAAGGCCTCTGAAGTTCCCGATCATTTGCGCGATGCCCACTACGCAGGTGCGAAGGATTTAGGGCGAGGCGTGGAGTATAAATATCCCCATAATTATGAAAATTCATGGGTTCAACAACAATATTTACCCGATTCTTTAAAAAAGGCTCAATATTATACACCACAACCAACCAGTAAATTCGAACACGCTTTAGCTAAACAATATTTAAAATTTAATCCAGATAAACAATAGCCATGCCTGTTTAAGGATAAAAAGGAAGATCTTTTTTTATTAAGTAAACAGTTCCTTTTGACACTTAATCATTAGTATGCTATTATTTACTCAGATAGATATCTGATGTGTACGCGATACCTAATAATGCGTGAACCCTACAAGTAACTATGATAAGGGATCCTAATAAGATTAATAATGACAGGCCTTTTCACTTGGAAGTCAGAGTTAATCTTTGTGGAGCCCACCTGCAAACAGCGGGTTCTAAAGTAATAGGTACACAACCGGCACAATCGGATATCTTTTTTTATTTTTAAAAAATGAAAGCTCTTACATAAAGTGCCTTTCAATAAAATTTAAAGAAAGATAGTGAGGGGTAAATATGATTTCAAAAGAATATAATCGTGTGATGGTGGCTATTGATGGCTCAAAAACGGCCGAAATCGCCTTTAAAAAAGCAGTGAATATTGTCAATCGGAACCAAGGGACGTTAATCATTACACATATTATTGATACACGCTCCGTTATGCTGTTTCCTCAATATGAACCTTCTGTTAGTCAGACCAATTTTTTAGAGCAATCGTCACGAGCAGCGACTCGTACAGTTGAAGCTTATAAAGATTGGGCCGAAGGAAAAGGTGTGGAAAACATCGAGACGATCATCCGCAACGGTTCCCCTAGAACTGAAATTGCCGATGCCCTTCCAGAAGAACAAGACCTTGATTTAATCATCCTAGGAGCGACGGGATTAAGTGCGCTAGAACGTGCCTTTGTCGGTTCAGTGTCCCAATACGTCGTGCAAAATGCACCTTGCGATGTCTTAATTGTTCGTCGTGACAGCGATGAAATTGACAGCACGCCAATTATCGATGAAGACTTTTAAGAAATCTAATATTTCACCATATTTATTCACACAAAAACCTTCTGTAGATCGCTACAGAAGGTTTTTTATGCTGTTCTCACAGAATCATTCTTTTTATTGCGTTCATTTATGTATGTGTTTTTTCCATAATATGGGCGACCACTTTAGTCATTAACCAAGCCATCGCTGTAAGGCCAAAAAAGAATAACATGCCCGGCCATAGAGCAAAAATGATGAGGAGGACGATCAAACTCCCGATAACACCCAATGTTATGAGTGGATGACCCACCGCCATCAATAAGCCCAGCACAAACACACGAATATGGTCCTCGCCTGTTTGTTTCGTCAAAGGATAAGCATATAAAATAGCGATCGTCAGTAAAAATGTAAAGGTATAGAACGCATATTTAACAATTTGAAACCATGCCGCATTTAAAGTGACTTGGTTTAAATAATAAATATCGACCGTAACCACGATTAAAATTAGCAAGAGCGGTAACCCTAACTTAAAACTCCTTTTAAAATGGGCCTTAAATGCCTGGTTAAAACGCTGAAAGACCTGTGCTGGCCGTCCTACTTGTTCCCATTCATAAATAACTGTGAACACGGCGTCCGTCGCCGGAATCAGTGTCACAAGCGGGAGCGAAAATAATAGCCAACATATATTAAGAAGCGCTAAACTGGAAAACCATTCCGTCCCTTTTACGACGAAATCCGTAAAATCGATCTTTTTGAACTTCATACACGCTTCTACCCTTTCGTTCCTGCAGATAAATCCATTCCTTCAATGAAGTACTTCTGTGCGAATAAAAATAACAGCACAGTCGGCAAGAGAACTAAAGTTGCGCCCGCCATTAAGTAGTTCCATTGAGTCGTCGATTGACTTTGAAAAACTTGCAGTCCAATCTGCAACGTATATTTACTCTCTTCATGAATATAGAGTAAAGGCCCTAAAAAGTCATTCCAAGCGCCATTAAAAGATTGAATCCCAATCGTGATCAATGCTGGTTTTGTCAACGGCAGCATCAAACGGCTCCAAATATACAAATGATTGGCCCCATCAATTTGGGCAGCTTCGATTAATTCATCATCAATGGATAAATAAAATTGACGCATTAAGAAAATATTAAAGCCACTTCCAAAGAACGACGGCACAATAAGGGGTAAATAAGTCCCCACCCAACCAATTTTACTAAATAACACGTATTGCGGAATCATCACGACGAAACTAGGAATCATCATCGTCGCAAGGACCAGTGAAAATAATAAGCTTTTTCCTGGAAAATCAATCTTCGCAAAACCATAAGCAATAAAGGAGTTAGAAAGGACATTGCCTAACACGACAAAGAAAGTAATAAACAGCGTGTTCTTCGCATATTGGAAAAACGGAAACGAGTTAATAGTTTCTAAGTAGTTCTCCCATTGGACCTCTTCTGGTAGTAAAGTTGGTGGGAATTGCGCAATTTCTGTCATTGGTTTTAAGGAGGTTGAGACCATCCAGACCAAAGGCAACATTAAAACAATACTCACGAGAATTAAAATAATGTAAGTAAAGAAATTTCCCATTTTTTTCGTATTCTTTTGGCTTTTAAAAAAGCTCGTTTTGATCGCCGGTGGATTTAATTTCTCAGCACCGGTCTTTTCTGTTGTCCCAATCATTCGTTACTACCTCCTCCGTAATGCACCCAACGTGGCGCTAGTTTTAAGTTAATAAAGGTGAGAACCAATACAATCACAAACAATACCATCGACATGGCCATAGCATACCCCATATCAAAAGCGACGAACGCTTTATTCCACATATGGAAATTGTAGAATAATAAGGAGTTGGCCGGGCCTGCTGTCCCACTTTCCGTCATCACGTAAGCTTCTTGGAAAATTTGGAAAGCGCCGATGGTCGACGTCACAATATCATAAAATATAATTGGCGTAATCATCGGTATTGTGATGTTGCGGAAACGTTGGAAAGCATTTGCGCCATCGATTTCAGCTGATTCATAAAGTTGCGTCGGTATATTTTGTAAGGTCGCTAAGTATAATAACATAGAGCCCCCTACACTCCATAGACGCATCAAAATCAAAGCAGGCTTCGTCCAGTTGGGATCAAATAACCATGCCGGTCCCTCAATGCCTACCAGTGCAAGTAAAGAATTCACTAGCCCAGAAGATGGGGACAGTAATTGCATCCATAAGACATAGACAGCCACCCCTGATAAAATAGCGGGTAAATAAAAAATCGTTCTAAAAATACTAATACCTCGGATTCGACGGTTAAGAAGTACCGCTAATAAAACACTTCCGATTGCTGTTAACGGCACATTGAACAAAACATAATAAGCGGTATTGTATAAAGATGTCCAAAACAATTCATCACGAGTGAACATGCGAATAAAATTGCCAAAACCGATAAAGTCCATGTGCGAGGTTAAATTATAATTCGTAAAACTTCCATAAAACGAAAAGAGCATTGGTCCCAGCATAAAGACTAAAAAACCAATAATAAAGGGAGAAACAAAAAACAATCCCCACATCGCATCTTTTTTTCTTTTCTTTGACCATTCTTTCTTTTTCCGTTGCTTCACTTTGGAAGTCATTGTGCCACCTACTTTCTAAAAAACATTCATTATTTAGGGATAAAAAAGGATGACTCTTACAAAGCTGTCACCCTTTTGAATCCTATCTTTTTATTGAGTTGTAATTATTCTTGATTTTGATCAACTAAATTTTCAACGGACTCTTGGGCTTGATCTAATGCTTCTTGCGGCGTTAGATTGCCTAATAACGCTTCGTCTAATGGTCCATTTACTAAAGATAAATAATCAGGTGCAGTGAGCGGTACCGGTGTAATCACTGTATTTTCAAAGTTCGTATCCGCTAACTCATAGATCATTTGTCCTTCTTCATCGAGCTCTGGGTGTTCGACTAAGTTTTCGTTGGCTTCTTGATTCGCCATAATGTCAAAACTGTTTAAACCAAAGCGTTCTTGCACTTCTGTAGACGTCGCATATTCCATAAACTCATAAGATTCTTCTGGGTGTTCCGCGCCATAAGGGATTTCTAAAACAAACCCTCCACCCCATGACCAGTTGCCTGAACCTTCTTCATACTCAGGAAGTGGAGCCACTCCAAAGTTGAAATCATCTGGCGCATTTTCGCGTAAATCTGTGTAGTAATTAATATTTTGTCCACGCATCGCGAGTAAACCTGAAATGAATGGATCGGTCACACCGGATCCGAATTCCGCTTCATAAGCATTAATGTTTGATTCTCCATAATGCTCTTGCCAATCTAAGATCCACTCTAAAGCCGAAACTTTTTCTGGTGTATTGATCGTTACATTTTCTTCTTCATCAAACCAGCTTCGACCATTGTCGGCATTAATGGCCCAAATGTCCGTACCTAAATTCCATAATGGATAGAAACCAAATCGTTCCCAATTGTCGCCATCTTGAACATCCAATGCCCGTGCATATTCTTCTAATTCTTCCCAAGTTTCTGGCGGTGAATTTGGATCTAAACCAGCTTCTTCAAATAAATCTTTATTGTAAAATAAGACATGCGTGTCTGTATTAAACGGTAACCCATAAGCTTCATCTTCATAGACCACTGTATCCCATAATTGCGGATAGAAACGGTCTTCGATGTTTTCGTCTCCCCCATCGATATACTCTTGCAGATTCGTCGCTTGTTGCGCATCCGCTCGTTGTCTTACTGTGTTAATATCTTGTACCACCATATTTGGCGGGTTTCCAGCCGTTACAGCAGCTAATGATTTCGTCCAAATATCGCCCCAAGGTTGATAAACATGTTCGACAACAATATCATCTTGTGACGCATTAAAGTCATCAATAATCGCTTCAATTGTTTCTCGTCTTGGGCCTGATCCCCAGAATGACCAAAATTCTAGTTCTACTTTGCCATCCTCATTTTCTGAGGCCGTTTCGCCCTCATTACTATCATTCCCACAAGCTACCAAAACAACTGCAGCCATTATTGCAAATAGAGATAAGAATATTTTTCTCCACTTTTTATTTTGCATTTCCTTCCCTCTTTCCTATTTTTTAATTCGCTTACACTTGTTGTCTATGTAGATCAAAACAACTTTTTTATATAGTTCTAGAGTACTGCTTCTTCTTCTACTTAGCAATCGAAACGATTATAAAAATGACTTTTTTATGACCTTTTTATAAAAATTGAAAAAAGAGATTTTAAGAAGGGAATGAATGAGCCTTTTCGGGCATCTTGACAGGGTTAATAGCACTTTTTTGTTTTTTATAAATCTCTATGAAAAAAAGGGACGCAGCGTCTAACTGCATCCCTTTAAAAGTGAATATGTTGTTTTATCTTTAGTTATTTTCTTGTTGGTTTTTGAAGTATTCAACATCACGAGCGATCATAATTTCTTCATCGGTAGGAATCAATAAGACTTCTACGGCTGAATCTTCTGATGAAATAACACGCTCAACCCCACGAACGTCGTTTAATTCTTCATCAAGTTCGATGCCCATGAATTTAAAGTTCTTCATAATGTTTGCACGCGTTGTTGGTGCATTTTCACCAATTCCTGCGGTAAAGACAATCGCATCCACACCTTCCATTTTAACAATGTATTGGCCGATGTAGTTACGTACGCGGTCTTCAAAAATGCGTAGAGCAATTTCAGCACGTTCGTCGCCATTTGCTTCTGCTTCTTCTAAATCACGCATATCGCTTGAGATCCCAGAGATCCCTTTCAAGCCTGATTCGTTGTTGAAGATATCAATCATGTCTTGGACATCTGTGAGCTCTAATTTTTCCATTAAGTATGGAATAAGTGAAGCATCAATGTCACCCGTACGTGTACCCATTGTCACACCTGCTAATGGCGTGAAGCCCATTGAAGTATCAATCGATTCACCATTTTCAACGGCCGTAATCGAAGCACCATTTCCTAAATGAGCGGTAATGATTTTCAAGTCTTCGAGTGGTTTGTCTAGCATTTCTGCTGCACGCTCAGCGACAAACTGATGACTTGT
This sequence comes from uncultured Atopostipes sp., assembly GCA_963558565.1. GTDB lineage: Bacteria > Bacillota > Bacilli > Lactobacillales > Carnobacteriaceae_A > Atopostipes. Next base: position 158,571 of record CAUWGX010000003.1, read on the forward strand.
TCCATGCGCACCGTATTTACGCGCGTCATAGTCTTCGTAATACTCGTAAGGTAAACTATATAAATAATTGACTGCTGGCATTGTTTGATGGAATGAAGTATCAAACACAGCAACACTTGTAATGTCAGGTAAAACATTCTTGAATGCTTTAATGCCTGTTAAGTTCGCCGGGTTATGTAGCGGCGCAAGTTCGATTAAACTATCAATTTGTTCAATCACTTCATCGTCGATAAGTGCTGATTCGCTAAAGATTTCTCCTCCTGCGACCACACGGTGACCAACACCTTCGATTTCATCGTAACTTTCTAGCACATTTAACTCGATTAATTGTTTCAATAATAATTCAACAGCCACTTCATGATCGTCGATGTCTAAAACATCTTCATATTTCTCATCATTGCCATATTCAATGGTAAAAATAGAATCTTTTAAACCAATTCTTTCTACAATTCCTGTTGCCAATGCTTTTTCTTCAGGCATTTCATAAAGTGTCCATTTTAAACTAGAACTCCCAGCGTTTATCGCCATTGTCTTTGCCATGTTTATTCTCCTTCAAAATTCATATTATTTATTTTCATTTTTCCACTTCGTAATTTCACCAAGGAAAGATTTCATTGCTTCAAAATCTTTGAAATCTGGTGCATTACTGAGTAAAACGTCCCCCATTTGTTTAGCGTTGTTGCCTTTTTTCTGAACAACAAAAACTGATTTTCGCGAGGCTTCATTTGCGAAAATCTCTCGAGGCAACTGAATGATCCCTTGAATATATCCTACCTCTTGCAGAAAATTAACTAGCACTGAAGTATTTTCATCATCAAATACATTACTTGGAAGTAAGAAAAAGCCAAAGCCGCCTTCTTTTAAATAATTAAAAGCTTGTTCAATTAACAAATAGTGGCTATAAGACCTTTTATCTTTGTCCTTGAATTTCGTTTGATAGTCCGTTAATTGCTCTTCTAAAGGATAGTAGCCAATCGGTAGATCAGAAACCATAATATCTGCCGGTTGGACGAGTAAATTAGTCAGAGCATCTTGGTAGATCAAATTAATCGGCGTGCGTTGAATGGTTGAGTTAGTCGATGCCAGTGACAGCATCAGCTCATCATTATCCACACCTGTAAGCGCAATCTCTCGCTTAGGATTTTGCATTAAAAAGTGATAGATCGTAAGCAAAAGGTTCCCCGTTCCCACGGATAAATCCGCAATATGGATTTTTCCTTCCGGCTCAGCAATAATCTCAATTAAATAAGCGATTAAAGATCCAATCGAATCCGGCGTCATTTGGTGATTAGGTTGGATATAATCCTCTTTCATCCCCCGTAATAACGCTAATTGCATGGCTTGTCGTATGCTTTCGGGTTCAAACTTTTCTAATGCGACTTCTTGATAAAGCTCTTCTAATTTTTGCACGATTTCTTTTGAAAGAACCTGGTCTTCATTATAAACCGTTCCTTCATCAATCAAATTTTCAGCAGTATGAATAAGAGCTTCTAAATAAGGAATCTTAAGCTCTTCTCGTAGTATTTGGGTTGATTCATCGAATGTGTGAAACAAGTCCATAGCATTTGTTTCCACGATATATTTTCACACCTTTACTTCTTTAGCTGATAAATAAATATCCTCTTCATAATATCTTATTTACCGTAAACCGACAAGTTATTCTGACTTAAAAAACTAAAAAAGACCACTTCCCGCTAACAAGTAACTGAGTAGTGATCTAGTTTTTAGCTATTTAATTTGCTACTGGATAAACGGATACTTGTTTTTTGTTACGTCCACGGCGTTCAAATTTAACGACACCGTCGATTTTAGCAAATAATGTATCGTCTCCTCCACGACCAACATTGTTACCTGGATGCATTTTTGTACCGCGTTGACGGTATAAAATAGAACCACCTGTAACGATTTGGCCGTCACCAGTTTTCGAACCTAAACGTTTTGAGTGTGAGTCTCGACCGTTTGTGGTTGAACCTCCACTTTTACTTGTAGCGAAAAATTGTAAATTCATTTTTAACATATTGGTTGCACCTCCATTACTTGTAAGCTGATTTTTTATTCATTGTTTGTTTTAGAAACAGAGATATATTCTTGATACTCTTCTTGAATGTCCAATAAAGAATAATATAAGGACTTTAGTAGAATTTGTGCCGTTTCTTGTTGGTGTTTAGCCATCTGAGACGGTAAAACAATTTCTATAAAGCCACCTTCTTCTTGATTGGCGTCCATTTCAGGTTCAATCTCTGCGAGCCGTGATAAATTATTAGCCGTCCCAATCGTAAGCGCGGAGACAGCCGCACAGACTAGATCATGTCCATAAGGGCCAGACTCAGCGTGACCTGAAAGCGAATAATTCATCACTTGATCGTTTTTATAATTAAAATGGGCATAAATCATGCAAACATCACTCTTTATGCTTTAATTGATTCAATCGTTAATTTTGTATAAGGTTGACGATGACCTTGTTTACGGTGAGAGTCTTTACGACGTAGGTAACGGTAAGTCGTTACTTTTTTCGCGCGACCATGTTTTTCAATTTTTGCTTCAACACTTGCACCTTCAACGAATGGTGTACCGAATTTTGCATCGTCTCCACCAACAAATAAAACTTCGTCAAAAGTTACTGTCTCGCCCGCTTCACCAGGTAATTTTTCGACATAAATTTCTTGTCCTTCTTCAACGGAAAATTGTTTTCCACCTGTTTCAATAATTGCGTACATATTTGTTGCACCTCCTATTATAATATCTAAGACTCGCCGCTATAAGTGGCATCTCTGCACTTTGGACTTATATACGAGCGGTTGTAGATGTGGAACTACACAAATACAACGTTAGTATTATACCAAGCTTTATAAATCAGGTCAAATACAATTTACTTTATTTTCTTTTTTGGGATAATCTTTTACCATAAAGACGCTTCGTCGAGATATACAAATGTACTTATTTGTTCATAAGGAGTATAATTTAGATGAAACAAGCAGCTTCAAATCTTTTCTATTCACTCTACACTGCTTTGAGTATCGATCATCGGGCAAAGGCCATAGAAAAGAGGGATGATGATGAAAAAGTTATCGGGCTTGCGCAAGATAAGTCTGCTGGCACTCGTTGCTCTCCTTTTATCTCTCACAGTTGCTCCTCTAGCTACCGCTGCTCCTTCTCGTTGGGTCAATAAAGGAAATACTTCCGAAAAAGTTGTCGCCTTAACCATTGATGATGGTTCAGACGGGACGAATTATGCAAAGATTCTTCAGATCTTGGATAAACACAATGTAAAAGCTACTTTCTTTCTAACAGGAACCGGCGCCCAAAATCACCCACAAATGGTTCGAAATACGGTCGCTAAAGGACATGATATCGGGAATCACTCTTACAATCACCCAGACTTTACGAAGCTCTCTGCAGCGCAAATGAAGACGCAGTTAAATCAAACCGAAACCATCATTAAAAATATAACCGGCAAAACAACCAAACCTTATTTCCGTGCTCCTTATGGTAGTACAAACGCCAATGTTTTAAATACCGTCGGAAATGCGGGATACACGTATACTTTTCATTGGACGATCGACACGTTGGACTGGACCGGAAACTCAACGACCACCATCTACAATCGGGTCATGACCGGCCTGCAACCAGGGGCTATTATCTTAATGCATGCAGGTTACGGGGCTAAAAATACCGCCGCTGCTTTAGATCGTTTGCTCCCTGCGATAAAAAATAAGGGTTATAAATTCGTCACGATTTCTCAGTTGATGAAGCAACCGTCTACCGCCCCAACCGGCGCCACTTATACCGTTAAAAAAGGCGATACCTTATACGCCATTGCTAGAAAACACAAGACAACGGTCGTAAAATTAGCGCAAGCAAACAACATTAAAAATATCAACCTGATCCGCGTGGGGCAAGTATTGAAGCTGCCAGGAACTTCTACACCTAAACCAGCTCCTGTTCGAACATATACCGTAAAACGAGGCGACACGCTTTATTCCATTGCTCGAAAATATAACACAACGGTGACGAAACTCGCTCAAGCCAATCATATTAAAAATGTTCATGTCATTCGCGTCGGGCAAGTATTAAAGATTCAATAACACAATAACACCAAAAAAAGCAGTCGTATTTTCACATCGGCTGCTTTCTTTACTTGCTATTTAGTCTTTTCGTCCAAAGCGGAAAATTCGTTTCCAAAAAGGTAATTTCTCTTCCTCTTCTTTAATTGTGAGTAACGGGACAGACTCTCCTAAAATTCGGCGAGCAATATTTCGATACCCTTTACTCGAATCATAATCAGGGTTTAATACGACCGGATTTCCTTTATTTGAAGTCCGAACGACTTGATCATCATCATAGATAATTCCTAATAATTCAATGGATAAATGGCGGGTAATATCTTCCACATCCATCACATCGTCATCATTCATCATTTCTTTACGAATACGATTGATGACTAATTTTGGTGGTTCCAAATCGCGTTGTTCTAAAATACCGACAATGCGGTCAGCATCTCGAATCGCAGAAATCTCTGGGGTGGTGATGATAATTGCTGCATCCGCTGCAATGACCGAGTTTTCAAATCCTTGTTCGATCCCTGCCGGTGAATCAATTAATATGTAATCATAAAATTCTTTTAATTCTTCAATGATTTCCACCATTTGCTCTGCTTCAATCGAATATTTATCGGCATGCTGAGCGGCAGGGAGTAAATAAAGAAGATCATCAAAGCGCTTATCTTTGATCAACGCTTGATGCAATTTCGCACGTCCTTCCACCACATCGACGATATCATATATAATTCTGTTTTCTAAGCCTAAAACAACATCTAAATTACGCAAACCAATATCCATATCAATCAAGCACACTTTTTTACCTTGTAGAGCTAAAGCAGTACCGATGTTGGCCGTAGAAGTTGTTTTACCTACCCCACCTTTACCTGAGGTAATTACAATTGTTTTTGCCATTCTTCAAATCCTCCTACATCTTTAGCAAATTCCGGACGAATTCGTGCTAAATTTTCCACGTCTGCAAATTCAATCACATGTAAATCATTTAAAAAGACAATTTGTGATTTTGTGGCTTGCGGTTCTTTCGGTTCCTCGGCTTCTTCGTTTTCAATAATTTCAACATGCTCACTAATGCGAACCTGTCCATCAAATGAAAAAGGTGCAATAATCACTGCTTCTTCATTGCCAGCAGCCCCAGCATGGATGATGCCTTGGACATCTCCAATTACCAGGACATTCCCTGCTGAACGAACCAAACCACCCGGACGAATATTACCGATTAGAATGATATCTCGTTTACTATGGACAATCTGTCCATTTCGAATATTTCGAACGACGATTAAAGGAGAAGTCTCTTTATGCCACTGTTTCGCTAATTCCCGATCAATGACGTTTTCAGCAAATTGCTTAATCACGAAATTTGAATGTTCGTTAATGGATTTAACCAATGATGCTTTGACATCCTCTGTAAGGATTCGATTGCCAGAATCGATCGTCAATTCATATTCTTGTTTATATTTATTGTCTTCTTTTAAATGCTCAAATAACATTTCAAGATTTTCTTTAATCTCATCTAAGCTTGATTCTTCATTTAAGAGCAAAAAATAACCTTCATTTGTCCCTTTTAACGTGATATGCTTTTCCAATTCATACACCTACCTATTTTCCTGATTCACTCAACGTATTCACGACTAAACGATGAATGAAATAACTGAACAGCAACATTGCGAGTCCATTAAATAGCAATGTTGCACTCAATCTAGAGACTACAAATACTTGGAATGAAATGGTTGTGATGCTTAAGATACGCATCAGTCCATAAACAACCAATTCCGCAGCGGTTATGCCTAAAATTGAAACCAATGTATAAGATAAAACATTCGGTTGAATCATTTGTTTTAGGTTAGAAACGATCGTTACGACCAACATAAATGACGCCATATAAACGCCTAAAAATCCTAAGTAATACGCATCCATTATAAAACCAAACGCTGCGGCACTCCCTAGCATAAAACTTTCTTTATAGTGAAAACTTAAAATAATAAGTATTAATAAAATAATTCTTGGAACCACTAATCCAATATTCGTATCTAACGTTGAGCCCCAATAACTGGCTATAAATCCATCCAACAAAACGGATGAAAACATCAATAAGAGGGGTAAGAGGGTTTGTTTCCAATGATTCACTTAAATCCTACTCACTTTCTTCATCCGCATCACTCACTGTTTCTGCTTCTCGATTAATAATGGTCACAAACCGAATATTTTCAAAATCAGCGGCCGGTTCAATGTATACTCGTTGACCGAGTCCATGTCGATCAAGAGAGACTTCAGCCACTGTTCCTACTAATAAACCACGAGGAACGAGCCCACCTAAACCGGAAGTCACCACATCTGTCCCCTCTTCAATCGTTGCATCAGATGTGATTTGTTCCATGACTAAATGACCTCGATCGATATCAAAACCATTAATAACGCCATAAATGGTTTCGTCTCCTTGGACAATTTCTGTACTGGTTAAGACCGCCGCTTCTTCATTGGCGGTTAAAAGTGTTACTTTAGCACTGGTTGGGTTAACCTCTGCTACCCGTCCGATTAAACCGTTATTCGACATCACAGACATCCCATTTTGCAGGCCATCCGTACTGCCACGGTTAATAATGAGTTGATCCACCCAGCGGTCTGGGTTACGAGCAATGACAGAACCAGTCAGTGCATTATAATCGGTTAACGTTGACTGTAGGTCTAATTCTTCTTTTAAGCTTTCATTTTCTTCATTTAACGCTGTAATTTCAGCTTGCGTTTCCGCTAAACGATCGACCTCTTGCTTTAAACGTTGGTTTTCTTCAAAGGTATCTTGTAAATGATTAACATCGGAGAAAAAACTATTTAAAGCGTTGACGGGTGCCGAAAACACACGGCCAACAACGGCGGTCATATCACCCGTTATTTTTTGAAAATAAGGGGGCGAGCCAAAATGACTAAATGAAAACCATAAAATCCCTATAAAAAAAATAAAGCTAACTAATAAAGTGATTAGTTTTTTATTATCGAAAAAGTTCTTCAACCTCTCACTCCTCACACTTCCTTATTATTTTTTACTTTATTTTCTCTTTTGTAAAACTTCAATTTGAGAAAGTGCAATGCCCGTCCCTAGTGCCACACAGTTTAATGGATCATTAGCGACGAATACTGGGACATCTACCGCATCAGAAATGGCTTCAGTTAAGCTATCCAACAGCGCGCCTCCGCCTGTTAAAACAATTCCACGATCGATGACGTCTGCTGAAATTTCTGGGGGTGTTTGTTCCAAGGTCTCTTTTACAATGCCAATAATATCAGCGACCACTTCTTGAATGGCTTCGCTAACCTCAACCGCATCTATTGTGATTGTTTTAGGTAAACCAGTCACTAAATCACGGCCACGAATTTCAGTACTTTCTAATTCTTTCGCTGCTTCTAAGGAAGCTGAACCGAGTTCTTTTTTCACAGATTCGGCTGAACGTTCACCAATTAATAGGTTAAATTTATTGCGAATATGAGAGATAATCGCTTCATCCATGGCATCACCTGCTGAGCGGTTCATGTTGCTTGAAACCACCCCACCTAATGAAATCGTCGCGACATCGGTCGTACCACCACCAATATCAACCACCATACTTCCTGTGGGTTCGTTGACTGGAAGGTCCGCTCCAATAGCTGCCGCAAAAGGTTCTTCAATTAAGAAAGCTTCGCGAGCTCCTGCCATCATTGCTGCATCGATGACTGCTCTTTTTTCCACTTCTGTTCCGCCACCTGGCACACAAATAACTACAGAAGGTTTTTGACCAAAACGACTTCCTACTTTATTGATAAAGTATTCCATCATTGCAGCGGTCGTATCAAAGTCAGCGATGACACCGTCTTTCATGGGACGAGTCGCCACAATACTTCCCGGTGTACGCCCGATCATATTTTGCGCGTCTGTACCCACTGCGACAATGTCTCCTGAATCTCTTTCCATCGCAATCACAGAAGGCTCACCTGTTACAATTCCTTTACCTTCCACATAAACGTTTGTATTCGCTGTTCCTAAATCAATCCCGATTCGTTTTTTACCAAATAACGATAAAGCCATGAAAATTTTCTCCTTTGTTATTCAAAATCATTTTAAATATTTTGAGTTAAGTTTTAATTTATTTTTGGGTGGTTGTATCCACTACTTACTTGATACATATTACACTTTATTTATTGTAACGTTTTTTCAAAGCATTTGCATTAAGAATATAGAAAAAGTCAAGAAATATGTAAAATATAGGTTTAGAAAATAATAAAACCGAGGGACAATGATGTCTCCTCGGTCTTTTCTTTGTAAATTTAATTTACAAGTAAGTTTTTATATTAGAATTAAGCTTTTTCTACGTTAGCTGCTTGTGGTCCACGGTCGCCTTCTTCAATATCGAAAGTAACTGTTTGACCTTCTTCTAATGTTTTGAATCCTTCTTCGTTGATTGCAGAGAAGTGTACGAATACGTCGTCTGCACCTTCACGTTCGATAAATCCAAAACCTTTTTCTGCGTTAAACCATTTTACTGTTCCTGTTTCCATATTACTTGTTCCTCCTCGTGCCTTATGCACAATATAATTTCACATATTTGCAAGGTACGAATTGGAATGCATTGAGATACATCGTCTTTCCTTCCTTACTAAAATGCTAAGTCAATAATACCATGTATTTTTTTAAACATCAAGCATTATCCCTTTTTATTTACAAAAAAAGAACAAAATCGCCAATTTGTACATTTAAAGCCCCTCAAATGAGGATGCCCTTACATTAATCCTTCTTCACGTAAGCTTAAATATTCATTTTCTCCGACAATAATATGATCAATCACTTCAATCCCGATCATCTCTCCGGAATCCACAACTCTTCTCGTAAAACCAAAATCCGCTTCTGAAGGTTCGACACTTCCCGACGGATGATTATGCGCTAAGATAATACGCGCAGCCGAATAACGGACGGCGGCTTTAAAGATCTCACGCGGATGCGCGACAGATGTGTTCAAGGAACCAATAAAAAGAGTTTCTTTTTTTATAATTTCATTTTTTGTATTTAAATATAGAGCCAGCACATGTTCTTGCATTAAACCACTCATTTCTTTGATTAAATAATTCCCCACCCAACTACTCGACAGCACCGTTCCTTCCTTCACTTGCGAACTCCGAGCGATGCGTTTGCCAAATTCGATCGCTGCCAGGAGTTCAATGGCTTTTACACGCCCAATCCCTGGAATTTCCATCAACTCTTGCATTGAAACATGGCGGAAATTATAAAGGTGCTCTAGTTCTTTTAAGACGCCTAAGGAAACATCCACTACATTTTGCTCGCGAGTACCGGTCCGTAAAAGAATGGCTAACAGTTCATGATCCGCTAACGATTGGGGCCCGTAGTTTTCCATTCGTTCTCGTGGTCGATCATCGATGGGAATCAGTTGAATATTCGTTAGTGTTTTTTTATCCATGAAAAATTCCTTTCTTTCTTTAAAGTTATTGGTGTCCCTACTAATAATATTTGCAAGAAATCTTAATTTTCACGAAAAAACTTTAAATTCTTTTTAAATAAACAAAAAAAGCATTTCCTCGCCCTTGTTTTCAAAAACAGGAGCAGGAAATGCTGACTGAATATTCAATTGTTTCAAAAGAAATTATTCATTTCTATTTTCTATAAAAGCAATCACGTGGTGTAAATCAGGTAAAACAGCGAGAGCTTTTTCTTTCATTTCAGCATCTGGTGCCAGGAGATCTGGAATCAACAGTGCCGGGATGTTTGCGCGTGTAGCAGCCTGGAGTCCGTTTTTTGAATCTTCTAAGATCAAAACCTTTTCTTTATCCGCAACGCCTGTCTTTAAAAAAGCTTTTTGGAAAATATCAGGCGCCGGTTTGGCGGTCGGAACTTCATCGCCGCCAACCACTGCTTTAAAATAAGCCGCTACTTCTAACCGTTCCAGTAAATGATCCACTATTTCTCGACGTGTGCTCGAAGCAACGACTGCCGGGATATCTTGCTTTTCTAAATAATGTAACACTTCCAGTAAGCCGGCTTTTTTAGCGACAGGACCGTTTAATAACAATTCTTCCAATCGCTTGGCACTCGCGCTAAAAAATTGTTCCAATGATTCATGATCAGGATACAGGGCTCGCATCCGCTGCTGATACTCCTGGTCGCCAGCCCCCACCATTTGTTCATACACCGCCCATGAATAAGGCATTCCGAGGGCAGCGGCCGTTTCTTGTCCTGCTTGATAATATACTTTTTCCGTATCAAACATTAAGCCATCCATATCAAAAATCACCGCTTGTACTTCTTGCATGCCCTCGCTCCTTATCGTGGTTATTTTAGTCTAATTGCTTTAGTTTTGCCATTTGTTCTTCTACGGCGTGATAACGGTCTTGGTATTCTTGTTCTTTGTCTCGTTCTTCTTGGACAATTTTTTCTGGCGCGTTTTCCACAAACTGTTGGTTACTTAATTTTCCTTGCGCCCGTTTAATTTCGGAAGACCATTTTTCTAATTCTTTTTCTAAACGAGCCAGCTCTTCTTGAATATCTACTAACCCTTCTAGTGGAAGATAAAGCTCGGCACCTTTAATCACAGCGGTCATCACTTCATCCGGGACAGTGATTTCTGTCGCGATTGTTAGCTCTTCTGGGTTACAGAAACGCTCGATGAAGGATTGATTTTTCTCCAGCATCGCTCGGATGTCTTCCGTATTAGCTTTTACCAGGATATCAACCGGTTTTGAAATCGGACGGTTCACTTCTTGACGGATATTTCGCACAGCTTTAATAAGCTCAATTAACATATTCATATTTGAGCGCGCTTCTTCATCCGTAAATTCTTCATGAACCTCTGGATAGTTAGCCACCACAATCGATTCGCCATCATGGGGTAAATGTTGCCATATTTCTTCGGTCACAAATGGCATGATCGGATGCAAGAGACGTAGCGTCTGGTCTAAAACATAAGTTAAGATACTACGCGTCGTTAATTTTTGCTCGTCTGTTCCTTCATTTAGAATTTCTTTCGACATTTCAATGTACCAGTCACAATAGTCATCCCAAATGAAACTATAAAGCGCACGACCAGCTTCCCCAAATTCAAATTTTTCAAAGCGGTCAGTCACATGAGCAATTGTTTCATTTAGACGCGCCAGAATCCAACGATCCGCGAGTGTTTTCTCGCCCGTTAGATCCATATCTTCCAGCTTAAAGTCTTCTAAGTTCATAATCACGTAACGGCTTGCGTTCCAAATCTTGTTGATGAAATTCCAAGCAGACTCTACTTTTTCGTAACTGAAACGAACATCTTGGCCAGGTGTAGAACCCGTGGTTAAGAACCAACGTAAAGCATCGGCCCCATATTCATCGATAACATCCATCGGGTCAATCCCGTTTCCGAGTGATTTACTCATTTTACGGCCTTGCTCATCTCGAATTAAACCGTGTAGTAACACATTTTCAAAAGGACGTTCGCCCGTAAATTCTAACCCTTGGAAAATCATACGCGCGACCCAGAAGAAAATGATGTCGTAGCCCGTGACTAAAGTATTCGTTGGGTAGTAACGCTGGAAATCAGGGTTATCTTTATCCGGCCAACCCATTGTTGTAAATGGCCATAAGGCAGAACTAAACCAAGTGTCCAGAACATCTTCATCTTGTACCCAATTTTCAATATCTTTTGGTGCTTCCTCGCCAACATAAACTTCGCCTGTTTCTTTGTGATACCAAGCCGGAATTCGGTGGCCCCACCACAGTTGACGCGAGATTACCCAGTCATGGACCTCTTCCATCCAGTTCGTAAATGTTTTTTCAAAGCGTTCCGGATAGAAATGCACTTTATTCGCTGTCTTTTGGTTGTGTAGAGATTTTTGTGCGAGTTCATCCATGCGTACGAACCATTGAGTGGACAGTCTTGGTTCCACGACCACACCTGTTCGCTCAGAATGTCCGACACTGTGTGTCATTTCTTCCACATCGACCAGTAGACCTTCCGCATCTAAATCTTCAATCACTTTTTTACGTGCTTCGAAACGGTCGAGTCCTTCGTATTTTCCTGCATTTTCATTCATCGTACCATCCGGATTCATCACGTTTAAACGTTCTAAATCATGACGGTTCCCAATGTCAAAGTCATTCGGATCATGTGCGGGGGTAATTTTTACGACCCCTGTCCCAAATTCACGATCGACATAAGAGTCCCCAACAATCGGTAATTCTCGGTTCATCAACGGTAAGATCGCTGTTTTTCCGATATATTGTTGATAACGTTCGTCCTCGGGATGCACTGCTACAGCCGTATCTCCGAGCATCGTTTCCGGTCGTGTAGTCGCAATTTCTAAATAGCCACTATCATCCGCTAGCGGATATTTCATATGGTAAAAAGCACCCTGAATTTCTTCGTGTTCAACTTCAATATCTGAAAGCGCCGTTTGTGCTTGCGGGTCCCAGTTAATAATATATTCTCCGCGGTAAATCTTATCTTGGTTATATAAATCAACAAAGACTTTAGTGACAGCTTCGCTTAAACCTTCGTCTAAAGTAAAACGCTCTCGGCTATAATCAACAGATAAGCCCACTTTGCCCCATTGTTCGCGGATATTTGTAGCGTATTCCTCTTTCCAAGACCATGCGGCTTCCAAGAATTTTTCGCGTCCTAGTTCATGACGGTTAGTACCTTCTTCTTTTAATTTCTCTTCCACTTTCGCTTGCGTAGCAATTCCCGCATGGTCCATTCCTGGTAACCAGAGGGTATCGTAACCTTGCATACGTTTTTGACGTACAATAATATCTTGTAGCGTCGTGTCCCAAGCATGTCCTAAATGCAATTTACCAGTAACGTTCGGCGGCGGAATAACTACTGAATAAGGCTCCGCTTCTTGATCTTCACTTGGTTTAAATAACCCTAAATCTACCCATTTTTCATATTTACCAGCTTCGACTTGATTCGGCTGATATTTTGTTGACATTTCAATTTCCTTTGTCAATTTCATCACTCCTATTCGATGCGTAATTTTTGCAATTTTGCTTTGTTCGATTGGTTTGACAGACTCTTTTGGATGCAAAAAAAGCACTCATCCTACTAAAGGACGAATGCTTTTCAATCGCGGTACCACCTAAATTATATAAAAGGAACTCACTGCTTTTATATCTCTTTACGGCAAATCTAATGGCTTGCCCACCAAACAATCTGTTCGCTCCCAAGCTACCTTCTGGTTTCCTTTATAAGGGTCTTCCACCAACGCCCTCTCTCTGAAATAAATAAAAACCATACTCTTCTTGTTCAACGCTTTAATGAGTTTATTTCATTTGTTTTTACTAAAATTCATTTTACCATTTTTTTCAAAAATATCAACTGTTTGCCCGCTATCATGGCGAGCGCTTTTCATTTCGACGAAATAAAAATTAGAGTAACCCTTCAAACAACTCTTCTTCTTGCTCTAAGGCGGACGTTTCTGGACCGATTGTTTCAATCACTAGTCCGTCCATCGCGCGTTTGATTAAACCGTCCACATCGAGTGCTTTTTCATATTCGATGACTCTTTCGGCATCCGGTTTTGTTTTCGGTCGCGGTGGTGTAAAGATCGTACAGCAATCTTCATACGGTAAAACCGATAGATCAAAGGTATCAATTTTTTGGGCGATCTCCACAATTTCCGTCTTATCCATCGCTACCAATGGTCGTAAAATCGGAGTCGAAGTCACTTCGTTGATCGCATACATACTTTCTAATGTTTGCGAAGCAACTTGTCCTAATGACTCCCCGTTCATAATGGCTAGACCTTTTCGTTGTTCTCGAATTAAGTCGGTTAAAATCATCATCATCCGGCGCGTTACGGTCATGATATAGCCTTCGGGAATTTCTTTTTTGATCTGTTCCTGAATTTCAGTGAAAGGCACTTCAATAAACGTCACCTTGCCACTATAACGAGCCAATTTTGCGGCTAAATCTTTTGCTTTTTGTAAAGCTTGTGGACTCGTGTAAGGAGGGCTTGCAAAGTGAACAGCCTCCACATCGATGCCTCGTTTCATCGATAAATAACCAGCGACGGGCGAATCAATTCCCCCAGAAAGCATCAGCATCCCTTTGCCGGCTGTTCCTACAGGTAAGCCACCAGGACCTTGAATCGTTTCAACCGATAAGTAAATACCATCCGCACGCACTTCTGTTCGCACCGTTAAGTCGGGCTTTTCCATCTTAACTTCTAACTCTGGAAATGCTTCAGCAACGGCTGCACCTAGCATGCGGTTTAAGTCCATCGTATCATATTCAAATTCATGGTCTGCACGTTTCGTATTAATCTTAAAGCTTTTACCCGCTTCCACAAATGGGCGGACAATTTCAACGGCCCCTTTTTCAGCGGCCTCTAACGATTTTTCGACTTGTAGCACAGGAGACATGGTTTGGATCCCAAAGATATCCTTTAAGCGTTCGATGACTTCATCTGCTGATTCCCCATTTAATTCGACATACATCCGATCTCGGAACCAGCTTGTTTCTACTTGAGGAAAGGATCCTGCTAAAGCGTTCTTCACATTACGGCCGAGCGTATCGATGAAAAAGTTAATATTTTTTCCTTTGGTCGATAACTCTCCGTAACGAATCATAATTTGTGTTGGTTTCATTTGTCTCTTCACTCCTCTTTCATTTCATACATTATGCATTAATGACTTCAAATTTTTCTAAAACTTCCGTAAAAGCTCTTATAAATTCATCCACTTCTGCTTCCGTGTTGGTGGCTGAAAAACTGACTCGATTCGCTGTTTCTGCGATCTGTTTTTCAACACCCATCGCACTTAACGTGCTAGATTCAGCATCGGTGGCACGACTGGAACAAGCGCTGGTTGTTGAGATATAGATCTCATATTCTTCCAAGGCATGCACGGTCACTTCCCCGCGAATCCCGGTAATTCCAAAACATAAAATATGCGGCGCTTGGTTTGCGGGAGAAAAAATCGTTACTTTCTCCTGTTGTTCTAAATAATCCCGCAATTTATTTTGGAGTTTTCTTAAATGGTCCTGCTTTTGTGTTTGCTCTTCAAACACAAGACGCACGGCGCGAGCCATTGCTGCAATCGCCGGTAAGTTTTCCGTACCACTGCGCATGTTTTTTTCTTGGCCCCCACCTGTAAGTAAAGGCGCTAATTGGCGGCCTTCTTTTAGATAAATAAAGCCAATTCCACGAGGAGCTTTAAATTTATGTCCTGAGAATACCGCAATATCTACCCGGCTTTCTTGGCCTAAATGAAGATCGACCAGACCTAATGCTTGGACCGCATCCACATGAAAATGAATATTGGGATAGTCAGCAAGCACTGCACCAATCTCTTCGATCGGTTGGATACTCCCTACTTCATTATTGACCGCCATAATTGAAACTAAGACGGTATCTTCTCGCAGCGCTTCCTTTAAATCTTCAATCGAAATGATCCCTTGCTCGTCGACGGGTAAATAAGTCACTTCCCAACCTAAATCTTCCAGCTGTTTCATTGTTTCATAAACAGCTGGATGTTCGACACTGGAAGTGATAATGTGTTGACCAAAACGGGCTTTTTCGATAGCCGTTCCTTTGATGGCCCAATTATCGCCTTCCGTTCCGCCGCTTGTAAAATAAATTTCAGCTGCATTGACCCCAAGTGCCTGTGCGATTTGCCCACGCGCTTGTTGAAGTAACTTTGTGGGATTATCCCCTAGTTGGTGCAGGCTCGAAGGGTTTCCGAAATAATGTTCACTTACCTTTTGATAAGTTTCTAAAACAGAAGGATCAATGGGTGTTGTTGCACTATTATCAAAATAAATCATTTTATCCACTTTCCTTTAATCTCTAAGTTCAGTTGTCTATTGTAACATGAACCGCATCACTTCTGTAAAACAGTTCAAACAATCACTTTATTTTTACATAAAAGAAGCTAGGATAAAAGCCAAACCGCTCAAGCGTTCTGTAAACAACGCTTTTTAGAGAGGTGGACTATCCCAGCTAAAATTTTAATTTTCTTCTTGGTTTTCTTCTTCATAAGTTTGCACGATTTCTTCATACACGCCCGGTGCGATATTTTCTAATTTTTCACGCACTAAACGAAGCGCCGTTTCATAGTCATAATCATCATTAAAAAGAGATTCACTATAACGAATCGTCTCTAAGATGCCTTTATGGGAATCTTTATAGCGGTATAAGCGCTGTGAAACGCGTTCGGTCAGTTCCACTTGTCGAATCACTTCATCGGTCATTTCTTCGAGTTGGGTGACATCTTCTGCGCAAATCTGATGCAGTTGTCGAATATCCACCAGTTGAATCTTAGGGCGAGAGAGTTCAGCTGCTAGCTGTTCCACTCGATCGGTCGTTGAGAAAAACAGCTCCAGATAATCGTCCGGTAAGCCTGGTAAACGTTCATTTTCAATCCGTCTTTTCATACTATACATGGCTTCTTCCATCGCCAACATCTCATCTCGAAGTTCTAACTCTTCTGTGCGATAATTTTCTAAATGGTCTAAGATCTGATTACATTTTTCATTATAATAATCGAGACGATCAAATAATGTTTGTAATTGATGCTGAGCCACAGAGAAAGGGAGAGCCGGATGCTTCACACGGTCTTCAATCACATCATAGTCTTCGCGTGCTTCCTTGACTTGTTCGTCTAACTCTTCGACCATTTCTTCTTCCTGATGGTTTAAAATATAACTTTGCGCAATCCGGTTCACATTGATCGCTAAGCGTCGAGATTCGTCCGCTAAATAGTAAATAGCTTTTTTAGTATCTTCTAGTAAAGCCAAGACTTTTGGTTTTGCTTCGATTTCGACTTCCATTTTTTGATACAATTTCTCAATCTCAAGCGCTAACTCATCGGCTTCTTTTTTCGCTTGCTCTAATTCCAAGACGCGAATACTTTCGTAAATGTGTTTGCGCTCTTGTTCGAGCGCTTGAATATCAGCTTCAATGGTATCGTCGGGGAATAAGTAACCCGCCGCCGTCATCTCTTCATAACCATTGGCTAAATCTTCCAAATCTTTAACGTAAGTTTCATCGACTAAATCTAAAATAGGCGGAACTTTATCCATTTGCTGTTCCGTCTCTTCAATATCCTCACTTAAACTCTGCACGACCGCTTTCGCTTCTTCGTGGTCTCCGGAAACTGTATATTCAGAAAACTCGGTAAAGTCATCTTCCATTAAACGTAACTTATGTTCAAAACTTTCAGACGCCGGTCCAAAAGAAAAACTATAAGCCAGTAAGGACTTGCGGACTTCATGATATCTTTTCTTAATCGCATCAATTTTTTCTAAATTGGCTTGTTCACGTTCAATTAACTCTTGCAATGATTCTTGTAATTCGGCCATATCGCTTTTGATTTCAGCAATCATCGTTTCCGCAGCTTCTTGATGTCTCTTCGATTCCGTTAAACGGTAACGGTCAGTCGCTTGCTCGGCATCAAATAAATAATTTTCCAGTTGCGGATACTTCTCGGCTTCAATTTCATGCCAAAAATTTTCTAATTTTTTCCGCACTTCTAACGATTGTCCCGTAATGTTCATTTCACTGACTTCTTTTAACTCGTCATAAGGCGCTTGATCTAACACTTCATTTTTTTGTTTATCCAAATCATCGATTTGACTATAATATTTGTTGCGTACAAAGTAAGTAATCAGGGCCGTGACCGCAATCAAGACAACAATAACGATTAATGTAATTTGTAACGGACTCATCCAATTTCCTCCAAGCATCGGTAATATCTTATCGTATTTAAAGTTCATTTATTTTTCGCTTAATTTCTTGTAGAATTAAGGTTGGCCTTAGTATATCAAAAAAATAGCGCTTATGTTATAATAGTTGTTAAAATATTTCACTTGAGTGAAATTATTTTCTGAAATACGTAAGGAGAAGGATAAGAATGGAACAAACAATCAATCAGGAGCTGGTATTAAAACAATTTGCAGCTCTGATCGAAGATGAGCCCAATTGGATCGCAAATTTAAGTAATGCTTCCGCTTTTTTAAATGAATTACTCCCTGATATTAATTGGGCAGGCTTTTATTTATGGGACGAAAACGATGAAGAATTAATTTTAGGCCCTTTCCAAGGAAAAGTGGCTTGTATCCGCATTGATTATGGGAAAGGCGTTTGTGGGACGGCTTTTGAGAAAAAAGAAACGATGATTATCCCAGATGTCAATGAATTTCCTGGGCATATTGTCTGCGATGCAGCAAGTCAATCAGAAATTGTCGTCCCTTTAGTCAAAGACGGCGAAGCAGTAGGCGTGCTTGATATTGATGCTCCTATCAAAGATCGGTTTAGCACCGCTGACCAAGAACTTCTTGAAGGCTTTGTCGACATTTTAATGAACCATTCAACCATTTAAAGCAATAAAAAAAGACTGGAAATTCCAGTCTTTTTTGTTTGTTTAATTTTTGTGCGAATTAACGGTTGTAGAACTCAACAACGTATGATTCGTCGATTTCAGCAGGCATTTCTTCACGTTCTGGTAAACGTGTCATTTTACCTTCTAATTTCTCTTCATCAAATTCTAAGTAGTCTGGACGACCAAATAGAGATTCAACGGATTCAGTGATGATAGATAAGTCTCTAGATTTTTCACGTACACCGATGACTTGTCCAACTTGAACAGTATATGATGGAATATCTAATCTTTTTCCATCGACTGTAATGTGGCCATGGTTTACTAATTGACGAGCTTGACGACGAGTTGTCGCATAACCTAAACGGTAAACTAAGTTATCTAAACGTTGCTCGAGTAAAATCATAAAGTTCGTACCATGCTCACCTTCACGAATTTTACCTGCTTCTAAGAATAAGTTAAAGAATTGACGTTCATTCAATCCATATAAGAAACGTAATTTTTGTTTTTCTTTTAACTGTAGTCCGTACTCTGATAAGTTTTCACGGCTAGTTGGTCCGTGTTGACCTGGAGCGTATGGACGACGTTGTAATTCTTTTCCTGTACCTGATAAAGAAATCCCTAAACGACGTGATTTCTTCCAAGTTGATCCTGTAAATCTTGACATTTTATTTCCTCCATATAGTTGTATTGGAGTAAAATAACGTAACGAATAGAAGCTCAATAATACGTGCATTCCCTTTTAATTTTCACCAAATTGCAGCCGCTGGTTACTCATTCACCTGACGGTAAAGAAATGTTGACGCGGTTATCGCTTCTTGCTGCATTATTTTACACAAAGCGTATTGTACCTTATTGGGAAAGCGAAGTCAATCACTCCCACCCCTTTTATGAAAAAAGCAGGTATCTTTCTAAAAACGTCTTAGAAAAACACCTGGCTCATTGATTCTTTAGTCGTTCTCTTTATTTTCTTTTTTGAATTGTTCAATTTTTTCATTCACCGTGCGTGAAAGATCGTTTAAGGCATCCTCGCCTGAATCTTTCCCTTTACCAATGGATTCTTGGATGTGCCCTTTAAGAACTTGCACTTGATCATCCGATAATTCGCCCGCTGCTTGGTTTACTTTTCCTTTAATTTCGTCTAGATTTGCCATTCATTATGCTCCTTTAAGTTGTTTATTTATATATAGTATAAAATGAGCGCACTAAAAGATGCAAATATAAGCGATAAGAGGTTGTATTTCTTGCACATCTTTGTTAAACCCGTGCGTAAGCGGTTTAAACAGCATTCCTTTATTGAAAATAATTTTCTAAATTCCCCTAGCAATGCGCTTCACGACCTATCATCGTCATAAATTTCAAAAAAATATATGCTACCATTTCTAATTCTCCATGATTTTATGTTAAACTATGAACATAGAAATCTTGCTTACATAGCAATCGATAAGAGTATATACTTGTACTCGTTTAAGAGGATTTATAGAATATGAAAGCATGTACTCTATAAATTTGAGATGATTTAAATAGGAGGAAATTATGATGATAATAGGAGTACCCAAAGAAATAAAAGCAAATGAAAACCGTGTTTCAGCAACCCCCGCTGATATTAGTGATTTAGTTCAAAATGGACATGAAGTGCTTGTTGAAACGGGTGCCGGTGAAGGATCCGGTTTTCTAGATAAAGAATATGTCGATGCAGGGGCAGAAATCAAAGAAACCGCTGCTGAAGTTTGGAAAGCAAAAATGGTCATTAAAGTTAAAGAGCCGATTGAAGAAGAATACCAATACTTTTACGATGGCTTAATCTTATTTACTTACTTACACTTAGCCAATGACAAACCCTTAACAGATGCTTTAATTGAAAACAATGTCTCTGCCTTAGGTTACGAGACCATTTCCGTAAAAGGCGCATTGCCATTACTTAAACCAATGAGTGAAGTCGCCGGACGTTTCGCTGTGCAAGCAGGGGCACAATTTTTACAACATCGTTATGGTGGTTCTGGTGTTCTTCTTGGGGGAGTTCCTGGAGTTAGCCGTGGAAAAGTCGTGATTATTGGTGGAGGAGTTGTTGGTCTAAATGCTGCTAAAATTGCGATGGGTCTTGGTGCAAATGTCACGGTTCTAGATCTTGACCAAGAACGTCTAGCTGAAATCGATGACTTATATGGTACACAAATTGATACTTTAATGTCAAACTCATACAATATCGCAGAAGCAGTACGTGATGCGGATGTTGTTGTTGGTTCTGTTTTAATTGCCGGTGCGAAAGCCCCTATTCTTGTGACTGAAGAAATGGTTAAATCTATGAAACCTGGTTCAGTCGTTGTGGATGTGGCCGTTGACCAAGGGGGTAACTTCGAAACCACAGAACATGCAACGACCCATGATGACCCTGTTTATAAAAGACATGGCATCATCCATTACGCAGTAGCCAACATTCCAGGAGCCGTTCCTCGTACAGCGACGATTGCTCTAACCAATGTGACGATGCGTTATATTGAACAAGTCGCCAACAGAGGTTTAGAAAAAGCCTTCTTAAACAACCAAGCGCTTATGCGTGGAATCAATGTTTATAAAGGTTTAGTCACCAATGAAGGTGTTGCAAAAGCACTCGATATGAAATTTACCAATATGTATGACATTATTCGTGGCTAAAAAATTAAAATAACTAAAAAAAGCTTCCTCGAAATTACTTCGGGGAAGCTATTTTTATCTCTTATATCGATGACTGGAAGGTACGTTCAAAAGGATCAAGACTGATGCCTTGTTCCAGGACTTGTTTGGCATACTCTTTCGCCGCAAATAAACTATGATCCCGGTAATTTCCACACTCTTTAGCAGTCACTGCCGGTACTTCTTCTGTTTCGACAACTTTTTCTAAAGTTTGTTCTAAAGCTGTCGCAATTTCTTCCGGCGTTGCTTCATTCCATTTAATACAGTAAAAACCTGTCCGACAACCCATTGGCGAAACATCAATCACATCTTCTAAATGATCGCGTAAATAAGTCGCCAATAAATGCTCTAAAGTATGCATAGCGCCGGTGGGAAAAGAATCTTCATTCGGTTGTAAGAAACGCAAATCAATTTTTTGAATCGTACTTCCCTGTGTATCCTCTTCGACGCCCGCTACGCGTACATAAGGAGCCTTTACTTTATTGTGATCTAAATCGAAACTTTCTACTCTAGCCAACTCAATCTCTCCTACTATTATTTAACTTTTTAATTACAGCTAATATAAGTTCTGCTGAACGTTTTCCTGCTTGGAGCACAAATTCATCAAAATTAATCGTCGCTGCTTCATCCGCTGTATCCGACACAGCTCGAATTACCGCAAAAGGAATATCAAACTGACGACAAGTTTGCGCAACCGCTGCCCCTTCCATTTCCGTCACTAAAGCCTCTGGAAAATGTTTTTTAATTTCATTGATTTGAGCGGTATCGGAAATAAATGAATCCCCCGACACAATTAAGCCTTTTTCTACATGCCAACCTAAAGACGGTGCAGCTTCCTCAATCAGGGCACCCAAGTCTTCATCGACCACATATTCCGCGTCCATTTGAGGGATCTGCCCATAAGTATAACCAAAGCTGCGGTTATCCGCATCGTGGTAAGATAAACGGGTTGCAATCACTAAATCACCAATGGATAAACCTGTCCCAATGCCCCCCGCTGATCCGGTATTAATGACCACATCCATCTCAAATTCCTGAATTAATAAGGTAGTAGCAATCGTCGCATTGACTTTTCCAATCCCCGACTGCACAACCGTCACCGGCTGGTCATAAATAGTGCCTTCATAAAACGTTTGATTGGCGATTTTTTGAATGGACGCGGAGGACAACACTTCGGTTAGTCGTTGCCGTTCCTCGGCCATCGCCACTAAAATTCCAATTTTCAATGAATTACTCCTTCAACTCTTATCGTTAAATAAATAAAATAAAAATCCATGCAATAACTAATAATAAAGTAACGATCGCAATAAGTAAAGTTAATATCCGATCGGTGCGACGATGACGGGACATGACGTCGGACCGGCGTCGTTTCGTTTTCCCTTGTCGGTTTAATTTAAACTCCTCGATCCGTTCCTTCCATGAATTTTTACGTTTTTGGCGTGCTTCTTGTTTCCGTCTTTCGCGCTCCGCTCTTTTTCTTTCTGCTCTTGAACTCATCTGATCTCTCTACCTCACCTATAAACTTCATGATATTTTATTGTTCTGTGTTCGGTCTATTTTTATCTCGTTTCATGCGCCAGTAAAATAAAGCAAAGACCGTTTTCGCATCACACAATTCTCCCCGAATATAAGCATCCATTGCTTCATCAAAATCTAAAGTAACGACTTCGATAAATTCACTCTCGTCTTGGGCGCGAGGATTTTCAACCTTTTCTAAACCATGTGCTTCGTAAATTTCTAAAAATTCATCGGTATAGCCAGGCGTACTATAAAAAGAAGTGACATAACGCCAATCATCTGAGCGAAAGCCGGTTTCTTCTTCCATTTCACGTTGCGCAGTAACCATACCATCTTTGTCTTCATCGTCTCTTAAACCGGCAGGCAATTCTAACGTCGTTTTTCCAATCGCTACTCGGTATTGGCGAACGAGGATCAATTCTTGTTCGGCCGTAAAAGCAATCACGGCAGCGGCTGAATCATGTCGCACAATTTCACGTTCTGCTTCTTGTCCATCGGGCAAAGTAACATCTAATAATTGATAGGTCGTAATATTTCCTTCATGAATGGTCTCTGTGTTCGTAATCTTTTCTTCAAATTCCATTTGTATCTCGCCCTTTCTTCTTTTCTTTATTATAGCATTACTAGCTACAATTTTTTTACAATTTGTTTAAAATCCTGCTAAAGTATGAGTGGTCTTCCCTAAGTTTATGGTAAAATAAATTGGATACTAAAGAAAGGATGTAGACAAATATGAAGAAAAAAACATCCAATAATCTTTTTATATTACTTTTAGCAGGGATTACCATTGTGGTCGTAGTCTTTCTTCTAGGAGCGTTAAATGTAAATCGTACATTTTCGATTATTATTGGAGTCGTGATGGGTGTTGGTCTCTATGCGACTTATTTAAAAAGACAGGCCCCACCCCAAAAGAAAAAAGTCCAAGATTTAAAACCAGTCTCCGATGAAAGAGAAAAGTTTTATCAATCTCGAGGCTTAAGCAATGAAGATATTGATTTCTTTAGAGACACCATGAATAACGCTAAAAGCCAAATTTTACAAATCGAGGAAAACATGACCCACACTGGTAAGTTGCGCGCCATTGCGAACCGCAACAACACCTTGCATTTGATCAAAGTTTTATTTAAAGATATCGTCAATGAACCGGAACGATTACATGAAGTGGATCAATTTTTATATGTCCATTTGCCGAGCTTGGCTGATTTAACAGACAAATATGTCACCATTAATCAACATCAAGCAAAAAGCAAACAAACTTTTGATGTGTTAGAAAAATCTGCGCAAACGATTGATGATGTCTGCGAACAAATTGCTGGAGACTACATGAAGTTCCGTTCAACTGACATCTCTGATTTAGCGGATGAAGTGGAATTGGCTAAGCGTCGCTTAAATCGCGAAGGCTCATCCATTGAAGATGACGAAATTTAATAGTAAACTTTAAATGAAATACATTTGGAGAGGATAATGGTATATGTCTGAAGAAGAACGAAAACAAGAGTTCAATACAGAAGAAACAACCTCAGCTCCCGACACAGAAGCAACACCTGACACGAAACAAACTGGAGCCAATGCAGCGATCGAAGATTTACTCAAAGATCCTTTTAGTGAACCTACATCGATGCCTGAATTAGATTTAGAAACAACGGATGAACAAGAACAAAGAGCTTCCGGTCAAACGTATGAACATTTGCCGGCCGAACAACAGGAAACCGCTCGTCAATTATCAGAACAAATTGATTTTACCGATACGGATGCCGTGTTGAATTACGGATCAGCCGCCCAACAGAAAATTGGGGACTTCTCGCATAACGTCTTGAATCACGTGCAAAATCAAGAAACGGGCGAGATCGGTGCTTCCATTAATGACTTGATGTTCTATTTACAAGAGTCGGATCCTGATGAATTAGTGGAACAAAATCAAAACTTTTTACAAAAGATCTTCCGTCGTGCCAAGCGCTCCATTTATGAAACCACGGCGAAATATCAAAAAATCGGTGCGCAAGTTGATAAAATTGCTTTACAGCTTGATAAACAAAAAAGCATGTTGCTGGAAGACAATAAAATGTTAAGCCAACTTTATGATCAAAACTTAGATTATTATGAAGCTTTAAATATTTATATTGCTGCCGGTGAATTACGAATTCAAGAATTGGAAAATGATATTATTCCAAAAGCTCTAGCAGAAGCGGAAGATAATCCCGATCAAATGCTCGTGCAAAAGGTCAATGATTTGAACCAGTTCTTAAACCGTCTAGATAAACGTGTGCATGACTTAAGAGTGACGCGTCAAATTACGTTACAACAAGCTCCGCAAATTCGCTTGATTCAAAATACAAACCAAGCTTTAGCGGAACGGATTCAAACGTCAATTAACACAGCGATTCCATTATGGAAAAACCAAATTGTCATCTCCCTTACGCTCTTACGTAAGCAAGATGCCGTCGCTGCTCAACGTAAAGTTTCCGATGCCACCAATGAGATGCTCGAAAAGAACTCAGAAATGTTGAAACAATCATCTCTTGATACAGCTCGTGAAACAGAACGTGCGGTTGTAGATATCGAAACACTACAAAAAACACAATCTGACTTAATTGAGACTCTCCAAGAAACATTGTCTATCCAACAACAAGGTTCACAAAAACGTCGTGAAGCCGAACAACAATTGGTAACAATGGAAGATCAATTGCGAGACCAATTATTAGAAGTCACTCAACAATCACAAAATCCAAAAAATAATTAAGATTGTTTAATTGAATCAACCCTCAATCCTCCCTAAACCTTTAAGTTTAGGGAGTTCTTTTTTTCTTTATTGAACAAAAGGAAATTTATCGCACAGAAATTTTGCTCGTGAGCACGAAACTGGTATTCGAAACCATAGGAAGGTAGCTCGTGAGCATGAAACCGAAATTCGAGACCACGGGAGGTAGCTCGTGGGCATGAAACTGGTATTCGAAACCACGAGAAGGTAGCTCGTGAGCATGAAACCGGTATTCGAGACCACGGGAAGATAGCTCGTGAGCACGAAACTGAAATTCGAAACTACGAGAAGGTAGCTCGTGGGCATGAAACTGAAATTCATGACCGCGAGTGGCTTTTCTCACCAAGGCCAGAACAAATATACTATCCCCTACTTTCTTATTTGAAGCACGATATAAAAAAACAGCTCGAGTCAGGAGTTTTCTCCGACTTGAGCTGTTTTTTCGAATATTTATTCTGCTTCTTCTAGTAATTCAGGATAATGTTCTTCGACGATCGCATAGCATCGATGGCAGAGTTGGCCTTTTCCTTCCACATCAATTAATTTTTCTGTGGTAATACGGCAACGATCACAGACACCACCTGGCATATGTTCAACTTTAATCGCCATATCGTCAAAGTCCAGAATAGAGTCATCATCTTCTGGTTTCATTTCTAATGGTAGAATATTCAATTCAGAAGCGACTAAGATTTGACGTAAATCCGCATGCAGTGATTCCAGTAATTTCTCAACCCCTGCTGTTACATATAAAGTAATTTTTGCTTCAAAGTCTTTACCGATCACTTTATTTTCACGAGCGACTTCGTTTGCTTTTAATACATTGTCGCGTAAGTCCATGAAGGCTGACCATTTTTCTAAGATTTCTGCGCGATCTTCATAATGTTCAACTTCTGGGAACTCGGTTAGCTGCGCGTATTCTTCTTCCTCGTTTAAATACGTCCAGATTTCTTCCGCTGTATGCGGGATAATTGGCGTTAATACTTTGGTTAATTTGACTAACGCTTCATAGAATACAGTCTGGATCGCACGACGTGGATAATCATCCGGCGCGTCAATATACAGAATATCTTTCGCAATATTCATATAGAAGTTTGAAAGATCAACGGTCACGAAATGGTTCACTTCTTTGAAAATATCATTAAATTTATAATTCTCATAAGCTTGAAGAATATTTTCAATCGTCATATCTAAACGGTTGAGCATGTAATGATCGATCGAACGTAAATCTTCATAAGGAAGACCATTTTCTTCCACGTCAAAGTCTTCAGTATTTTGAATCATAAAGCGTAAAGTATTACGGATTTTACGGTAAACTTCAGAAACTTGTTGTAAAATCTCCATACTGACACGCACGTCCGCTTGTGTATCGGCACTTAAAACCCAGAGACGAATAATGTCGGCACCTAATTGGTTGACCACTTTATTCGGGTCAATCACATTTCCAACCGATTTACTCATCTTACGTCCTTTACCATCTAAAACAAACCCTTGCGAAAGCACTGCTTTGTAAGGAGCGACATCGTTAATCGCCACGCTGGTCGTTAAGCTGGAGTTGAACCAACCACGATATTGGTCGGAACCTTCCAAGTATAAGTCAGCTGGGAATCGTAATTCATCGCGTGTACGAAGCACCGCTTCGTGGGATGAACCTGAGTCGAACCAGACATCCATGATGTCATTTTCTTTTGTAAATTCCCCATTCGGACTGCTTGGATGCGTAAAGCCTTCAGGTAATAAATCTTTCGCCTCATTTTCAAACCAAACATTTGAACCATGTTCTTCAATCAATTCAGCCACATGATCAATCGTTTCTGGCGTAATGATCGGATCACCATTTTCAGCGTAGAAAATAGGTAAAGGAACGCCCCAAGTTCTTTGACGTGAAATGACCCAGTCCCCACGATCACGGACCATATTATGAATACGTTCCTCACCCCATGGGAGTAACCAGTCGACTTCTTTAATTTCATCTAAAATGTTTTGACGGAAATCATCAATAGAAGCAAACCATTGAGGCGTTGCCCGGAAAATAACGGGTTTTTTCGTACGCCAGTCATGGGGGTAACTATGGGTGAAGAAAGAAAGATCTAACAATAAGCCTTTCTCTTCTAACCAATCCGTCACGATGGAGTTCGCATCGTCATAAAAGATACCTTCTAATCCAGGGGCTTCATCCGTAAATTTCCCTTGGTCATCAATCGGTGAAAGAATAGGTAAGTTATATTCTAAACCTACGATGTAGTCTTCATCCCCGTGACCTGGTGCGGTATGCACTAACCCTGTTCCGTCTTCAAACGTCACATGATCTCCTAAGATTAATAGAGATTCACGATCATAGAAAGGATGCTCAGCGGTGGCATATTCTAAGTCTTTCCCAGAGAATTCTTTTAGAACTTCCACATCTTCCCATTCTAAGGCTTCTGCCACTTGTTCTAATAATTCAGCAGCGATAACATATTTTTCGCCATCTACACTTACTTCATTATAGATCCCTGATTCGTGCACGGTAATCGCCATGTTTGAAGGCAATGTCCATGGAGTCGTTGTCCAAATAACAAAGTTCGCATCTTCAGAGACAACCCCTTTGCCGTCTTTTACTGGAAACGCAACATAAATACTTGGTCCCCGCACATCATGATATTCGATTTCTGCTTCGGCTAACGC
This sequence comes from uncultured Atopostipes sp., assembly GCA_963558565.1. Classification (GTDB taxonomy): domain Bacteria; phylum Bacillota; class Bacilli; order Lactobacillales; family Carnobacteriaceae_A; genus Atopostipes. Next base: position 186,568 of record CAUWGX010000003.1, read on the forward strand.
TGATTCACTGGATGGTGACCAGTAAATAGGTTTTTGACCGCGGTAGATATAGCCTTTTTCAGCCATTTTTCCGAATACTCGAATTTGGGCCGCTTCATAGTCTGGCGTTAAAGTGATATAAGGATTATCCCATTCACCAGCAACCCCTAAACGTTTGAAAGCATCACGTTGTAGATCCAATTGTTCTAAAGCATATTCTTCACATAAACGACGGAATTCAGCAACAGACATTGATTTACGGTCAATTCCTTGATTCGCTAAAACTTGTTCAATCGGTAAACCGTGCGTATCCCAACCTGGTACATATGGCGCGTCGTAGCCGTTCATTGAACGATAACGAACAATAAAGTCTTTTGAAATTTTGTTCATGGCATGCCCAATATGGATCGGACCATTCGCAAACGGCGGACCATCATGTAAAATATATTTTGGTTTGCCTTCGTTTAGTTTTTGTCTTTTTTCGTAAACATTTTGTTCTTCCCATTCTTCTTGCCGCTTCGGTTCTTTGTTAGCTAAACCCGCGCGCATCGGGAAATCAGTTTTTAATAAGTTCAGTGTGTCTTTGATTTCCAAATTTTTCAACTCCTATAGTCATTTTTAAAATAAAAAAAGATTCCATCCCTAAAAGGACGAAATCTCGTGGTACCACCTTTTTTTGAACAAGCTTCGATACTCGATCGGCTTGGCTTGCTCTACTCAAAATCTCTTTAATGCAGAGTGACAGTATTAGCTACTAAGCTTCACTAATAAAAAACGGATGATAATATATTGAACATTGACCAACTCGCACCAACCGTTGATTCTCTGTCTGACTTTTATTCGTCTACAAGAGGTTCAATATATTGTGTTCCTTATGATTTATTCAGTTATTGATTCGCAGAATCTGGTAATTCTACTGCAGGCATTGTGCCCTCTTCATACTCTTCGGTTTCTGAATCTGTATTATTATAGCTCTCATCTGTTGCTTTTTCAACTTCTTTATCTTCATCCGCTGTTTCTGCGTCTGTTTCAGTCTCTTCAAAAGCAACAACTTCTTCATTTTCTTCGTAAAAATTGTCTTCTGCTTCCTCATAATCTTCCACATCTGCATCTTCGCCGTCTACAGCTTCATCCGCTACTTCTTCTGCTCCTTCAGCCGGTTGAACTTCTATTTTCTCTTCGAGTTCTCTTTCCACTTCTGCGATAGTTTCTGTACTTGGGTACTCGATAGGCTTTCCAACCAAGAGATTATCCCAGTCTTCTTTTGTAAGGAGATCAAGTTGGGATTCGATGAGGAGTTGTAGACGTTGTCTAAAAACACGGCTTTGTTTTCTCAACGCCTCGGTCTCGTCTTCAATTTTACGCGCTTTTAAAACAGCTTCTTCTAGCAAGGCATCCGCGTTATCGTCGGCTTCTTTATGTACATTTTCTGCATATTCTTCCGCTTGTTTACTTAGCTCTTCATTGTACTTGTCCGCTTCTTTCTCCACTTCTTCTGCATATTTATCGGCTTCTTTTCGTACATTTTCAGCATAGTTTTCTGCTTGTTGCTTACTCACTTCAAGTTCTTTATCCGTATTTTCTTTTAGACGATCCGCCGCTTCTTGAGCCACAATAATCGATTTGTTTAACGATTCTTGCATCTCTTCATAGTTCGCTAATTTTTTATTGACAAGCTCTAATTCATCTTTGACTTCTTTGTTTTCACGAATGAGTGTTTCATAGTCTCGAATGACTTGATCGAGAAACTCATTGACTGCGTCTTGATCGAACCCTCGCATACGCGTTGGAAATTCTTGGTTATGTATTTCAAGTGGTGTTAATGCCATAAAGATCAGATCCCTTCCAAAATTTACGATTGAATTTATTTATTTTAATTAACTATTGCGATCAATTACTCCAATGTTCAAAACGATATTCTCTTTACGAGTCGTTCCTAATTGTTCTCGAATTTGTAGACGCCCATACCCCCGAATAGAAACGATATCATACTCTTCTAATTCCAGATCCGGACGCTCAATGTCTACCCAATTAATCTTAATGCGTTGGTCCTTAATTAATTTTTTCGCTCGATTCCTTGAAAGATTTAAAGCGCGGGCTAAAACGACATCAAGCCGTAAAGACGAGACAACCAGTTCTTTACTTTCCCACTTAGAAGTCGTCGTCACTTTTTCTTCGAGTGCCCGCTCTTCTAAATGAATAGCTGTCCGACCGATATGATCGACCTGCATAAAAATAAAGTCTTTCATCTTTTCATCCATAAAAAATTGCCAGCGCTCCTGGTCATTGATAATATCTCCTAAAGTATCTCTTGCGATTCCTGCTCCTAAGACGCTTCCCAAAATTTGACCATGCGTAAGTTCCGCAAATTTGGTGGGATAATTAATTTCAACGAGTGAAATTTCAAAATCCGCAGCGGTCGGTTCATAGCATGGGGGATAAAGCAGTATCCGCTGTTGTTCCGCTTCATCGTAGCCGCCAAAAGCTTGATGTTCAATGTCTTCATATTGACCGATGACGGCTTGAACGATGAAAAGTTGTCTTGGGTTTAAGAAACTTGTGAGGTAAGGAGCGTATTGGTTTTCAACTTGAGCGATCCAATCAATCACTTGGTCGATAAAGGCTTGCTCATCTTCACGAAAATGCTGATAAATATTCATCCTCTAACACTCCTACACGACTAAACGTATCAAGAAATTGATGAGGGTGATAACCCCATATTCAATCAACGTAAGTGAAAAGAGTGCGGCTAATCCGGCCAAACTGATAAAACCAATCGGCGGAATAAAGCGTCTAAAGAAACCAACAAACGGCTCACAAATTCGAGTTAAAATCTGCCCGATCGTCGATTGATAAGCCCCCGGAAGCCAGGACATTAAGAAATATACAATCAATAATATCCTATAAATATCAATCACATTTAGTGATAATTCGCCTAATTCAATTAATATATTTACCATCGTTTAAAATCTTCTCCTCAATAAGTTACAACTACAATAATGAATCTGTGTATTCTGATAAATCAGACCCGTTGACTGTTACACTTTGAGGAGTACAGATAAATAATTCCTCATCTAAGCGTTGGATATCTCCTTTAACAGCATAGGTAACGCCCATCAAGAAATCGATCATTTTTGCAGCTTGTTCATTATCCATTCGGCGGAAATTTAAAATCACCGATTGGCTAGATAACAAGTAGTCTGCCACTTCCTGTACTTCTGAATAAAGTCTAGGCTCTACAATAGTAATCTGCGGCTTTTGTAATGATTGTTTTTGATTAATTGCCACCACATTTTCTCCTCCAGACTTTTTTTGCGTATAATTCTCAACCCTTGGAGTTTTTTCTTGTTGCGCTGGAGCCGGATTGTCATGAGTATTTGTTGATGCTTCGTTTACTTCTTCTGCATCTTGATCTTCGATTTCTTCTTCGGTTAAAAAGAAGAAATCATTTAATTTATCTTTAAAATTATTCATACCTAATCCCTCCTGATTCATCCTTAGTCGTTTCTGCGACGACGTCTGAAGAATGGTGGTGTGTCTAGTTCGTCATCTTGTCGAGCCACTTCATCTTCATTGTTGCGATTGAAAAGACTATTACCGCGCTCAGATTCTTGTTCTTTGTCGGTGTTTAGATCGCTATTGTGTCGATCGCGTATGTTTGGTTCTTTTCGGATATCCCAATCACCGAAAGGATCGTTGTCCGTTGATTTCTCGTTAGAACGTGAATCCGTTTCTTCCTCTTTAGGCTCTGAAGGTGTTGGTTTTGGACGGCTTCTTTGCCCCATTTGTCCCCCTTGTAAACCTTGTTGACGATTGGCTTGTAAATCTTTTTCATCAATACCTGTTGCGATCACTGTAACAACGACTTCGTCACCTAAGTTTTCGTTAATAGTTGTACCAAAGATAATGTTCACATCACTGGTTGAAGCAGCGGATACAATATCTGCAGCATCTTGCGCTTCGAATAAGGTTAAGTCCATACCCCCTGCAATATTTAACAAGACGTTGTTGGCTCCTTCAATCGATACTTCAAGTAGAGGGGATGAAATAGCTCTTTGTGTCGCTTCAGCGGTACGATTTTCGCCATTTGATGAACCAATACCCATTAAAGCAGAACCTTGGTCTCTCATAACCGTTTTCACGTCAGCAAAGTCTAAGTTAACAAAACCAGGGTTGGTAATCATATCTGAAATTCCTTGAACCCCTTGACGTAGAACGTTATCCGCTTCACGGAAAGCTTCTAAAATTGGGGTCTTTTTGTCGACAATTTCAAGTAAACGGTTATTCGAAATGGTGACTAAAGTGTCCACGTGTTCTTTCATGGCTGCGATTCCATCTTCAGCGTAACGCGCTTTCTTTGGTCCTTCAAAAGTAAACGGTCGTGTAATAACACCTACCGTTAAAGCATCTTGAGCTTTCGCTACTTTAGCAACAATACCGGCAGCTCCAGTCCCTGTACCGCCACCCATTCCAGCGGTAATAAAGACCATATCTGCTCCTTCAAGAGCTTCTGCAATGGCTTCTTCACTTTCTTCGGCCGATTTCTTACCAATTTCCGGCATAGAACCTGCACCCAAACCACGGGTTAATTTTGGTCCTAGTTGAATCTTTGTCTCAGCATTCATCAAGTCTAAAGCTTGTACGTCGGTGTTTGCTACGATAAATTCAACACCCGATACATCTTCTTCAATCATACGATTAACAGCATTCCCACCAGCTCCACCGACCCCGATTACTTTAATAACCGCGCCTGATGGTGGTGTCATATCAAATTCTAAATCCATTTATTTTCCTCCTGTACCACAGTTCCGATACTTTGTATTTTAAACTAAATCATTTTTATAGTCATCATTTTCATTCATGTTTTTCATATTCTTTTTATTTGTATCCTTATTCAAAGAAACCAGAAAAGAAATTTTTGATTTTATCGGTCATTGTTTCTTCGTCTTCTGGATCTGTCATTTCATATTGATCACTTGGTTGCGTTGTACTTTCTGCCGCATCTTCTTTGGCCACCGGTTGTACGCTATTTCGAACGGATTGGTGACCCGTTGTTTTTTGCAAGAGTGTTTGAATAATTAACTCTTCCACTTCACTTAAATTCGTTTCCGCAATGACTAAACCAATCGCGTTGGTGAAGGCTGGATAACGAACACTCATGAAATCAGGAATATAAATTCGCACCGGAATATTAAAAATTTCTTCCGCTAACCGGTCAATACCTGGTAAAGAAGCGGCGCCACCACTAATTGTGATTCCCGCCGGCATCTGTGAAGCGCCGATATTGTCTAATGAGAATTTCAATTGTTCAAAAATCTGAGCAATACGTGCTTCAATAATTTCTGAAATGTAAGACTCTTTATATCTTTCTAATTCCTTTTGTCCCACAACATCAACGGTTACAGTTCGATCGGAAGTCATGTCCGGGTAATAAGCGTGGCCAACATCTCGTTTTAATTTTTCCGCATCTTTAATTGATGTGTTCAAGACAATTGAAATATCCTTTGAAACATATTCGCCACCTTCTTGAATCGCATAGGAACTTTTTAGTTGGTCATCATGAATCACTGACACACAGGTTTGTCCGCCACCCATGTCGATTAAGATCGCTCCAAAATTTCGTTCATCTTGTGTGAGCGCAACTTGCCCCATCGCTTCTGGTAATAATACGATATTTCGTACCGAAAAACCAGCCCGTTTCACCGCTTTACGAATGTTATGTAAAATTGAACGGGGGACGGAAGTGATCGTTCCTCTAAATTCAATCCGATTCCCAATCATCCCGCGCGGGTCTTTAATTTCATCAAAACCATCCACGGTAAATTCTTCAGGAGTCACATTGACAACTTCTCGTTCTTGATTCAAGCTACCTTCAATTGCTTTGGCGACGACTTGTTGAACATCCTCGTTGCCAATTTCTTGTTGGTTTTTATTAATTGAAATGCCTCCATAACAAGAATTAATTTGTAATTCATTTGAAGGCACCCCAACGATTAATTCATTAATTTTAACATCTGCTTTGTCCTCCGCTTGCTCTACTGCACTGCGGATCGATGCTGCTGTTTGTTCGATATCAACAATCATCGCTCTTTTTAATCCATTTGCTCTTTCGTTTCCTACTCCAATAACATTAATTTGTCCGTTTAATACCTCGGCTACGATTACTTTAATTGAAGTGGTTCCAATGTCTAAACTTGCATAAATGCCGCTTTTCATTTTAAGATTGAAACCTCCATTTTTTCTAGAATTTGTCATTATTGTTTAAAATTATTTTTGCATTTTTTGATCATGAATTTTTATTTTTCTAAATAGTCATTCATATTGGCTATTCTACCATAAAAACGGGGTGAATTTGAAGGAAGTCCATTAATTCCTTATTACGTTTTTATTTCGATCTGATTGCACTTCTTCCGCTTTTCCTTTTTTTAGAAAGTTTATGTGATTAAGTGCTCAAGGAACGACTTTTTATTCGTTAAACGCTTCTAATTCCTGTCTTTCTGATTCATCCACTTCGGTCTCCGCATCAATCTCTTCTTCGTCTTCATCGACGAACGGAATAAAATAAACACCGGCTTCCATATCGAAGACGCCTTTTTGACCACCGACGGCTTGAACCATTTGTGGATAGTAAGGAATTTTTTCAGCGAAGGTCGGAATGGAAGAAAGGACGCGGTTTCCATTATTCATAAAAATACGAATAAATAAAGGATTTGAACGGTCTTCAACCAACTCTATTTCTGAGATTAAGTTTAAAATCGGTCCGTCTAACTCACTTAACTCTTCGATCATAAAGTCAAGAGCTTCCCCTTCTTCGAAATTTAATAAGATGGGTTGATTGCCAAGCGAAACATTATACGCATTTTCTAAGACACGCCCATTTTCTAACACTCTTAAATAAGAACCATCTTGTGCAATATAAGCCACGGTGTTAAATTCATCCACTTGAATCAGAATATCATTCGCTCCCACTAATTCCATCTTCGTCTCCGAAACTTGGTCCAATTCCTGCGTAATATTCTGTTCAATGTTTTCCCGGTCTTTCAGGGTACTCATCACCGAATCGCCGCCTTGAATGTGGCTGCTATCAATCACTTCTTGCACATATACCGCTTCATTGCCTTCCACCGAAACAGTGCCCACTTTACTCCAAGGACTAATCAAATAGCCTAAAACGACAATTACCAAAATGTTCAGCACAAGAATCGGAATATACCGTTGCAAAATTTTATGTAACGGCATGGGACGTTTTTTCGCCGTATGCGTCGGCTGCTTCTTTGTCTTTTGTTTCTTTTTATTTTTAGCCATTGGGCACTGCTCCTTTCTCTTTTAAAATATTTAATCTGTACTCTTTTTCTTTATCTCATCCAGCATCACTTGGATCAATTGATCCGTGGCATGCGGTTGGCCAATTTCACGTGCACGCTCGCTCATCGCTTGACGTGCGGCTTTATTTTCCATCAGTGTATCGATCTCGTTTAATAAACGCGGACCGGTTAAATCGGCTTCTTCTAGCAATGTGGCGGCTTGGTGATCCACTAAGCTCATCGCATTCTGTGTTTGATGATCATCCGTCACATTCGGTGAAGGAATCAAAATGCTGGGGATTCCAAGCACCGTGATCTCGGCAATCGTTGTCGCGCCACTACGGCTAACGATCGCTGCTGTATGCCGTAAAACTTCGACCATATTATGAATATAAGGTTTCACCACAAATTTTGGATTTCTGACCAGGGGTGAAAGAGCATCTAACTGCGCCACGATTTCTTCATAATGCTGGGGCCCCGTGACAAATAACACTTGATAGTTGCGCTTTCGTAACTGCGGATATGCCGCGACAACCGCTTCATTGATTTTCTCCGCTCCCCGACTGCCCCCGAAAATCAAGACAATCGGTTCTGTTACTTCTAAATTATAAACCGCATCAATCATTTGCAAGGGTTGCGCCGCCACTTCTTGAGCGCGCGGATTGCCTGTAAACACTACTTTATCCTCATAACCTTTGACTTGTTTGTAAATATCTTTAAAACTAATGGCTAAACGATCAATATAACGGATTAAGAATTTATTGGTTAAGCCTAGGAAGCTATTTTGTTCATGCACCACGGTGGGAATACCGGCTTTCGCCGCCGCATAACAAATAGGCGCACTCACATACCCTCCTGTACCTAAGACTACATCAGGTTTAAAATCCCGAATAATTTCTTTCGCTTTTTTGATGCTCGTTAAAAACAAAGTGGCACTTTTAAGGTTGTATTTTAAACTGTCAAAATCAAAGCTTCTTTTGAATCCTTCGATTTTGATCGCTTGAAAGGCAATGCCTTCTTTAGGAACGAGGGTACTTTCTAACCCTCTTTCTGTCCCAATATATAATAATGTCACGTCCGCGTCCATTTCTTTTAAACGACGCGCCACGGCTAATGCGGGATAAATATGTCCCCCAGTACCGCCGCCTGTTAAAAGTACTCTCATTTGTGCGCTGCCTCCTACTGCTTTTCTGCTTCTACTAATTGTTCAACTGCTTGAATAAACTGCTCGCCTCGAATTTCAAAGTTGGCATACTGATCCCAACTCGCCGCTGCTGGCGAGAGTAAAATAACATCTCCCGCCTCACTTAAGGCATAAGCTTCAGGCACAGCCGTTTCCACATTTTCTGTTTGAATAATTTGTTCAATGCCTGCTTCTTGCGCGGCCTCGATCATTAAAGGCGCTGTTTCACCAAAGGTCACTAACGCTTTCACCTTTTTGGCAAGTGCAGGAACGAGTTCGTGAAATGAATTGCCTCGATCTAATCCACCCGCTAATAAAATAACGGGTTGATTAAAGCCAACCAATGCATGTTCTGTTGCTTCAATATTTGTAGCTTTTGAATCATTATAAAAAATTCTTCCTGCCCACTCAGTCACATATTGGGTGCGATGTTTGACCCCTCTAAATTGACGCAATACTTGTTGAATCACGCGATTAGAAACACCTTTTAATTTCGCGACCGCAATGGCGGCTAAGAAATTTTCTAAGTTATGTAAGCCTTCTAAAAAAATGTCGTCCACGGGGGCAACTGCTTCCGCTTTAAAATAAATGACGCCCGCTTTAACCGAAACCCCTGCGGGTAAATATTCTTTGCGCGAATAAGGCAACAAAGAAGCTTGGGTATTGGCTTGTACGAGTTTTTCTAAATGCGGTTGATCGTGATTGTAAATCACAAAATCGCTGGCACTTTGATTGCGAATCAAATTCATTTTTGCGTCTTCATAAGCCGCTTGGGAACCATGATAATCTAAATGTGCGGAATATAAGTTCGTGATCACCGCAATTTCAGGTTTAATCGTCGGTGTCCCCATTAACTGAAAACTGGACAATTCTATAATCGCATCATCCGTTGGTTTCAGTTCTAGAGCGACTTGGCTGGCCGGAACCCCAATATTTCCAATCGCATACGCCTGGCCTTCTTTGCGCTCACCACTTAACATCGCTTGAATCATCGATGTGGTGGTGGTTTTGCCATTTGTTCCTGTTAAACCAATCATCGGAGCGGCCATCACGGAAGTTGCTACTTCTACTTCCGTAATCACTGGCAGTTCCTGCGCCAACGCTTGTTCCACGATGGGGTTATCATAAGGAATGCCGGGGTTTTTTACGACAAGATCAAACGCCTGCTCCATTAAATCGTCCGGATGACCACCAGAAATGACCCGAATATTTAATGTTTCTAGTTCTTGAGCTTCTCTGTTTCCCGTCAAATCTTGGGCGTCGTTTACAGTCACCTGCGCACGCAATTCGTGGAGTAAGCGCGCAGCATAATAACCACTTTTCGCTAACCCGAGCACTAAGACCTTTTTATTTTTATATTTATTTTTTTTTCCCATAAAGACCCCTCAATCATTTTTATCACTTGTTGTTTCATTGGTTTCTTTAAGCACCCCTCACTCGCTTATAATAAAGCAAGAGCAAGTAAGGCCGTTCCTAGACCAATCGCTGCAAAAACACCGACTATTTTCCATTCTGACCAGCCTTCCATTTCGAAGTGATGGTGGATCGGACTCATTTTGAAAATGCGGTTTCCGGTTCGCTTGAACCAGAAAACTTGCAGCATGACACTCGCTGTTTCTAAAACAAAAATGAGACCAATTAAAAGTAAGGTCCATTCCACATTCAATAAAATTGACATCGCCGCTAGTCCTGCACCGAGTGCTAAAGACCCGACATCGCCCATAAATATTTTGGCAGGTTTACGGTTAAAAATAAAGAAACCGAGCAAGCCGCCAATCACACTTACGGCGAAAGTTAAGACACCCCAAGCTTCTTGGGTGTAAGCAATGTAAGCATAAGCCGCATAAGCAATCGTCCCTGTGGTTGCGAGTAAACCATCGATTCCATCCGTTAAGTTGGTGGCATTGGAAAAGCCAACCATCCAAAAGACAGCAAAGATACCATACAGATAACTCAAAGGGATGTTGCCAATAAAGGGGAAATTCAACTGGTTATCGAAATCATTGAAAACCAGTACGAAGTAAAACACAATACTAATCGCGACTTGCGCTAGAAACTTCTGTTTACTGGATAACCCTAAGTTTCGTTTCATAAATAATTTAATAAAATCATCCACAAAACCAATTAATCCATATAAAACAAAGACCCCCACCAATAACCACATATCAAGATGGCGATTGAGATCAAAAAGCGTAGCGATCAATACCGTTAAAATGGCGGATAAAATAAATACGGTCCCGCCCATGGTCGGCGTGCCGCTTTTCTCTTGGTGCCAACTTGGCCCTTCTTCTAAAGTCACTTGTCCTAATTGTTTTCTTCGAAAATATCGAATAATAAAAGGCATGAGGATAACCACAAGCAAAAAGCTAATGACCAAAGGCCAAAATATAACATCTACAAAATTCATAATAATCTCCCTTAAATATACTAATGATTGCTTCAGGTGAAGCCCTGCTGAAACACTACTACATTATATAGATTGGGCATTCTTCACTCAATACCTTTTAAGTAAAAAGTGGAAGTCGGCTACAATGTCCATCTCCCACTTATTGATCAAAGTATTCATCGTTTGTGTTAAGCAATACAATTTTTATTCTTCAGTACCTTCTGAGGATAAGGTCACGGTAATATCTGCCCCTGGTTCCATAAAGGAATCGGCGGCTAAACTCTGATCCACGACATAACCTTCCCCTTCGAAAGTAATATTTACACCGGTTAACTCGGCCACTTTTAAAACATCATTACGCGACCAGTTCGTGAGATCTGGCATTGTTGCTGCCCCGTTGGTCATCACAATAATTTGTTGATCATCAAACAATGGCGTATCCGCGTAAGGAAATTGTTGCACAATTTCAGTCCCTGAACCAATCACCGTATACTCACGACCCTCTTCTTCTAAAGCATTCACTGCTTCATCCGCACTCGTGTCTAAATAAGATGGGGTATCGACATACTGTAACTCTTCATTGCCCGTCCCCTCCTGGTCCTTTTCATTGAAGTCAATAATACGATCCACGAGCGGATGATAAATTTTCTGTACGACCGCACTACCATACGTAGCATCTTCGGAATAGGTCGGTTCTTGGACCGTGATATACACTAAATAGTCCGGATCTTCCGCAGGTAACATCGCCACCACTGAATAAATGTGTTTAGACGTTGAGTATTGACCCGTTTCCGGATCTACCAATTGCGCGGTACCCGTTTTAGCCGCAATCGAATACCCTTCTTTTTGATAGTTTTCAGCGACCGCATCTTCCATTTCAGTTGCTTGTTTTAAATAATTCAAGGTTAAGTTCGCGGTCTCTTCTGAAATAGGACTCTCATGTTTAACGGCTTCATACATTTCTTCTTCATTCGTGTCACTGTTCACCGTTTTTCCAACTAATTTCGGAACGGTCGCTTCGCCGCCATTAGCAATAGCGGAGAAAGCCTGTAGCATCTGCGCCGGTGTCACAGAAATTCCTTGTCCGAAACCAGTGTTCACTCTTTGAAGCGGCCAAGCATAAGGGTTATTCCCCTGTTGCTCATTTGGTAAAGTGATACCGGTCGGTTGTCCAAAGCCATAAGCTTCTAGGTATTCTTTCCAAACATCATGTCCCATCGCTTCTACAAGCTGCACGAACAGTACGTTACTAGAACGAGCGACTCCTTCAAGAGAAGAAATCCAACCCCAACCTTTTCGATTGTAGTCACTCACGGAGCCCCCATGAATTTTAATATTTCCTGATTTGAAATATTGATTCGGATCGAAAACTCCTTCTTCAATCGCTGCGGCTAGTGTTAGCACCTTCATCGTCGAGCCGGGTTCATATGTATATTCCGTCAACAAGTTCTGCCATGAAGCATCAATATTTTCCAAGGTTGTCGCGTTAAACGAAGGTCGTTGCGCCGTCGCCAATACTTCGCCGGATTTCGAATCCATCACGGTCGCTGTGATCGCTTTGGACTCATTCTCTTCTTGTACTTTTGAGAGCGTCGTTTCTAAATGCGCCTGTAATTTATGATCCAGCGTCACATACAAGTCATCCCCATTTTCCGGTTCCACTTCTTCATTTTCTAAACCAGGAACGGAATAACCTAAATTATCTTTTTGGTAAGTTCTTTGTCCATTCTTTCCAGTCAGCAAGTCATTAAACGTATTCTCTAGTCCCATCACACCAACTAAGTTTTTCTCATCTGATCCTTCCTCATTTTGATACTGAGCAAGACCAACGGTGTGGGAAGCAAAGGTTCCATTTGGATAGAGTCGTTTTTGTTTTTCATCAAAAATAATACCCGTTAATTCTTTTTCATCGAGTTCTTCTTGAATGTTGCTGACCGTATGATACGACAAGTTATTCCCGATCGAACCAAATTCTACTTGGTCCACATCTTTATTTAAATAGTTTAAAATCTCTTCGGCGGATAGATTGATGTGGTTCGATAAGACCTCTGCCACCGCTTCTTTATCCTTATCTTGCACATGTTGCGGATTGGCTTCTGTCGACCATTTGTCGGTTAAGACCCCAATCATTTTATAAGAAGAGGCATCAATCGCAATCGGGTTCCCGTGACGATCATAAATCGTTCCGCGATCTGCCTGCAAAGTATAGTTGCTGGTGTATAAACGTTCTACATTTTCTTGTAAATTTTCCCCATCAATTTCGCCGCGTACCATGATTTGCGAAAAACGCAAGAAAATCAAACTAAAAGAAAAAATAGTAACGATTAACAACAAAGCGGAAAAATTGTGCCGATTTCTATCTGAGTTCATACCGCTCACCTACTCTTTAGGCGCAATATTTACAATGTTTTCGTCGTGCAATTCTAAACCATATTTTTCTGCAATCTCATGAATACGATCATAACGAGAAAGCTCATGCGATTGTTGTTTGAGGTTTTCAATTTCCGTTTCTGTTTGCGCAATGTTTGTTTCCACATCTTGTAATTCGCGACTAGCGGTTGAAAGTTCTAAATTGGAATGGATATTTAATAACACTAAACTAAACACCACGAGGCTGAGCGCTGAAATTAAAACCACTTCGAATTTTGAAAGTCCCTTAGAAATAGGTTTCGCTTTCGGGATGGGGTCAATTGAAGGATTTTTCTCTTCATAAGGTCTTTCAAGCGGTTGTGTGTTCGGTTGTACCATTGGTTGAATTTGTTCTTCTAGTTCTAATTCACGTGCTAAATTATCTTCCATGCTATAAATCCTCCTTAGATTCGAGCCTATTCATTCAAGTTTTTATTTTTTTAGTGCTGTCTGTTTTTCGACAATTCTTAATTTTGCACTTCGCGAACGCTTGTTGCGTGTAACTTCTTCTTCTGAAGGCAATATGACTTTATTATTGATTAATTTTAAAGGTGCTTTTTCGAGTTGACTCGGTAAAATTGGTAAGTCTTTCGGCGGTTCTTCGACGGTCGAATAATCTTTGAACAAGTGTTTGACAATCCGGTCTTCCAAAGAATGGAAAGTAATGACACTAATTCGTCCGCCAATATTCAACAGTTCAATCGCCTGTTCCAATGATTCACTTACGGCATTTAATTCATCGTTCACCGCAATTCGAATCGCTTGGAACGTTCGTTTTGCCGGATGTCCACCTTTTCGACGAGCCGGCGCTGGAATCGCGTCTTTAATAATATCCACTAATTCAAAAGTCGTCTCGATCGGTTGCACTTCTCTTTGCGCTTCAATTTTACGCGCAATTTGTTTTGAGAATTTTTCTTCCCCATATTGGAAAAATATACGGACCAGCTCATTGTAAGGCCATTCGTTTACAATCTCATAGGCCGTCAGCTGTTGCGATTGATCCATCCGCATATCCAGTTGCGCATCGAAGTTATAACTAAAGCCTCGTTCTCCAACATCTAGTTGCGGAGAAGAGACACCCAGATCGTATAAAACACCATCGACTTTTTCGATTCCTAATTGGTTTAAAGCTTCTTTTAAATTTCTAAAATTATCCTGGATTAAAGTAACTTGTCCTTTTTCAATCCCTGTTTTTAATGTTTCTTCTGCTTCTTTAATTGCAAATTCATCTTGGTCAAATGCATATAAATGACCTGTTTCATTCAGTTGTTCTAGAATAAGTTGTGAATGGCCAGCGCCACCAAGTGTACAATCTACGTAAATCCCACCTGGTTTAATATTTAATCCATCAACTGTCTGTTCTAACAACACGGTTTCATGTTGAAATTCCACACTTAGCCTCCACTCATTTTTTTAATATTGTACGTTTCGAAGATTTTTAAAGCCTTAGAAACCGAAATCAATCATATCTTCAGCAATATCTTCAAAAGTACCCTCTGCTTCTTCTGTAAAGTCGTTCCAGTTGTCTTCGCTCCAAATTTCGAAGCGATCGGAAACGCCAATTAAATAACAAACCTTTTCAAGCTCTGCGTGATCGATCAATGTTTGCGGAAGATTAATTCTTCCTTGCTTATCGATCGTGCATTCAGTCGCTGCAGAGTAAAAGAAACGCGTGAACTTTCGTGCATCACGCTTCGCCATCGGTAACTGGCGTAGTTTCTCTTCAACTTTTTCCCACTCTGTCATTGAATAGCCGAATAAACAACCATCCAAACCGCGGGTGACAATGAAACGCTCGCCTAAATCGCCCCTGAATTTAGCAGGAACAATCAGTCTTCCTTTTGCGTCAATCGAATGTTTAAATTCACCCAGTAGCATTTCATTGCCTCCTCTCCGCGCAAGTATGAGTTAAGCTAAATTTATTCTACCACAATCCACCACTTCTCACCACTTCATTTCCAAAATAGTTCCCTTTTATTTTAAATTGTAATAAACGTAATGCGTTAACCTAACAGGCGTTCGGATAATAGCGGTTTTATGCCCTTTTTCAATGCTTTATTGTATATTATTTCAACTTTTTTTCAGTGGGTGGTTGGCCCATTTTTTTAAAATGACCCACTTCCCTCCCCCGGATATTTTTGCCATTTAAAAAACGCCTTCATTTTTATGAAGACGTTTTTATTTTTCCTTGGTTTTTAGATTTATTTTGATGCTGCGGGAAGTTATTTCATTTATCGTAGCGCTGGACGGTTATCGTGGGTCGATAATTCATTTATCGTAGCGCTAGAACGATGCAGCAGGTCATTAAGCTCTTTATCGTACTGCTAGGTGATCACCACGGGTCATTAATCCATTTATCGGCCCGCTAGACGAACACCACGGGTCGATAATTCATTTATCGGCCCACAGCACCAACACTCAGGCCTTTCCTGTTCCTTGCACTCACTCTATCTCCTCAAAACGCATTTCAGGGACGAGAATTACTTCCCGTCCCTGATGAAATAATATTATTTTAAGTTCTTCTTAAAACAGATTCACATAAATGCCATAGCCGCCTACAAGAAAATGGTAAGCGAAGGAAAAAATAAAAACATAACGCCACCAAGTTCTAAAAAAGCTACTGATGATCAGGATTCGTTTACTGAAAGCCAAGTAAGAAGCATAACCAATTCCAAATAAACTTAAAAATATGTAGAAATATAAATGAGCCGGACCAAGATTCGCTAAACTCGTTTGGATGGCCACTGAAAGTAATAAATAAGGGGTGATTAAATCAACTGCTTTTAAAGGAACTGGAAAAATACTGAAATTTGGTTTAAGTTTCCGCCCTAATAAAAGCATAAGAAGTGGGAACAAATAAAAGAATATATATAAAATATGATCTGTTAACGCACTCACTACCCACCACTCCTTCGTTTAAATTTTATTTCATTTATCATAACAAAAAAAACGCCTCTTGAATAGATTCAAAAGACGTTTTTTATAATCGATAAGAAAAAAGAAGCTTATTCACCGACAACTTCTTTTCCATCATAATGACCACATGCTGGGCAAACGTGATGGCTTTTTCTCAATTCACCACAGTTTGAACATTCACTCAAGTTAGGCATTGCTAATTTTTGGTGTGTACGACGTTTCAATTTTTTTGATTTTGATGTTCTTCTTTTTGGTGCCGCCATGTTCCAAACACCTCCTTAAAATTTTATATCACTATTAAGCGTTTCTTTATTCTTCACCCTCGTCATCAAATAGATCTAAGTCTTTTAAGACATCAAAAGGTGAAGCTTCAGAACTTGTTGACTCTTGATCTGATGTTTGCGAGCCTGCTTCATCTTCAAGCTGCAATTCCCAATCTTGCCCTTTTGGTAATTCTTGGGCTGATTTTTCTTCTTCACTAAGAACTTTCATCGGAATTGACGCTAAAATGGTATCTTCAATTGGTTTCTGCAAATCTAAGATATCATTTTCTAGAGAAAAGACGAGGTCATCCTCTAAATCTTCGGCATCAATTTCAAGAGCGTCAGGTGCTAAGTAAACTTCGTGAAATGGAACAGTCATGTCTAATGCGACAGGTTCCAGTGAACGGGTTGAAGGTAATGTTAATTCGACATCTAATGTTAAATCAACAAAATATCTTTTCTTCCCTTCCATACTAATGGTTCCCTGCACATCGACTAAACTAGCATCCATCAAATCCTGTTTACGATTCTTGAGAGAATTCGTTAAATCTGCTCTACCATTCACCATAAAAAATCCATTTTGATTCTTATGCAGTTCTGCTAGAGACCACTTCAATTTCATCTTTGTCACCTCAATCTTAATCTAAGATTGTATTCATTTCGAATAGACAACATCAGTTATTATACTAGTTCGCAAGGTTACTGTCAATCAATTTTTATGGGCTTTCGTGTAAAATCTTGTTTCGAAATGAAAGACCTTTTGCCCAATCGATAAATTTCCCCGGCTGCGATATCGAACGCTAAATCGTCCGCATTTTTTTGATTCACATTCGTAATGAGTTTTGTTTTTATTTTCTTTTTCTGCTGACTTAAATATTCTTGTCCTTGTTGGGTAAACCCCAGGACCCGAACAGCCGGTGTCTCAGTAAGTGCTCGTTCAATTTCTCTTCTAGGCCATTGGAGCAAAGTATACGTCAGCAGTCGTTGTAAACTCGTTTGGGTATAGCGTTTTGTTTTAACTTTTTGGATAAATTCTTCAAAGCTCGCGGCGTTTTGAATGTTGGCTTTTAAGCGGTGTTCCAGTCCTTCATTCATTTGATAAATGTCGCGTAAATTCTTTTCGGACTGCACCGTTAATTGGTACTGCAAATAAGGAAAGTAATCGGCCCACGTCACCAACTGCTCTTGTACTGCTTCCAAATAAGGATAAGCAGACGCCGGAAGATACGGGCGGATATCTTTACCTTGAAGCGCCGCTCGTCGAATCGCGGTCGCACTCGCAATATTTCCCTGTTCTGCCAATTCTTGTTCGTGGTATGCCGCACTTTTACGCGGCAGCGGAAAAATTTCAATTTGTTTGTCTAAACCGCGACGCACGATTTCTTTCACATAAGCAAAGCCCAATTGGTTATTGGGCGTCGTTAAATGCAGTGGGAAATTGGGTGCTAACTGTGCGATCACTTCTTCCACTTGTTGGGCGTAAGGGGCGTTGAAAGCAGTGCGCTGTTTGACAGCTGCTGCTACTTCCTTTTCATGGGCGACCATCCATTGCGCCCCTTTTAAAAAGTCCGCAGCCGCTCCTTCCTCGACGCCAAAACTTAAAGCATCCAGCTCTAATTGACTGAACACTTCCAGAGCCCCTTTTGCAAAATAATCGGCCGCTTGGGTACTAAACTGGACCGGCAGTTCCACGACTAAATCGACACCACCCGCCAAAGCCATGTGCGTTCTCGTCCATTTATCCACGAGGGCTGGTTCGCCTCTTTGTAAAAAGTTCCCACTCATCACGGCGATCACAACATCTGGTTGTAATGTTTTTCGGATTTGTTCGATTTGATAAGCATGTCCATTATGAAACGGGTTATACTCCGCTACGATTCCGCAAGCTTTCATTAAAATCCTTCCTTATTTTTGTGCTTTAAAAAACCAGCGCACATTGTCGCCTGTAATTTCTTCATCAAAGTCTGCTGACACTTCTACCTTTTTAAAACCGGCTGCTTTTAACATCTCTAAATATTCTTGAATCGGATACGTTCGTTCTAAATGCAGCTCTTCTTGCCGTTCATACGTGCCGTCTTCTTGCTCAATAAAAAAAGATAAATCATGTTCAATGGTATGCGGCTCTTCGCCGGGAAAACTATCCCACATGAACACAATCCCTGGAATTTCATCATGATAAGCATAACCATCAAGCGCTACAATATGCTCGGTGGTAAAGACATCAAATAAAAAAGAGCCCGTTTCGTTTAAATGGGCATAAACTTCGCGGAAGGTTTGTGCCATGTCCGCCTTTGTAGGCAAATAGCACAACGAATCACAAAAACTGATCAACGCATCATACGTTCCGTATTCAGATAAATCGCGCATATCGCCTTGAAAAACAGGAAAATAAACCTCTGCTTCTTGTTGTCGTTCATGAGCGAGAGCTAGCATTTCTTCCGATAGATCCAGTCCTTCAATCGTATAGCCCGCTGCCGTCAACAGAATCCCTAACTGGCCATTCCCACAGCCGAGTTCCAGAATAGAACTTTCTTTATCTAAATGTTTTTCCACATATTCCTGCCACTTTTGGAAAATCGCATCATCCATTAACACATTATAGACTTGGGCGAACACTCCATAATTCATTATTCTGTTACCCAGTCAGAAAGATCAACACTCGGCGCTTCGGTCCATAGACCTTCCAGGTTGTAGTGCGCTCGTTCCTCTTCGTCAAAGACGTGGAAAATAACGTCTCCTAAATCAATTAATACCCAGTTACCACTTTGTTTTCCTTCAATACTTTTCGGCGTGACGCCTGCTTTTTCAGCTGCTTCGACCACACTATCCGCGATCGCGTTGATTAAACGACTGTTGGGCGCATGGGCGATCACATTATAATCCGACATCACCGATAAGCCTCGCATCTCTAAAGCGACGATATCACGTGCTTGTCGATCATCGGCTGTTTTTACAACTAATTCTAATAATTCTTCTGGTGTTTTTGCCATTAATTACATTCCTCCAATTACTCTGCTACCCAAGCATTATAACTTTCAATCGCTCGGGGATAAACTCTTTGTTGCTTTTCGATTAAATGTTTCAGTGTTTCGCGAATTTCATATTGGACCGCTCCACTAAGTGATTCCGCTGCAATCTCGCGTGCCTTTTCGACGCCTGCAAAATCACGGCCCGGTTCGATATAATCCGCCACGAAAATGACTTGTTCGACTAAACTCATCTCCGGAGCGCCAATGGTATGATTCTCAATCGCTCGTAAAATCTCTTCATCTTCAATACCAAACTGTCTACGAGCCAAGACAGCGCCAACAGGTCCATGCCAAATCGCATTCCCATATTGTAATAAATCCAAGTCTAAATTCTCACTAATAATAATATCGCGCATCTCACTATCTTCTTGCTGCTTAGCGATATCATGAATCAGCGCCGCAATACTTGCTTTCTCTAAATCTGCACCATACTTCTCTGCCAGTTGGAGTGCCGTTTCTTCCACACGCAGAACGTGCTGCATCCGCTGTTCACTCATTGTTTGTTGCACGGCTTCGATGATCTCCGTACGCGCGAGCGGTGTATATTTATCCGTATATTCAATCGTTCTCTTCGTCATCTTGATACAACCCTTCCAACGCTATATATTTCCGCACCTCTTCGGGGACTAAATACCGAATAGAACAACCGGTTTTCACTTTATGGCGAATATTCGAAGAACTAATATCAATTAAAGGAATATCGACCATAATAATCGGATAGTCCGTCTCTGCGGTATAACCCGGGCGATTGACGCCAACAAACTGCACCAATTGAACCAATTGGTCAATTTCATACCAGGTGGGAAGGTCAGCGATCATGTCGCCCCCCACAATAAAATAAAAGTCAACCGTAGGATACAAATCAACCAAAGTTTTCATCGTTTCATATGTGTAGTTTTTACCACCCTTTTGCACTTCATAAAGCTCCATCTCAAAATCCGGGTGATCCATAATCGCTAAATCTAACATATGCTCGCGAACATCTGCAGAAATTGTTTTCTTCTCGACCGATGAATGCGGCGGTTCAGCGGTAGGCATAAATAAAATCTTGTCTAAATCTAGCTGATCCCGCACTTGATCGGCCATCATCAAATGCCCAATATGCGGGGGGTTAAACGTTCCCCCAAGAATGCCTATCTTTTCTCGCTTACTTGTTCGAATTTCTTCAATTAAAATTTCTGGTTCGGTCACAATCGATTGATCACTCAAGTCCCTTTCGTTCCTTTCTATTCAATATACTTTGATAAATTATTGCGGTAATTCCGTTGAATAACGTTGATACTTTTCCTCTTCAGCTGGTAAATAAAGAACAAGTACTTTTCCAATCACTTGGACGACTGTAATTTCTGAGTGTTCTTCAATAAATTCAGCGGCTTCTTTAGCCGTCATACTTGCGTTTTGAAGGACTTGCACTTTCATTAATTCTCGTTTTGAAAGCGCATCTTCATATTCCCCAATCACTTCTTCTGTGAGTGGATATTTCCCAATTTGAAAAATTGGGTTCATATCGTGTGCTTGTGCACGTAAAAATCTTTTTTGTTTCCCTTTTAAATTAACCATTAAAATCTCCTTTCCCTTTCAGTTAAATAGCAATTAAATCATGGCTTTTCTGATATAAACATCGACACCTTCTGGCGCCCACATAGCTACTTTCGTATTTTCTTCATGTATCGAAACCCATCCTAAGCCTGAAACCACAATATCCGAAGGTTCTTCAATTGTAAATTGGTGTCTTTTTAAAGGGGGGAAGTCTTTAGCCGTATAGGCACTCGGCGGATTTAACATCTGCCCTAATTGTTTTTCGTAGAGCTCCTCCGCTTTCTCCAATTTGGTGCGATGCAATTGTAAATCATTCGCGGCATAAAAAACAAACGGTTGTTTATCCGTTCCTTTGAGATAGTCAAAGCGAGCCAGCCCGCCAATAAAGATCGTTTGTCTTTCATTTAATTGATACACAATCGGCTTCACTTCACGTTGCGGAATTACTTTCTTCAAGTCATCACGCGACAGGTGGTGCGTCAAGTTCGTCCGCTGAATAATCCCTGGCGTATCAATAATGTTTTTCCCATCATCTAAAGGAATTTCGATACTCCCTAAAGTAGTTCCTGGGAAATAAGACGTCGTAATCACATCAGGGGAGTCGGTCGCTATATGAATGATTTGA
This sequence comes from uncultured Atopostipes sp., assembly GCA_963558565.1. Lineage (GTDB taxonomy): Bacteria > Bacillota > Bacilli > Lactobacillales > Carnobacteriaceae_A > Atopostipes. The sequence continues at coordinate 208,201 of CAUWGX010000003.1, forward strand.
TTAATAATTGTTGACTTGCCGACGTTGGTCGAGCCTACGACATAAACATCGCGCCCGTTCCGTTCTTCGTCTAAAACTTTCATCAATTGGCGAATGCTGTCTTTGCTCTTCGCACTAGTCAAGACCACTTCACGCGGTCGGATCCCTACTTCATGTAATCTTTCAATCATCCACTGTCGAATCCTACCTTCGCCTAAAGATTTAGGCAGTAAGTCGGCTTTATTGCCAACTACAATTAAATGATTGGTCCCGGCAAAGCGTTGCATGCCTGTAATTAATGTCCCACTGAAATCAAAAACGTCGACCACATTGACAATCAAAGCGTCTTTAGCACTGATCTCATTTAACATCGTTAAAAAATCATCATCCGTTAATTCGACATCCGACACTTCATTATAATGACGCAAACGGAAACACCGTTGGCAATAAATCTCTTCCAATTCTTCGGCGGGACGTTTCAAGACGGAAGATGGCACATAGCCCGCTTTATTCTCTTCTTCGGACTGTAATTTCGCGCCGCATCCAATACAATAAACATCCTCATACTCAGCTGATCGGCTCATCTAATGAATCCCCCCATTCCATATTTGGATCTGCTTTGAACAACAAATCCATTACTCGTAATTCAATAAATCGATTAATCTTCGTATTCCAAGCATCGGATTCCAGTAATGGCTTCACGAGCACACTCCGAACCCCAAACCGATTCGCACCGAGCACATCGGTAATAATTTGATCGCCGACCATTAACATCTCTTCGGCAGGGAGATCTAACTTCTCTTGAGCTAAACGAAATGCGCGCCTTGAAGGCTTTAAGCTTCGATGAATATAGTCCAATTCTAAATATTCCGCTACGCTTTTAACCCGATCCCCGGAGTTATTGGAAAGAATCATAATTGGAATCTCGGCTTCTTCCATCATCTGAATCCATTCGAGCGACTCATTCGTTGCTTCTGGATTATTCCAAGCAATCAACGTATTATCCAAGTCGGTCAAAACAGCTTTAATATTATTTTTTCGTAACTGATCCGGTGTAATCGAGTAAATCGAATTCACCATCCAAGTCGGTTTAAACCATTCTAACATAATCTTGTCCCTTTACTTTATTCTTATTTTTTAATACTGAAAAACAGAGAGTACGTGGCGTACTCTCTCCGCTTTTATTTGAAATTAATCCTCTTCCGGTAAAACCGGCTGAGTCAATTCAAAAATTTCGATAGCCACAAAGTCAATATTATCAAACTCTTGGGCTTCAACGTCCACGCTATGATCATTTAAAATGAAGACATCGCGGTTGTGATCATATTTCACTTGCGCTCGTTCCACACCGTCTACTTCAAAACGACGAATCTGGATATCATCTGTTTGATCTTCAATCATCGCTTCTAATCGTAAAATAATCGGTCGTAATCTTGATGGTTGCATTTATACCAAACCTTTCTAAGCACACCTTGTGCTATTCTCGTCCTTCATTTTACCAAATAATGCATCAAATAACAGTCATTTCGACTAAGTATTCAAAAAATCTACCGAAAGCAAGACCTTTCCGCGTTAAAAGGAGAGCTTTAAAGAGGAAGGATTAGCGATTTCACACAGCAAAAAAGTGTTAATGAACCACCTCGCGTGATCCATTAACACTCTTATACTTGTTTTAACATTTTACAGAGCGGCTGAGCCTCCGTCAATCGAAACTACGGCACCATGAACGTATGAAGCTTCATCACTTAAAAGAAAAGCCACTACATTCGCAACTTCCTCCGGTTGCCCAAGTCTTCCCATCGGTACAGCATCCGCCATTTGTTGAATCGCTTCAGCCGGAAACGCTTTGACCATCGGTGTTTCGTTTGTGCCCGGTGCAATCGCATTGATCCGAATATTATCGCGCCCGTATTCGCCAGCGATTGTCTTTGTTAAACCAACAATGCCGTGTTTAGTCGCAGAATAAACACCCAGAGTCGGCATGCCCACAACACCTCCAAGGGAAGCTGTGTTCACCACCGAACCACCACCTGTTTGAAGCATTTCATTCACCACATACTTGAGGCCATAAAAAGCACCTTTCAGATTCACATTCACAATTGCTTCAAACTCTTCCTCTGAACACTCTAACGTACGCACACCGCTTCCAGAAATTCCGGCATTATTGAAAAACATATCAATTTTTCCAAAATGTTCCATCGTCTCTGCGACATAGCGTTTCACGTCTTCTAATTTACTGACATCCGCTTGGACAAAGATAGCCGTTGCTCCTGCTTCCTCACATAACGCCACGGATTCTTGACCCTTTTCTTCTGAAATATCCACAATACAAATGTTTGCGCCCTTTTCGGCTAGTTTAATGGCGGTTGCTTGACCGAAACCACTGCCGCCGCCTGTAATAATTGCTGTTTTCCCGTTCATGTTGCAAGTCTCCCTTATGATCATTTTTTCACGAATCCATTATACCATAATTCATCGACTTTGACTCTCTTTTTTTACATCAACTCCACCATAATTTGATGAGCGCTTGCGTCCCTTCATCGCCATAGCCTTCATTTTCTAGCTCTTTATAAAGGTCGTAAGCTTGTTGGGTAGCCGGTAAATCCAGGTTCATTTTCTCTGCTTCATCTAAAGCAATTTTTAAGTCTTTCACGAAATGCTTCACAAAGAAGCCTGGGGAATAATCCTCAGAAATAATACGTGGCGCATAACTTCCAAGCGACCAGTTTTGAGCTGCCCCGCCATTGACTGTTTTCACAACAGCCTCTAAATCAAGACCCGCTTCTTGGGCATAAACCAGCATCTCTGTCATTCCGGTCATAGTACCTGCGACCATAATTTGGTTGACCATCTTCGTATGTTGACCACTGCCAGCTTCCCCGAACAAATGCAGATCGCCTGCAAACTGTTCAAAAGCTGGCCGTACTTTTTCATAAGCTTCTTCTGCGCCACCAACCATCACTGTCAGCGTTCCTTCGCGCGCACCTAAGTCGCCCCCTGAAACCGGCGCATCCAGTGACTGGACCCCTTTCTCCGCTGCTTTTTCCGCAATTTCAACAGCTAAAGCGGGTGTGCTCGTAGTCATATCCACAATGATTTTGCCTTCGGTTAAACCTGCAAACACGCCATCTTCTCCAAAATAGACTTCTTTCACGTCCTCGGGATAACCAACAATCGTAAAAATAACATCCGTATTTTCTGCAATCTCCGCTGGTGTATCTTGCCAAGTAGCGCCTGCCTCTACTAACGACATCGCTTTTTCTTTTGTTCGATTATAAACGTGCAATGGATAATCCGCTTCCAATAAATGCTTTGCCATTGACGAACCCATCACACCAGTTCCAATAAAACCAATTTTCATTGTGCATTGCCTCCTAATATTTTAATCCAAATAAATTCCTTCGCTTCTATATAAAGGAACGATCTAAAAAATCATCAACTAACTTCACTCTACAGGACTCACTCGTTAGAATCAAAATATACCAATGGATTTTTTATTTTTTAAAACATTTCAAACCGATGGATGGTCTTCTTTCAGATCGAGTTGCAGTTGAAGAGCATTCTATCAAATGACATATAGTTTAGCTTTCAGCTAAAAGCCATCTCCCCTAACGAAATAACGAAAATAAAAAAGAAGCTAGTCTCCTAGCTCCTTTACTGTTCTTATTCTTTTGTATATTCTTCCACTAAAGCCATAACTTCTTCGTTAGAAGTCGCTTCGTTTAATGCTCTATCTGCAAGTTCTTCCATCTTAGAAGAGTCCAGACGTTTCATTAAACTACGTGTTTTTAGAATACTTGTCGCACTCATTGAAAATTCATCTAAGCCCATACCGACAAGTAGAGGAACCGCTGTTTGATCGCCAGCTACTTCCCCACACATACCTGCCCATTTACCTTCAGCGTGTGCTGCATCAATAACGTTTTTGATTAAACGGAGAATTGATGGGTTATAAGGTTGGTATAAGTATGAAACTTGTTCGTTCATACGGTCTGCAGCCATTGAGTATTGGATTAAATCGTTTGTACCCAAGCTGAAGAAGTCAACTTCTTTCGCAAACTGGTCAGCTAATACTGCAGCTGCTGGAATCTCTACCATAATACCCACTTGAATAGAGTCTGAAACTTCGACGCCTTCGTTTTGAAGTTTTTCTTTTTCTTCTTCATAAATAGCTTTAGCATCACGGAATTCTTGTAATGTCGCAATCATTGGGAACATAATACGTAAGTTTCCATGAACAGAAGCACGTAATAAAGCTCGTAATTGTGTTCTGAAGATTTCATCTTGGTCTAAACTGATTCGAATCGCACGGTAACCTAAGAATGGATTCATTTCATCTGGGAGATCAAGATATGGTAATTCTTTGTCCCCACCAATGTCCATTGTACGCACGACGACAGATTGACCATTCATGCCTTCTAGAACCTCTTTATAAGCTTCATATTGTTCGTCTTCAGTCGGAAGTTCTTGCGAATCCATGTATAAGAATTCTGTACGGTATAAACCAACAGCTTCTCCACCATGGTCTAAAACAGCTTCTAAATCGCGAGGGGTTCCAATGTTACCTGCTAATTCAAATTGTTTACCATCCGCTGTAACGGTTGGTTCGTCTTTCAACTTCTCCCACTCTGCTTTTAGCTCAGCAAATTCATCCGCTTTTTTAGCATAAGTCGTCACATCTTCATCAGAAGGATCGATAACAACTTCTCCTTCGATCCCATCGACAATGACCATTTCACCGTTCGAAACTTCTTTTGAAATATTTCCTGTACCTACAATCGCAGGAATTTCTAATGAACGAGCCATAATTGCTGAATGCGAAGTACGTCCGCCAATGTTGGTGACAAATGCTTTAACAAAGTCTTTATTTAACTGCGCGGTATCACTTGGTGTCAAGTCATGCGCCACAATAACTACTTCTTCGTTAATGGTTGAAGGATTAGGCAACTCAACGCCGAGTAAACTTGCAAGGACGCGTTTACGAACATCTAAAATGTCTGCCGCACGCTCTTGCATATAAGGATTATCTTCCATAGACTCAAAAATCGTTACAAAATTATTTGTAACTTCTTCATAAGCTGCTTCTGCGTTGATCCCTTCATTATTAATCGCTTCTTCGACTTGCCCTGCCATTTCAGGGTCCGCGAGAATCATTGCGTGCGCGTCAAATACTTGCGCTTCTTCTTCACCTAATGATTCCACCGCAATTTCACGAATACGCTCAATTTCTGTTTGTGACTCTTCAATTGCGCGATTCAAACGTTCGATTTCCGCATTTGGATCTTCGACTTTTATTTTCTCAACTGTCAAATCAGGTTCAATCAGTCGATAGACTTTAGCGTGAGCATAACCGTCGCTTGCCGCAATTCCAGTTATTTTTTTGCTCATTCTTATTCTCCTAGCCCTTCGCTTTTCATTGTTGCTTTAATGCCATCCATTGCTTCTGCTTCATCTTCACCTTCAGCAGTAATGGTAACATCAGCGCCCTGACCAACTCCGAGAGACATAACCCCCATAATTGATTTTAGGTTTACAGATTTTCCATTATATTCCAACATAATGTCTGAAGAATATTTACCTGCTGTTTGTACTAACATTGTTGCTGGACGTGCATGGATCCCTGTTTCTGCTGTGATATGAAATTCATGTTTTTCCATTAATATACCCCTTTTAATATATTTTTTATTTTAGACGATCAAAATGCCTCCTCAGCCCGCACATCGCAAGCTTGCTAGTAAGCATTTTCATCAATCATCTAGTCAAGATTACCATTTTTGAAGAGTTTTCTCAACTATTTATTCTCAAAATTCATTTGAAAGCCATTCTAGTGTTTAATTTTTATTATATATTTTGATCGAAAGCCGTTGGTGTGAAAACTTAGTGTTTAATCCTGTTTCACAATGGTTATGAAATGAGAACGCGTTATCTCGCTCAAATCCGTTTTCAGCCAAACAAATCCCTCTTATCCCGCTCAAATCCATTTTCAGCCAAATAAATCTCTTTTATCTCGCTCAAATCTAATTTCAGCGAAACAAATCTCACTTATCTCGCTCAAATCCATTTTCAACGAAACAAATCTCACTTATCTCGCCCAAAATCAGTTTCAACGAAACAAACTCATTAAGAAGCCCTTGTCTTCTATTTTAAACGACGCACGGACGTTTTCTAAAGCTCCAAATATTCATCAGAGAATATGTAGTCAGTCATTTTACACAAGCTGTACTAAAAGTATTTAATTGCTTTCCCCTTGAAGCCTTGCTACTATTAAATTCACAAGCACTGACGCTGTTTACATGACGACTACATAACAATTTCAAACTCTTCTACCGTCTCTTAATTTATCCTTATTTTTTAGTACCATATAAATGACATTTAAACGAAAAGACTTCTATACATTTTTAAACGTTTTCATTTCATTAAATAAAAGGATGATCTGCCATGGAAAAAAGAACCCAGAACACTTCGAACATGAAACTCATTATTCAAATGTCCTTGCCCGCCATTTTTTCGATGTTCATTTCAGCTTTATATAATATAGTAGATAGTATTTTCGTCGCTCAATTAGGTGAGTATGCTCTGGCTGCGGTTTCTTTAGTTTTTCCCATTCAAACATTGATCATCGCGGTCGGGGTCGGCACTGGAGTCGGTTTAAGTACTTTGCTTGCTATAAAATTAGGTGAAAAAGATCAAGGCTATGCGACCGAAATCGCGAATTATACCATTACTTTAGGAATCATTATCGGGCTTCTATTCGCACTATTCGGTTTTCTTTTTAATGAACCTTTCTTTCGCTTATTCACTTCCGATCCACAAGTCTACGAAAGCGGCGTTACTTACGCCAATATTATTACCTTCTTTTCAGCAGCACAAGCTACCCAACTGCTTGTGGAGAAAACATTTCAAGGGACCGGCGATATGATTACGCCAATGATTACTGTACTCATCGGTTCCATTACGAATATTATATTAGACCCGATTCTTATCTTCGGTTTGCTGGGAGCGCCTGCTTTAGGCATTAAAGGAGCGGCTATTGCTACGGTGATTGGTCAAGTTCTTTCATTGACGATTAGTTTAATCTTATTTTATAGAAAAGATATCGGGTTAAAAATTCAAAAGCCGATTCTAAAATTAGATCCCGATAAATTGAAAGGCATCATGTCCGTCGGTTTCCCCTCTATTTTAAAACAAGGACTCGCTTCTATTTTAGTGTTTATTTTAAACGGTATCGTCTCTCTTTATTCTGATATTGGGGTGTTAGTTTTGGGAATCTATTTCCGACTCCAACAATTTGTCTTTATGCCAGTACATGGAATTTCACAAGGCGTCCGCCCCATCCAAGCGTACTTTTTTGGGGCACAAGAAGAAGCTGATCTAAACGATACGTTTAAAAAAGCGAATGTGCTGACTCGAATCATTATGCTTTCGGGAACTCTGATTTTTATCGTGTTCGCGCCGCAAATCCTCCAAGCATTCAATCCCTCTGCCGAAACTTTCCACGCAGGGGTTCAAGCTTTAAGAATCATCAGTACCAGCTTTCTATTCGCAGGACGAAATATGATGTATTCCACCTTCTTCTTATCTATTAATGAAGGCAAAACAAGTTTTTACATTTCATTTTTACGCGAATTATCGATTATTATTTTGCTCGCTCTCGTCCTTGGTTATTTCTTGGGACTCACTGGGGTATGGCTCGCATTCCCTATCACTGAGCTCGCGACCGTCTTGATTACCCGTTTTGTTTTTATGAATAGATCCAGTGTAGAAGTTCTTCAGTGAATGAAGTGAAGACTTCTTTTATTAGACAAATGCTAAATGATGATATCCGTAAAATTTTTCCAGTTCCGCCTAAGGCTCTACCCTATTTTTCTCCATAATTTTCAAATTTTTTTCGTTATTCCAAGCATAAGACTTGAAAGTCAGAGTTAGTCAGAGTATAATAAGAGTTGTCAAAGGTCAGACATAGTCAAACAAAAGAAACGCACTATTTCCAAGCGATTTAACTGACTTTTGTGCTTATTCTATATAAAATATACATGGATGAAATTTGAAGAGAAATCTTGAAAGGATGTGTAATGGCATGCTTTGTGAAAGATGTAGACAAAATGAAGCAACCATTCATTTAACAACGAGAGTTAATGGACAAAGACGTGAAATCGATATTTGTCAAAATTGCTATCGTGAAATTAGACAACAAAATAGTCAAAATAACCCAAATAACCCACGCAATTCTAGACGAAGTTCCGATCCATTTGGCTTTGGAAACTTTGATGAATTGTTCCGTGCTATGAGCAGCGGTCCTCAAAGACAAAGACCCGCTCAAGGATTTCCAGCAGATGGTCGTGGCGGTAACGTTCCCCCTCAAGAGGGTGGCGGCGGAGGCTTGCTTGACGAGTTCGGAATCAACTTAAACGATATGGCGCGCGAAGGAAAAATTGATGGCGTCATTGGTCGTGACGAAGAAATCGAACGTGTCAGTGAGATTTTGAACCGTCGAAATAAAAACAACCCCGTATTAATTGGTGAAGCGGGTGTTGGTAAGACAGCGATCGTCGAAGGAATGGCTCTAAAAATTGTCAACGGCGAAGTGCCCCAAAAACTGGCGGACAAAGAAATTATCCAATTAGATGTTTCTTCCCTTGTTTCTGGTACAGGAATTCGTGGACAGTTTGAGGAAAAAATGCAACAATTAATCGCTGAATTAGAAGCTGACCCAAGCATTATCTTATTTATTGATGAGATTCACCAAATTGTAGGTGCAGGTTCAGCTGAAGGTTCAAATACTGATGCTGGAAATATCTTAAAACCAGCACTTGCTCGTGGTGAAATTCAATTAATTGGTGCGACTACTTTAAACGAATACCGTGTGATCGAAAAAGACTCAGCACTTGAACGTCGATTACAACCGGTTCGTGTAGATGAACCAAACTTAGATGAGACTTATACCATCATCAAAGGGATTCAAAAACAATATGAAGATTACCACCACGTAAAATATTCAGAAGATGCGATTCGAGCAGCGATCGATTTATCCGACCGTTATATTCAAGACAGATTCTTACCGGACAAAGCGATCGACTTGTTAGACGAATCAGGTTCGAAGAAAAACTTGACCATTCAAGTACAAGATCCTGAAACCATTCAAGGTAAAATTGATGACGCTGAAAAAGCAAAACAAGACGCGACTGATCGTGAAGACTTTGAAAAAGCCGCTTTTTATCGTGATCAAATTTCAAAATACGAAGAAATGCTTGAACAACAAGTTCCAGAATCACACACCCCTTCTGTTACCGAACAAGATATGATTAATATCATTGAAATTAAAACAGGTATTCCAGTGGGTGAATTGAAAGAAAAAGAACAAACGCAATTACGTGATTTAGACAAAGAACTCGCAAAAGTCGTTGTCGGACAAGACAATGCAATTGATAAAGTAACACGTGCAGTTCGTCGTAATCGTATCGGTTTACGAAAAACGAACCGACCAATTGGCTCCTTCCTATTCGTAGGACCAACGGGTGTTGGTAAGACAGAGCTTGCGAAAGCTTTAACCTTTGAGTTGTTCGGAAACCGTGATGCTTACGTTCGTCTCGACATGAGTGAGTTTATGGACCGACACAGCACGAGTAAATTAATCGGTTCACCTCCAGGATATGTCGGTTATGATGAAGCCGGTCAATTGACTGAGCAAATTCGTCGGAACCCTTACAGTTTAATCTTGGTGGATGAGGTTGAAAAAGCGCACCCAGATGTCTTGAATATGTTCCTTCAAATTATGGATGATGGTCGTTTAACAGACGCACAAGGTCGTACGGTTGACTTCAAGAATACCATCATCATTATGACCAGTAACGCAGGAACTGGCGGTGGCGAAGCAAACGTTGGTTTCGGTGCTACACTTGAAGGTACACAACAATCCATCTTGAACCAATTAGGTGACTATTTCAAACCAGAATTCTTGAACCGTTTCGACGCGATCGTGGAATTCAACGCTCTTTCTAAAGAGAACTTATTGGGTATCGTCGAGATTATGCTAGATGAAATTAATGATTCAATGGCTGAGCACGATATTCAAATCCACGTCGACCAAGAAGCGAAAGAAAAACTCGTGGACTTAGGGTACAACCCAGATATGGGTGCTCGTCCACTCCGTCGTGTGATTGAAGAACAAATCGAAGATAAAATTGCTGAATTCTATCTTGAAAATCCAGACGTCGGTGAAATTAACGTCACCGTCAATGACGATGATGAAATTATCGTTGAAAAAGATGCAGAAGCGGCAGAAGAAAACAATTCGGAAAACGCAGAAGCTTCAGACAATGCAGATGAAAATGTGGAAGATAATGCTGAAGACAATACTGACGAAGAAACCGATGAAGAATAAACTTCTCCCCTTTTAAATAAAAGCAAACGGCCGAAAAATGAGCCGGTAACCAAAAATCTCCCAACACATTTTCAAAGAATGTGTTGGGGGATTTTTTATTTTACCGCGTTCTACACCATGGTTGGCCACAAGCCTAACACTGTGACACCCAAATTAAACTTTATCCTTCTTCTTTTTAAATAAAAAACCGGTCGTTACTTTGACATTAAAAAGTAGCGACCGGTTTTCCTTCTTTATTCTTCTTCATCTATTTCTTCTGCATAAAAATAGATCTGATAATTGTCGGTGGTTTGTTGAAGATTTTGAAAGAGTTGTATGAGTTTTTCACCATAGCCATCCAATTTTTCAATCACTTTTGCGACATTTTTAAAATAAATAGTGGTTGGTTCTTTTTCTTCCGTCAAGACATCCCATAGAGCATCCAAGTTGTTGCCAAAATAACTGGGGAAAGAAAAGACACGACTTAAATGAATATACATCGCTTTTTTTGAAGTCATGGCTGCCCCATCAATAATTAGTTCTTTCATGAATGTTCGTCACCTACTTCCAATTCTTCAAAGGTTTCGTAATGGTCTTCTGTATAGAAATATAACCCATCGTTCGAATAAATCAACCGTTTTGCATTCCGATATCCCCCATCATATTCGATATCGGCTTCATGATAATCTCGTCCAGGATCTTCCGGCAGTATTTCTTCAAAGTTCCCAAAGTAGTCACCGCCAATGCTCGCGCCGGGCGCGACTTCCCAAAGGTTACCTGCCTGAGCATCCCAACCTAAATCACGAGCTTCTTCTTTGGTTAAATAATTTTCTGGCAACTCGCCGTAAAGCTCAATATATTCCGCGACTTCATAAGGCGTGTCATACGTTTCCCCTTCTACAACATGGGTTGTTTCTACCTCATCCGTCGTCGATGTGTCTATCTCTTCCGGTGTTGGAACGAGCTCACAAGCGGTTAGTAAAAGTCCGAATAGCGGCACCAGCCACCATCGCCAAAACTTCTTGCGCATTTTTTTCACCTCGTTTACTCCTTAAACGATTTTAACTGAGTGTACGTTAAATCCTTTTTCTTTTCTATAATAATGAATGCAGTTCAACATCTGGATATTTGCCAGTAAACCAGCGAATCGCAAATTCACTTTCAAATAATATGACAGGCTGGTCCTCGCGGTCTTTAGCCAGTAAACTACGGCTCGTACTCATATCGTCTTGAAGTTGTTCTGGATCAATCCAGCGCGCGATACGATGGCCGAGAGGGCTCATCACCACTTCGGAATTATATTCATTGTTCATACGTTGTTCAAAAACTTCAAATTGCAGCTGGCCTACAGCGCCTAAAATATATTCACCGGTATAATAATTTTTATAAAGCTGAATCGCGCCTTCTTGTACGAGTTGCTCAATCCCTTTGTGGTAAGATTTTTGTTTCATTACGTTTTTAGCTTCCACTTTCATAAAGATTTCTGGCGTAAATTGTGGCAAGTCTTTATACGTAATTTTTTCTTTCCCGGCATAAATCGTGTCACCTATTTGGAAATTACCGGTATCATAAAGTCCGATGATATCGCCGGCCACCGCATGTTTGACAATTTTACGGTCTTCCGCCATAAATTGGGTAGAATTGTTGAGGCGGAAGTCTCTTTCTGTCCGTGATAACGTGACATTCATGCCCGGAATAAATTGCCCCGAAGCAATGCGCACAAAAGCGATTCGGTCGCGGTGTCGTGGGTCCATGTTGGCTTGAATTTTGAAAATAAAGCCTGAGAACTCTTCGTCAGTTGGGTCGATTTCGTGCTCTTCTTCATCGACAGTCGGGGTGGGTTCCGGCGCAAACTCTAAGAACGTTTCTAAGAAAGATTGTACGCCAAAGCCAGTTAAGGCTGAACCGAAAAACACAGGCGTTAATTCGCCCGCCGCAATCGCTTCTTCGGAGAATTCATTCCCCGCAATTTTTAACAGTTCCACTTCTTCTAGGACTTCTTCATATAAGCGGTCCTCTTTTAAGCGATGCTCGCCTTCAATTTCGCCAGCTTCGTTTAAGGGGAGGTATAATTCGCCTTCATTCCACTCGTCGGGATCATTAAATTCAATCCGGTTATGGTAAATATCATAAACACCGATCAAACTCGTGCCTGAACCAATCGGCCAGTTCATTGGATAAGCGTCAATCTCTAAAACTTCTTCCAATTCTTCGACTAAATCAATCGGCTCTCGGCCATCACGGTCTAATTTATTCATAAAGGTAAAAATAGGAATGCCTCGCATACGACAAACTTTAAATAACTTTTCCGTCTGCGCTTCAATCCCGTTCGCCGTATCAACGACCATGACCCCTGAGTCGACAGCCATTAAAGTTCGATACGTATCTTCCGAGAAGTCCTCGTGCCCAGGCGTGTCTAAAATATTCACTTGTTTATCATCATAATTAAAATGCATCACCGAACTGGTGACGGAAATCCCCCGTTGTTTCTCCACTTCCATCCAGTCTGAGGTCGCAAATTTTCCTGTTTTACGTCCTTTAACCGTCCCCGCTTGGCGAATCGCGCCTCCGAGTTTCAACATTTGTTCAGTAATGGTTGTCTTCCCGGCATCCGGGTGGGAGATAATTGCAAATGTTCGGCGTTGCTCCACTTCATTTTGTAAGGTTGCTTGATCTACTTCCATTAATATATCCACTTCCAAATTCTAAAAATTTTTCTTTGTTTTTTACATTTCAATACTTTTCTGATTGTTCTATTTTCTGTCCGTTTCATTCCATCGCTCAGACGATAAAGTTGCCCTCGTCATTTGAGCATGCTTTTATATTTTAAAGTAAAATAGCGAACTTGCAACAGGTTTTAAAATCTTTTTCGTCCTTTTCGACGCCAATACCCCTTTTTCTCTGTTTTTTCATGAATGCTCTCTTATCATATGACATTCTGCTCGATTCTTGTTACGCTCATCTTTGTATTTTATAAAAAAGGAGCCTATAATATGACACAAGCGACCATTCAAGCCGTATGGACAACGGACACGCAATCCGAAGTTTACCAGGACGCTATCGCTATTCGTTACGACGTTTTTATTACCGAGCAAAAATTTCCTGAAGGTTCAGATATTGACGACTTGGAGGCAGCAGCTGAGCATCTCGTACTCTATGACCCCACGGGACGTCCTTTAGCGACGGCACGGATTTATGCTGTAGACGAGCATGTCTTTCGCATTGAGCGCGTAGCCGTTTTAAAAGCAGCCCGTAAAATGGGCTTAGGCAAAGTATTAATCCACCAGATGGAAGAACGCATTGCGGCCCGTGGGGGTCAAAAGATCATCCTCAATAGTGAAAGTCCCGCGGTAGGTTTTTATAAAAAATACGGGTATGAAAAAGTAGGGACTGAGTTTTTAGACTTCCATATTATGCACCAAAAAATGGTTAAAGCACTCCCCTAGCATCGACAAAAATAAGGAGCTGATAAGATGGTACAAATGATTTGGACCAATGATTTAGATTCAAAAACATATCAAGACGCGCTCAAGATTCGCTATGAAGTGTTCGTGGAAGAACAAAAGGTCCCTGTAGAGCTAGAAGTCGACGACCTTGAAGAGCAGTCCCATCATGTGGTGTTGTATCAAGACGACCAACCGCTTGGAACAGCGCGCATTTACCACCAAGGAGATGGCGTGTATAAAATTCAACGCGTCGCCGTTTTAAGCTCGCAGCGCGGACACGGTTTCGGCGCTCAGCTGATGCAAGCGTGCGAACAAAAAATCCAGCAACTGCAAGGGTCCAAAATTACTTTAGGCGCCCAACTGCACGCATTACCTTTTTATGAAAAGCTAGGTTATCTCGTCGAAGGCCCTGAATTTATGGACGCAGGGATTCCGCATCGGACAGTGACGAAAACCGTAGCAAAATCCTAAAAAACATAAAATAAAGAGTAGATAGTCTAAATCACTGCGGGGATTTCACCTTGTGCATTTAGGTATCTACTTTTTTAATTATCTTTTATTACGACTGCGTTTTAATAAAGCTTCTCTTTTGGCGCGGGCCGATTGTTCGCGGCGCTGCCGTTCTTTGGGTAATTTAGCCCCGAGTTTGAGCTGATCATCCGCTTCGATTTCGACTTCAAAAACATCGCCCGTTTCTGCATCGGGTGGTAATTCCGCGGCCTTGATATGAAATGTTTTCGCTACAACATCGACGACAAAAACGGCCCAAGCGCCATTCACTTCCTCAAAGACTGCTCGCATCTCTCTCACCTTTCTGTTTCCACGTTCACTTCGCCCTGCTCATCAATATAAATCGAAATCGTTCCTAATTCTGCTGTTCCATAAAAAGGAATCCCCGCTTGCTCCATACGTTCAACCGTTTCAGGAGACGGGTGCCCATAACGGTTATCGATGCCGGCTTGATAGAAAGCGATCTGTGGTTGTACCGCTTCAATCCACGGTTCACCCGTTGAAGTATTTGAACCATGATGCCCGACAATCATTAAGTCGGACTGCAGCAGACCCCCTCTTTCGATGATCTCATTTTCTTGCGCAATCGAATTGTCACCCGTCGTGATGAGTGAGGTGCCATCAAAAGTAAAGCGCGTCGCAATGGATTCATCATTTTGATCTTTTTGCGGACTATCTTGCGGCGGATGTAAGACTTGGATGTCAAAGACGCCGAGTTGTACTCGCTCGCCTGCTTTTGGTTCCGCATAGTCGGCATTGGAAGCTAAGATCGCATCCAACAATTTATCATAGACCTGTGTCGTGTGATCCATGCCATTCATCCACACTTCCTGGACGTCGAAATATTCCAGCACTAAATCGCCATGTCCGATATGATCGGAATCATTATGCGTGAAAATGAGTAAATCAATCGGTTCTCCAAGACCGATATGTTCATCTAAGTAAGAAATAATTCTTTTCTCGCCGTCATCATGACGGCCTGTATCAATTAAAATCGAAGTGCCATCACTCCCAATCAGTAAGGTGGCCGCTCCTTGCCCCACATCAAAGATATGAACTTGACCGGTCCCTTCTCCTGCTGTTGGTGTCGGGGTTCTCGGGGCGTCTGCTTGGCTCATGCGCTGTTCAATATTAGCAGTCGCTTCATCGAGTTTCCCCAACACTTCGCTGAAGTCCACATCGCGGCGGCCCGTGATGTAGCCCCCAAAAAAGACCATCGCAGCGACGAATAAGCCCAGCAACCAGCGATTTCTTCGTTCTCTTTGTTTTTTCGTTAATTTTCTTCTCTTTGCCAAACTCTTCACTCCATCTTACGGTTTACTAATGCTTGCATATCCGAAGGCAAAGGGGCTGTAATTTCTAGCCGCTCGCCTGAAAAAGGATGGTCAAACACCAACTTTTTACAATGCAAGGCTTGGCGCGTGATCCATTCTTTTGTTCCCCCATATAAATCGTCCCCCGCCAACGGATGCCCTAGATGCGCCATATGCACCCGGATCTGGTGAGTCCTTCCTGTATGCAACGCAAGCGATACATGGGACAGGTCCTCGGCTAAGTCATGGAGGACTTTATATTGGGTCAGCGAAGGCTTCCCATCAGCAGCCACGACCCGTTCAATAATCGAATCGGGTGAGCGCGCAATCGGGGCTTCAATCAGCCCTTCTTTTGCTTCTAAATGACCTTCTACAACCGCTTCGTAATATTTTTCTAACGTCTGTTCTTCTAATAATTTGCCCATCAGCGAATGCCCGAGCATATTCTTAGCGATTAACATCACGCCACTCGTATAGCGATCTAAACGCGTCACGACATGGACCACTTTATGCCGATAATCTTCGCGCAACAAATAACCTTTTACCCGACTGGCGACTGTATCGCCTCGATGCGCTGGTGACGGCACCGAGATCAAGCCAACCGGTTTATTAATCATTAAATAATGCTCATCTTCATAAAGAATATCTAACGGCTGCTCGGTCGCCACTAAGTTCGGATTAGCGGCTTCGACGGGTAACTTCAGTTGCACACGATCGCCCACTTCTAAAGCGGTTCGGATCCGCACTTCTTGGCCGTTGACAACAAAAGCTCCGCCATGAAATTTCGTCCGTCCGATAATTCGTCGCGAAACACCTTTGTTTTTTAAAAATTCTTTTAAATGTTGCGGTTCATCTTTTTGTACAATCCAGCTTACACTCATTGGTATCGGTCTCCAATAAAAGCGTCACTCACACGATTCCAAAAATGCATATGACGATAACGCGCAAAACGCACCGATTCCTCCGCAATTTTCATATGGATTTCTTTCACGTCGGTTTCGGTCGTGGTGATGTGATCGAGCGTTAAGACGAGTTCTTGCGCTTCACTGGATTTGATCACGATTTCTTCATCTTTCGCAATCACTAGCGGAGAACTTAACGTTCGAAATACTCGATTATTGATCGAAGCAATCTCCGCCATCTGCAACGCTTCTAAGCTCGGATGCAACACCGCGCCACCAACGGATTTATTATAACCCGTCGAGCCCGTCGGTGTTGAAACACAAATCCCATCTCCCCGAAAACGTTCAAAATGATCTTCGTTAATAAATACATCACTGACAAGTGTGCCACCTTTTTTCTGGATGGTCGACTCATTCAATGCCAAAAAATTATTTTCTTGGCGGTCGCCTTCATACACCACACT
Source organism: uncultured Atopostipes sp. (assembly GCA_963558565.1). Taxonomy (GTDB): domain Bacteria; phylum Bacillota; class Bacilli; order Lactobacillales; family Carnobacteriaceae_A; genus Atopostipes. Next base: position 225,175 of record CAUWGX010000003.1, read on the forward strand.
GACATCGAGTAAAGGATAAGCCACATACTGGCCATCATCATTTTTTAGACTCTCTACCAATGACTCTAATTCATATTCCCGCCAATCGGTATAAAAGCCAAGACGACCGGTATGCACGCCGATAAAACGCAAGGTATCCAACTGATGCGCATAGCGGTGAAAGCCGGAAAGTAAGGTTCCATCGCCCCCAATCGTAATCAAAATATCGGGATTGGTTGGATCGATTTCAATCTCGGCTGCTTGTAGTAATTCTTTTAATTTTTCTGCCACTTCTACTGAAATTTCTTTGTCATTATTTTGAATAGCAACTTTCATATCGATGACTCCTGTCTACTCTCTTGAAATATAACTTGGTGTCTCCTTTTACTTCATCTCTCATTGTAACATATCATTCGTAAATTAGGCGTTTAGATGAAGTGAATCTTTTGTTTCAATCCTTTCATTTTATAAAATTTTCTTTCTTTAAGCAACTCGCTTTCTTCATCAACAAGCCAAATGCTTGACTTTGATTTAAAAGATAATGGATAATGAAGCGAAAAAAGAAATCTTTAAAAAACGAATGAAATGGGGAGTTGTCATGTCTTTCAATTGGCCGATTGATTTACAAGAATTAAATTTAGTGACGATTCTTTTCCGCATGGGGTTAGCGATTTTGATCGGAGGCATCATTGGGACAGAGCGGGACATTAAACACCGCTCAGCCGGATTACGTACTCATATGTTAGTTTGTTTAGGAGCCGCGGTGGTAATGATGACCAATGAATACGTCTTTGAATTGCATCCGGATGCCGGGGTTGACATTACCCGGATGGGCGCACAAGTCGTCAGCGGGATTGGTTTCCTGGGAGCCGGGACGATTTTGGTCACCTCCGAAAATCGTGTACAGGGCCTAACGACAGCCGCTGGTTTGTGGGCCGCAGCGACGATCGGATTAGCGATTGGCATTGGCTTTTATGAAATCACGATTGCCGGTGGTCTCGCCATTGTTTTCATTTTTATTTTAATGCGACCGCTGAAACACTATATCCAAAAACGAACCGATCCGACCGATTTAACCTTGATGGTGCACACTCAACAAGGCTTCAACGAATTTTTAAGCTATACTTCCACGCAAAATATCAAAATTGCAAAATTAGACGTCGAAAAAGATTTTCAAGGTTCCGTGGATAATGAAAATGAATTGATCTTTCTAGTCACCCTTGTCTTGGAAGAAAGTATGAATAAAGAAGAAGTGACCCAAGACTTAAAAGCCCTGGAAGGGATCAAGAATGTGGTCGAGTTTACACGATAAGCCCCCTTTAAAAATATGAAAAGCCAGCCGCTTCATCGACACGATGAATCCGGCTGGCTATGTCATGCCTCTTTCTTTTAAGTATTTAGTGCCTCGGCAGTTGAATCAGCGCGCCTAGTTTTTCATCAAAAGCCGGCGGATCAAAAGGCTCATTGCCTGCCATATGATAAAACGTCATCTCGCCAAAATAGACCTGATCCTCTATTTCATAAAAATCAACGCGTACATGCGGAATATCCGCCGCCAGCATTCGCGCAAGTTCGATCATTTTTTCAAAATTTCGCGGTTTCGCGATGGTTTTTTCGCTATTTTCTGTCCCCTGCTGGACGACAGGTAAATGGTTAAAATCCAAATCATAAAAATCAAATTTCGTCTCTTGTGCTCGCTCCGATGCGACATACATGAGTTTCGGCTCACCATCAAAACAGAAAAATTTATAATCTTTTAAATCATTGCTGCCCGCATCCACCATATATTTTTCTGCGACCATTTTTGGGGGCACATTTTTATACGGCCACTCCCGGTGCGTCCAATAATAATTAAAGGCCAGCCATTTTTCGACTTCGCTTTTCAGGGTTGAGTGTTCGATTTGGTTTTTATCTTTAATCACAAAGACTCCCCCGGAAGTATGGTTGGCTTTGAGGACAAACTGCTTGGGCAATGCCTCAAAATCAATCTCCGCATAACTTTCATACACCCCATAAATGGGCACTAAGTATTCTGCTCCAATTTTTTCAGCGACATACTCACGCACCGCATACTTATCCACAAGTTGCGTATAAAGCGGCTGCCGATCATAAAGTTTCAGCCACTGTAATTTTTCATTAAAGGTTTGGGGATTCTCTAAATCTAAATCGTCATGCATACGTAAAGCAAATTGTAATTTTAAAAATTGTTCATCAGGCATCTCCCGCAGCTTTCCTTGCGCTAACGCCTGAAATAGTTTTTCTTTATTTACACGAATTGTTTTCATTGAACCTCCCTTTCGCTCCGTTCTTTTTATTCAATCTCCACCCCATTGTGGGCGGCTCTTTCTTCGCGGTTCATCGTATGGTCGACCTTCAAAAAGGCATAATTGGAATAAATATCTGTGCCTAATCCGGTTAATTCATACGGATGAATCCCATGACGCCACAAGACAATCGGTAAGTTGACTTGATCTCGTTTCGAATGGGCCAAAAAGCTTTCCCACCATTCTTCCATAATCATTTGACAAGTTGGATGGTCATGCTCGCGCAAAATAATCGGACATTCAAGTAAACCATATTTTTCAGGAAAACCTTCCGAGCGCAAGTAAGCATTGTGCTCATCATATTCCGCGTCAGAACCTATTTTTTGGACGCGGCTCCGTTCCACTTCGACATACGAACAATCTACCCGGTAATGGTCATGAAATAACATTCCGTATTTGTTCATGCGGTGAATAAATTCCGTCGGGTCTGTCATAACCCTTTCGTTGCCATCGACGTACAAGGAATATTTATAGTCCGAATCTCCGAAAAATAAATGCGGTAAGATCTTGAAGAAGCGGTTTTTAATCATACTGCTCGCATCTTCTAAATCATAATCGGCTAAATCCACATCGATTACTTGCCAGACGGAATCAGCCGGTACTTCTTGATCTGTAAAAATGAAAAAGTCAACATTATCCGGCTTTGTCAGCGGTTCAAGCACTTCATCGTAAGGGCCGAAGATCGCAGTATAAACAGCGATACGCTCATTTGAAAAATAATTAGGCGGCTCCTCTAAACCAATCACTTCTTCAATGGGTTTGATTTCCATATCTACAAAACCACTATCAATCGGTGGTGTGATCCCACGTTGATCCGCTAAATAGAGATTTAAACGTCTCATATAATCTTCAATGATCGTTTGTCGCGTCGACATTTTTATTTCTTCCATTTTTTTATTATATTCTGTCACAAATGTTTGATCTTTGGGAAACATAAAAAAGCTCCTTTCAAAGCATTGTTCTAAATATTCTAAAAATAAAAAGATACGGCACCAAGGTACGTTTTGATGCCGAATGTTTATTCGTTTTTTATTTCACGTTGTAGTAGTCCACGTACCAATCGGCAAATTTTTGTAAGCCTTCCGCTACACTCGTATCTGGTTTATAGCCGATCGCTTCTTGTAATTTTTCGGTGCTCGCATAAGTAGCCGGCACGTCGCCCGGTTGGATCGGTTCGTAGATTTTTTCAAATTCTACTTCGCGATCTAACGACTGACTTAAAGCTTTTTCTAAGCTCGTAATAAAGTCCATCAATTTGACCGGCTGGTTATTGCCTAAGTTAAAGACCGTATGCGCCGCACTCTCTTCCGTTTTTACCGGCGGATGATCAACTAAGCCTAAAATGCCTTCGACGATGTCATCTACATAAGTGAAATCACGGTACATATCATTGTCAAAATCGCCATCATTATAAATATGGATCGCTTCATCGTTAAAGTACATATCCGCGAATTTAAAGTACGCCATATCCGGACGTCCCATCGGTCCATAAACGGTAAAGAAACGAAGACCGGTTGCCGGAATATCATATAAGTGGCTGTACGTATGCGCCATCAGTTCATTGGATTTCTTAGTGGCTGCATATAAAGACACGGGATTGTCGACAAAATCTGTTTCTTCAAAGGGCACTTTTTTATTCGAACCATACACCGAACTTGAGGATGCATATAATAAATGATCCACTGGGTGGTGTCGACAAGCTTCTAAAATATTATAAAAGCCCATAATATTACTTTGCATATACACTTCCGGGTGTTCAATCGAATAACGAACGCCAGCTTGTGCTGCCATGTTCATCACAATACGTGGCTCATACTCTTCAAAGACTTGGTCGACTTTTTCTTTTTCGGAAATATCAAATTCTAAAAAAGTAAAATCGTCATATTCTTCCAAATCTTTCAACCGATCTTTTTTCAATTGCACGTCATAATAATCATTCAGATTATCCACGCCAATTACTGGGTAACCTTTCTCTAAAAGGGCTTCGCTTAAAAATTTACCCACAAAGCCCGCTGCGCCTGTAACTAATATATTCTCTGACATCTACTCGCCTCCAAATAAAATACGTGTTCAAATCTCTTTTATTATAACGCATTTCACGTTTTGTTTCATTCTTAAGTCGCTACTTCACCCGTATATTTAATCGTTTCTTCGCGTGACATGCGATGATTTACTTTTTGAAAAGCATAATTCGAGTATAAATCATTGCCTAAGCCGGCTAACTCTGGTGGACGAATCCCGTTTCGATAAAGGACGAGGGGTAGATTAATCTGGTCACGTTTCGCATTTGCCATAAACTCTTCCCACCATTCCTTCATCAACTTTTGTGCTGTCGGATTGTGATGTTCACGGAATACAACCGGACACTCTAAAAAGCCGTAATTTCGCGGTAAGCCCTCTGCTTCTAAATAAGCCAGATGTTGGTCATACTCTTCATCTGATCCTAAACCTTGGACGCGGCACCTTTCCGTTTCCACGTAGGCACAATCCACACGGTAATGATTATGGAATAACACGCCGTACTTATTCATACGGTCAATAAATTCAGTCGGATCGGTCATTATTTTGATGTTGCCATCGACATATAAAGAATACTTATAGTCTTCAAAAAATAAATGCGGATGCATTTTAACAAACCGATTTTTAATTAAGTCACTTTGATCTTCTAAATCATACGCCGCTAAATCAATTTCCACTTTTTCCCAAACGGAATCTTCAGGCACTTCTTGGTCTGTGAAAATGTAAAAATCACAATTATCTGGCACCGTAATCGGTTCAATTACTTCATCATAAGGACCATAAATCGCCGTATAAACTGCAATCTTTTCCTCTGAAAAGTAATTGACGGGTAGATTTTCAGTGATCGGATTTTTTTCCGTAATATCAATTTCAATATCGATAAACCCGCTCTCAACTGGCGCTGACAATCGATTCTGGTCTGCTAGATACAAATTCAACCGGATTTGGTAATCGTTAATGATCATCTGCCGGTTCTCTCTTTTAATCTCTTCCATTTTTTGATTATATTTTGAAACAAAATCTTGATCTCTTAAAAACACATTAAAACTCCTTCCAACCCAATATGAGTATTTTCAAAATAAAAAGAACATACTTTTCACCTTGATTTATATTAGGCAAAAATTGAAGCCTAAACCTATCCTAACATAGTCCGCTCAAGAAAGGTGTTCTGACGTCTTTAAGTCGTCAAACTGCTGTTCCTGTCGGAAAATAAAGACACAAAAAGCCAGGACATGTAGGTGGTTTTTGCATAGATTTCAAGCACTTGATTGTTTTTATTTGCAGGACTTCCCACTTCTATTTTTTTGCCTTCCCAGCAATCAAATAGTTTTAAATGTTTTTTTATACTATAATAAGTCACAAGGAAAGGTGTTTAGTCATGAGCATAGAATTATATCCCGATCACAAAGCCATTTTACATTTTTATGATTCCCTGACAGTCTTCGAAATCGATTTTCTGTCTGCTTTAACCACTCTACTCGCGCGGGCTGAATATGCGGAGCGGGCCTTTCATCTTTATGTTAAACCAACGCTTTTCCAATCTGCTTTTGATTTTGTGGTTGTGGAACCCCAAAAGTCAGTGTTTATTTTTCAAACCCCCGAAAACGTAGAAGAATTTGAAGAAAAGCGACAGGCTTTTCAACAAAATATCGAAGCCACTCCGCAAAATAAAGCTATTTTTAAAGAGCTTTACTATCTCTATGACACTAGCCTTTTGGAAGCGCTAGTTGCCGTTGAGGATGAAGTGGTTTTATTGACCCCGCAAGATTTTGAAAGACACTCGGAAATTTTACAGCAAACTTTTGCGAAAAAAACAACAACTGCGGCTCATTTAACTGCTCAGCAAACACAAATTATGCAACAAGTATTGAATCCGAATACGAATATCAAACATTACATCTCTAGGTCTTTGCCGAAACCTTATGAAGAAAAAGCGAAAAGTAAAGCCCAAACCAAACAGAAATTCAAAGGGCCGCAAGGTGCAGGAAAAACGTCTCTCTTAGTGAAACGGGTGGTCAATTGTGCAAAGCGTTTGAATCAGCGCGGGAAAATACTCGTCGTCGCCGGTGATGCCGCAAAAGCGACGGATTTAAAAGACTTGATCACCGCCGAAGATGGTCGTTCGCTCCAAGAACTAGGAATTGATATTGAACATTACGAACAGCTCACTCCACCCAAAGTAAAATACCATGCCCTGTTCATTGACGATGCTGAAGAATTAGAAACAGCGGCTTTTCATGATTTACTGGATCATTACTTAGTGGAAATGAATGAAACCAATGACTATGAATATGTGGTGATGGCAGATGAAGATCACCTCCCACAAGTCCCTAAAATCCTCGGGCCTTATCACACCTTAAACAAAGAAGCAAAACTCCTCAATGATGTATTGGTCGATAGCCGAAAAATATTTCTTCGTATTCTTGAAGGTTAAAGATTCAAAAAGACGCTCCCTAATAATTGGAAGCGTCTTTTTTCGATTATACGTACCTGGAGAACTTCGAGCCCCTGGTCGTTTAATGTTCTTTCATCTACACAGCACCGGTCACGAGCGCCCATACCACGTTCAACACACCGGCTAACACCATCACTAAAATCGGACTCAGTTTAGTTTTAAGGAGCAAGACTAAACTGATGATAAATAAAACAACAGCTAAAAGACTGGTATTTGATAATAAGATAGCTCCTTCACCCCAAAAAGCGGTAATAATCAAGGACAATCCAGCAGTTGCAATCATCGCAATTACGGCCGGTTGTAAGACTTTGAGTACATTTTGAAGTGTATTTAAACGACGATAGCGCATATACAACCAAGCGATAGATGTGACAATAATAAAGGATGGCAATAAATTCCCAAAAGTTGCGGCAAGTGCGCCCCCGAAGCCCGCAATATCCAAACCAACAAACGTCGCGGAGTTGACGGAAATAGGTCCAGGTGTCATTTGCGAAATAGTGATTAAATCGGTAAATTCTCCGGTCGTTAACCATTGATTACTATCGACAATGATACTTTCAATCAACGGCAAAGCCGCATAACCGCCCCCGAAACTAAACAAACCGACTTGGAGGAAGGCCCAAAATAATTGTAAATAAATCATTCAAGTTCTTCCTTTCTATTCATGAAATAGCTTTGGATTAAGCCGATCCCAATACTGATCACAATAATTAACATCACATTAACGTTAAAGACCGCGTTCGCTAAGAAAGCAGCGATCATCATAACGATCAGCATGGCATTCTTTTCTTTCACAATACCGATGGCCATTTCATAAGAGACAGCTGTCACAACCGCAGCCACCCCTGATTCCATACCTTCAAGCATTAAACTAATCCATATATTTTCGCGAAACGCTTCATAGAAAAAAGAAATTAAAGTGATAATCATAAAGGGTGGAATAATGGTTCCTAAAACAGAAACGATCACACCCACAATTCCAGCGATCCTGTACCCGACCACAATAGCCCCGTTCACCGCAATGGCACCGGGGGAAGATTGCGCAATCGCCACATAATTCAGCATTTCTCGCTCGGAAATCCATTTATAATCGTCAACGAACTTTTTCTTCATCAACGTCACAATGACATAGCCTCCACCAAAAGTAAATGCACTTAAATAAAGTGTGGAAACAAAGAGTTTCCATAGCTTTTTCGTATCCATTTTATCCCCTCTAACTAAACTATTGTGTAACTATTGACTAGCTTACTTCAAAAATTAAATGTTTACTAATTATTTCCGTTAGACTTTTTCCAACTATTTGCGTGATAACTTATTTTATAGAGAAATTTTCAGCATTTGGCAGATCGTGAGGAGCTCGTGAGCTCGAAACTCGATTACGTGACCGCGAGACACAGGTTCGTGAGCGCGAAATCCAAATACGTGACCGCGAGACATAGGCTCGTGAGCTCGAAACTCGAATACGTGGCCGCGAGACATAAACTCGTGAGTTCGAAATCCAAATACGTGATCACGAGCCGCTTTTTATCGCACCCATATGTAATTTCATTTAAGACAAAACAAAAAGCCGGCTAAAGGATGAGTTTTTTCATCCTTTAAACGGGCTTTCCATTTATTCAACTCTCTTTAGCTTTCAAGTGTGTGCTCTTTATTAAAGCGCGCGAGAAAATCCACTTGGCTTGGATTTTTAGGATGGTTGAAAAATTCTTCGGGATCCTCGTCAACGATAATTTGGCCTTGGTCTACAAAGCACACTCGTGAACTGACATCTTTGGCGAAGTTCATTTCATGCGTGACGACTAACATGGTCATCCCTGCTTTGACTAAGTCGGTCATAACCGCTAGGACCGAGTCGACCGTTTCAGGGTCTAGAGCGGAGGTAGGTTCATCAAATAAAATGATTTCCGGATCCATCGATAACGAGCGTGCAATACCCACACGCTGCATCTGACCCCCGGAAATTTGAGCAGGTCGTGCATTCGCATAAGCCGCCATTCCGACTAAATCTAGACTGTGCATCGCCTTCTCTCTTGCCTCATTTTTATCTCGATGCAATACTTTTTCTTGGCCGATCATACAATTTTCCAAAACCGTTTTATTTTGAAATAAATTAAATTGTTGAAAGACCATGCCGACGTCTGATCGATATTCATTGATATTATAATCAGGGTCTAAAATGGATTCCCCATGAAAAAGAATATCCCCTGAGGTTGGCTCTTCGAGTAAATTAATGCAGCGTAAAAAAGTAGACTTCCCTGAACCGGAACGACCGAGGATTGAAATCACATCCCCACGATAGACCGATAAATCGATGCCTTTTAAAATTTCATTTTGACCGAAAAACTTTACCATATTTTTTACTTCAAGCAAGCGTTCTTCTTTTTCCATTTTCATCCTCCATCTCGACTCGCTGGCACTCTTCGAGCCTTATAATCACTCAAGTAGCAGCCATTTTCGTCACGGCTCTTTCGATAATTTTTTAATCATCCGTTGTTTTCATAAAAAACTTGCGAAAGCGTTTTATTTAAATCTATTATACTCGCTAAAGACCCGAAGGCAAAAGAAACTACTCTGTAAACCTCTGCCAAGAGAGATAATCGGATGAATTGATTTTTTTATTGATGGCGCGTACCATTTTAAATAGAGAGAAGACGTAAAAATAACGAAATAGGAGGTTTTACAATGGATTTAGGATTGAAAGAAAAAAAGGCATTAATCGTTGGTTCAGACTCTGGGATTGGGTATGCGACGGCCCAAGCGCTATTAGCAGAAGGGGCGACCGTGATCATTACGGGCACAAAAGAAGAAAAGTTAGAACAAGCGGCGGCTGATTTAAACGATCCGGAAAATGTTTACTCTTATTTGGTGGATGTAGCGGATAGTGACTCAGTCAAAGCGCTCCATGACAAGATCGCCGAAGATGTGGGCTCCATTGATATTTTAGTTCATGGAGCCGGCATTTCAGGGGCCAGTGGCTATTTCCATGAAATGAGTGAAACGGATTGGTTGGAAACATTAAACATTAATTTAATGGGTGCTGTCCGAACTGTCCAAGAGTTTCTACCGGACTTACGCGCCAATGGTTGGGGTCGGATTATTTTAATTTCTTCCGAAAATGGCAAACAACCGTATATTGATGAAGTACCTTATGACTGCGCCAAATCCGGTCTTTTAACCCTCACTAAAGCTCTTTCTAAAACCTATGCGAAAGAAGGTGTCCTGGTCAATGCCGTCTCACCGGCCTTTATTGAAACACCGATGACGGATGCGATGATGGAAGAACGCGCCGAAGAACTGGGCGTCTCTAAAGAAGAAGCCATTGAATCCTTCTTAGATGAAGAAAGACCAGGAATTGAGTTAAAACGTCGTGGAAAACCAGAAGAAGTAGCCGCGGCGATTGCTTTCCTTTGTTCCGAGAAAGCTTCCTTCATTAACGGCTCAAATTACCGAGTGGATGCAGGTTCTGTTTCAACGATCTAATCTTTTAAAAGCACTTGAAGGTAAGAATAAAAAGGCTGGGAAACTGGCCTTTTTATTTGCTGCTTTAAACCCACTTCTTAAAAAACAAATGGCTCAAATTCAACGAAGTCTCGCCCGTAAAAAAGAATAAAACTCCTGCTACGCAACATCACAGAGCGTGCAGGAGTTTATTTTTGATTTTTCCGGATTAGACATTGCCTGTTTTATGATATTCCACTAATTCATAACTGCCGCTACCTTCCGACCGATACTCGACCCAGCGCAAGAGTCGCGAAAATGTAAAAGTTAAAACAAAGTAAATCACAGAAGCAATGAAATAAGATTGGAAAATAAGATAAGTAGAACCGGCGGCTGATTTCGTCACAAAGAATAACTCCGTCACCGCGATCACATTTAATACCGACGTATCTTTAATATTGGTAATAAATTCATTTCCAATCGAAGGTAAAATGTTGCGCACTGCTTGCGGTAACACAATATTAAACATGGCTTGTTGATGCGTCATCCCCACTGATTTCGCCGCTTCCATCTGGCCCTTATCCACCGACACGATGCCTCCGCGCACCACTTCCGCTAAGTAAGCCCCCGTGTTGACCGATACAATAATAAAAGCAGCCACCATCATCGTCAAATCAATATTCAAAAATAATTTACTGCCGTAATAAATAATCATTGCTTGCACCATCATCGGCGTCCCTCGAAAAATTTCAATATACCCGAGCAACACCCCATCCACCACTTGGAGAAGTAAATAACGCACGCGATGATGTTCTTTATTTACTTTAATCGTCCGAATAACCGCAATCAGTAAACCGATGATAAAACCAATAATCGTCGAAACAATTGAAATCAGTAACGTCACACCGGTTCCGCGTAAAAATAGTGAACGATAAGTGCCGAGCAATTGCCAAACACTGCCCCAAAAGCCCAAAGTTTCTCCATGGACATTTAAATCGACCATTTCTTGCATAATAGCATTTTGTTCTTCTTCACTAATCGCCGCCAGCGCTTCATTAATCGGCTCCGTTAAGGGACTTTCTTTCCGCAAGCCCACAGCGATCGAAGTATCCTCTCCCGAAACATCAAAGCCCATTCCTTCTTCAAAAGCCACAAAGGTTAAATCGGCATTGGACGCTACGGCCGCCATCGCGCCCGGTCGTTCGGAGACATAAGCATCGACTTTGCCACTCAAGGTTGCTGAGATCATCGCCGGAAAATTATCCATCGCCGTCTGTTTATTGACATTTGGAATTTGATCAATCACCGTTTCATGAAAGGTATTTAACTGTCCGGTAACTTTCGCTCCAGCAAAATCTTCTAAAGACATCGCGTTCTCCCACTGACTGCCTGCTTGCACAACCAGCACCAAGTCTGAGGTATAGTAGCGATCTGAAAAATCAATTTGTTCTTTTCGTTCAGCCGTCGGACTCATCCCCGCAATAATCGCGTCAATTTTCCCTGACATTAATGCAGGCGGCAAACCATCCCATTCCACTTTAACGATTTCCAATTCTAAATCTAAAGCTTCCGCGACACGTTTCGCAATTTGGACATCATAGCCATTCACGTATTCATTTTGACTATTCGAGATGGCCATCGCCCCGTTCGCATCATCGACTTGCGACCAGTTAAAGGGCGCATAATTTGCTTCCATACCTACGCGCAAAATGCCTTCCGTTTCTGTCGCTGCTTCATCAGTCGTCGTTTGTGCATGCGCGGCGTTATATGGACCTGAAAAAATCGCTAATAAAAACAAAGCTAAAATGAGCGTTTTCCACTTCGCGCGACCCGCCGGCCGTCTTTTTTTATAAGTATTCAAAATTTTTCTCCTCCTTAAGGACCCTATGTATAAAGCCTGGTGAACGCCTCTTCCAAAAGGAGAACGAAGTTCTATAAAATAGATTATAGGCCTCCCTGTAAACGTTGTCAACGGAATGGACCGGTTGCTTACTCTCCGAAATTTTTCCTTTATTCACCGCTTACAGATATTTTTTATGAAGAAGTCCCTCCTTCAAAATTAGCAATATATTTCGACCGTTACCACTTTCATGATATGCTAGGTGTCAGCAGCTCCAAAAACGAAATATAGGATTCAAAAAAATGTAAAATCAAAAGAGAAAAGAGGAAATAGAGTGCAAGCAGTGATATTTGATATGGATGGCGTCATTATTGACAGCGAACCCGTCCACCAAAGATTAGAGATTGAAATGTTAGAAGAACTTGGCGGTTCCATTTCGACGGAGGAGTACTTGAAATTTGTGGGAACGACCGATGAATATATGTGGTCCCATTTCAAAGAAATGTATGATCTAGAACCGAGTGTGGAGGACTTAATTGCGACCAAGAAGCAAAGATTTATGGAAGAAATCCACCAGGTGCCTCTCGTCGATCATTTTCTAGACGTGTTAAAAGCTTTTGATGAGGCTGGGTATCGTCTAGCTTTAGCTTCTTCCAACAATCGAAAAACGGTCGATCATATTGTCGATCAATTTTCTTTAGGCGACTATTTTGACGTTACGATGAGTGGCGAAGATATCACCCACGGCAAACCGCATCCAGAAATCTTTCTCCACACAGCGGAAGTCATGGGAATCGAACCTACGGAATGTTTAGTCTTTGAAGACGCCGCCAATGGTGTAGAAGCAGCGAAAGAAGCCGGGATGCAATGTGTGGCTTTAGATAATCCAAATTCGGGCGTGCAAGACCTTTCCCAAGCAGATGTCGTGCTCGATGACTTTGCTGATTTTAATCTTGACCAATTACTGGCTGAGTTAAACGAATAACGACAAACAAAAAATCCAGAAGTGCTTGTATCATCACAGCCTTCTGGATTCTTTTTTATGGAAGTATCACTGAATGAAACGCGATGGCAGCTTCAACTATTCGGCAGTCGACGCTTCTTCGTCATCCACATAGTTTAAATCAAACTCAAGATTGATGTTTCGATAAATTTCAAGCGCAAAGTCTCGACCCCATTGGTACATTTCTTATTCTAAGCCGGATCTTTCTTCTGTCGGTGCTTCTTCCTCCAAATCAATATCCGTTATACTTATATGAGAAGTCAACGATTCCCGTTCTTCATCGGCAAAAGTAACTTCCTCATTTAACTTGATCGTTCCTTGTTCTTCTGCCATCACATGTTCTAAAACAAGCGTATTATTTTCTTCATCGCGGTTGATGACTTCGCTGGGGAACACGGTTTGTTCGCCTTTATTATTGACAATCGTTAAATTGCCTTCTTGATAATAAAAATCAAGAGCAATTTCCGTCTGCCCCTCTTCTGTGCTCGTGATGGGCTCAGAATCAATAGCCAACATTTCACCATATTGATCCAACGCCTCTTCCAATGGCTCACCATTCAGCCGCGCATCTTCTACGGTCCAGTGCCCTTCTAATGCATCTTCTACGGTCGAAACATCGCGCCCACATGCGACAAGTACCACAGAAAATAAAACCATCAGGCCTAAACTAACCGATTGAAATAATTTCTTTTTCTTCATCCTATCCATTCCACCCTTTCTGTATGTTACCTTTAGCGTATCAGAAATAACTTGTGAGAGGAATGAAACGGCCAATAAAAAAAGAGGCTAGCACGTTCGCTAACCTCCAAGGCTCTCAATTTCATGAGATCATTTATTTTTTTATGTACGCAATATGTTATCTCTGTTTTATTTTTCGTGTGACAACACCTACTGCTAAAGAAGCTAAAGTGACGAGCAGTAGAAATAATAGAATGTAGATCACAGTATTGAGATGCAAACCGGCGTTTAAATAGCTCGTACGTAAGAAATCTACGAATATATAATGGCTCAAGTAAATATAAAAAGAATACTTACTTAATGTTAAGAGAATATAATTGAAACGAACGGTTCTGAAAGGAACAACCATAATCAAAAGCACCACCATCAACGAATAAAAAATAACAGTCGGCCGCGTAGAGGCCAAAGCTAAGTTATAATCAAACACTCCCCCGACAACGAAAGGGGTAAAAATAACCATCACCATCGTAACCAACGTCCCTAACAAGATAGGTATTTTATATTTTTGCACATACTGCACTTTTTTGGTGAAATTCTTGGCCAACCAAACACCAAAAATAAAAAAGAAAAGCCAGTTAAAAACATTTTTATTCATATAAAAATATTCATGCTCAATCCATAGATCCGAAACCTGACTTAATATCGTAATAACTAAGGAGATCATGATGCCATATTTATTGGCAATTTTTAAAAGAATGGGATAAGCCGCGTAAAAAACTAAAATGACCGGAACAAAGTATAAATGATTATAAATGGTTCCCATCAGTAAACTTTTAGCAATATCATAAAGCATTCCCCAACTTAAATCGCCTGGAATATTCCACACATCCGTGTAAAATAAATAGATAATATTCCACAGAAAGTATTGTGGGAAAATACCTAGAAATCTCTTTTTTAAGAAGTCGCCATAACTTGCGCTTCTTTTATAACTATCGGCAATGGTTAAGCCCCAACCGGATAAAATAAAATAAACCGGCACAGCGAATCTTGAGATTTGATTCACCACAATCGCTAACAAATCATCATCTGTTGCGAGTGGCGCGGTGATATGGATTAAAATCACACCCACAATAGCTAATCCACGAAGAATATCAAATTTTTCATATCGTGCACTCATTTGTTTTCACTACTTTCGATGAACTATGCTTCAAAAGAAGCTCGCTCTTCTATTTTACATCACCTTCATGAAAAATAAGTGACAGTTTTATTAGAAATTATAACAATTTGTTTCAATTCCATGTTCAGACACTGAATTTTTTGTCATTTATACGAATAACTCTACAGGATTTAAGGAACAAAAACTCCCACTCCTTGTGTTCTCCTCAATCAGTGGAAGTTTTATTCAAGTTTCATTGGTCAGAAGGATTTTCCATTTGACGCAACATTTCATGGAATCTTTTCTTTTTCAGATAACCCCAGCTATAACCGACCAACGTATCATTGATTTTCTGTAAAGAGCCATGCGAATAAATTTCTTCTGTATAATGAAGAACGCAGCTTTTTTCATCCACCGGTTGGATCTCATATTTTACAAAGATGCGATTTTTATCCGTATGTGTACTGTAGTGATACGTCTGAGCTGGGTTGTATTGTTCAATCCGAATAAGGGCTTGATCTCCGTTCGCGAAATATTTAATGTACTCAAAATCCTCATAATCTTCTGTATTTAAAGACTGCTTGGTGTGTGTATAAATATCTGTTTGAATTGATCGTTCCAAAATCTCAAAGAGTGCTACCGCCGAAAGTTCCATTGTTCGTTCAATCTTCATAATCATCACCCATCTCTTCTTCCGCTGCTTCCTCGGCTGAGATAGGCACCATTTTATTTGCCGAGATAATAAACGGAATCCAGATTAAGAAAGAAATAACCATCGCCACTAACGTAACAATCGGCGCGCGCCAGTCAGCCCCCGTCGCTAAGAAAGACATTAAGAGCTGAGGAGTCACCCAAGCGACTTGTTGCGAAACAGGATTCACTAAACCAAAGACCGTCGCAAAATAGCCAATTCCTACCGAAATCACAGGGGTTAAAATAAACGGTATAAATAAAATAGGATTCAAGACTACTGGTAAACCAAATAAAACCGGTTCATTAATATTAAAAATTCCGGGTCCAACCGATAATTTCGCGACTGTTTGGTACTCTTCCCGTTTTGAAAATAATAAAATCGCCAAAACCATCACAAGCGTCCCACCAGAACCGCCAAACCAAGCATAAGCGTCGAAAGAACCACGTACCCAAGTATAACCTTCCTCTAACACTAAAGCCGAGCCCCCTTCTTGGAATAAGTTCACATTCGTCAATTGTGCTACCCCAAACACACCTTCTAAAAGCGGGGCTAAAACATTCGGTCCATGAATACCAAAGAACCAGAACAGTTGCACAAACAGAGCGGAGATCGCAACGGCTCCAAATCCTTGAGACATCCCTAAAAGTGGTAAAGCGATCGTTTCTTGCAGCCATTCCAGAAAGGTTAAGTCCGGCACGACACGCGAAAAGAGCCAGTAAAAAATTCCTGTCACATAAAGTGCAACGGTCGCCGGAATAATGGAGGCAAAAGCTTTTGAAACAGCGGGTGGTACAGATTCTGGCAGTTTAATCGTAATCTCGGCCTGCATCAATTTAATATAAATCATTGTCGCCACAAAACCAATAATCATCGCCGTGAAATAAAAGTTCCCATCCAGACTGCTGAGTGGAAGCCAGCCCCAACCATTGGCGGTTATGCTATCCGCGGTCGCTTCCCAGCCTGCTTCATTTAAAACATCAACCGTGCCAGGATCTAAGTGGACCCCTTCTACTGTTCCTGAAAAGGAAAAACGAATACCCGCGATGGCCGCCGCAGTGGCAACAATCCCACTCGCTAAGTCGTTCACTTTATAGGCTCGTGCTAAGTTATAACCCCAAGAAAAGATGAAAATTAAGCCCGCAATCGCAAGTGTTCCATTCCACACGTACCCATTAATTTCGATAATTTGGCTAATCACCGGTACGGTGCTTCCGTCATAGCCATCAATAAACTGCGGTGGTAAATCTCGTAAGATGGCGTTAATCATGACTGCCACAGAACCGGCCATCGTCGCTGGCAGTGTGCCAATAAAGGCGTCTCGTAAAGCTACTAAGTGTTTTTGTGAACCGATTTTAATCGCCAGCGGTAAAATATAACGTTCGAGCCATGAAGTTAAATTATCCATCATTAAACACTCCTCTAATGTAAGTCCGAACGATTTTCATCGTCCTTCCTTGAAATCACTTCAACTAGTTCTTTTGGATCTTACCCTCCTTTCATCTATTTTTTACCGACTAGTCGAAGCTATGTATTTTTATTATTGATTACGCTTACATTTTATTAGTGGAGAAATGTCGAAGATTGTTGTTTAGGTTCTAAATAAATAATATTTAATGTAAATTCGAAGAATAAGGAATGTTATTTCTTTTCTAAATTATATTATAAAGTATCATTTTAGTAAACTTTTATAACTGCTTATATATTTTTTCTAATAACCAAATTAAAAACCCACAATTTTTATCTATTAATGGCTAAAAATTGTGGGATTATTATTGTTATTTCAGTTGACTTTAAAATATTTTTTACTATTTTTATCTTTTTAAAATATAATAGTCTCTAATTTTGAAAACAGGAACACATCAATCTTTATAAATTTTATTCTTTGTTAACCAAAGAAGCTGCCTCTTCATCAATAATTACAGTCACTTTTTCATACGTACGTAAGACACTCGCTGGATTATCTTGAGTAACCTCGCCTTCTAATAATTCTTTGGTGGCTTCTGCTTTATGCTTTCCAGAAATTAACAAAAGAATTTCTTTAGCTGCTAAAATTTCTGAAAATCCTAAAGTTATCATTTCTGTAGGTGCTTCCTCTTTTGAAATATTATATTCTTTCATAGTACTCGCAATCGTTGATTGGGTATGTTCTGCTAAAAACATCTCTGAATCAAATGATGTTCCTGGCTCATTTGCTCCAATATGCCCATTTGTGCCCAGTCCTAATAGTTGAAGATCTCTCGGATATTCGGCTAAAAGTTTTTTATAACGATTGATCTCTTCTTTTGGATTGTCTGTTGATCCATCAATAAAATGAATCTTTTTAGGTTGTGTTTTGATTAAATCAAGAAAATTCTCTTTAATATACGTATATACAGTATAAACGGCCTCTTTAGGTCCAATATATTCATCTAACACAAAGAAAGTAGTTGTACTAATATCAAGCCCGTCGTTGACTGCTTCTACTAAATATTTATAAAGACCTCTTGGTGTACCGCCTGTATTGATAGAAATTACAGGATTTTCTTTTGTTTCTATTATATTTTTAATCATTTCAGAACCTTTTTTTGACATTTGATCATAATCTTCTACAAATATTTTATCCATTTCTTATCCCCTTATCTCTACTTTTTATTATTTATTTTTGTTTTTTTACTTCTTCTTTCAGTGCTTGTGCTGCATTTTCAACTTCTGTACCGTAAATGACTTGAAGATTGTTTTTATCTACATCAAAGACGCCCATCGAGCCTGTAGATTCAAGTTTCTTCTTATCAACTATTGAAGTATCGTCAAGCACCAAACGTAATCTTGAGAAACAATTATCGATTTCTTGGACATTTTCAGGACCACCTAAAGCACTTAAAATTTGTCTACCTAGTTCATTTTCTGTCGGTACTTGTTCCGTATTAGTCTGTTTCGACGGACTTATTGCTTCGAGTGCTATCTCATCTTCTACTTCATCTGATCTACCCGGCGTTTTAACATCAAAACGTTCTATAACATACTTAAATACAAAGTAATAAGCTGCTGCATAAATAATCCCTACTAATACAGCTAAATACCATCTTGTATAAGTCCCTTGCAAAATACCGAATATTGTTAAATCAATCATACCTCCACCTGCATTTCCTACAGCTACATTCATTAATGACATAAGAAGGAAAGATATTCCTGCCATTAGGGCGTGGAACACGTAAAGAATAGGTGAAATAAAAATGAATGAAAATTCAATCGGCTCTGTAATACCTGTAGTAAATGCTGTTAATGCTGCCGCTAAAAGCATTCCTTTAATTTTAGGACGTTGATCTAAATAAGATGTTTTATACATGGCATAACAAGCAGCTGGCAACCCAAATAACATGAAAGGATGATAACCTTGCGTTAAGAATCTTGTCGACATTCTTAAATTATCGATATTCATACTACTAGAGGCCATCTCTGCATTAAATATAGATAAAGCACCTGATATTGTTTCGCCATCAACAGTAGCGGTCCCTCCAATAGGTGTAAAACGTATTAATTGGTTTAACACATGATGCAAACCAGTCGGTATTAGAAGTCGCTCTGAAAAACCATAAATAAATGGTCCAAATACTCCTGCTTCTGTAATTAAAGTTCCTAATCCATTTATAATAGAATTAAAGAACGGCCATACAAAATAAGATAAAATGGCTACGAAAGGAATAGTTACTACCATGACGATAGGAACAAATCGATTTCCACTAAAGAAACTTAAGGCAACTGGAAGCTGAGTTTTATGGTATCTGTTATGAATAAATGCAGCCCATAAACCAACAAGGATACCTCCAAACACTCCCATTCGATAAGTAAAAATACCTAGTACATTTTCATAGGTGTTCGCTGTTTCCACTGCTTGAGTATTTGATAAACCTTGTTCAGTCAAATATTCTATAGAAGCTGTATCAGCAGTAATTCCACTCAGACTTAATAAATAACTAATCGTTACATGAAACAAAATAAAACCTATAACAACAGTAAAGGCCGATATTTCTTTATCCTCTTTTGCCATTCCAGTCGCTACAGAAATAGCAAATAATAGAGGCAACATACTAAACATAGTAGATACAATTTCTTGAACTCCGCCAATAACTGTCTGTAAAACTGTTGCATTAGCAAAAGTCTCTCCTACGATTGATGGATTTGTCAAAATAGTTACAATACCTAATAATATTCCTGAGGCAACAATAATTGAAAGTGGACCCATCATAGATTTCCCGAGCTTTTGTATATATGTTCTCATTTTTTCCCTTCTTTCAGTGATTACTGAAGATAACGATGTTGCAAATTCATCATTTCTTCAGTGGTATATTTTCAATAAGCAAACGTTTACATATGTGTGATTAAAATGTATCACTGCTGAAGTTTCCTTTCAATACCAGTACTGTTTTTAAACGGAGCATTCATTTATTAATTAAATATTCATAAGCTGAATATTTATTCAAGGTAAACGAAACTCCCCTAGTATAGTTAACTTATAACTATTAGGGGAGCTAAATTATTTATTATATTTTGCCTCAAGATAATTAATATAACCTTCATATAATAAACTTAAAGTAAGATTTAAAGTGTAGTAGGAAGTACGATTTAAGTCACTATCTTTATTTAAATTCGACACTTGATAATAGAGATTGTAATCAGCTAAATAAGATAAATCATTTCTAGAAAATGAAGTGACAGAAACAATAGAGATCCCCTTTAAACTGATCTTTTTTAACACTGGCTCTATAAATTCCATATTACCCGACAATGAAATAACAAATAATAAATCTTTCGATGTAATATGATCTGATATCAATTCTAATTCACTTTTACTCGGTATTTGAAACAAGTATATATCGTTGTTTGTTAATGTTCTCGAAAACTCTTTTAACATTAATTCTTGCCCATAGCCCGTCGCATATCCAAAAATTCTATCTGACTTTTCTAACAACTTATATATCTCTTCGATACTATTATCTTGTTCAAATAATCTAATGGTCTCCCTCACATCATTTAGTACTGTAGAAGTATTAAAAAGGTCTACATCTCTTTCTTTATTTTTTTGTTTTTGTTTACTTTCCTCTTTTAAAAAATATCTAAATTCACTATATCCTTTAAAGTGCAATTTTTTTGTCATACGGATAATTGTTGAAGGTGAAACGTTTGAATATTCAGCAATTTCCGACACTGTTCTATCAATACAAAAATCAATATTCTGAGTAATAAAACTCAATACGTGTAAATCGTTTTCATTTAATTCATCATAATGTCTATTGACGACTTGCTCTAATCTCATAGTCGATTCTCCTAAAAATATTTCTTATATAAAT
>CAUWGX010000004.1:0-217312 GCA_963558565.1 uncultured Atopostipes sp.
CAGAGCATTTGACTTTTAATCAAAGGGTCGCAGGTTCGATTCCTGCATGGCTCATCATTTATTCTGAAAATTGAATAAATAAGCATCAGCGGATGTGGCGGAATTGGCAGACGCACTAGACTTAGGATCTAGCGCCTTCGGGCGTGGGGGTTCGACTCCCTTCATCCGCATAGCCGGCTTAGCTCAGTTGGTAGAGCATCTGATTTGTAATCAGGCGGTCGAGGGTTCAACTCCTTTAGCCGGCATTTGTTTTTAGTTTTGAGTTGCGGAAATAGTTCAGTGGTAGAACACCACCTTGCCAAGGTGGGGGTCGCGGGTTCGAACCCCGTTTTCCGCTTCTACATTTAAATATTTATTAATAAGATAGGTATTTTTAAGCCGGGGTGGCGGAATAGGTAGACGCACAGGACTTAAAATCCTGCGGAGAGTTGTCTCCGTGCCGGTTCGATTCCGGCTCTCGGTATTTTCTTCATTAATAAGGACGGGAAGTGGCTCAGTTTGGTAGAGCACCTGGTTTGGGACCAGGGAGTCGCAGGTTCAAGTCCTGTCTTCCCGATTGTTTTAAAATAATTATATTATCGCGGGATGGAGCAGCTGGCAGCTCGTCGGGCTCATAACCCGGAGGTCGTAGGTTCGAATCCTACTCCCGCAATTTTGTGATGACTGTTGCTACTTTAGTCATTGACAGACAGAGTAAGCAATCGTTCTATGTTACAGAAAAAAGCTTGAGCTTTGTTGCTCAGGATGTTATCCTAAATAAGTTGAATATTTAAAGTAAAGGTCCCGTAGTGTAGCGGTTACCACGCCTCCCTGTCACGGAGGAGATCGCCGGTTCAAATCCGGTCGGGATCGTTTATTTTATCACTAATGCGGGTGTAGTTTAGTGGTAAAACTACAGCCTTCCAAGCTGTTGTCGGGAGTTCGATTCTCCTCACCCGCTTTAAGATATATAATAAGGGCCTGTAGCTCAGTTGGTTAGAGCGCACCCCTGATAAGGGTGAGGTCGGTGATTCGAGTTCACCCAGGCCCATTAGAACATTTGGGAAGGTACTCAAGTGGCTGAAGAGGCGGCCCTGCTAAGGCTGTAGGTCGGGGTAATCCCGGCGCGAGGGTTCAAATCCCTCCCTTTCCGTTATTGCGTTAAAACAGGTTATCATTAGTAGTGAGAAACCTTGATTCTAACGCTTTTGTAAAAATTCAGCAACAACCAAAATAAAACCTTGGTGGTCAAATAGTGGTCAAGAGTTAGTTGTATATGTTGTAAAACATATCGGCTGACTCTTTTTCGTTTTTGGCTTCTAGCTCTAATAAAACGTGCGAATAAATTTGGCTCTATAATTTATGGTGTTGATGGATCTTTCAGATTCATTGACACCATTTTTGTATTATAAAATGAAAAAAGGTCAGTGAACCCCTATAATTAAGTCACCACAACACAATTAGGAGGATTCACATGACCCCATTCATATTTTATACAAAAAACCTTAGGAATTAAAGATAAGAACATTACCTTTCAAAAACAATTGACAGAAGAACGAATCAAGGACCAAAACCATTTGGTTTTGTATGCCAAATTAACTTACTGTCCAGAAGCTTACATCAATTGTGGGATCGTCAATCATTCGACCGATGATATTGTTAAAAATGGCACGAAGCTTTCCACGATTAAGCTCACTCATATTAATTTTAAACCTGTCCTCTTAAAGCTTAAGAAACAACGTTTCTTCTGTAAACATTACCAGACCACATTCATTGCGCAAACCAAACTAGTCGATCGCAATTGTTCGATTTCCAATCTCATAAAATCAACAATCTCCATGGAATTAGCCGAAACACAATCGATGGCTTTAATTAGCAAGCACTTAAACATCTCTTCGCATACCGTGATGCGCCAATTAAAAAAATATGGAGTATCGACAAAAGCTGACTATCATGACTTGCCCCAACATATTTCTCTCGATGAATTTAAATCGGTGAAGAATGTCAGTGGGGCCATGAGCTTGATCTTTATTGATGCGAGGACGCATCAAGTGATGGATATTGTTGAAAATAGACAACAAAATTACTTAAAAAGTTATTTCTTTCGCTATTCATTGGAAGCTCGGCTTCAGGTCAAAACGGTGACGATGGATATCTATTCTCCCTATATCCAAGTGGTTAAAGACTGTTTTCCAAACGCTCAAATGAGCATTGATCGCTTCCATATCGTGCAGCTACTAAACCGGTCACTCAATCAAGTTCGCATTCAAGAAATGAAGAAAATACGGTACACTCGTCCCCGGGACTATCGAAAACTCAAAAAACAATGGAAGCTGATTTAAAAAAACGAATCAGATCTTGATTACGAGAACTATTTTACCCATCGCTTGTATGAAGGCATAGTGAGTGAATATATCATGTTGGAGTACTTATTAAGTATCAGTCCTCAATTGGCTAAAGCTTATCGTATCGTTACTCGATTAAAATGGGCTTTAAAAAACCGACGGTTTAGACGATTTAAAGAAGAATTGAACAAAGCAAAACAAGATACATATCCTCAACAAGTTCGTACGGCACTGAACACCTTAGAAAAATATATAAAGCCTATCAAGAATGCCTTTATGTATACTTTATCCAATGGACCGATTGAAGGCATTAATAACAAAATCAAAAATATTAAACGCTCGGGTTATGGTTATCGAAACTTTGAGCATTTAAAACAACGTATTTTAATCAGTTTTAATTTAACTATTCCTTCAGAGAAGCCAAAGGCTTTATTTTACACGAATATAAAAGTAAATAAACCTTCGAAATCAATCACTGTTCCATTACGTAGTGGAGCGGTTCTTCGGGAGTAGCGTCAAAGACGAAATGCGAATAAGGGCTCGTCCGCGCACAGCAAGGACTACGAGCCATTTGAGGCTTGAGAGTTTGGAAATCCCTTCTCGTTGCCGGAGGCTTCGAGAAGAAGTTCCAAACGGTCTCGCTACTTTTTCCGAAGAACAAAGCTCCAACGGAGTAATGGAAAAAGCAGGTGACTAATTATAAAAAAAGAGAACACAGTATTGAACTGCATTCTCTAAAAGATTCTATCAACACGATTTGACATAGAACCTTTTTTTGTTGGAAAAAATGGAAGCTCTCCTTATTTCGTTCAAAAGAATGGATGTGGCCCTTACATAAGGTCACTGTCTTTAAGCATCGCTTGTATTTCTTGATCACTAATTTGTGGGAAATGTTGATAATAAGCACCGACTGCGCCTAAAAAATATTCAGGAACTTCGACAAAAGCGACTCGATCGACTTGTTGCTCTAGTGTTTGAAAAGTCTCTTGAGGAATAATAGGAACGGCTACAGTAATCTGTTTGACTTGTTTGGCTTTAACAGCAGCAATGGCTGCAAACATGGTCATCCCTGTGGCGATGCCATCATCCACAATAATCACGTCTTTGCCTGTTAGATCTTGCTTTTCGACTATTTCATCGTATAGTTTTCGTCTTCTTTGGTTTTCGTTTTGCACTCGTTCTATTTCTTGATCTATCCAATTTTGCTCCACGGTGATTTGGGGATTTAAAATGGGGGTGCCTTCTTCGGCCATTGCGCCAATAGCAACTTCTGAATAAGAAGGATGGACGAGTTTCTTAGCAAGGACAACGTCAAAGGGAAGGAAGTGCTGCTTAGCAAGAACAAGTCCCATAGGTACACCTCCACGTGGTAGAGCCAGGACAATGGTATCTTTAGGACGAGTAACTCTAATATTTTCTGACAACTGTTCAGCGGCATCGATTCTGTCTTTAAAAAGCATTTTAAGACCTCCTTTAAGGTGATTTCAATTCTATTTTAGCACGGGGCGAGGCGGAGGGAAATAAAAACTACCTCCTTCGTAAAATAACGAAAGAGGTCGTTCAAATAAAGGATTATTCGACTTCGTGAATATCAAGATCGAGAGCGTCTGCTTCTTCCAATTGTTTGGCTATTTGTAAGAGCAAAACTTCCGCCCCTTTTTTCGTCCAGATTTGTGTTCCAATAGGTAAACCTTCCTCCGTCTTGTAGAGCGGAAGACTGATCGCCGGTTGTCCTGTTAAGTTTTGTTGTTGTGTAAACGGGGTATAGGCGAGACTATGTTGGAACATTTCCCAGATCAGGGCTTGTTGTTCTTCTTGATCATAGTCATCAATATTTCGTAATTTATCAAGCAAAACTTCCGATTGGTCAAAAGCATCATGAGGAAAAGCCGGACCATTTGTCGCTGGTAAAATCAAAGCATCATATTCTTCAAAGAAACGTTCCATCTGGGCTGCTAATTGATCCCAAAAAGCAAGTACTTGTGAATAATCGACACCTGAAATCTTCAAGCCCGAGCGGTAAAGGGCCCAACTCATCGTTTCCATATCGTCTACGCTTACTGCGCGTTCCATGTTTGCTTCAATGCCTTCGACCATAGACGCGGTCTCGACACCATTTACGATGTAATAAGTCTGCATCGCTCGAATACCGTCCGTTGTTGGATCGGCTTCTTCGACGGTATGTCCGAGGGCTTCTAACTTTTCAACTGCGACGCGAACAGTGTTTTTCGCCTCTTCTGTCACTTCAGTTTTGATCGGTGACTGGAAGGAATAAGCGAACTTTAGGGGTTGGTCTAAAGGTTCTAAACTTTCTTCTTCGATCAAAGGTAACACAAAAGGAGCATCGTATTGTTCGACTTGCATGGCCTTTAACATCGTCCAAGTGTCGCGGACAGATTTAGTAAGTGCAAAGTTAATGCTTGCTCCTTGCCAGCCTCTGAAACTTCCCGGTCCAACCGGAGTGCGACCACGTGAAGGTTTTAAACCAATCAGGCCATTAAAACTAGCGGGAATACGGATTGATCCACCACCATCACTAGCGGTTACAATCGGTACTAGTCCTGCTTTTAGGGCAGCAGCAGCGCCACCACTAGAACCACCTGCGTTACGATTTGCGTCATAAGGAGAATTTACAGAACCCGTAAAAACGGCATCCGATTCATTTTTAAAACCAAACTCAGGGACGTTCGTGCGGCCAACCACGATAAAGCCTCCTTTAAGGACTTGCTGGACAAAATAATCTGTTTCCGTTGGAATATAGCCATCCATTAATTGGGCGCCGCTTGTCGCCGGATGGTTCGCTTGATCTTGTCCTAAATCTTTGAGTAAAATAGGGACACCGAAAAAAGGCGGCAGCTGCTGAATCTCATCTTCTTCGAGTGCAATCAAGGCTTCATCGAATTCGCGAGCAGCTTCAATTGCTTCATCTCTTTGAATATGGATGACGGCATTTAATTTCGAATCGACATCATCAATATTCGTCAATGCTCGTTGCACTAATTCAGTAACCGTTACTTCTTGCTTTTTAATTTGATCGGCATAAAATGTTGCATCTTTTTCAAATAACATTTCTTTCTCCTTCTAAATGAATGTTTAACTCTATTCTGCCGAAGATGTGTCGAGAATGCAATCAAACATTGAAGAAATGATGAAACCCTAAGAAAGGAAGCAAATGAAAAAGAACAAACGTTTATATCATAGAGGCGTTTAAGTAAGAAACACTCCTTAAAAGTGCAAAATAGTATTTATTGCTTGAAAAAACAAAAGACCAAGTTTGATTTATTTTATCCTTACATACGGTATAATAAGAAAGACAGAATTTAGAATAGGGTGATAGAAAGTGAATTTAACACAGCGCACGATACGCATTGCGATTTCTGCGGTATTATCCGTGCTGGTGGCCACCTATTTAGGTCTTGAAAACCCGTTATCTGCGGGAATTATCGCGATCTTGGGTGTTTTAGATACGCGTTTAGAAACCATTCAAAATGCGTTAAAAATGTTTCTTTCGTTGTTACTAGCTTTTGTTGTAGCGACCATTATCTTTTTAGTTTTTGATTTTTCAGTCTTTAGTTTTGGGATCTATTTAGCGCTTTATGTGCCACTTGCTTATACCTTAAAAGTAGATGTAGGTATTGCACCGAGCTCGGTCTTAGTGACTCATTTTATTATTGCGGGTAGTATAGCTTGGCCCTGGCAATTAAATGGCATCCTCATTATGGCGATTGGTTTAGTCTTTGCGACGATTGCTCATCTGTGGAATCCGTCTTATAACCAAAAACTCGACCGACACATCGTCGAGATCGAAAGACAAATGTCTTTGATTTTATTTCTTTTAGAAAAACGCTTAGTGGCCGGCAATGAAACGACGCGACGAATTAAAACAGAATTACAAGGTTTATATGAGATGATCCATGCGTTTGAAGATTTAGCGTTTGTGGAATTGGAAAACCGTCAATTTACAAAAAATGGGCAAGACTATTATATTCGTTATGCGCAAATGCGGAAACAACAATATGAAATTTTAGATCTGATTACGAATGCGCTAGCTAATATGCTGCCGAATACAGAAGAAAATAAAATTTTGGCTTCGATTTTCGGACGTACGGCTGAACAGTTGGATGAAAGTAATACGGGGATCGAACTTTTAAGTGATATTAGTACGCTGTACCGCGGCTTTCGTGACTCCGCGTTACCTCAATCACGGGAAGAATTTGAAAGTCGGGCGATCTTATATAATATTTTAATCGACTTTGAACGCTTTTTAGAATTAAAGCGGGATTTTTATTTAGAATATGGGGAAGAAGCTGAGCAATAAAAAGAAGACCCGTAAGAACAGAAAAAATTCTTTGTTCTTACGGGTCTTTACTTATACTTTAAACTTTTTCGATGGATAAGTTGATCGTATTTCCATTTTTTAATACGGCTGAAACGGTACAAAAACGATCAATAAATTGTTGGAGATTTTCTATATGCTGCTCATCCAAATCAGCATCGGTTGTAATAACAGCGTCTACTTCAAGGTCCCAACCGTCTAATCTTTGTTTGAAATCACCTGTAACCTCTGTGTCCAACGTCTCTGCTTCAATTTTACTGCGATCGAGATAAGAACGCGCAGTCATTAATAGGCAACCGGCTAACGAAGAAAGCAGAAGTCCTGTAGGAGAGGTTCCGGCACTTTCTTTGTTGGGATTACGACTCGCATAGTCTAGCGTATACTGATGTCCTTCAGATTCTGTTTCAATTACATAGCCTTTGGTGTTTTTACCTTGTACTTTTACTGTGGCCATTTTTTGGCTCCTTTCATACCTGCTCATGTGGTCTTCTTACTCATTGAGCGTATCAAGTTTTAGCCAAAAGAACAAATGATTTGTATGAGCCCAATGGATATCAAAAGCAGAGAAAGTTGTTTGGATAAGAGTTAAGAAGCCATCGCGGAAGAAACTCCTTCAATATAAATACAATAATATCATTTTATGGTTGACTTTTAAGGGAGAGTACTGTAGTATTATAAGAGTGTTCGAAAAGATATGCGTTATAAAAAAAGGCCCCTTGGTCAAGTGGTTAAGACATCGCCCTTTCACGGCGGTATCACGGGTTCGAATCCCGTAGGGGTCATTTCAAAAACATGGAGGATTACCCAAGTCCGGCTGAAGGGATCGGTCTTGAAAACCGACAGGTGCTTAACGGCACGCGGGGGTTCGAATCCCTCATCCTCCTTCTACCATTATCGCGGGATGGAGCAGCTGGCAGCTCGTCGGGCTCATAACCCGGAGGTCGTAGGTTCGAATCCTACTCCCGCAATTTGCCATAACTGTTGTTGCTTTAGCAATTTACAGATGAGGTTCATTTGAATAAAATTAAAAAAGGCTCAGTAGCTCAGTTGGTAGAGCAACGGATTGAAGCTCCGTGTGTCGGCAGTTCAACTCTGTCCTGAGCCATTTTAAAAAAGCTTATGCGTCGATGGTTTCATCGAATGCATAAGCTTTTTTTGTGGTTTAAAAGAAGGCATAAGCGGTTAAACTGAGATAGAGCAGGGAAAACACAACCGTATAAGTCGCAGCGGTCTTTCGACTGTAGGTAGTCACTAATAACCAGGAAAAAGGTAAAGATAATAAGAGCAATAAACTTATCCAAGTGAGGTGGGGCCACAATAAGATCCCAGGCACTACATAGCTCAACAGCATCAGAGGAATGAGCACCTTATTCGGAATTTTGGTCTGAGTCCGCGCAGCTTCATATAAAAAGAAGGGCAAAAATAAACCGAGATAATAAGGAATAAAACGGGTAAAGATAAAGTTGGTTCCTAGATAAAAGGCAAAACCATTTAATAAAATCAATTTAAAAAAGTTGGCGATCAAAACAGCTACATTCTCTAATTGATAATAACTGAATAAAAATTGGAGCTGGATCACGAGTGTAAAACCAAGCAATACCAAACTCGCTAGCCATGAATGTTGCCAGCCGAAAAATAGTAAAGCGCCGAGATTTAAAATCTCTAAAATTCCTACAAATCCTTTAGAAAGCTGAAAATTGTTCGTAGGGATTCGTAAAAACATATTTTCCAACATTTGATTGATTAAAATAAAAATATAAAAAATGCCTAAAGATAAATAATTTAAAGCATTATATTGTAAAGAAAAAATCATTCCAAAAGCCATGTAAAAGAGAGGCAAGAGGAAGAAGAAAAGTCCTGGATGATAAAAAGTATTGAGTAAAAAATTACGCACAAGCATCGTTCCTTTCACCGTTCTATCATACCTTATATTATTTCGGTTTCCAATAAAAATTCCTTTCTATTTTTAGCGCGGTCCTTCTAAAAAACCATGAAATCTCTAAGCCACTATGGTAAGATAGATGAGGTTTACATTGTATTCCCGATAGGACGCCACAAACCGTGCGGAAGCCTTGTAACCGAAAAAATTAGGGGGAATATGTTTTATGAAAGAGAAAAAATTATTTTCATCAGAATCAGTCACCGAGGGGCATCCAGATAAAGTAGCGGATAAAATTAGTGATGCTATTTTAGATGCCATGTTAGCAAAAGATCCAAACTCGCGTGTAGCTTGCGAGACTGTGGTGACGACCGGTTTAGTTTTTGTGACCGGAGAAGTACGAACAAATTCTTATGTAGATATTCAACAAGTGGTTCGAGAAACACTGCGGGACATTGGCTATACCCGTGCAAAATATGGCTTTGATGCAGAAACTTGCTCAGTCTTGGTCGCGATTGATGACCAATCAGAAGACATTGCGGACGGAGTGGATGCGTCGATTGAGTATAAAAATACCGAAGCCACCGACACTCTGGATAAAATTGGAGCAGGCGACCAAGGCATTATGTTTGGTTATGCGACTAATGAAACGCCCAATTTTATGCCTCTACCGATTTCACTCAGTCATCAGTTAACGAAAAAATTAGCTGAAGTGCGTAAAGATGGCACACTTCCTTACTTACGCCCGGATGGTAAAGCGCAAGTCACCGTAGAGTATACTGAGGAAGGTTTGCCTAGCCGTGTGGATGCTGTGGTTGTCAGTGCGCAACATCATCCTGATACAACAGCGGCAGAGTTGACAGAAGATATTATCGAACAAGTGATTCGACAAGTGATTCCCGAAAAATGGTTGGATGCAGATACCAAGTTCTATATTAATCCGACCGGCCGTTTTGTGATCGGAGGCCCTCAAGGAGATGTGGGCTTAACGGGCCGTAAAATTATTGTCGATACGTATGGCGGTTCCGCGCGTCATGGGGGCGGTGCTTTCTCTGGGAAAGATGCAACCAAAGTGGACCGTTCAGCAAGTTATGCTGCTCGTTATATTGCCAAAAACGTTGTTGCAGCTGAACTAGCAGATAAAATTGAAATCCAACTCGCCTATGCGATCGGTGTCGCACAACCTGTCTCGATTGCGGTGGAGACGTTTGGAACAGGAAAAGTTTCGGATGAGGAGCTAATTCATGCGATTCGCCAAATTTTTGACTTAAGACCGGCGGGTATTATTGAAATGCTTGACTTAACGCAACCAATCTTTAAGCATACAGCCGCTTATGGTCATTTTGGACGTTCGGACTATGCGTTCAATTGGGAAAAAACGGATAAAGTTGAAGCCTTAAAACAAGCCTTGAAAGGCTAAAAATAAACGAAGGTCATCTTGTAGGAGGTGACCTTTCTTCATATATCCCATCGCCGAAAATTCACGAAAATTTCAGAGGGATGACTGTATTTCTTAAAGAATGTATTTTACACTGGATAAAGGGAATAAAATAGAGAACGGCTTCTTTACCACAGAAATAAAATAGAATAATAATCGCTTGAAGGCAATCATCGAGAACTCTATTTTTTGTTGGAAAATCAAAAGTAGAATACTTAAAATACCTAGTTTCAAAAAGCCTTATATGTTATAATTATTTCATATGTGAAAAAGCTTCTCGATCTACATATTTATGGATCATTGCGCAAGCAATGCAAAGATTTTAAACAACCAATTTTATCAAATTTAAGTAAAGTGGTGGGTGAAACGCATGAATGAAATTGGCGAAATTTTAAAAGATGCTCGAATCGAACAAGGTTATACATTAGATGATCTACAACAAATTACAAAAATTCAAAAAAGATACTTACAAGCAATTGAAGAAGGAAATACCGATATTTTACCGGGACGTTTTTACGCCCGAGCTTTTGTTAAACAATACGCAGATATTGTCGGCTTAGACGGGGAACAGCTCTTAGAAGAAAATCTGGAACAAACCTCGAAAGAAGCGAGCGAAGAATTTGCGGAGAGTGTCAATGTAGCACCAACACGTAGTACGCAAAGCAAAAGCGATCATTTCTTGAGTGATTTTAGTGAATATATTCCAACCATTCTCATCTTTTTACTGGTAGCTGCCATTTTTATTGTTATTTACGTGGCGTGGCGGCAAACAGATGGAGCCAATGGCGATGAAAATGCGCTGATCAACGAAGAAACGACAGAGCAAGTTGAACCGGCCTTAACCGATGAAGAAAATGAGAAGGCAACGGAAGAAGAACCAGCAGCTGAAGAAGAGAATACAGCTGAAAATACCGAAGACGAAGAAAACACGGACGAAGAGGAAGAAACAGAAGAAGAACAAACCGTTGAAATTTCTGAAAGTACCGGAGCTGCAACAACGTACGCAGTAACTGGTACGCCTCCTGAAGAACAAACCGTTACGTTAACAGCGAATGGTGGCGACTCTTGGGTGAGCATCAGTGTGGATGGCGGCAGTGAGGAAGCTGCTTTGTTATCTGATGGCCAGTCGATGGATGTAAGTTTTGGCACGGACACCAGTGAAGTCAATGTCGTGGTGGGGAATGCTGCCGTGACCGACGTTGCTTTAAATGATACAACCCTTGATTATGCACCAGAGTCAGAAGGGATTGTTCGCCAAGATTTAACTATACAGTTTAATGAATAAGATTCTTCTACTAGGAGGCAGAAGCCATTGAATTTACCAAATAAATTAACGTTTTTACGCTTGTTATTGATTCCATTTTTTATTCTATTGACCGCTATTCCATTTGATTGGGGAACGATTGAACTTTTAGGATCACAGATGGATGTTGCTATTTTACTAGCTGCTCTTATTTTTATTGTGGCGAGTATTACCGATTGGTTAGACGGCTATATTGCACGACGGGACAATTTAGTGACCAATTTCGGAAAGTTCGCAGATCCATTAGCGGACAAATTACTCGTTGCTTCAGCACTTATTATGTTAATTGAGCTCGGAAAAGCCCCGGCGTGGGTCGTTGTTCTTATTATTGCCCGCGAATTTGCGGTCACAGGGCTCCGTTTATTGTTAGTGGAACAAGGAGGAACGGTTTTAGCCGCCGCTTGGCCGGGAAAAATTAAAACCGTCACCCAAATCTTTGCGATTATTTTCTTACTCGTCAATGATTTCCCGCTAGGATGGACAGGCTTGCCGATTGGATCCATTTTATTATATGTATCCTTGGCTTTCACGATTTATTCAGGGTATGATTACTTTTATAACGCCCGCCATCTATTTAAAGATAGTATTCAGTAAAAATTGATAAATAGTAAATAACAGGTAGTTGGTGAGCATTCACCACTATCTGTTTTCCTTTTTTTAGACATTCTATCCTGAGGTCTGTAAAATAATTTTAAAAATAAAAGTGAATTTACGAAAAAGATGCAAATATTATATATAGGAGTTCTTATAATGAAAGCAGAAATTATTACAAGTGGAACAGAATTACTTTTAGGAGAGGTGGTCGATACAAACACCCCTTATTTAGCGCGAGAATTAGCAGCGGTTGGTGTCAATGTATACCATCATACAACGGTCGGCGATAATCCAAAACGTTTATTACGCGCGATTCAAATAGCTGAAGAACGGGCCGATATGGTCATTGTCTCGGGAGGTTTAGGTCCGACCCAAGATGATATTACAAAAGCTATTTTGGCCGAACATCTTCAGGTGGAACTGGTGGTGGATCCGGCGTCTTTACAGAAAGCAAAGACCCGCTATAATACCACTGAAATTTCAAAAGGAAACTACCAACAAGCTCTTATTTTAGAAGGCTCAACCCCTTTACAAAATGATGTGGGAATGGCTGCGGGGATTTATAAAGAAACGAATACGCATCATTACGTTCTTTTGCCTGGACCACCCAATGAGTTTGAATATATGGTCAGTAACTATTTACTTCCTAAATTGGTGGAAGTCATTGGCGCAGAAGAGATATTACGTTCGCGCAATATGAACTTTTATGGTTTGCCGGAAGCGAAGGTCGCTGAACGCTTAGATGATCTGATTCAAAATCAAACCAATCCGACTGTCGCGGTCTATGCGAAAAACGGGATTATCGATGTTCGGCTGACAGCGAGTGGACCGACAAGTGCTGCTTGCGAAACGCTTTTAGATGCTAAAGAGGAAGAAGTTTTAGCTCGAGTAGGGGACTATTTCTTTAGTTATGATCACACCCGCCTCCATGAGACAGCCTTCGCCGAATTAGCCACAGAAGAAGCGACGATATCGTTAGCGGAAGTGCTGACGGATGGCGCAACGACCGATTATTGGTCTCGAGCATTAGAGTATCCAGAGGTCTTTAAAGGCGGGAATGTCTTTACCGCGCTGGAACACGCGCATACTTTCTATCAGATGGAAGACGTGGAAGATTTAACGCCCGCTGCACAAGTCGAATACTTTGCCGAAGCCGCTAAAAAATTATACCAAACGGATTACAGTGTTGCGGTGATTGGCTGGGGTCCTGAAGACTTGCAAGATGCAGAACAAGAACGTGTCGCTTGGATGAGTATTTCTTTACCAAATGATGAAATCATCACTCAGAAAGTTGATTATTCACGGAGCCAAAATCCCGCACGGTGGATCCTAAGTTTACGCGTGAGTGACTTTGTTCGACGGGCGGTCTTAGGCTTACCTGACTTACTGAACGTCGAATAAAAACGCGAATGAATGTTCGGCTAAGTCTTGCTTTTTCCTTTAAAAGAGAGTAAAATAATAGAGTGACAAGTGACGATTATAAATAAACAAATTGATGATACCGAATTAAACGAAATAAAAAACGGAGGTTGACTATGGTTTCAGATGAAAGACAAAAAGCACTCGACAAAGCCATGAAACAAATTACCAAAGACTTTGGGAAAGGTGCGATTATGAAGTTGGGTGACCAAGCGAACCAGAAGATCCCAACAGTTTCTAGTGGTTCTTTAGCGATAGACGTCGCACTAGGTGCAGGTGGCTATCCACGTGGTCGTGTAGTAGAAATTTATGGCCCTGAAAGTTCAGGGAAAACAACAGTCGCTTTACATGCGATTGCATCGGTCCAAAAAGAAGGGGGAACAGCCGCCTTTATTGATGCGGAACACGCATTAGATCCTTCTTATGCTAAAAAATTAGGGGTTAATACGGATGAATTATTACTCTCGCAACCAGATACAGGAGAACAAGGTTTAGAAATTGCGGATGCTTTAGTTTCCAGTGGAGCGATTGATATGGTCGTTGTCGACTCGGTCGCCGCATTAGTTCCGCGCGCTGAGATTGATGGTGAGATGGGTGACACGCATGTAGCTTTACAAGCACGTTTGATGTCCCAAGCGATGAGAAAATTATCCGGAACCATTAATAAAACCAAAACGATTGCGCTCTTTATCAACCAAATCCGTGAAAAAGTGGGCGTTATGTTTGGGAACCCAGAAACGACACCTGGTGGACGAGCTTTAAAATTCCACTCTTCCGTCCGTTTAGAAATCCGACGAGCAGAATCTATTAAAGAAGGTTCTGAAATGGTCGGGAACCGTACGCGAGTCAAAGTCGTTAAGAATAAAGTAGCTCCTCCATTTAGAGAAGCAATGGTTGATATTATCTATGGAGAAGGTATTTCGCAAGTGGGCGAACTGGTCGATATGGGTGCAGAGAAAGATATTCTGGATAAAGCAGGTTCTTGGTACTCTTATGGCGACCATCGAATCGGTCAAGGTCGTGAAAGTGCGAAGACTTACTTATTAGAAAATCCAGATATCCGCGAAGAAGTAGACCGACGCGTTCGTGCAGCTTACGGAATTGGTGACGAAGAGGACTTGCCTGAAGAAGCGGAAGAAGAAACAAAAGAAACAGACACCAAAGATAAAAAAGACAAGAAAGACAAAAAAGAAAAAGCCGCAGAATAAACTTCTGCCCGGTCATGCAATATAGGAAAATAATAATCCCTCTTTATTTAAATGAAAAACATTCAAATAAAGGGGGTTTTATTGTTAATACATAGTCAATTATTAGATAATAAGGAAGGTTACAAGTCTTTAAATTCGACAAACGGAGGAATAACGATGAATAATATAAGGATTGGCATTGTAGGATATGGAAATTTAGGTCGGGGAGTAGAAGTTGGTTTAAAAAATCATCCCGATATGGAACTGGTCGGGATTTTTTCCCGCAGAGATCCGGAAACACTGGAGACTACTTCTCCTACATATGCTTTAGATGATATTTTGAATTTTACAGATAAAATAGATGTTTTAATTTTATGTGGCGGTTCAAAAACAGATATTCCAACGCAAGGACCGGCATTAGCGGAGCATTTTAATACGGTAGATGCTTATGACACCCATGCTTTAATCCCTGAGTATTACAAAAAAATGGATAAAATAGCGAAAGAAAATGAAAACGTTGCGGTTATTTCCACAGGTTGGGACCCGGGCTTATTTTCAATGAACCGCTTGATCCAAGAAGCGATTTTACCAACCGGCGACACGTACACTTTTTGGGGACGGGGTGTTAGCCAAGGTCATAGCGATGCGGTCCGTGGTGTGGAAGGGGTTAAGCATGCCGTTCAATACACCGTGCCGGATCCCTTGATGATCGATCAAATCCAAGAAGGGAAAAAAGTCCCTTATGAGGCGAAAGAAGCTCATTCACGCGAAGTGTATGTAGTGCTGAAAGAGGATGCAGATCCAGTGGCCGTTGAAAAAGCGATCAAAGAAATGCCCGACTATTTTGAAGGCTACCGTACGAGTGTCAGTATGATTTCTGAAGAAGAATATAACAAGGAACACCAAGATATGCCCCATGGAGGTGCTGTGATTCGCCAAGGACAAACTTCTGAGGAAGAGATGTCAATTATTGATTATTCTCTGACTTTAGAAAGTAATCCAGAATTTACAGCAGCGGTGAATATTGCTTATGCTCGTGCGGCTTATAAATTAGCCGAGGAAAAACAATTTGGTGCGCACACAGTCTTGGATATTCCGCCTTTTTATTTATCTTCGAAATCAAAAGAAGAATTGATTGAAGAATTACTATAAGTGAATAAATACGATAAAAAGCAGAGGAATCTGCTTTTTATTTATACACAAAAATAGCCTGGAAGAAAAGATGAGAAAAATTAAAAAATAATTTGTGTTCTGTAAGCCCTATAATTAGAGTATTACAGCTTATTTAGGCAAGGAATCTTTATTGACTTCTTACACAAAGAGAGATATTATATACTAAGATGTACTTTGATATACAAATTAATATTGAAGTACAGCTTTCGTGTAAAAAACTGCTTTAAATAAGCAAATGATTGATAATATCCTACATGAAAATTTAAAAAATAGAATGATACGGAGGTGTAAATATGGAATTACCTTTTGCTATAGCCTCTGCTATCGTTACTTTAATTATTGGGTTAGCGGTCGGCGCGCATTTTGCTAAAAAAAGCGCGGAACAAAGACAAGCTGATGCCAAACAAACAGCTGCACAAATTGTTGAAGATGCAAATAAAGAAGCTGACATTGTAAAAAAAGAAGCGTTATTAGAGGCTCGAGAAGAAATTCACTCGCATCGAAATGAAGTGGAGTGGGATCTAAAAGAGCAACGCCAAGAAGTTTCTCTACAAGAAAGTCGACTCGATCAACGTGAAGATAATTTAAATCATAAAGAAAAGAATCTAAATGAAAGAGATGCCAATTTACAACATAAAGAGGCGAAATTAGATCAACGTACTGAAAAAGTAGACAAGCTTGAAAAAGAAGTGGAACAAGACAAAGAGAAACAAGAAAAAGAATTAATGCGAATTTCAGCTCTTACTGAAGAAGAAGCACAAAACATTGTTCTTCGTAGAACTGAAGAAGAATTAGTCAATGAAATTGCCGTCATGGTCAAACAATCTGAACAAGAAATGAAAGCAGATGTGAACCGACGGGCGAAAAGTTTAATTACCGAAGCGATCCAAAGAAGTGCTGCAGATCAAGTGGCAGAAACGACTGTTAGTGTCATTCACTTGCCAAATGATGATATGAAAGGCCGCATTATTGGACGGGATGGTCGAAATATTCGAACAATCGAAAGCTTGACGGGAATGGACTTAATTATTGATGACACACCAGAAACGGTCGTATTAAGTGGTTTCGATCCGATTCGTCGTGAGATTGCGAAGATGGCGCTTGAAAAATTAATTGCCGATGGTCGTATCCATCCCGGTAGAATTGAAGAAGCCGTCGAAAAATCACGCAAAGAAATGGACGAACGTATCCGAGAAATTGGTGAAGAAACCGTCTTTGACTTAGGCATTCACTCAATTCATCCAGACTTAATTAAAATTATCGGACGTTTACAATTTAGAACGAGTTATGGTCAAAATGTACTCACTCACTCGATTGAAGTGGCCAAAATCGCAGGCATTTTAGCTGCTGAATTAGGCGAAGATGTACAATTGGCTAAACGAGCAGGCTTACTTCATGACATTGGAAAAGCGCTAGATGGTGAAGTTGAAGGGTCACACGTCGAAATCGGTGCCCAGATTGCTATGCGTTATCAAGAAAAAGAGACCGTCATTAATGCGATTGCTTCTCACCATGGAGATGTAGAAGCAACAAGTATTATATCCGCACTTATTCAAGCCGCAGATGCAGTCTCAGCCGCTAGACCTGGTGCTCGTAGTGAGTCACTTGAAAACTACTTGCAACGTCTTGAAAACCTTGAAGAAATTTCAAATAGCTTTGACGGCGTCAAAGAAAGTTATGCGATCCAAGCAGGACGCGAGATTCGTATTATTGTCCAACCAGATGAAATGGACGACGCACGAAGCATTGGACTTGCTCGCAATGTTCGAAAAGAAATTGAAGATAAAATGGATTACCCTGGAAATATTAAAGTAACGGTAATACGTGAAACAAGAGTTGTTGAATACGCAAAATAAATATTAAATAACAGACGTCTATTCCTGATCTTGAGTGATCTGGATAGGCGTTTTTTTATGGGGAAATTTGGAGTGTTTATGATTTCAAATGTTACAAAAGCATCCCCGATAGACAAAAACCTGCAAAGAAGTTATCAATTCTATAACAATGAGGCTTAGGATTTGTGTCTAAAACTCGCATCCTTTATACTTTCATTCGCGCTAAAAAAGCGTTAAAGGAGATAGAGTTTAAAATGATGATTCATATGTTTTTTAGTTTATTTGCAGTTGTTCAGTTATTACTACCTGCAGATCTTCAATCCTCATTGGCGGACGAAACAAATCCTGCACAAGTAGAAACAAAAAATGAGGAACGAAAATTGCCGAAATTTGAAAACTATATCAAAGATGTCTTGGACTTTTTGACCGAAGAAGCACAACCTGTCACAACTTTAGAAACGGATAAGCGAGCAGCAGAAGCCGCTGAGCCTGAACCCGAATTGACGCCGGAAGAAGAGCAACTCCTTGCCTTAAAAGAATGGCAGATGCGTTTCCCGGTATTTGAAGAAGCTTCCACACAAACAGCATTTATTGAAACGATCGCACCAGCAGCCGTCTTAATTGCGAACGAACATGATATTTATCCCTCGGTGATGATTGCGCAAGCGAGTTTGGAATCAAGCTGGGGCCAATCTGAGTTGGCGCAAACCTATAATAATTTAATGGGAACGAAAGGTAGCTGGGAAGGTGAGAGTGTAACGGCACGTACGCGAGAAGATGTAGAGGGCGACAGTATCTATATCCAGGCAGACTTTAGTGTCTATGATTCGTGGGCTGATTCCCTTTACCGTTACGGAAACTTGATGAAAAATGGTTTAGAGTGGGATGCAGAATACTACAGTGGCACTTGGCGTGAAAACACAGACAGTTATACCGATGCGACGGCATGGTTACAAGATCGCTATGCCACCGACAGCGCTTATGCTGAAAAGTTAAACGAAACGATTCAAAGTTATGATTTAGAGCGCTATGATGAGATGGAAGCTTTTGACGAAAGTCTAGAAGAAACACTGGCACAGCTTCGCCTAGAAGATGAAAAATAAGAGATAAGGAAATCGGACGTCGTGAATATGCGTCCGATTTTTTTGTGCAAGCGAGTGGCTGAACAGGAAGTGCCGTGTATAGCTTGGGAATTGTGACACACGAAACATCTATCCGCGATAAAATTTATACAGGGTTCCGCAAACAAATGATATTCTTGATATAATAGAAAAGAAGGAAGGTTTTAAAGGGAAAACTGCAGAAACCTTTTTTGCTTTCACCCCCTGAGTATTGATAAAATAGAGAAGAGAAATCTAGAAGAGGTGTAGGTGTGAAAATATTATTTATTGGCGATGTGGTGGGAAAAGTAGGCCAAAAAATGGTGGCTGATTATCTTCCCCGTTTACGCCAAGTTTATAAACCACAAGTGGTGATTGCAAACGGAGAGAACGCTGCGGATGGACGCGGGTTGACGGAAAAAATTTACAAGAAATTTTTGTCGCTAGGTGTGGATGTGATTACGATGGGCAATCACACGTGGGACCATTATGATATTTATAATTTTATTGAGGACGCAACCAGTCTGATCCGACCGGCGAACTATGAACGCAATGAGGAAGTTCCTGGGGTGGGGATGCGAATTATCCGTTTGAATGATCAAAAACTAGCCGTGATTAATTTATTTGGCCGTTCCTTTATGGGCAGTTTTGACG
Source organism: uncultured Atopostipes sp. (assembly GCA_963558565.1). Lineage (GTDB taxonomy): Bacteria > Bacillota > Bacilli > Lactobacillales > Carnobacteriaceae_A > Atopostipes. The sequence continues at coordinate 19,243 of CAUWGX010000004.1, forward strand.
ATCCTTTTCGTGTAGGCGATGAATTAATTGCGGAAGCCAAAAAAGAGACGGATCATATATTTATTGACTTTCATGCGGAAGCAACGAGTGAAAAACAGGCTGCGGGTTGGTATTTTGATGGCAAAGTCTCTGCGATTGTGGGGACCCATACCCATGTGCAAACAAATGATGCCCGCATTTTGAGCCAAGGAACAGCGTACCAGACAGATGTGGGGATGACCGGTTTTTATGAGGGCATTTTAGGCATGAAAAAAGAATCAATTATTGAAAATTTCCGGACCCAAATGCCGACACGTTTTATGACACCGGATAGCGGTGAAGGGCAGCTAAATGCGTGTCTAGTGGAAACCGATAATAAAACAGGATTAGCCAAAAGTATGCAGGCGATTCGAATCGACAGTGATACTTTATTTATGAATTAAAGCAAGATATTTAGAGAGATTAGAGGAGTGAAAGGATTGCCTCAAGATACAGAACAGACACCAATGATGAAGCAATATTTTGAGATCAAAAAAGAATACCCCAATGAGTTTTTATTTTTTAGGCTCGGGGATTTTTATGAATTATTTTACGAAGATGCGATTAAAGCTTCGCAAATTTTAGAAGTCACCTTGACGAGCCGGAATAAAAACGCCAAAGAGCCGGTACCAATGGCGGGCGTTCCGCATCATTCGGCGCAAGGTTATATTGATACGCTGATTGAAAAAGGCTATAAGGTAGCGATTTGTGAGCAGGTGGAAGACCCCAAAGAAGCTAAAGGGATGGTGAAGCGTGAAGTAGTGCAAGTCATCACCCCTGGAACTGTGATGCAAGGGGATGTTGTTCATGAAAATGAGAACAACTACTTAGCGGCGGTGTTAGAACAGCAAGGCACTTTTGCTTTAGCGTATGTTGATTTAACGACGGGTGAGCTGCGAGCGACTAAGCTGGCTTCGCCATCTGAAGTGTATAGTGAAATTGCGGGCCTAGAAGTGAAAGAAGTGCTTTTTTACGAAGGAGAAAATGTGGCTTTACGGACGGAACTGGAAAAACGTTTAGGTATTGTCTTTTCTTTTCTAAATAAAGAAGCAGAAGGTATGGAGGCAGCAACCTTTGACGAAGTGACCACCGCGATTGAGGATGAAACGTTACTTCCGGTATTGGAATTATTATTAAATTATTTAGCGAAAACGCAAATGCGAAGCTTAGATCATTTACAAAAAGCGGAAGCTTACGATACGACGCACTATTTAATGTACACTCAAGAAGTGCGCCGTAATTTAGAGCTAACGACCTCGCTGCGGGATGGCACACGCGATGGAACGCTCTTATGGGTGCTAGATCAGACCAAAACAGCGATGGGCGGACGGATGTTGCGCAGTTGGCTCGATAAGCCTTTAATCAATAAAGAAGCCATCACAAACCGACAAGACTTAGTAGAGAGTATGATGAATCATTTCTTTGAACGCACGGATCTCAATGAAGTCTTGACGCGCGTGTATGATTTGGAGCGTTTAGCCGGGCGCGTCGCTTATGGTACGGTGAACGCACGGGATTTGATTCAATTAAAACGATCGCTGGAACAAATTCCGCAAGTGATTGAAATCTTATCGCTGATGAATGTGGATGGTGTTTGGGACGAGCTACTAGCGCAAATAGATCCTGTCGAAGAAGTAACCACCTTGTTGGAACAAGCGATTGAAGATGAGCCGCCGATATCCATTACAGAAGGTGAAATTATTAAAGATCACTTTCATGAGCAGTTGGACAAATATCGCGACGCCATGACCAACGGCAAACAGTGGCTAGCGGAATTAGAAGCCAAAGAACGAGAAGCCACCGGGATTCGCAACCTAAAAGTTGGTTTTAATAAGGTGTTTGGTTACTTTATCGAAGTGACGAAAGCGAACCTGGAACGTTTAGAAGAAGGGCGTTATGAGCGAAAACAGACGTTGACGAATTCGGAACGTTTTATTACGCCGGAACTTAAAGAGATGGAATCAACCATTTTAGAAGCGGAAGAAAAATCGCAAGCGTTGGAGTATGAATTATTTGTTAGCGTGCGTGAACAGGTGAAGGAAGAAATTGAACGACTGCAGAAGTTAGCGCGCCTGGTTGCGCAAATCGATGTGTTGCAAAGTTTTGCACAGGTGAGTGAAGATTACCATTATACTCGACCAACTTTCCATGCAGAGAGCCAAGATATTCGGATTGAAGAAGGACGCCATCCGGTGGTTGAACGCGTAATGGAACAACAAGAATATGTGCCGAATGATGTATCGCTCGCTGATGGCACGGATATTTTGTTGATTACAGGACCGAATATGTCGGGTAAAAGTACGTATATGCGCCAAGTCGCGTTGATTATTATTATGGCGCAGATGGGTTGTTTTATTCCGGCCGACCAAGCCGCCTTACCGATCTTTGATCAAGTTTTCGCCCGTATCGGAGCGATGGATGATTTAATTTCGGGACAGAGTACGTTTATGGTCGAAATGAATGAAACAAACCAAGCCATTTCGAATGCAACACCCAATAGTTTATTGTTATTTGATGAAATTGGCCGGGGAACGGCGACTTATGATGGGATGGCTTTAGCGGAAGCGATTATTGAATTTGTGCATGATAAAGTAGGGGCTAAAACTTTATTTTCTACCCACTATCATGAATTGACTGTTTTAGAAGAACGATTGGAACATCTTCAAAATATCCATGTCGGAGCGGTGGAAGAAGACGGCAACTTAGTCTTTCTGCATAAAATGGCGCCCGGTTCTGCCGATAAAAGTTATGGCGTGCAAGTGGCCAAGCTTGCAGGTTTACCGTCGTCTTTACTTCAACGAGCTTCTACTATTTTAGAAGCCTTAGAACAAAAAAATGCGGAGTCCCCGATCGTTTCCGAACCAACAACCGAAACGGAAACAACAGCGGAAACCACCCCAACAAAAGCAGAAACAGAAACAGTAGAAGACGCCGGCCAGATGTCTTTATTTGATGGCACGTGGTCACCGGAGGAAGAAGAAGTCTTAAAAGACTTGCAGAAATTGGACGTGATGAACCTCACGCCCCTCCAAGCGATGAATGTGTTAAATGAATTACAAAATAAATTACAAAGTTAAAAAAGTTAAACGAAGAAGGGAGGCGGACGCAATGGCCACTATTGAAATACTTAGTCAATCACTAGCAAACCAAATCGCCGCGGGAGAGGTAGTCGAACGACCTGCTTCTGTGGTCAAAGAGTTAGTGGAAAATGCTATTGATGCGGGCAGTACGCAAATCAAAGTGGAGATTGAAGAAGCGGGACTGCAAAAAATTGTGATTACGGATAATGGTGCGGGTATTGGGGCGGACGATGTTGAACGAGCCTTTGAACGCCACGCAACCAGTAAATTATACACCACGGATGAATTGTTTCGGATCCGGACCCTTGGCTTTCGTGGAGAAGCTTTACCGAGTATTGCTTCTGTTTCAGAGCTAACGATTGAAACGGCCCAAGCAGGGAAAAAGGGGAAACGATTATATTTAGAAGGCGGCGAGATTGTCGAAAATACTTCTGCCCCGGCGCGCCGTGGGACCACAATTAAAGTGGAACAATTATTTTACAACACGCCGGCTCGTTTAAAACATATTCGCTCCTTGAAAACCGAGATCTCGCACGTGACCAACTATATGAACCGCTTCGCCTTGGCTAATCCGAGTATTTCCTTTGAATTTTATAATGAAGGGAACTTACTGTTGAAATCAGTCGGAAATGGCGATGTCCGCCAAGCGATCGCGGGAGTTTATGGAGTAAATGTAGCCCGTAAAATGCGCGCAATCGAAGCGGAGAACTTTGATTTTAGAGTAACGGGCTATACGTCCTTGCCGGAATTGACACGTGCGAATAACTCTTATATTACTTTAATTGTTAATGGCCGTCATATTCGAAACTTTGCGCTCACGCGCGCAGTGACAGCCGGCTACGGTTCAACCTTAATGATCGGACGTTTTCCAATAAGTGTTATCAATATTGAGATGGATCCTTTATTGCTGGATGTCAACGTGCATCCGACCAAACAGCAGATCCGTATCAGTTCGGAAGACGAACTGGGGCAGTTAATCCAAGAAGTCATCCATGAAACGATGCACCAAGAAGTCCGGATTCCTGGTTCAGTGGCTGAAGAAACTCGTTCAGCACCGCAACCACTGACAGAAAAGCCGGAACAAATGAATTTTGAATTCCGAACGGAACAGCGACCCCAAACAAGTTTTGCTTTTCCGGAAGAAAAGCAGAGAGAGTTTCAAAAGGAGCCACCACAACCGCCCTTGCCGGACGATTATCCTGCAGCAACGGAATATGTAGCGGAAACCGAAAATGGCCTTGAGGAAGCGGAAGCCGCCTCGCATTTGACGCATCGTGTCGATGAGGAAGAGTCAGCGCTGGCTTTGGCAGAAACGGCGGAACGGAAAAATTATAATGAAGAAGCCACGAGTCAATTCCCAGAACTAGAATATATCGGGCAGTTGCATGGCACTTATTTACTGACACAAAACACCGAAGGCTTATTCTTTATTGACCAGCATGCCGCCCAAGAGCGGATCAAATATGAGTATTATAAAGAACAATTAGCCGATACGGGTGTGTCAATGCAGGAGTTGTTGGTGCCGATTGTGTTGGAGTATCCGAGTGATGAAGTGCTCATTATTTCGGATCATTTAGACACTTTAGCGGATGCAGGCGTGAGTTTGGAACCTTTTGGTCAAAATAGTTTTATCGTGCGGGAACATCCTACCTGGATCATTCCGGGCCAAGAACAAGATACAATCGAAGAGATGATTGACTTTTTCTTAGAACAAAAAAATCTGTCCGTCGGCATGTTTCGCGAAGCCACAGCGATTATGATGAGCTGTAAACGGTCCATCAAAGCGAACCATCGTTTAAGTGATGAGGAAGCGGTCGCTTTAATTGAGCAGTTACCCCAATGCGAAAATCCTTATAATTGTCCCCATGGGCGTCCCGTCGTCGTGAAAATGACCACGCGTGATTTAGAGAAAATGTTCAAACGTATTCAAGACAGTCATTAATTTTCGAAGTGGGTCTAAGCATAATGCTAGAAAAAATTATAGCCGTGATCTAAAATGATAGTGAGTCATAAAGAGTGATTGGAACAGAATACTTACTTTTGAAAGGAAGCGATTATTCATGGCAAAAGATGAACAGTCAAAAAAAGAACATGACGAAACGCAAGATGATACTCAAAAGAAAGAATTAATGGATGAGCAGTATGAATTCGGTTTGAATGAAGAGGTTCGCGAAGAAATTGAAGACCAAGAAGACGATGGTCACAAAGAACCTAAAGATAAAGCAGATCGTGACGATGTCGTGATTGATGAAAAAGAAGTGAAAGACGAGACCGACAAATAATTGTTGCATTGAAAAGAAGCAAAAAGTGCTCAAACTCCCTTTAAAAGGCGAGTTTAGAGCACTTTGTTTTACATGAAATCCTATTCTTGGTAAAATAATAAAGAGGGGATATTATGATGAACAAAAAAGAAACAAAAGAAGAATTAAAAGAACGTTTAACACCCGAACAATATGCGGTTACTCAAGAAAATGCGACCGAACGTGCATTTACTGGTGAGTATGATGACTTTTACGAAGATGGTATTTTCGTGGATGTGGTGAGTGGCGAGCCGCTCTTTTCATCGAACGATAAATACGATGCGGGTTGTGGCTGGCCTTCTTTCACCCAACCGATTAAAAAACGTGGCGTTACTGAACACCGCGATCAATCCTTTGGGATGGAACGAACAGAAGTGAGAAGCCGTGAAGCAGACTCACATTTAGGCCATGTCTTTACCGACGGCCCGCAAGCAAAAGGTGGCTTACGCTACTGTGTCAACTCAGCAGCGATGCGTTTTGTTCCGAAAAAAGAACTAGAAAACGAAGGGTATGGCGAATACCTCGCGGAATTCGAATAAAAGAACGAACCCTATAAAATGAAAAAAATAGATTGGCCCTAGCATTTAGGCTAGGGCCTTTCTGTGTTATAATGAGAAGGAATTTTGGAAATAAGTGAGGAGCTATTCGAAAAATGTACGAATACATTAAAGGAACGGTGCAAGAGGTGACGCCTAGTTATTTAGTGCTAGATAATCAAGGCATCGGCTATCATGTGCTGATCGCCAATCCTTTCCGGCTATCGAGTCAGATGCACCAGGAAATGACGATTTATATCTATCAAAGCGTGACGCAAGATGACATCCGTTTGTATGGGTTTATTAATCGCGCTGAAAAAGAGTTATTTTTGAAGTTGATTGGAGTTTCAGGGATTGGTCCGAAAAGTGCGCTAGCCATTTTAGCGGCGGAAGATCATGTAGGTCTGATTCAAGCCATTGAAGATAATAATATCAAATACTTACAAAATTTCCCAGGTGTCGGGAAGAAAACAGCGTCACAGATTATTTTGGATCTGCAAGGAAAGCTTTCAGAACTTTCACCAGAAGTGACGGAAGTTTTTGGCCCTGCTGAAAAAGAAACAACGGCCAATTATGCTTTAGATGAAGCGGTTGAAGCTTTGAATGTTTTAGGCTACACCAAACGAGACATTAAGAAGGTCCTGCCTAAACTAGAAGCGCTAGAAGAGATGCCAGCGGATGACTATATCCGTGAAGCGCTCAAGTACTTAATTTATTAACCATTTTAAGGAGGTAAAAGATTGTGGATCAAGAACGGATGATTTCGGGAGAGTTAATGGACGAACAAGAAAGTAGCGAAGAAGTATCTTTACGCCCGCAAAGGCTGCATCAGTATATTGGTCAAGAGAAGCTTAAAAAAGAAATTTCCATTTATATTAAAGCCGCGCAAAACCGTCAAGAAGCGCTTGATCATGTCTTGCTGTATGGCCCTCCGGGTTTAGGGAAAACAACCATGGCGATGGTCATCGCCAATGAAATGGGCACGAGTATCCGTACCACTAGTGGACCGGCGATCGATAAAGCAGGAGATATTGTCGCTTTGCTCAATGATTTAGAGCCTGGCGGTATTTTATTTATCGATGAAATTCATCGCTTGCCCCGCTTTGTGGAAGAGATGCTGTACTCGGCGATGGAAGATTTCTACATAGATATTATTATCGGTGAAGGCGATACGGCACGACCGGTTCATTTTTCGCTGCCGCCTTTTACCTTAATTGGTGCTACGACACGAGCAGGTCTCTTATCTGCGCCTTTACGTGATCGTTTTGGAATCGTGTCGCATATGGCTTATTATACGGTCGACAGTTTGAGTGAGATTATCTACCGCACGAGTCAGGTGCTCAGCGCGGAGATTGAAGAAACAGGGGCGTTGGAAGTGGCGAAACGTTCACGCGGAACTCCGCGAGTGGCGAACCGATTATTGAAGCGGGTGCGCGATTTTGCGGAAGTGGAAGCGGATGGCCTGATTACTGAACCTGTCGCGACCGAAGCTTTAGATATGTTGAATGTTGATAAAGCCGGCTTAGATACCGTCGATCAGAAAATATTAGAAGTGATCATCGAGTTGTACAAAGGAGGGCCGGTAGGTTTAAATACCTTAGCGGCTAACGTCGGGGAAGACATTGATACGATTGAAGATATGGTCGAGCCCTATTTACTCCAAGAAGGTTTTATCCAACGGACGCCGCGCGGACGCGTAGCGACTGAAAAGGCCTATCGCCATTTAAATCTCCCTTTTTGGGAGAGCGAGGGACAGTAAAAGGTGCTTTTAACAATAGACCGTCAGCCGTGACCAAGGAATATTTTTAATTTTAATGGATAAGAAAGTGATGAAAAACAGTGCGTGATTTTAAGACAGAAGATTTTGATTTTAATTTACCCGATGAGTTGATCGCGCAAGTGCCCCTAAAAGATCGGAGTGCTTCGCGCTTAATGATTCTAGATCATCAAAAAGAAACGATTCAAGATGCTAAATTTACGGATATTATTGACCAATTACAACCTAATGATGCGCTCGTGATGAACAATACGCGAGTCTTACCTGCCCGTTTATTTGGAACCAAAGTAAAAACGGGCGCGCATTTAGAGGTGTTATTGTTAACGAATACCGAAGGCGATCGTTGGGAAACGTTAATGAACCCAGCGAAAAAAGCGAAAATTGGAACGGAAATTTCGTTTGGAGATGGCCGCTTAACCGCCACTGTAATCGATAAATTAGATACTGGCGGACGCTTGTTAGAATTTTCCTATGATGGGATCTTTTTAGAAGTTTTAGAAGAGTTAGGGGAAATGCCGTTACCGCCTTACATTACCGAAAAATTAGAGGAGCCGGAGCGTTACCAGACGGTGTATGCGGAAGAGAATGGTTCCGCGGCAGCACCGACGGCTGGTCTGCATTTTACGGAGGAAGTCCTCCAAAAAATTAAAGACAAAGGGGTCAAGTTGGCCTTTTTAACGCTACATGTTGGTTTGGGCACTTTCCGCCCCGTAAAAGCTGAGGACGTCGAGAATCATAAAATGCATAGTGAATTTTACCGGTTATCAGCAGAAACGGCTGAATTGTTAAATGAAACCAAAGCAAAAGGCGGGCGCGTGATTGCGGTAGGGACGACCAGTATCCGCACTTTAGAGACGATCGCCCAGCAATTTGAGGGTGAATTACGAGCAGCGAGTGGCTGGACCGATATTTTTATTAAACCCGGTTACACGTTTCAATATGTCGATGCTTTTTTAACGAATTTTCATTTGCCTAAATCCACTCTGATTATGTTAGTGAGTGCTTTTGCCGGCCGTGAATTTATCTTAGAAGCTTATCAACATGCGGTGGCAGAAAAATATCGTTTCTTTAGTTTTGGCGATGCGATGTTTATTCAGTAAGTAAAAATTTTGAAGTGATCAAGAAAGGGAATATCAGTTTGAAACATCCAGTAAATTATACATTAGAGAAAAAAGAAAAACATACCGGTGCGCGTCTGGGGAAGCTGGAAACACCAAATGGCACTTATGAGACCCCGATGTTTATGCCGGTGGGGACGCAAGCGACCGTGAAAGCGATGACCCCCGAAGAGTTAAAGGCGATGGGTGCAGGAATTATTTTAAGCAATACCTATCATCTATGGCTGCGCCCTGGGTCGGAATTAATTGAAGAAGCGGGAGGCTTGCATGAATTTATGAATTGGGACCAAGGGATCTTAACTGATTCCGGCGGCTTCCAAGTCTTTTCCTTAGCGGATACCCGTGAGATTAAAGAAAATGGGGTGCATTTCAAAAGTCATTTAGATGGGAGTGCCCAGTTTTTATCACCTGAAAAATCCATCCAGATTCAAAATGAACTGGGCGCGGATGTCATCATGAGTTTTGATGAATGCCCGCCGTTTCATGAGTCTTACGACTATATGAAACAATCGGTCGTCCGGACAACACGTTGGGCAGAAAGAGGCTTAGAAGCCCACGAGAATTGGGACACGCAAGGGTTGTTTGGGATTGTCCAAGGGGGCGGCTATAAAGATTTACGCATCCAGCATGCCCGAGATCTCAGAAGTATGGATTTCTCCGGTTATTCGATCGGTGGTCTTTCAGTCGGAGAGACACACCAAGAGATGTATGAAGTTTTAGAATATACGACGCCTGAACTGCCGGAAGATAAAACGCGTTACTTAATGGGCGTAGGTACACCAGCGGCCTTAATCGAAAGTGTGATCCGCGGGGTTGATATCTTTGACTGTGTGTTGCCGACCCGAATTGCGCGGAACGGTACGACCATGACAAGCAAAGGACGCCTCAAAGTGAAAAATGCAACGTATAAAAAGGATTGGCGCCCAATTGATGAAAAATGCGATTGCTATACTTGTCGGAATTATTCAAGAGCGTATGTGCGTCATTTATTTAACACGGATGAGATTTTAGGTGTGCGCCTCACGTCGATTCATAACTTGCGTTTCTTAACGCATTTAATGGAACAAATCCGGGAAGCGATCCGTAACGACAATTTGCTTGATTTTAAAGAGGCATTTTTCGAAGAATACGGTTATAATGAGCCTAATGCACGGACCTTCTAAGGATAAAAAAGAAGTAGAAACCCATAAAAGCAGGATGAAAATGTCGAGAAAAGTAGATTTTTTGTCTAAAATTTGATAGGGTTATAAGGTACAAAAGAAACTGAAGAAATTATTTTTATTCAAATCTGAAAGGAAGATCAATTTGGAATTTCTTAGTCCACTAATTATGTTTGCGATTATGTTTGGAATTATGTATTTCCTACTTATTCGCCCGCAAAAGAAACAACAGGAAAAAGTACAAAACATGTTAGATAACTTAGGCGTTGGTGACAGTGTGGTCACGATCGGTGGTTTACATGGCGTTATCGACGAAATTAATGATGAGTTAAAAACAATCGTGTTAGATTGTGAAGGGATTTATTTAACGTTTGAACGTCGTGCAGTTTCACGAATTACAGCCAAAGCGACTGGTTCAGTAGCTGCTGAGCCTGAAGATTTAGGAACAAACGAGCCGGATGCTGTAGAAGAGGACAATGAAGAAGCTTAAACTCTTTCAGCGAAGTCGAGAGTTTGGAGGTACAAGATGGCAGAAGAAACAAAAGATGAGTCGCAGTACGAAGTTTGGTTAAATATCATTAAAGATTCTTTTGCCAAGCAAGGTTACCAAAAAGTGACAACGGATGACTTATGGGAATTTTGCGTAAATTATTTGTGGAAACACCAACGACCGACTCGGTATTTCGAAGAGGTACGTGATATTATGGCAATTGAACCGAATGATTATTTTACGTATGCTTCGTTAAAAGCGCAAGTCTATAATGTTTCATCCTTAGATGAAATGAATTTAGAAGACTTATTTTAAAAGAATAACCAAAGGAATCTACAAGCAGCAATTGTTGTTTGTAGATTTTTCTGTATTTCGGATGAAAACTGAACATGTCCGATTTTTTGAAAAGGAGGGGAACTTTTACTCAAACGGGTGTTCGCCCTGCGAACTTTATAGTATAATAGAAGGTGAAGAATAACCAATATAAAGGAGGTGGCGCGATGGAATATGGGATTTTACGATTTAAGGAACCCGAGCGGGATACATCCCGGAAAATTATTCATGTGGATATGGATGCTTTTTATGCTTCAGTCGCTATCCGGGAAAATCCTGAATTACGAGGGCAACCTGTGATTATTGCCCGTCATCCCAAGGAAAATGGCGGACGGGGAGTCGTAGCGACTGCTAGTTATGAAGCGCGCAAGTATGGTGTGCATTCAGCGATGAGTGCGAAAAAAGCGCTCGAATTATGTCCGGACGGTATTTTTGTGCCCGCTGATTTTGATTTATATCGAGCGGTTTCAGCGCAAATTCATGACATTTTTCGTCGTTACACCGACATTATTCAGCCGCTTTCACTCGATGAAGCTTATTTGGACGTGACGCATAATAAAAAAGAGATCCAGTCCGGCACTTTGATTGCGCGTGCGATTTTACGGGATATTTATCAGGAGCTAAAGTTAACGAGTTCCGCGGGTGTTTCTTACAATAAGTTTTTGGCGAAATTAGCTTCCGATTATAAGAAACCGGCCGGCTTAACGGTCGTCCCACCGAGCAAATCGCATGATTTTCTGATGGCGCTTGAGATCGATAAATTCACCGGTGTTGGCGAGAAAACTTTAGAAAAAATGCATGATTTTGACATTTATACCGGGCAAGATTTATATGATAAAACCGAATTGGAACTGTCCAAACGTTTTGGAAAACTGGGGCATTCCTTATTTCGACGCGTGCGGGGAATCGATGATCGGCCGGTTGAAGTTGAGCGCGAACGGAAATCTTTGGGGAAAGAACGAACCTTTCAAAAAGATATTACGCGCGATGAAGAAGTGATTCAATTTTTACGTTATATCTCGAACGAAGTGGACGCAACCTTACAAGCGAAAGAAATGCATGGAAAAACTGTCGTTTTGAAAGTACGTTATCGTGATTTTGAAACTTATACCCGCCGAAAAACACGCCTTAATTACATCGAAAATGCCGAAGAGATCTTTTCGATTGCGTATGATTTATGGCAAGATATTGGCGCTGCCGAACGAGGCGTGCGTTTGCTAGGAGTCACGCTTACAAATTTAGACCCCATTTATTTTGAAAATATTCCGCTGCCGCTCTGGTCACAAAAGCGAACCAAAGAAGATAAAAAGGACTAAAGTGTGTTAAAATAAAGAGCTAAAAATAAAAAGAAAGAAGTGGATAAGATGACGCAAAATGAACAGCAACTGGAAATCAAAAAACAAATCCTGACTGAAATTAAAAAGTGGGAGACGATTATTATTCATCGCCATGAACGGCCAGATCCGGATGCTTTAGGTTCGCAGGTCGGACTGGCTGAATTAATCAAAACAAGCTTTCCGGAAAAAACGGTCTACACAGCAGGGGTCGATAATAAAACCTTGGCTTTTATGGCAACCATGGAAGTGCCAGCGGATGAGGATTACGAAGATGCCCTCGTTATTGTTGTGGATACCGCTAACCAACCGCGTGTCGACGATAAACGAGCATTAGACGACCCGCAACGCTTAATCAAAATCGACCACCATCCTGAAGAAGATAAGTACGGCGACATCCAATGGGTGGAAACCAGTGCCAGTTCTTGTAGTGAAATGATCACTGAATTTTGGCAGACTTTCCCAGAAGACTTAGTGCTTAGTGATGAAGGGGCACGCTTATTATATGGCGGTATTGTGGGCGACACCAACCGTTTCTTGTATCAATCAACGACGCCTCAAACGATGCGTTTAGCCGCTGCTTTAATGGAAAAAGACTTTTCATCGACAGCTCTCAACAATGCGATGAATGAAATGGGCCCGAAAGTGGCACAATTAACCGGTTATGTGCTGGAACATTTAAAAGTTTCCGACAACGGGGTGGCGCATATTATTTTAACGCAAGAAATATTAGATCGTTACGGCTTAACGGATGAAGAGACCCATGCGGTCGTTTCCTTGCCCGGTTCAATTGCCGGTGTTTATAACTGGGGCATCTTTGTCCAACAGCCCGATGGGACTTACCGTTGTCGCTTACGTTCTAAAGGGCCGGTTATTAATGAAATTGCGAAAGAACATGATGGCGGTGGGCATCCACTGGCTAGTGGGGCCGATGCACAAGACCTTGCTGAAATTGAAACCATTTTAGAGAAATTTGAACAAGCAGCGATCGATTTTAAAAAACAAATCACTGAAGAATAAGAGGTTCAGCGAGCGGACACTGAAAATATCCTGCCAAAGTCGGATGCCTTTTATTTGACAGGTATGGTAAAATAAGAGGACTGAGTAGATGTCGTAAGAAATAGGTGATTAAATTACATGGATAAATTTAAAAGAAAAACAAAAGAAATTTTACTCACTGTCTGGGCTTTTTTGAAAGAGAAGCTACAGCTTTTTTGGCAGATGCTACGTCGGGTATGGAAAAAATACCATGTGACGAAAGTCGTTATTTTACTTCTGCTATCAGTCACTCTCGTTTTAAGTGTCGTCCTTTCAATTCAAGCGCGGCAGGCGAATGTCGATTCTCTCCGCGTTGGTTTAGAACAAACCACGCAAGTGATGGATGACCAAGGGGAAGAAGCGGGAACCTTGTATTCACAAAAAGGAACCTTTACTTCGATTGAAGATATTTCTCCCGCAGTGCAAGATGCGGTCATTTCGACCGAAGACAAGCGATTTCTGGATCACCGTGGTTTTGATGTGATTGGAATTGGACGCGCGGCTGTTGATTATCTGTTGAAAGGCTATATCGTCGGAGGTGGGAGTACGATCACCCAGCAGTTAGCGAAAAATGCTTATCTAACCGCCGACCAGACCTTCGTGCGGAAATTGAAAGAGTTATTTCTGTCGATTGAAATTGAAAAAACATATTCGAAAGCAACGATTCTGGAAATGTATTTAAACAACTCCTACTTTGGTCAAGGGGTTTGGGGCGTGCAAGACGCTTCAAAAAAATACTTTAATAAAGATGCGGCCGATTTAAATATCACGGAAGGGGCTACATTGGCCGGGATTTTAAAAGCCCCGACCAATTATAACCCAATCGATCATTATGAAGCTTCCATCGAGCGGCGGAATGTCGTGTTAATGCTGATGGAGGATAACGAAGTGATTACCCCTGAAGAAAGACAAAGCGCGGCCAACAGCGAACTCGCACTTTCGGATGGGTATAATGTAGTGGATGATTACCATTACCCGTATTATTTTGATGCGGTCATTTCCGAAGCGATCAATCGTTATGGTTTTGAAGAACAAGATATTTTAAATGGGGGTTATACCATTTATACCAATTTAAATCAAAACCAACAACGTCAAATGCAAAATATTTACAGTCAAGATTGGCTCTTTGAAACGGCGGCTGATGGGATGGAGTCGCAAAGTGCATCCGTTGCTTTAAATCCACAAAATGGCGGTGTCACAGCGATTGTTGGTGGTCGCGGTGAGCATAGTTTCCGTGGCTTTAACCGCGCGACACAAATGCGCCGTTCACCTGGTTCAACCATTAAACCGTTAGGCGTTTATGCTCCGGCTTTAGAAGCGGGCTACGAGATTGACTCAATGTTAGTTGATGAGCTTCAAAGTTATGGTGAAAACGAAGACGATCCAGAAAGTGGCTATCGCCCAGGAAACGTGGACCATACGTATGACGGGGAAGTACCGATGTATGAAGCTTTAGGACGTAGTAAAAACGCAGCGACGGTCTGGCTCTTGAATGAAATTGGGCTACGACGGGGTTATAATAAATTGAAAGACTTTGGAATTAATATCGGAGAAGAGGACTATAACCTCAGCTCGGTGGCGTTAGGTGGAATGGTCGGCGGTGTCACACCGCTAGAAATGGCCAGTGCCTATAGTGTATTCGCCAATGATGGCGTGCAAGTAGCGCCACACTTTATTACCAAAATTGTAGACGCGACTGGAGCCGTAGTCGTTGATCACACAGATCCGAAAGAAAAACGCGTCCTGTCGCAATCTATCAATGATGACATGAACCGGATGTTATTGTATGTCTTCTCGAATGGTAGTGCTCAAAACGCGCAACCAGCTGGTTATGAAATCGCCGGGAAAACAGGAACAACACAGACTGCCGGAGACGAAGGAGCGACCGACCAGTGGATGGTTGGTTACACACCGGATCTAGTAGTCGCTTCATGGGCCGGGTATGATCAAGGAAGTGACGATCATTACATGCGCACCAGTACAGTAGCCGGCATCGGGCAAGTATTAAAGGCAGAATTTGAAACCATGTTGCCTTATACGACAGGTACCGAATTCGCCGTCGATGATAGTGACATTGAAAATATCGCTCAAGAAAATGAAGAAAGCGAAGCGGCACGAATGCTTCGTGAAGGCTTAGACCGTACCGGCGAAGCATTGAAAGATACAACGAAAAAAGCTGTCGACGGTGCCAAAGATTTCTTGAAATCATTTTTAGACCGATAAAAATAAAAGCTTTTAGAAAGCAGCTCAAGACGGGATTATTCCGAACTTGAGCTGCTTTTTCCTTTTTGAGGAAGGTCGAGTGGATGTGACGAGAGCTTGTGGGGGCTCGTGGTTGCGAAAGTAGGAAACGAGCTCACGAGAAGGAGCTCGTGGTTTCGAAAGTAGGAAACGTGCTCACGAGAAGGGACTCGTGGCTTCGAAAATGGGAAACGAGCTCGCGAGAGAAGTGCTCGTGGTTTCGAAAGTAGGAAACGTGCTCACGAGAGAGATGCTCGTGAGTTCGAAAGCGAGAAACGTGCTCACGAGAAGTAGCTCGTGATCTCGAAAGTGAGAAACGTGCTCACGAGAGAAGTGCTCGTGAGCTCGAAAGTAGGAAACGTGCTCACGAGAAGGGGCTCGTGAGTTCGAAAGCGAGAAATGAGCTCACGAGTCCATTTAGAAAAACTTTTGTCCAAATAAAAAGAGCAGAGGCCAGGAAATTCCTACTTCTGCTGTGGGAACAGTTAGTCGATCAGTGAAAAATGGGCGTTTAGAACATCTTCAGTGACGGGTCCAACGACACGTTCTTGAATAACGCCTTTGGAATCAATAAATAAAGAAGTGGGGAAAGATTCGACATAGAAGAGATTAAACATCTCCTTATTGAGCATCTTTATCGGGCATAGAACTGTCGATAGATTTAAAAAAAGAAAAAATCGGCAATATCCTAAGCCAATTCTCGTTTTTAGTGGAAACCCTTCTCATATTTTTGTTATACTTCACGAGGACAGGAAGGAGGCACTCACATGGCAAATATTTATGATACAGCAAACCAAATTGAACGTGAATTACGTGAAACTCCTCAATATACTGGTTTAGAAGAAGCTTTTGCAACCGTTAAAGAAGACGAAGAAGCCAACAGTATTTTAGAAGAGTTCCAAGGTGTGCAAGCTCTTGTATACCAAAAGCAACAAACGGGACAAGAGATCACAGAAGAGGAAGCGGAACAAGCGCAAGTTATTTCTCAAAAAATGACTGAAAATGAAAAAACAACAGAATTGATGGAGAAAGAACGCGAATTGAACCAAGTTTTAAATGATATTAATGGAATCATTATGAAACCTATTCAAGAAATCTATCAATAAGGATTCATTTGGCTGGCTGAAATAAGCGAGCCAATTTTTCCCTACAAAAAAGAACATACGTACCCATCAGGAGGTGAGAACATGATCAAATTTATTCATGCAGCGGATTTACATTTAGATACCCCTTTTTCTGGGTTAGAGCAAACGTCTCAAGAATTGGCAGAAAAACTACGCAAAGCGCCTTATGAATCTTTGGGGAAGATCGTCGACTTAGCGCTGTCTGAAAAAGTAGATTTTGTCCTGTTAGCGGGGGACTTGTATAATACGAAGCACGTCAATATTAAAGCGCAGAGCTTATTTATTGATGAATTAAAGCGACTAGAAGCTGCGGAAATTGCTGTCTTTTTAATTCGCGGAAATCACGATTATATGACAGAAGAATCTGAAATCTTATCTTTACCCCTGCCAAATAATGTGTATACATATCCCGCTGAAGTGACGACGCATATTTGGGAAACGAAAGAAAAAGAACGAGTGGCGATTACGGGGTTTAGTTATGATTCGCAATGGATTTTTGACCGGAAGATTAGAGAATATCCGAAACGACGTCGAGATGTGGATCTGCAAATTGGACTGCTGCATGGGGCACTTGAAGGCGAACAGACGAAAGAAGCCAACTATGCACCTTTTACAATCAAAGAATTACGCGCCAAAAATTATGATTATTGGGCACTCGGACATATCCACCAATACCAACAACTCTCGTCAAAGCCACCCGTTTATTATGCCGGCAATATTCAAGGACTGCACAAGAATGAAGCCGGTGAAAAAGGTTGTCTGTTAGTCGAGTGGACCGCGCGTGAACAAGAGGTGAAATTTGTTCCGACAGCGCCGCTTATTTGGGAATCGTTAACGGTCGATATTTCGGAAGTGCAAAATGTTTCGGAACTTTTTGCGAATATTCGAGAAGCCATTAGTGAAAAAGAATATCGCCAAGATGTGTTGATTCATTTAACCTTGCCGGCAAATGAGGATTACAATGAAAAAATTGTTCGTTTTGTGCAAACCCTGGAATTTTCCACCCAATTAACGAAGCAACTCAATTTACCGAATATTTGGGTCGTCGCGGTGGAATTCATGCTAGAGGAAGTTTCTGACCAACAAAGCCTGGAAAAATTATATCCAAAAATGTGGGCCCAAGTGTTAGAAAAAACAACGGATGCTGCGGTTTTTGAAGAGATGACGGAAGGCATTTTGGATCAGATTCCTCGTAAATATTTAAATGAAATCAATGAAAAAGAGTACCGGCAGGCAATGATCGAAAAAGCGATCGCCAAAATACATCTGAAATAAGGTTACAATAGAAAGAAGGTGAGCAGATGCGCATTCAACGGTTAGAAATTTATGGTTATGGAAAATGGGTGGATACGAGTTTTGATTTAGCGGAAGATGTGCACTTATTTTACGGGAAGAATGAAGCGGGAAAATCGACATTGATGTCTTTTATCCACAGCATTCTTTTTGGATTTCCGACGCGTAATAGTGCTCTCTTGCGTTATGAACCCCGTGAAAGTTCAAGATACGGAGGGAAAATCATTGCTCAAGATGCTCGTTTTGGTGAAGTGATCATCGAGCGGATTCACGGTAAGGTCACTGGGGATGTGACGGTTACTTTAGAAGACGGCACCACCGGCTCGGATGAGTTATTAGAATCGGTGATGTATGGACTTGATCGTGATATTTTTCAAAATATTTTTTCTTTTTCCTTAACTGAAATTGAGAATGTTCATCGTTTACACAAAAATCAATTAAGCCGTTATTTACTCAATATTGGCGCGCACGGCACCGAATATTATTTGGAATTGGTGGATCAGTTCCGCACGGAGGCCGATAAGTTATACCGCCCCTCAGGACGCGTACTTGACTTAAATAAACAGCTGTCGATTTTAGAAAAACAAGAAGAACGACTGGCTGCTTTAGAGCAGCGTAATGAAAGTTATTTAGGATTAATTGAAAAAAATAATGAACAAAATGAAGCCATTCAGACACTAGAAATTAAACAAAAGAATCTGGAACAAAGACGCGCGGATTTAACAGAGTTTAAAAAGAAATGGCATGTATTAGAAGAAATTCAAACCTTAGAACAAGAAATTGCGGCCATCCAGTTACCGCCGTTAAAAGAGGATGGACGTTATTTACTCGAGGAATACAAGCGCAATCACGCGAAGTTAACCGAACAGTTACAAATTCTCGAGGATCAACAAGCGGCACAAAAAGAAACGTTAGCGGATCGGGAAATGATCGATAATTATGAAGAAAACCAAGCGGCGGTTTATGCTTTAGAAAATGAGCTGCCCGAAATTATCGAAGCAATGCGTGACTATGAAGCCATTACTGAAAAAAGACTGGAGACGCAAAAGACGTTAACCCAGATCGAACGTGAATTGGGTATTGAGCATAATACGCAGTATCCACCGGCATTTTCCGACCAAGAAAAAGCGACGGTGAAAAATTGGGCCTCGTTCTATGAGGATTCCTCGGCAAAATATCAAAAAATGACGACCGAACTCCAAGCTTCGGAAAATGAATTGAGTCTAAAAAATCAAAAACTCGACCAATACGAAGCGATGATGTGGGACAATGAAGAACTTAAACAAGCAGAAGAGCAATTAAATCAGGCGGCTCCTGAGCGAGAACCTGAGAAACAAACCAACCCGTTCATGATTGGCGGGATTGGGCTCTTAGCGGCGATTGGGGCCTTCTTTGTGACGGCACCGGTTCAGTGGCTGTTAGGACTTGTGGCTGTGGTGGCCTTTGTCTTTGCGGGGCTGACGGTACGTAAAAACACACAGACCACTACGTCTGCATCCTCGAATGAATTCCTCGCGAAAGAATATGAAAAACAATTAGGGTTAAAAGAAGAGTGGCGTGAATCATTAGGCGCTGTAGACTCGCTGCAAGCTACTTACCAACAACAACTCGAAGCGCGCGATGCGTTATTGAAACAACAACAAGAAGTGGTCACTCAATGGCGAGAAATGTTGGCGCAGCATGATTTACCGACGACTAGTAGTCTGGAGCAAGCAGCTTATATTTTTGAAAAAACGGCGCAATTACAACAATTGCTTACGCAAGATCAACAACAAAATCAAAAACAAACCGAATTGCGCGAGCATTTAGAAGCGAAAACAGCTCCGATTGCGGATATTATTGAGCTGCCGGCGGCGATCTCACTCGCAGAAAAAGTCGCCCAATACCGACAATACTTAGCGAAACTTAAAACCACTTTGTCGCAAGAACAAGAAAAATTAAACCAGCTCAATGCATTGAAACAAGAAGCACGCCAGTTAGAAGCCCGCATCCAATCGACAGAAGAAAAAACGCGGAATTTAATCGAGATGGCGGATGTCGAAACGGAGGAAGAGTTCTTGGAATTGTATGCGCAAAAAGAACAATACGAAGCGAAGCAAAGTCGTTTGCGCTTTTTAAAAGAAAATGTGCCGGCGTTTGACTCCACGAAAGACTTGCCGACAAAGGAAGAATTAGCGAAACAAGAACAGCAATTAGAAACGCAGTTAGAAAAATTAGAAGCAGACAAAGGACAAGCTTTCCGTGAGCAAGCCAACACCGAGCTCTCCATCGAAAACTTAGAAAAAGATGGAACGTATACGGAAGAACTTCAAGCCTTTGAAAACCAAAAAGCCATTGCACAGCGATTAGTCGATGAGTGGATCTCTTATAAACTGGCCGCAGGGATGATTCAAGAAACGTTAAATGGCGTCACGCAAGATCGTTTCCAAGAAATTATTGCCGATGCGGAAATGTATTTTCGCTTGTTAACAGACGGAGAATACGAGAGAATAGTCTTTAAAGAGGAAAAGTTATTCGTACAACTAGCAACGGGGCAAGTGGTTGGCGTGCGCGCATTATCACGCGGAACAGCCGAACCGCTTTACGTAGCCATCCGCTTAGCGTATATTAAGAACACGCAAGATATGATTGAATTACCGATCATTATGGATGATCCGTTTGTGAATTTTGACCGCAAGCGCCAGCAAAATATGTATCGTTTGCTTGAAAAATTAAGCGCCGATTTACAAATTATTTATTTTACATTTGACCCGGAAGCGAAAGCTTACTTTACCGAACAACAAATCACCAACTTAAATGAAGAAAAGAAATGAGGAGAAAAGAATGGATAAAAAATTATACGAGTATGGCATGGGCGATACCGTCGAATTATTTTTACTGATTAAAAGCACAGCAGAACGCACCACAAGAGCGGGCAAACCTTTCTTAACGATCACCTTTCAAGACACCAGCGGCGAGATGACCGGTAACCTCTGGGATGTTTCGGAAGAACAAGTGGCGATGTTTCAACCGGCAACCGTCGTTCATGTGAAAGGAAAACGGGAAGAGTACAATAGCCAACCGCAATTACGGATCGATCGCATTCGCTTAGCGGAAGAGGGCGAGCCGAATAAGCCAGAATTGTACGTGAAACGCGCGCCGATTAATCGGGAAACAATGATTGAAAAACTGAACGATATTATCTTTGAAATTACGAATCCCGATATGAATCGAATCGTGCGCTATTTATTGAATAAATACAATAAGGACTTTTTCTATGCGCCAGCTGCGAAATCCAATCATCACGCTTTTAACGGTGGACTGGCTTACCATACACTCTCAATGATTGAAATGGCGCAAACCGTCGCGAGTTATTATCCAAATATTAATCGCTCGTTGCTGTATGCCGGTTTGATTTTACACGATTTAGGGAAAGTGATGGAATTAAGCGGACCGACGGCGACGGAATATACGTTAGAAGGCCAACTGGTTGGCCATATCGTGCTGATTGATGAAGAAATTACGAACGCATGCGCGGAATTAAACATTGAAACCGATGCGGAAGATGTTTTATTATTACGCCATGTGATCTTAGCGCATCATGGTTTCTTAGAGTATGGCTCACCAGTTCGTCCACAAGTAAAAGAAGCGGAGATCATTCACTATCTCGACCAATTAGATGCGAAGATTAATATGATGGAAGATGCTTTAGAAAAAACAGAGCCGGGTGAATTCACCGGCAAAATCTGGGCCTTAGAAAATCGTCGTTTTTATAAACCGACGTTTACGGATCGTGACATCGATGAAACTTAAATGAAATGATCTTGTAAAAACAACTGTAAACCTTGGCTCAAAGGACTCGGGGCTTTTGAATAATATGTGAATATTTTAGAAGTCATTTAAACTCCCTATTTTATGTGGTATATTAATCCAGTGCAACACCCTAATTAATCGAGAAACTAGAATATAAAAATAGGAAGTGTAATTTCAAAATGAAGAAAATTTTACTATCAACATTTGCCACTTCAGCATTATTACTGGCAGGTTGTTCAAGCAATCCAGAAGTGGCTTCAACAGAAGCTGGACGCATTCGAGAAGAAGACTTGTATACGGAAATGAAAAATGAACCTTTACAAGGCGGTATGACGGTAGGCGAAACCGTTCTACAAAAAATGCTACTGGATGATGTGTTCAATCATTTATACGGGGATCAAGTGACGGATGAAGATGTCGATGCCGAATTTGAACAAGCAGCGGAAGAAATGGGTTCTGTCGAAGAGTACGAACAACTGCTTGAAGCGCAAGGCATTGATGTAGCTTATGTGAAAGACAATATTCGCTTAACACAATTAATCCGTGCGGCGGTTGCCGATAATGTAGAAATCGCGGAAGAAGACCTCGAAGAAGAATATGAAGCACAAAGACCTTTTGCGACTGTGCAACATATTTTAGTGGAAGATGAAGAAACTGCGGATGAAGTACTCACACAATTAGACGATGGGGCAGATTTTGCCGACCTCGTAGAAGAGTACTCCCAAGATCCAGGCAGCGTCGAAAATGAAGGGAAATATACATTTAACGAAGGTGAAATGGTTCCTGAATTTGAAGAAGCAACAGCTGAGTTAGAAGAGGGCGAAACCACTTCTGAACCTGTTGAAACCGACATGGGCTTCCATATTATCCGTCGTTTAGAAACGGAATATGCGCCATTTGATGAACAACGCGATGCTTTAGAGCAGTCTGTGCTAGAAGGTTATATGCAAGACCAAGCTTTCATGTCAGAATTAATCACGAATCTGGCAGACGAAGCAAACGTTCAAATTGCGGATGATGACTTAGTAGGCGCAATGGCTGCTTACATGCCGCAAGAGGAAGAACCGACAGAAGCTCCACAAGATGCAACACCAGAAGAAGCACCCGCTGAAGGTGAAGCGCCGGCAGAAGAGGAAGCACCTGCTGAAGAAGAAGCGCCAGCAGAAGACGCTGAATAAAATAAAATGAGTCAAAAACCCAAGGGATTTTTCCCTTGGGTTTTTTTATGGGCAGAAGGGGGGATAGTAGCCAAGTATTCTTCTGCATTTTTAAAAGGTTATTGAAAATTTCGGCTGAAATTTTACCGCTAGTGTTTTGGACTGAAGGGGTGGCGTGGAAATAACGTTTGGTGGAAGGAATTTCGACTGGGTGCACTGAAAATCGCTGTCGTGGTCACGTTTTTGAGTTTCGAGCTCATGAGCACTTGGCTCGCGGTCATGTATTCGGATTTTGTAGTCACGAGCATCCAGCTTGCGGCCACGTTTTTCATTTTCGAGCTCACGAACATCCCGTTCGTGGTTACGTATTCCATTTTCATGACCACGAGCTCTCATTTTGACAATAAAACCTCAACAATATTTAAAAGGAGAGGGCAAATAGAAAAGAGCCTAGATTCTTATGAAGAATCACAGGCTCTTTGGGGGATTATTTGTTGTTTTCCATTTTCTCCGGTAAATCTGTTTTTGCTTGGATGCGGCTCTTCATGAGCTCGACTTCTGTGTTAATCTCTTGGATGCCGTCATTAATGCGGCGTTTGTAAACTTCTGCTTCAGTTTGGAAGTTGTGGACATCGTGCATGATGTCCGGTACAAAATCCAATTGTAATTGATTAACTTCTCGATTTAAATTATGCAGTGCGTCTTGGACATTGGCTGCTTTGTCGGAAACATCTTCTACATTATCTTTGGTGGTGTAGTAGAACTCTTTGACGAACCTTTGATTTTCTTTTCCGGTTCTTGGGGTGTTTAAAAGGACATAAGAACCACTGAAAAGGGCTCCGCCGATTGCGCCAAGCATGAAAGTAAACATTTAAGATTCCTCCACTTCATTTGCAATATTTTCTTGCATGTCATCCAATTCTTCATCGGAATGTTTATCTTCGTTATGAGCCCACTCTAAGCCAAAGTCGTCGTCTTCGGTATAGCGTGGCAGTAAATGGATATGGCTGTGGAAGACCGTTTGTGAAGCGACTTCCTCATTATTAATTAAAATATTTAACCCTTTCACCGCAGGATCGAAATCTCTTAAAGCACGAGCAACTTTTGGTACCGTCGCAAAAACGTCACTTGCTAATTCTTCGTCATAATCATAAATATTCCGTACGTGTTTTTTCGGAATGAGTAGCGTATGTCCCGGTGTAACTTGTGAATTATCTAAAATCGCAAAGACATTTTCATCTTCGTAAACTTTTCGACTTGGGATTTCACCATCGCGAATCATACAAAAAATACAGTCTGACATAATATCGGCTCTCCTTTATGTAATTCGTTAGGTTCATTTTAGCACGAAGCGGGCGATTTGAAAAATAGTTCCCACTGACAATCAAAGGGCTACGAGGAAATTAATTTTTATGATTGATCTCACGGTAAAATTCTTTGATAAATTTTTCCATAAAAAGGGTACGGCGTTCAGCTTCCTTACGACCCGCTACGGTATTCATTTGGTCTTTTAAATGAAAGAGTTTTTCGTAAAAATGATTCAAGACACTGGCGTTGTTGCGATAATTAGCTGCCGTCAATTCAGAGGCAGTGCGGGCTTTTTCTTCAGTATAAAGTGCATCTCCTTGGCTGCCACCATAATAAAAAGCGCGGGCGATACCAATCGCACCGATGGCATCGAGCCGATCCGCATCTTGGACGATTTGACCAACAGCATCTAAAGTTATTTTTTGTTCGAGATTTTTAGCATAAGAGAGATTTTGTATAATAAATAAAATTTGGTCTGTTTGTTCGGAAGTGGCGCCATTGTCGCGCAATAAAGTTTCAACGGTCGCAAGGGATTGGCGACTAGCTGTCGCTAATTTTTCATCGATCGTGTCGTGTAACCAACAAGCCGCTTGCACACTTTCGATTTCTTTTTCGGTGAGGGTCGACGGACAAATTTTGCGTGCGTTTTCTTCGACGCGCAATGCATGTTGCCAGTCGTGACCGGTGGCATCTTCTTCAAGGACGGCTTTCGCAAATTCTTTAATCGGGGCTAAATCCAAAACTTCACGCTCCTATAAAATGATTATAAAAATTATACCATAATCACAACAAAAACTTCGTCTAAAAACTAATGAGAAATTTGGCCGGCGTTTATTCTAAAAGAGCAGCCCAAGAAAAATAAGCACAACATTTTCTCCCTTTTAAGCTTTGGTGTAAAATGAAGGCACTTACTATGATTCAGTAACGAAAAAAATTAAAGGAGTGAATGTTTGTGACACACGACATGCATTATGGCGATGATTACAAAAAGCTACCGGTTTCGAGTACAACGTCCGGTGAGGGGATTGAGGTGCGACCCGATGTTTATATGTTTACAGATCAAATTGTCAACGTCGTCTTTATTGGCAATCCTCGGCAGAAGGAATTTGTAATCGTGGACACGGGCATGCCGAAACGAGCGGAGGAAATTATCGCAGCGGCGTATGAGCGTTTTGGTGAAGGGGCGCGTGCGCAAGCGATTATTTTAACGCATGGCCATTTTGACCATGTGGGTTCCGTGATTGAATTGATTGAGGAATGGGATGCACCTGTTTATGCGCATCCGGACGAGTTTCCTTATTTAACCGGGCATGCTTCTTACTTAGGACCTGATCCGTCGGTGGAGGGTGGCTTAGTGGCTAAAATGTCGATCATCTTCCCAACTGATCCGATTACGCTTGATGACCACTTGCAACCCTTACCTGAAGATGGCAGTGTGCCGTATTTACCGGATTTCCGCTGGTTACATGTTCCAGGCCATTCGATCGGGCAGATTGCGCTTTATCGATCGCAAGACGGGTTGCTTTTATCAGCGGATGCTTTTGTGACGACAAGACAAGAAGATTTATACCAAGTCATTACACAAAATGTAGAAATATCAGGACCCCCGCGTTATTTAACGACGGATTGGGAAGCAGCCAAAGAATCGGTTGTGAAATTACAACAGCTTGATCCTCAATATGTCATTTCCGGGCACGGACGCCCTGTAGAAGGAGCCGAATTAAAAGAAGGATTGGACCGTTTAGTGGCTGAGTGGGACGAGCTTGCTTTGCCGGATCACGGAAAATTTGTGAACGAAGAAGATCAAGAGTAAGTCACAACAAGAAGGTGCGCTTACACCAAGTCCCTTTTATTCGTTTGTTTAAAAAATCTAGGCCCATTGAGGTTGAGAAATCTTGTCGTTTATCGTATCATTATCATCTTGCGTCAATGAATTCTGAAAAACATTTCAATGAAAAAAGCTTGGCTTATTTCTATCGTAGAGATGAAGAATTGTGATAAAATAAAAGGACTAGGGATGGACGAAGGATGATTCAGCAATGAGTTTAAAAGTCAGTCACTTAACAGGCGGATATACACATACACCGGTCATCAAAGATCTTTCATTTGAGGTGGCGGATGGCGAAATTGTAGGCTTAATTGGCTTAAATGGGGCCGGAAAGAGTACCACGATTAAGCATATTATGGGCTTGATGGAGCCTTTTTCTGGCGAAATTGAAGTCGATCAGCTGACCTTGAAAAAAGATCCGATTGCTTATCGGAAAAAACTTTCTTTCATCCCCGAAACTCCATTAGTTTACCGCAGTCTCACGCTGAAAGAACATTTAGAAATTACCGCGATGGCTTATGATATTCCTTGGGAAACCTTAATGAAACGCGCGCAACCTTTATTAGAACTATTTCGCCTCGAGCAGCGCTTGAATTGGTTCCCACAAGATTTTTCTAAAGGAATGCAACAAAAAGTTATGATTATCAGTGCTTTAGTTACGGATCCCGATATAATGGTGATTGATGAACCTTTTATCGGCTTGGATCCGATTGCGATTTGGGATTTTGAGCAATTATTGCTTGAAAGAAAAGCGCAGGGGAATGCGGTCTTGATGAGTACGCATGTGTTAAGAAATGCGGAAAAGATTTGCGATTCTTTTGTGATTCTAAATGATGGGGTTGTGTTTGCGAAAGGGACAACCGCGGAACTGGCGGCACAATTTGATTTGCCAGCTTCCGATTTAGAACAAATTTATCGTTTTGTGGCCCAGGAAGAAGGGTTCCGCAATGACACTTGAAGCTTTATTTAAAAAGCGCCAGTCGCTTTATTTAAAAAACATTTTAAAATATGCACGCATTATTATGAATGACCATTTTGTTTTGATCTTATTGATTCTGTTTGGGGCAGGCGGTTTTACTTATTCGAATTATTTAGAAACGGTGACCGTCGGCATGGTGCAACCGCGTTTGTTAGTGGGTTTATTGTATTTGCTGGTGGTGTCTACCGGCCATCTGACTTTATTGTTAGAACCGGCGGATAAAGTGTTTTTACTTCCAAAAGAGCAGGCATTTAAACAAATTTTTAAAAAAGAAACGGCCAAAAGTTATAGTCAATCGCTATTTGCTGTGGCGTTGCTTGCTCTTGTTACTTTTCCTATTTTGCTGGCGACGGGTGTAGCAAGCGGCAGTGATTTTCTCTGGCTCTTGCTCGCACTTGCGGGACTTAAATGGTTGAATTTACTCACGACAATCGCGTCCTTTTTTGAAATTCCAGCAGAAAAAATTAAAAAATATCGCCGGTTGACGACCGCTTTCAAAGGGTTAGCGCTACTAAGCTTGTTATTTTTAAATTTACCTCTGACAGCGTTGGTCGTCGGTGCCGTCACGCTTTATACGATGTATCAATTTTTTACGGAAAAGATTTTCTTCCAGCACTTCTTTCAATGGGAAACGATGATTCAAGCGGAAGAAAAAAGAATGCAGCGTTTGTTGCGCTTTATTGGGCTCTTTACGAATGTGCCGAATATTGACACAAACATTAAACGCCTCTCGTGGCTCGATCCGTTGTTAGCAAAACTTTCAAAAGGACAAACCAATGCCGCTTATTATTATGTGTTACGCGTGATAGTACGCAATACGGATTATAGTTTGCTGGTGCTGCGAGCGACACTGGTCGGGGGTCTTTTACTAACAGTGACCGGCTCATGGCTGATTTCAGCAGCGCTAGTTGTCCTCTTTTTATATATGATTGGCTTCCAGCTACTCACTTTAGCGGCTGAAATTGAACGCGTCCCGCAGTTTAAGATATATCCGTTAACAACAGCTGACAAAAACAAGGCCATCTTTCAAATTATTTTTCAAATACTCATGATCGTCAGTTTGCTACTCGGACTGGCAGCATTTCCTAGACTTGGCCTGCCTGCTTTCGGTTTATGGCCACTTGGTTTTCTCTTCAGTTATTTATTTAGTTATTTATACGCGCCGCGGCGCTTAACAACAACAAGTGAATAAAAAAGAACATACTGTCGCTTGACGGTTTTTCTTTTCGCTTATAAAATATGGAGTGTAGAGAAGAAGTGAACGGACAGGAAAAAATGAAATAAACGAATGAACAAAATATTTTATACAAAGGAACGGATAGGTATGGAAATCGAACAAGAATCGGGGTGGAATTTACATCCTATCGGTGGTGAAACGGGTAAAGCGTATATGGGGATTCGTGACGAAGAAAAAGTCTTTTTAAAGAAAAATTCGTCACCTTTTTTAGCGGCTCTCTCGCTTGAAGGAATCACACCGAGATTAATTTGGACGAAACGGACAGGGAATGGCGATGTACTCACAGCCCAAGAATGGTGTAATGGACGCACACTGGAAGAAGCGGAAATGTCTTCCAGTAATATCGCAGAGATTTTAGTTAAGCTCCATCGCTCAGACACGTTGAAACGTTTATTGTATCGGGTAGGTGGCCAAGAAGTCAGTCCGGTTGACTTACTCGCTGATTATGAAGAAGATTTAAGTAGTGATTTGGCGAATCATCCAGTTTTAGAAAAAGCTTATCATGACTTGTTACAACGACTTCCACTGGGTTATACCGAAGAAGATATTCGGGTTTGCCACGCAGATATATCGAGTAAGAATATGTTGTTGTCGGATGAAGGTGCTTTATATATTGTCGATTGGGATACGGCTGTTTTAATGGACTATTTGTTTGATATTGGGCAGTTATTTGCCCGTTATATTGAGAAAGAAGATTGGTCGCAGTGGATCGAGAAGAATGACATGAACTTTTCCGAAAATGAATTGAATCGTGTGCGCTGGTATGCTTTTATTAATTTGTTATTTGATATTAAATATGCGCACCGAAAAGCTCGCTATCACCAGATGAATGCACTCATTTTAAAATTAAATCGCTGGTTAGGACACGAATAACTTGAATAAATGGAATAAATAAAAGAAGCATGCACCTTTTGGGGCGCATGCTTTTTAATATTTAAACGAAAATTTTAAACTTTATAAAGATCCATTAAAGCACCTGTATAGGCATCGGCAACAAATTCATATTGAGCGACTTGGCCTTTTTCCATTCTGGAGATTCCGCCATAATAAACTTTCGTCTCATAAGAATATTTTTTCCAAGGAACTTTTGTCATTTCAATCCATGAACCTTCAATCGGTCCTTCTTCTCGAAATTGGTCTTTCACATTATTTAAAATCTTATCAGCGCTAACCGGTGTATTTTTATCGACTAAGAAAAAGGTTAAAGCGCCTAAAATAAACGAGATGACCGCTCCTGTAATTGCGAGGGGCAACAGTCGTTCATTATGTTTGTTATTATTCATATGCATCCTCCTTGCCATTTTTAAAAATGCTTTCATTGCATTGCAGACATATTTTAGCACAATTCTTTCCACTTTGTCATTTATTAAAAGGTGTTTGTAAAAATAGAAGCGGCCGTCGGTTCAATCTAGCGTATATTTTGTGTATAATAGAAACAGATAAGAACTTTTAAAGGAGGCAATCTAGATAACTAGTACATATATGGATAATAAACGATTTGAACGAATTAAAAAATTGACCGAAATTCAAAGTACCAGTGGATTTGAACACAATATTCGCGAAGTGATCCGAGAAGAGATCGCACCGAACGTGGATGAAATTCAACAAGACGGCCTCGGAGGCATCTTCGGCCTGCGCCAAGCAGCGACGGCAGAAGCTCCGACAGTGATGATTGCAGCGCATATGGATGAGATTGGCTTTATGTTGTCTGCTATCACGGATGAAGGTTTTTTCCGCGTGATTCCTTTAGGCGGATGGAATCCACAAGTGGTGTCGGCTCAACGGTTTACGCTTCAAACCCGGCAAGGGGAATATCCGGTCGTTTCTTCTTCGATTCCACCGCATTTACTGCGTGGGAAAGAAAAGAAATCGCAAAAAGTTACAGATATTTTATTTGACGGCGGTTTTGCTACGAAAGAAGAAGCGGAAGCATACGGCGTTCGTCCCGGTGACACGATTGTGCCAGATGTCGAAACGATTAAAATGGCGAACGGCAAAACTATTTTAGGAAAAGCCTGGGATAACCGATACGGAGTCGCCGCTGTGATCGAAGCTTTACATGACTTAAAAGATGAAGCATTACCGAACCATCTCGTCGCCGGCGCCAATGTCCAAGAAGAAGTGGGCTTGCGCGGGACAAAAGGAGCGGTCCGTAAATTTGATCCCGATGTTTTCTTTGCGGTGGATTGTTCGCCAGCGGATGATGTGTATGGCGGCGCGGATGCCTTTGGTAAACTGGGCGAAGGAACCTTGATTCGGATTCAGGATCCAGGCTTTATCATGTCCAAAGAAATGCGTGAATTTATGTTAGATACGGCCGAGACGCACAATATTCCTTATCAATATTTTGTGTCCAAAGGCGGTACCGATGCGGTAGCTGCGCACCAATTAAATGAAGGTATTCCGAGCGGTGTCATCGGCATGTGCGCGCGTTATATTCACACGCACCAAACGCTATTCCATATTGAGGATTATGAAGCCGCGTTGGAAATGGTAAAACAAGTGATTTTAAGTTTAGATCAAAGTACAGTGGACACGATTCGTCCAAAAAATTAATGAAAAAGAGGGTATAGGATGTTAGTTGCAAGTTATAATAATCAAGCATTTTCTGACTTATTGGTGGTGCTTTTAAAAGACGCCAAAGCAGAAGAACAAAATTATGAAAGAAAAGGCGATATTACAAAACTCGTCGAGGAAGCTTCCGGTAAAACTGTCGGCTTCAACTTCTTTAACGTTTCGCAATGGTTAGAGATTGAAGGCGAAGGTCCGGTCACGCTTTCGGAAGAACAAGTAGCGACTTTAAACGAAGCTTTAGAAAACGAAGGCTTTGAAGGGGAACTCGTCGCAGATACAGCGCCTAAATTTGTAGTCGGTTATGTGGAAGAATGTGTGCCGCATGAAGATTCCGACCATTTATCAGTAACGCAAACAAAAGTCGATAACGATGAAGTCCTACAAATTGTTTGTGGAGCTTCTAATATCGCACAAGGACAAAAAGTCGTCGTTGCGAAGCCAGGAGCGGTAATGCCCGACGGTTTAGTGATCTGGCCGGGTGAGTTGCGCGGAGTAGCCAGCCACGGCATGATTTCTTCTGCGAGTGAGTTAGGAGTAGAAGTTCCGCCTGAAAAACAAGCAGGTATTCTTGTTCTGGAAGATGAAGCCGAAGTCGGCGCAGCTTTCGAAGTTTAATTTATAAAATTTTAAAAGAAAGGAGGAGTTTCAATGAAAAATTATGATGGACCGAGCTTTTATAAAAAAGATCATCCGAAGTTGAGACCCATTAAAAAACAGCAGAATCGGTTTGAACAGGCGCATAAAAGAAGCATGCCGAACCAAGTGCGCACCCGAGAGGATCTTAAAAAAGAAGCGTTCGACTACATGGAAACTCCTTCTATAAAGCCAAAACCTGAAAATTATTCATTTCGAAGCAAAGAGATTCCGAAAAGCTTGCAGTATTTAGAAGGTTGGCAAAAAACGAAGAAGAATTATCAGTTAATTGAAGCGATCGAAGCGCGCTTAGAGAAAGAAAAGAGCTCGTATTTATTGTTTGACGGTTATTTAGCGGAGGAAGAGTCAACGGAAAACACCGCTGAGGGATCAGAGAAACAAGCAGAGCCTATAAAGAAAGAGCCTGTGCAAGAAGAACGATCCCGCAAAGACGCTGTCCCTAAACAAAAAAGACGGTCTGAAGCGACGAAACAAACGTCAACGAACGCGCAGAAGAAAGCGGAGCAAGTCAAAGAGAAGCTGACTGCTACCGCTGCGAAACCGACCAGTGGTTTACACCGTTCACTCTCTAAAATCATCGCAGAAGACCAAGAAGCGATGCAAAATGGGAAAAATAATTTAAATAGTTTATTTTCAGAAGATCGTTAATTTTTTAAAAATTGTGAGCGTCTGAGTCGCAATTTGCACGAAGGGTTGCTATAATATAGTTGAAGAAAGAGAGTAACGATTGACCCCTTAAATAAGTGTTCAGCTTCTCGAAAGGATGAATGGTAGGTTTGGGCAGGACGATGACTTCAGATCGCTTGAACTCATTGGACAAACTCTACGCAGTCACTCGAGTAGGGAAGGCAATCGAATAAGGTACAAAGCAGGGAGGCTCATCCGCAATAGAGGGTGAGCCTTCTTGTTTTTGTGTTGCGGTTGTTGATACATAAAAAAATATCTCTTTGAAATGAGAACAACTAGCAATTCCATCGTATTTGCTTTATGATTAATAATCGAGAATAAATATTAAAAATTAAATCTAAAACCAATATGGAGGAAGACAATGAATCGCGAAACTACTTACCATTTTGTTGGCATTAAAGGTTCGGGTATGAGTGCTCTGGCGTTAATTCTGCATGAAGAGGGCTACAAAGTACAAGGATCTGATGTGGCTAAATATTTTTTTACGCAACAAGCACTAGAAGATAAAAACATTCCTATCTATGTTTTTGACGCAGATAATATCCAAGAAGGGCAAACGGTTATTGCGGGAAACGCATTTCCGGACACTCATGAAGAAATTGTTCGAGCCAAAGAATTAGGCGTCCCGGTCATTCGCTACCACGAATTTATTGGCGATAAGATTATGGGCCATACAAGTGTGGCAGTGACCGGCTCGCACGGGAAAACGACCACTACAGGACTACTCTCGCATGTCGTCAGTAACATGGAAGATACCAGTTACTTAATCGGTGATGGCACCGGCCGCGGAATTGAAGACGCGGATTATTTTGTGTTAGAAGCTTGTGAATATCGTCGTCATTTTCTCGCTTACAAAGCAGACTATGCGATTATTACGAACATTGATTTTGACCACCCGGATTATTTCACCAGTATCGAAGATGTGGCACAAGCCTTTGATACCTTCGCTTTACAAACACGAAAACGCGTGATCGCTTGCGGCGATGATAAACGACTCCGAGAATTAGACGCCGCGGTTCCCATTACTTATTATGGCTTAGAAGACGGCAATGACGTCCAAGCCAAAAACATCGTCAAAGATACAGAAGGCTCATCCTTTGATGTATACATTAACGACGAATTTTACCATAATTTTATGATCCCTTCTTTCGGGAATCATAATATTCAAAACGCGCTCAGTGTGATCGCTTTTGCGTACCATGAAGGTTTAGACCCCGAAGAAGTCGCTAAAAACTTCTTGAGTTTCCCAGGGGTTAAACGTCGCTTTTCAGAAAAAGTGATCAGTGGTACCGTCATTATCGATGACTACGCACACCATCCCGCTGAAATTGAAGCAACGATCGATGCCGCGCGCCAGAAATATCCTGAACGTGAAATCGTGGCTGTTTTCCAACCCCACACCTTCACGCGTACGGTCGCTTTAATGTCGGAATTTGCCCAAGCTTTAAACAAAGCCGACAGTGTATATTTAAGTGAAATCTTTACTTCTGCCCGTGAAGAAAACGGCGATGTAAAAATTCAAGACCTCTATGACAAAGTAGACAAAGCGAAAGGGATTCTTCCGGTTGAGGATGTTTCGCCATTACTTGAGCATCGAGGCGATGTCGTAGTCTTTATGGGGGCTGGCGACATTCAAAAATACGAACAAGCTTATCAAAAACTATTAACCTCACTCGAAAAAACAACGCATTAATACAAAACAGAAAAGATGTTCGCACACTTGACGGACATCTTTTCTTTTTGCTTTAAAAAGTTTCCTTTAGTGGGTTTGGCGATTAAGGAGAGCTAAGTATATTGTGTTTGTTTCGCTGAAATTGATTTTGAGCGAGATATTTGTGATTTATTTCGCTGAAAACGGATTTGAGCGAGATATTTATGATTTGTTTCGCTGAAAACGGATTTGAGCGGGATATTTGTGTTGTGTCTATATAATTGTGTAAATTGATAAAATAATAAAAGGTCACACCAACCTTTGTTACAATGTAATTACCCAAAAACATTGAGAAAGGAAAATTGATGTGACCCAATTAAATTTTAATATAAATATGGAAGAATTAACAGAGGCAGTTTTAAATAGTGACTTGGACACAACCATGAAATCGTTAGCTGTAATTATTTTTAACGCTTATATGGAAGCCGAAAGAGACGAACATATCCAAGCTGCGCGGTATGAAAGAAGTAATGTTCGTTCAGATTATCGAAATGGTTACTATGAACGTGAATACACGATGTCGATCGGAAATATTAACCTAAAGGTTCCTAGAACTCGCTCAGGTGATTTTTCTACTAAATTATTTCAAAAATATAAACGAATGGATCAATCTTTTGTATTAAGTATGGCCGAATGTGTCATCAATGGGGTTTCTACCAGAAAAGTGAGTAATATTGTTGAAGAATTATGCGGGCAATCAGTATCAAAATCTTTTGTATCCAATGCGTTGAAACGCATTGATCCTGAAATTCAAGAGTTTCAAGAACGTTCACTTGTCGGGAATAATTATCGTTATGTTTATGTCGACGCTATGTATATCAAAGCACGTGAAGATCATAAAATTGTCAGCAAAGCTGTCTACATCGCCTTAGGCGTAAATGATGAAGACAAGAGAGAAATTATTGGCTTCAAAGTATCTGAAGAGGAATCTTATGAAGCATGGAGGAATTTCTTTCAAAGTATGCGTAGACGAGGATTAAAACAACCCAAAATGATTATTTCAGATGCGCATACAGGACTTAAAAAAGCAATTAAAGAAATCTTTGTAGGGACATCTTGGCAACGTTGCATTTTTCATTTTTTAAGAAATATCACAGATAAGATGCCTAAGAAAGATAGTCAAAGAGCACGTAAGCTCGTTAGGAGAGCTCTTTACGCTTCTTCTGAACAAGAAGCTCGTGATCACAAAGCAACTTTTGAAAAGGAGTTCCAAGGGAACTCTCGATATGAAAAAGCTCTAGAAACCCTTGATGAGGGTTTTGATGATGCCATTCCATACTTAGGAGAACCAGATTCTTATCATGTCTCCTTAAGAACGACGAATTGTGTAGAACGCTTAAATCAAGAGGTTCGTAGACGTGAGAAAGTCATTCGGATCTTCCCCAATGTTGACTCTGCCGTTCGATTAATCGGTGCTGTTTTACTTGATGAACATGAAAAATGGAGTAAAACAAAAGCAACCTTTTTAAAAGAACCAGATATTATTTGAATAATGATTTTATTAAGGTTTGAGTCTTTGGATTAAGAATATTTTTTATTAGGGGGTTTGGGGGGATTAAGCCCCCCAATAACCTACTTTAGAAACATAATAATTACATTGGAAAATTTACACAAGTCTTTGGACTTGACCGATATTTGTGGTTTGTTTCGCTGAAATCGAATTTGAGCGGGATATTTATGATTTGTTTCGCTGAAATTAGATTTGAGTGAGATATTTGTGGTTTGTTTCGCTGAAATCGAATTTGAGCGAGATATATGGGATTTGTCTTGGTGAAATCCATTTTGAACGAGATAACCTCACCTTATTTCACAAGGGTTGTGAGAACCAGGGAGCACAGCACCCTATCTCTCGAAATTTTCGCAATCTGCTTTGTTTCTTTAGATAACCGCTGATTTTTGTTAAAATGAGAAGGACAAAATACGAAGTAGCGCAGAAGGAGTTTATATTTTGAGTAAAAATAAATTATTATTGATTGACGGACACAGTGTGGTCTTCCGAGCTTTTTATGCACTACACAGTCAATTGGAACGTATGAAAAATTCGAACGGTCTACATACGAACGCACTCTACGGCTTTCACAATATGCTGGACAATATAATGGCCAAAGAACAGCCGACGCATGCGATGGTGGCTTTTGATGCAGGCTCCACCACTTTTCGTCATGAGTTTTTTGATGACTATAAGGGTGGGCGTGACTCCATGCCGGGTGAGCTGTCGGAACAGATGCCTTATCTAAAAGAATTACTGCAAGCTTTTGGGATTAAAAGCTATGAATTACCGAATTACGAAGCGGATGATATTATTGGCACGATGGCAGAAGCGGCCGCTAAAGAAGGCTATGAAGTCGTCATCGTCAGTGGAGACAAGGATTTGGTACAATTAGCGACGGACGAGATCCGTGTTGACATTACGGTGAAAGGTGTTAGCAATGTCGAAGAGTACACGCCTGAAACCGTTAAGGAATTGATGGGTGTACGTCCGGATCAAGTCGTCGATTACCTCGGACTTTCAGGGGACCCATCGGACAACATTCCAGGAGTGACCGGTGTTGGCGATAAAACAGCGATTAAGTTGTTAGACCAATACGACACGATGGAAAATCTGTATGACCATATTGATGAAATGAATCCCTCCAAACGAAAAGAAAATTTAATCAACGAAAAAGATACCGCCTTTCTTAGTAAAAAACTCGCGCAAATCAACACAGAAGCACCGATCGAAGTCAGTGTGGAAGAGGTGGATTATGCGGGGCGCGATATGGAAAAATTGATCGCTTTTTATAAAGAGATGGACTTCAATTCGCACCTTGAACGCTTAGATACGACCGAATATATGGATTTATTAAGTGACGAAGCAAAACATGAAGTAGAGTACACAGTTGTCGAAGAGATTACGCCTGAGATGTTCACCGAGCAGTCGGCCTTTTATTTAGAAATGTTAGCCGATAATTACCATCAAGCGCCGATTGAAGCAGTCGCTTGGGGCACGGATGAACAAGTTTATGTGACAGACATCGAGACTGCGCTAGCTTCAGACGCTTTCAAAGATTATATTCAAAATGAAGCCCACCATAAATTCACGTATGACGCGAAAGCAGCTTATGTCGCGTTGACATTGCGTGAGTTGGACTTAATGGGTGTGAATTTTGATACGATGTTGGCTTCTTATTTACTCACGTCTGAAGATAGTAGTGGAGACTTTGCAGATATTGCGGAAAAACATGGCTATCAAGGCGTGTTACCGGATGAAGCCGTTTACGGGAAAGGTAAAAGCATTGCGGTACCGGAAGAGAAAGAAAAAATGTATAAACATGTCGCTACGAAAGTAGACGCGATTTTTAATTTGAAAGACAAGATGTCCGAAGAATTGATCGCGAATGAACAGGAAGAACTGTTGTATGACATTGAACTCCCTTTGACTTTTATTTTAGGGGATATGGAAATCGATGGGATCAAAGTCGACCGGGAACAAATTGAGAAGTTACAAGTCGAATTTGCAGAGATCTTGACCGATATTGAAAAAACCATCTATGAACTAGCAGGCGAAGAATTTAACATTAATTCGCCGAAACAGTTAAGTGTTATTTTATTTGAAAAGATGGGCTACACACCGATCCGAAAAACGAAAACCGGCTATTCAACGGCACAGGATGTGCTAGAGAAGTTGCAAGATGAAGCGCCGATTGTCGAGTATATTTTAAGATACCGCCAAATCGCAAAAATTCAATCGACTTATGTGGATGGTTTACTGAAAGTAATTGACGACGAAACGGGACTTGTGCATACGCGTTACCAACAAACGATTGCGCGTACGGGACGTTTAAGTTCGGTCGATCCTAATTTACAAAATATTCCAGTACGCTTAGAAGAAGGGCGTAAAATTCGACAAGCATTCGTGCCGCGAAAAGAGGATTGGAAGTTATTCTCAGCGGACTATTCTCAAATTGAACTGCGAATTTTAGCGCATATTTCGGAAGATAAACATTTAATTGAAACCTTCCAGCGCAATGAAGATGTCCATACCACGACCGCTGTAAGAGTGTTTGATTTAGAGAGTGCAGATGAAGTGACACCGAATATGCGTCGAGATGCAAAAGCGGTGAACTTCGGTATTGTTTACGGTATTTCGGATTATGGTTTATCAGAAAGCTTAAATATTAGCCGGGCGGAAGCGAAAGATTATATTGATACGTACTTTGAACGCTTCCCAGGTGTGAAAGAATATATTGATGACATTATTCGCGAAGCGAAAGAAGCGGGTTATGTAGAGACGATTTTCCACCGCCGTCGTTATTTACCAGATATTAACTCGCGCAACTTTAATATTCGTACCTTTGCGGAAAGAACCGCCATGAATACACCGATTCAAGGAAGTGCGGCGGATATTATTAAAGTAGCGATGGTCCAAGTGGCGGAACGTTTACAGAAAGAAAACTTAGAAGCAAATATGTTACTACAAGTGCATGATGAGTTAGTCTTTGAAGCGCCGGAAGCGGAAATTCCAGCTTTGAAAAAACTCGTCGAAGAAACGATGGAACATGCTTTAGAGCTGTCGATTCCGTTACTCGTCGAAAGTAACTCCGGTGACACTTGGTATGATTTATAAAAAGAAAGTAGTTCGTTAGAAAGAATGGAGCGGAAGATTTTTGCCAGAATTACCAGAAGTAGAAAATGTCAGACAAGGATTAAATAATCTCGTCGTCGGCGAAACGATTGCGAAGGTCGAAGTCCGTTGGCCGCGCATCATCGAATCGCCGGCGGTGAATGAATTTTCAAGACGGCTCGTGGGGCAAGAAATTGAAGCTGTGCGTCGCCGTGGGAAATTTTTATTGTTTTATTTTACCGATGGTGTCTTGATTTCGCACTTGCGGATGGAAGGAAAATACCAATTGGTAGAACCGTCGGCGACCGGACAACTTCCGCGTCGTACGAAACATACGCATGTGATTTTTCATTTAGAAAGTGGCAAGAAATTATGGTATCTCGATGTGCGCAAATTTGGACGCATGAGTTTAGTGGCGAAAGGGGAAGAATTTGAACATAAATCGCTCGCTAAATTAGGACCCGAACCGACTGCGGAAGATTTTGCTTTAGAGGATATGCAAGAATTCTTAACGCGGCGCACCAAAGCGATTAAAGGCGTCTTGTTGGACCAGCAAATTGTCGTCGGCATTGGGAATATTTATGCGGATGAGATTTTATTTCGAGCGCAAATCCACCCAGTGACTCCGGCCAATCGCTTAACCGAGAGTGAAGAAATACGATTGCACGAAGCGATTATTGAAACACTCGACGAAGCGATCGCGAACGGGGGAACCACGATTCGTTCTTATCAAAATGCCTTTGGCGATGTCGGGACCTTTCAAGAGCAATTACAAGTGTATGGCAGAGACGGTGAAGCTTGTGTAAACTGTGGCAATGAGATTGAAAAAATAAAAGTTGCCGGTCGCGGGACGCACTATTGTCCTGTTTGCCAGCCGATGAAAGAGTGAATACCATGATCAAAGTATTAGGCCTGACCGGCGGCATTGCTTCCGGCAAATCAACGGTCAGTCGTTATTTAAAAAGTTTACAGATTCCGATTGTGGATGCCGATCTGATTGCGCGGGAAGTGATGCGTGCGGGAACACCCACCGTCCAGAAAATCGCTGAAACCTTTGGGCCAGAATTTTTGCTGGAAGATGGCGAAGTAGATCGACAACGTTTGGGCACAACAATTTTTGACGATCCTGAAAAACGCCAAACTTTAAATGAGATTGTTCAAGGAGAAATCCGGCAAGAAATTTTAGCGGCGAAAGAAGTGCTATTGGCGGAAAATCATCCTTTAATTGTTTTAGATATCCCACTCCTTTATGAGGAAGCATATGAAACAGAAGTGGATGAGGTGTTGGTAGTTTTTGTCGACCAAGAAACGCAGTGCAAACGCCTATTACAAAGAAATCCTGAACTCTCAGAAGCCGATGCGCGTCAGCGGATTGCTGCACAACTGCCGCTCACGGAGAAAGCAGCAACCGCTGATATTTTAATCGATAATAATGGGACCGTGGAAGCGACCTTAAAACAAGTCAATGATTGGTTACGAGCGAACTTTGGCGATCAGTTGATCAAAGAGTAACAACGAACCGAGAACGATTCATAAGTAGTTGAAGCTAGAACACTTCATATGGACGTCCTTTACTGAATGGTGATCGCTTTTGGCCGAAAAAGCAGCCGATCGTTAGATTATTTCAAAAATCAAGCAAAAGATCTTGAATTTATTTCCGTCCCTCGTCTTCCTTATGCTATAATTGGAGACAAGAAAACAAAAAGGACTGATTTGAATGAAGTGCCCAAATTGTTCACATATTGGCAGTCGTGTCATTGATAGTCGGCCTTCTGACGAAGGGATGGCTATTCGGCGACGTCGCGAATGTGAAAATTGCGGATATCGATTTACGACTTATGAACGGATTGAACAAACCCCACTCTTGGTGGTGAAGAAAAATGGTGACCGTGAAGAATTTGATCGCTCAAAAATTCTGCGCGGGATTCATCGTGCCTTTGAGAAACGGCCATTTTCTGCCGAAGAACAAGATGAAATTGTGAGCCGGGTCGAAGCGAAAATTCGCGATGAAGGCTTACGCGAGATTCAATCGGAAGAAATCGGCGAGTATGTAATGGATGAACTAGCGCAAGTGGATGATGTGGCTTATATTCGGTTTGCGAGTGTTTACCGTCAATTTCAAGATATCGAAGTCTTTATGCAAGAGATGAAAAACATTGGCGATAAACAGGATGAACTAGAAGAATAATGGCTAAAAAACAAAAGTAGAGAGGAGACATGTAGCAGATGACGACGAATAACTACCCGTGGAAAGTGATTGATCCGAAAGATTATGTTCAAATTGAAGCGAATCAATCGATAACGTTTAAAGATGTGCATGTCCTAACTAAGCTGTACCGCCCTTTAATTGGCGCGCAGGCTTACTCTTTATATCTTTCGTTTTTTGCGGATTTAGATTTCCAAACGAATGTGAAAGGAACGACGATTTCGGAGTTACTGACGAAATTGGATATTGGCATTCCTGATTTTTACCATGCGCGCATTCGCCTCGAGGGCTTAGGCCTTTTACGGATTTACCGTTCAAAAGAAGAAGAGGGTAGCTATTTTTATGAACTGATGCCGCCCCTGTCTGCCGAAGCTTTCTTTAAAGATAGTTTGTTGCGCACGTTGTTAATTGAAAAAATTGGTGAGCGTTTATTCCAAGAAGCGTTGGATACGTTACTGATCCCGACGGAAGATAAGCAAGCATACGAAGAAACGACGCGTTCTTTCTTAGATGTTTATCACTTTGATTTTCAAAATACTGAGGTCCTCAGTCAAACAGACTTTATGCCGTTTGATAGTCCCCAGCGACCAAAAATTGCGGAAACGATTGAAAATACCGATACCTTTGATTATGACTTTTTCAAAGCCGGTTTAGATAAACATTTTGTGAGCCGCGAGAGCTTAACCGCAGAAATTAAAGAATTAATTTATACGTTTCATATTGTTTATGGCATTGATGAAATGACCATGCAAGGGTTGATTTTGGAAAGTGCGGATGTAGACTCAGGGAAAGTGAACAAAAATAAATTCACGAAAAATGTCCAAGACAATTACGCGAACAAGCAAAAAGCCAAAGGCATTAAAAGTGAACAGCAACTTCAAGGCGAAGCAAAAGAAGCGGAACCGGCCGTGGATACGAGCGA
Organism: uncultured Atopostipes sp.; assembly: GCA_963558565.1. Classification (GTDB taxonomy): domain Bacteria; phylum Bacillota; class Bacilli; order Lactobacillales; family Carnobacteriaceae_A; genus Atopostipes. The sequence goes on from CAUWGX010000004.1 coordinate 60,743, forward strand.
ATTACAAAAAGAGGGCTTTTCGAAATCAGAAATTGCGATTATTAATCACGCGAAAAAAACACCGCCTGCTAATTATTTAAGTTCCATCAAGGAGCAAAAAGGCGGCTTTGTCACAACGAACGAACAATGGGTGTTGAAAGAACTCGTAGAACAATCGCCGTTGACAAAAGAAGTGATCAATATCTTATTGAACTACATTTTAGTGGGCAAAGAATCGGTGATGTTGGAGAAGAACTATGCGATGACGATTGCCAATGATTGGGCACAAAATGGCGTCAAGTCAGCAGAACAAGCCATCTCTAAAATTAAGACGCTGTACACGCAGCCGCGCAAAACGAATAACCGCGGACAACAGCAAGGAAAGAGAAATTACAACAATCCTTACCAAAAACCGCGCCGCGAAGAAAAATTACCCGACTGGGCCAAAGGCGAAAAGAAAGATACCGAGCAAGAAGACCAATTAGTTTCAGCGGAAGAATCGGACTCCTTGCAAGAACGTCTGGCTCGACTCCGCAAATTACGGGAAGAACAGGAGGATAATTAATGGAGAGCATTTCAGATTACTTAAATAAAATGACGAACTCAGCAGAAGTCCGCGATAAATATCAGCAAATGATTAATGAGGTCTTGCAAGATGAAGATGTTTTTCACTTTCTTACCGAACACCAAGACCAGTTATCGACAGAAGCGGTGGAGCGAAGTGCAGCTAGTTTGTATGAATTTGTCGTGGAAAAAGAAAAAGCAAAAAAAGGTAAAGGCCAGCTGATGCCTGGTTATGTGCCGCAACTGATCATTAACAATAAGCGCATCGAAGTGACTTATGTCGCGACGGCAGATCATATGCACAAACGAGCAGAAGAAGATTTAAAACGTCGGATTCATTCGGTCTATATGCCAAAGGATATTAAGGACGCGACGTTTACTGAATACGAAGATACGCATGGTCGTCGAGAAGCGTTGGAACAAGGCGTACGCTTTGTCGAAGAGTATGTTCAAAATCCAGACCGATTCCATAAAGGCCTGTATTTACATGGCGCTTTTGGGGTCGGAAAAACTTATTTACTCGGGGCGATGGCGCATGAATTATCCACCTTTGGTTATCCTTCAACATTAGTGCACTATCCGACTTTCACTTCCGAAATGCGGAGCTCGATCGGCGACGACACGACTGCCGAGAAGCTAGATGCCTATAAAGAAGCACCGATTTTGATGTTGGACGATATCGGAGCCGAATACCCGACCGACTGGATCCGGGACGATGTGTTAGGCGTTATTTTACAATACCGTATGCAAAATGAACTGCCGACTTTATTCAGTTCCAACTTCGACCTGAACCAGTTGGAAGAACACTTAACGTATAATCAAAGGGGCGAACCCAGTCCCTTAAAAGCGCAACGAATTATGGAACGTGTAAAATTCTTGACGCGAAGTGTGGAAGTCTCTGGGAAAAACCGTCGAAATGTGGAGTAAGGAGCTCAAAGCAGTGGAGTAAAATACCTGGAGCTATTCGAAAACGAAGCGCTCTTGCACGCTCTCAACGAATGAAAACCACAAAAAGCAAAAAACATTTGCACAAAAAATGATTAAGTGGTATCTTATTAATAACTAAACAACAAAAATCACAGAGAAAGACACCTTTGAAGGTCTTTTATTTTACAGAAAAGAAAACAACCGATGAGAGTTTTCGAAAATAAAGCTTCACTGACCCCTTTCGAGAGTTGATGAATTTGTTATAAATCAACCGCCCGCTTAGCGTTATCAAGTATACGAGTCTGACACAGAATAAATTTCTGTAGTCATGAAGTTGGGTGGAACCACGTCGAAATTAACGTCCCATTAGGTTTATGTTGCATAAATCTGATGGGATTTTTTTATTTGAAAATGTTTAAAAGAACAAGGAAGGACGATGAAAAAAATGGCAGAAATTTTAGTTACTTTACCAGATGGAACAGAAAAATCTTTTCCCAAAGAAACCACTGCAAAAGATGTCGCCGGCTCAATCGGCAAAGGGCTACAAAAAGCAGGAATCGCTGCACGTTATAATGGAGAACTTGTCGATTATACACGCCCATTGACAGAAGACGGCGCGATTGAAATTATTACGAATGATGACGAAGAAGCACTAGATATTTTACGCCACTCAGCGGCGCATATTATGGCGCAAGCGATCCGACGCTTACACCCAGATGTGAAATTTGGCGTAGGACCAACGATCGAAAACGGCTTTTACTATGATACCGACATGGAAGAGCAGTTAACGGAAGATGAATTGCCGGCGATTGAAAAAGAAATGATGGAAATTGTGAAAGCCAATTATCCGTTTGAACGTCGAGAAGTCACACGGAAAGAAGCGTTCGAAATTTTCAGCGCGGATCCTTATAAAATTGAATTAATTAATGATATGCCGGAAGACGAAATTATTACAGTTTATTCTCAAGGCGAATTTACCGACCTTTGTCGAGGCGTGCACGTGGAATCTACTGGTAAACTGCAAGTGTTTAAATTGCTTTCACTAGCGGGTGCGTACTGGCGCGGCAACTCCGACAATAAAATGATGCAACGTGTGTACGGAACAGCTTTCTTCAACAAAAAAGACTTAAAAGCTTATCTAAAAATGCGCGAAGAAGCGAAAGAACGTGACCACCGAAAATTAGGAAAAGAATTAGATATCTTTATGATTGATCCACAAGCAGGCGCTGGTCTTCCTTTCTGGTTACCAAAAGGCGCGACAGTTCGCCGCACGATCGAGCGTTATATTGTCGACAAAGAAGTGAGCCTCGGTTATGACCACGTCTATACACCGATCATGGCCGATATTGATTTATACAAAACTTCGGGACACTTAGCGCATTACCAAGAGGACATGTTCCCGCCGATGGATATGGGCGATGGCGAAGAACTCGTGTTACGTCCGATGAACTGCCCGCACCATATGCTCGTTTATAAAAACGATACGCACAGTTACCGTGAATTGCCGATCCGAATTGCGGAATTAGGCATGATGCACCGTTATGAAAAATCCGGCGCTTTATCCGGTTTACAACGTGTCCGTGAAATGACTTTAAACGATGCGCACGTCTTTGTACGTCCGGATCAAATTAAAGAAGAATTTAACCGTGTGGTCGAATTATTAATTGAAGTCTATGAAGACTTTGACATTGAAGACTACCACTTCCGCTTAAGTTATCGTGACCCCGAAGATACAGAAAAATACTTCGACGATGATGAAATGTGGGAAAACGCGGAAGCGATGCTGAAAGAAGCGATGGATGAACTTGGTTTAGAATACGTGGAAGCAGAAGGCGAAGCAGCCTTTTACGGACCAAAACTAGATGTCCAAGTCAAAACAGCGCTCGGCAATGAAGAAACCTTATCCACGATTCAATTGGACTTCTTACTGCCTGAACGTTTCGACTTAACGTATGTCGGCGAAGATGGGGCAGATACGCACCGACCGGTTGTTATTCACCGGGGCATTGTATCGACAATGGAACGCTTTGTTGCTTACTTACTCGAACGCTACAAAGGCGCGTTTCCAACTTGGTTAGCACCGGTACAAGCCGTTGTTATTCCTGTTAATGAAGAATTACATGGAGATGCGGTCGTCGACCTTGTCGGTGAAATGAAACGCAAAGGTCTGCGCGTCGAGTCAGATCTACGAAACGAAAAAATGGGCTACAAGATTCGCGAAGCGCAAACACAAAAAATCCCTTACCAAATCGTTATTGGGGACAACGAAATTGCGGACAACGAATTGTCTGTTCGTAAATACGGCGAGAAGAAAACCGTTAATGTGGACCGTGACGAATTCTTAGCAAACTTACTGGGCGAAGCGACAAAATAATCATCAGCAATTAAAAGTGGTGCCGATCATCGGCATCACTTTTTTATACGGTATTCTCGAAGAGTGTTCGGAGGAAAAGTAAGCCGGAGTCGGCGATTCTTTTAAATGAAAGATTTCTAAAAAGAATCGTTTCAGCTGATTTATACTTGACGTCGGTCGATATATTTGATACACTATATAAGCTGAAAATAAAGAAGGAGTCCTACTCCTCGCCTCGCTGGATTTCGTATCCTCGGGCAGATATCTAGTTTGTAACACCATATGTCAGTGAAGTGCATATTTATGCGCTTTTAGCACGAAAAGAGTGCTTAGCTGAACGGAATTTGAGACATATGGACGAAACTTGAAATCATTGTGGGACTTCTGTGGGAAGTCCCATTTTTTATTTGTCAGCAAATATTTTGGAGGTGAACCCCCATAGCAAAAGAATTGATTGTCAATGAAAAGATTCGCGCAAAAGAAGTACGCTTGATTGGGAGAGACGGAGAACAGATCGGAGTCGTGTCTCGAGACGAGGCTTTACGTGTGGCTGACCAAGCTGAATTAGATTTAGTATTAGTTTCGCCAAACGCTAAACCGCCAGTAGCTCGTGTATTAGACTACGGGAAATACCGTTATGAACAGCAAAAACGAGAAAAAGAACAACGTAAAAACCAAAAAACGGTGAACGTAAAAGAAATTCGATTAAGCCCAACAATTGATGATCACGACTTTAATACAAAATTACGTCAAGGACGTGGCTTTGTTGAGAAAGGCGATAAGGTAAGAGTATCTATTCGTTTCCGTGGTCGTGCAATTACTCATAAAGGCATCGGACGTGAAGTACTTGATCGTTTCGCTGAAGGTATGGAAGATGTTGCCGATATCCAAACAAAAGCAAAAATGGAAGGTCGTAACATGTTTATGTTACTCACACCGAAAGATAATAATTAATTAATAATTATATTCACTGATTTAACTTCAATTGTTCAGGAGGTATTAGAATGGCTAAACAAAAAACGCATAAAGGAATGGCTAAACGTTTTAAGAAAACTGCTTCAGGTAAATTAAAACGTGGTCGTTCAAAAACAAGTCACTTGTTTGCAAACAAAACGACAAAACAAAAACGTAAATTACGTAAAGCCGCTTTAGTTTCTAAAGGTGACCAAAAACGCATCGAATCATCAATTAGTACGATGAAGAAATAATTTCCCAGTAATTAAAATACAGTAAGGAGAATGATCAAAATGGCTCGAGTTAAAAGTGCACCGGCATCTCGCAAACGCCGTAAAAAAACACTTAAATTAGCGAAAGGGTACTATGGCGCAAAACATAAACTATACCGTGTCGCTAAACAACAAGTAATGAAATCACACATGTACGCATACCGCGACCGTAAACAAAAGAAAAGAAACTTCCGTAAACTATGGATTTCTCGTATTAACGCGGCAGCTCGTATGAATGGATTAAGCTATTCTAAATTTATGCATGGCTTGAAACTAGCGAATATCGACTTAAACCGTAAAGTTTTAGCAGATATCGCAGTGAACGATCCAGAAACTTTCACAGCATTAACTGAACAAGTTAAAGAAGCATTAGCTGCTTAATAAAACATAAAGCAACAGAGTAGAAGGATGAAGTGCTCTTTTTGAAGAGAACATTTCACACATTCTACTCTGTTTTTTATTTATTCAAATAAGATTTTTTGCACGCGGTCTCGTAAATCTGGGACCACTTTTTCTTCAAACCAAGGATTACGACGGCGCCAACCAATCGTTAAGGGCGATGGGTGGACCACTGGGAAATACTCCGGTAAATACTCTTCGTAATTTCGAACCGTTTCGGTGAGGTTTCTTTTCATGTCTTTCCCTAAATAAAACTTCTGCGCATGGGCGCCAATTAAGATTTTCATCTCTAACTTCGGCATTGCGCCGATTACTTTCGGATTCCACTTATGCGCGAAATCTTTACGCGGAGGTAAGTCGCCGTGTTTGGCTTTGCCCGGGAAATAATAATCCATTGGAACAATCCCAAACAAACCGGAATCGTAAAAGGTCTCCTCATCAACGCCCAGCCAAGTACGCAATAAATCGCCACTCACGTCGAAAAACGTCTTGTTCGACTCTTGGGCTTTGATGCCGGGTGCTTGGCTCGCAATGAGTATTTTAGCGGTCGGTGGCGCTTCGAAAATCGGTTCCCAACCACGTTCAGTAAATTCCGCATTCATCGGATCATTTATAATGTCTTGACGAATCTCATCTATATTCTGCATAGTCCTCTCAACCTTTCTAACAAGCTACACCTACATCCTATGAAAATTTCCTATAACTTGCAAGAGATGAGCTTGGGAAGGGCCAGACGAGGAAATTTGGCGACAAATTTCAACTTTATGGTAGATCTATTGAAAAGAAGAAAATTTCTAAGGAAATTTTCAACGAAAGAGGAGCGGTTCTTTAACAATAGTAGTCGATCAAGGTGCTCGGCGAAACGAAAGGAAGAAACGTTTCGGTAAAATACTCGTTCAAAGTCATGAAAGTGGGAAATGTTTCGTAAAGATGCACTCCTGGCGAAATGAATCTCAAAAACGTTTCGCCAAGCAGCTTTTTTATCGAAATGAAACCGGGATTCGTTTCGATGGCTCCAATCCTTCCAGTCGTTTCTCAATCAAAGATGAACCATTGTCCATTCGCACGCTTTGTATAAAACTTTTTGGACAGGGAAAAATTGAAATGTTCTAAAATGCGGTCGTACGGTAGATTTTTGGTGTGATGATAGGAAAAACGCCGATTGGAAGTATAATTGAAATGTTTATTTAAAACCTTTTTGACATAAACGTGGGAGGCTTGGTGAGCGATAAAATCGACAATATCACCAGTTGAGAAATTCCGACCAAAAGTAAGGACCCCGTACTCACAAGCAGAACGTACAATAGCTTCTTCACGTGGTTCGTGCATGCCGCAGGAACAGATGACATAATGTTTTTCGATCTGCAGCTCATAATTCTGACAGTGCGAACAATAAATGCCTTTACGCGCAGTCGCCAATTCTGCCTTAGAAAAAGGTTGTGGTAAGAAAGGGTCACGAATTTCATATTGTTCCAGATGAGCGAGCAGTTGTTCCGTCTGGATCGGGTAGTAATTCCCTCTACGCTCTTCTTGTTTAATTTGTTGAATGTATTCATATAAATCTGTTAAATCTAAGACTTCGATATCTGAAATAGGTGATTTAATCGATACTTTATTTTTCTCACCGATAAAGACAATCGCTCCTTTTACGGGGAGAGCCGGCATAAATTCTTGACAAATTTTCTGCAACTTCAAATAAGATTTCCGCGCTTGTTGAATGACATCATAATCCATTTTCAGCTGGCCGATCATGCAGCGTGCGTCTTCATAAATGAAATGTCCGGTATAATTTTTAATTTCAAAGACATACACACAATGACTCGTAATTAATACAAAATCACATTCAAAGGAACGACCATCATGCAGCCATAAATTCGTTAACCCTATCCAATGTTCTGCACCTTCTGTTTGTAAAAAGCTCAAAAATTTCGCTTCTCCTACAGAACCTAACTTCAAGCTTTTATAATCTTGCCTCTCATTCTTTGTCTGAATAAGCCCTCGACTATTTGCATTGTCTTTAAAATCCAACAACGTGGGAAATTGAGCTAATTCTTTCATCAACTTTGTCTGGTGTATAATCAAAAAATCCCTACTTCCTCTAAATATTTAACCCTCTACTATATATATTTGCATTTAAATTGAAATTTCACGAAAGTTTTTAAAAGAAAGTGAATATGAACTGGCTCATCGAAATGAAACTATAAAACGTTTCGGTAAAATATATCGTCAAAGTAACGAAAATAAGAAACGTTTCGACAAAATGAGCGTTCATTGAAACGAAAAGTAAAAACGTTTCGTCAACCAACTATTTTTACGAAATGAAAGTCCAAAACGTTTCGCCGACCCCCTTCAAAGCGACCGCACAATAAAAATCAATGCATTCTTGTCTGAATATGCTAGAATAAGATTAAGGAATTATTAGAAAGTAGGATGTTGTATGACAAAAGAAGAGGATCAGTTGTTAATTGATTTGGTGACGGCGCGTGGGGTGCCTGGAAACGAACAAGAGGTGCGCGATGTGTTTACAGCGTTTGCGGAGCCTTATGCGGATGCAATGCTGCAAGATGGTTTAGGCAGTATTATTGCAGAGAAAAAAGGGCCGGAAGGAGCACCGCGTATTATGTTTGCGGGGCACTTGGATGAAGTAGGTTTCATGGTGACGCGCATCACCGATGAAGGCTTTATTAAATTCCAAACGCTCGGTGGCTGGTGGAATCAAGTGTTGCTGGGGCAACAAGTGGAAGTTAAAACGGATGCCGGCGAGTTGCTGCATGGGGTTATCGGTTCCAAACCACCGCATGTATTGACGGCTGCTGCCCGGAAAAAGCCTTATAAAATCGAAGATATGTTTATCGATATTGGGGCGACGAGCGCGGATGAAGTGAAAGACTGGGGCGTACGTCCAGGGGATATGATTGTCCCTTACTCACCGTACCGTCGTCTCAATGATTCGAAATTCTTGCTGGCTAAAGCATGGGATAACCGTATTGGTATCGCGGTAGCGTTAGAAGTCTTTGAAAAATTAAGTGCAGAAGACTTAGACAATTCGCTCTATGCGGTGGGCAATGTGCAAGAAGAGGTCGGACTACGTGGCGCGAAAACGGCGACCAATGTGGTACAACCGGATATTTCCTTTGCGCTTGATACAGGGACAGCAGGCGATACGCCAGGAATGACGCCGGAAGAAGCCGATTCTAAATTGGGTGAAGGGCCACAAGTAATTATTTACGATGCAAGTATGATTGCCCATAAAGGGTTACGCGATTTTGTGATTGATGTGGCGGAAGAGCTAGACATTCCGTTCCAATACACGGTAATTCCAGGCGGTGGCACGGATGCTGGCAGCCAACATGTTTCAGGTCATGGAGTGCCATCGCTGGCGATCACGGTACCGACACGCTATCTCCACTCGCATTCGTCGATTATTCACGAAGATGATTATCACAACACGGTGAAATTAGTCGAAGAAGTGGTGCGTCGTTTAGATAAAGAAACGGTTGAAAAGATTACTTACGGCGGATAAAAACAAGATTGTTTTTATAAACCCGCACAAACCTCATTTTGACTAAATAAAAACAGTTAATTAAGCCCAATTTGCTTGATTAGCTGTTTTTTTAAGGAATGTCTTGTAAAATGGATAGAGAGTATAAAACAGAAAAGGAGATTCAAATCAGAATGTATTACGTAAGAAACCAGCGTAACGACGAAGAAATCAATGATGCCAGCATCAACTTAGCGATCGAATACTACTTGCTGAACGAAGTCGAATTAGACGAGCCGATGTTACTTTTCTACATTAACGATAACTCCATTATTATCGGAAAAAACCAAAACACTTACGAAGAAGTGAACACAGACTATGTGGAAGAACATGGCGTGAATGTGGTCCGTCGTTTTAGTGGAGGAGGCGCGGTTTACCATGACTTAGGCGTGCTGAACTTCTGCTTTATCACCAAAGATGATGGCGATTCCTTCCGTAACTTCGAAAAATTCACACAACCTGTGATCGATGCGTTACACAAAATGGGTGTGGAAGATGCGGAATTACGTGGCCGTAATGACTTAGTGATTGGAGATAAAAAATTCTCCGGGAATGCTATGTATTCGAAGAATGGCCGCATGACGTCACACGGCACGTTAATGTTTGACTCGCAAATTGATGCGGTAGTCGGTGCGTTAAAACCGAAAAAACATAAGCTCGAATCCAAAGGCATCAAATCGATTCGTAGCCGCGTCACAAACATCACCCCTTATATGGATGATGAGTACCAAGACATGAGCACAAAAGATTTCCGCGAACGTTTACTTTTAAACATTTTCGATGTGGATGATGTCGATGATGTGAAAGAATATGTGTTAATGGATGAAGACTGGGAAAACATCGAGAAATTCGCTGAACAATACACGGCCAACTGGGAATGGAACTATGGCGAATCACCAGATTTCGACTTAGAACGCAGTGAACGTGTCGAAGGCGTCGGAACCGTGGAAGTGAAATTAAACGTCGAAAAAGGGATCATCTCAGATATTAAAATCTATGGGGACTTCTTTGGTCTCGGCGAGATTTCCGATGTGGAAGATCAACTCCGAGGCGAAAAATACGAAGTCGATGCCATTAAATCAGCCTTAGAAGAGGTTGACTTAAATAAATATATCGGGGATATTTCAGCCGAGAAACTCACCGAACTGATTTACTAAACCATACACCTTAAAATAATAAATAGTTTACGCAAAGGAGACATCACATCGTTCAGAAAGGGAGAAGGATGCGGTGTTTCTTTTGTTTCTTTAATGCTTTTCTCATAAAAATCTTAAAAGTACGGAAATGCGATTGATTTTTAAGCTTTTTTGCGATATATTAAGACCATTCTTTAAACTGGAGGAACGCTTATCAACGTTTTATTAAATTTGGAAGGAGATAAAACAATGGTAATCATCTATTTGTCTCCTAGCTGTACGTCTTGCCGAAAAGCTCATGCATGGCTAGAAGAATATAATATTCCTTATATCGAAAGAAATATTATAAAAGATCCCCCGTCTCAGTCCGAGCTCGAAAAAATTATGAGCTTGACTTCAGAAGGCACAGAGGAGATTATTTCAACAAGATCCAAAGCGTTCAAAAAACTGAATATCGATATTGACGACTATTCGCTGAACGAGCTTTACGAACTCATTCAGGAACATCCTGAAATTTTAAGAAAGCCGATTATTATCGACCAACGTCGGATTCAAGTCGGTTTTAATGAAAGCGAAATCCGTCAATTTGTCCCACGAAAGGTGCGACAAAAACAACTCCATAAAGCAAAAGAAATGATTGCCTCCTTTGAGGGGAGTATGGAGTAGCTAATAACTGTCCATTAAATGCGCAAACATTTAGTGGCTTTTATTTTTCGAAAGAATAAGGCAAAAACTAGTCAAACGATAAAATTAAAGTTATACTAGGTACAAGAACAGTTATTCGATGAAATGGCGTCTAATGCTTTACATTTTCTATAAATAGGCTACAATTAGTAAAGAAATAAGATAGGAATTTCATCAGATGAAGGAATGAGGTGTAAGCAATGGAAATAGAACATATCAATGATGATACGATACGCGTTCGAATCGAAAATGATGATTTAGAAGCACGTGGGTATACCTTTTTAGATTTATTGGGGAACCAAAAACAAATTGAGACATTCTTCTATAATATTTTAGAAGAGGTCGATATTGATGAAGAATTCCAAGAATCTGATGCAGTCACTTTTCAAGTTATGCCTAACCGCAACGGTTTAGAATTATTTATTAGTAAAAATGCAGATATGCACGAAAACTTCTTATCGAATGTCGATTTCAATGAATATGATGAATCGAATTCAAAGTCAAATTACGATTACAGTCGCTTTGAAAAACAGCCCGACGCGCAAGAAAATGCTGGAGAGCAAACGGACTTTGTTCAAAATGAAGATGAACCAGATGATCATCGAATTGTGATTGAGTTTAGAATTTTCGAACAACTCGTTCAATTAGCACAATTTTTTCAAATAGAAAGTGGATTCTCTAGCTTATACCAATTTAATGGGATGTACTATCTAGAATTATCTTTTATGGACGATGAATATTCGTTACGTACACCCGAAGAAGAAACGGCGCTCGTGCTGGAATACGGCGAGAAAAGCAAAATTTCTTCCGATGTTTTACTCGAACACGGAAAACTGATCGTGGAAGACGTCGCACTCGAGACCGTTCGTCACTATTTTAAATAAAATCAAATAAAAACAAAACACCGCAAAAAGTGGAAGGCATCAAACAACAGCAAATGAGTAGGTTGTTGGGCGATGCTTTGCTTTTTGCGGTGTTTTATTATTCTTTTCACAATCTTTCTAAAAATTTGCATCTTTTTTCGTGAAATATCGAAAAAGATGCAAATGTATAAGTAGAGAGTATTTTTGGAGGGATCATATGTTAGTCGCAATGAATCAAGCAGACGAGTTGGTGCTGGCAGACACGACATTAAGCCGAACGGAAGAATATCGCTGTCCGGCCTGTCAAGGAGCGGTCCATTTAAAAAGAGGGGCGGTGCTGCGGCCTCATTTTGCCCATTATCAAAAGGAAGCCTGTGCCGTCTTTTCTGAAGGAGAGACGGCAGAACATTTGCAAGGAAAGTTACAATTAGCGGCGTGGTTGGAAGCATTGAACATTCCACATGAACTAGAAGCTTATTTGCCGGCGCTGCAACAACGACCGGATCTCCTTGTCACCACACCGACACGACAGATTGCGGTGGAGTTTCAATGCAGTCCGATCGCCATTGAGCAGGTGGTGGCCCGAACGATGGGCTATTTAGCAGCAGGTTATGAAGTCGTCTGGCTTCTGGGTGAACAGTTTAAATATCGCCGTCAATTAACAGCTTTTCAAAAAGCTTGTTTAACGCAAGTTGACGAGCAAATTGTTTTGTTTCACTATTCGGTCGCTCAAAAAAGACTGGCGTATCGCTATGGCTTTCAATTGCAGCAAAATCAAAAAATGACGCAGCGGAAACGAACGATCCGCTATGGGGAGCCGTTAGCACTCCGCTTCACGTCGCAAAAAGCAAAGAAGCTACCGCTGAATTACACACTCGAACATCAAAAAATCCGCCGGCAGTGCCAATACCCGTCTGCGAAAATGCGGGACTTCTTACAATTACTTTACAACCACCAAGAAACCATCATTTCCATGCCGAAAGAATTATATGTCATTACACCGAGCGAGTGGATGCTGCAAGCGCATCCGCTGGCGTGGAAGTATCAGTTGCTGTTGCAATTAGAAACGTATCCTATACGGACGGTGTTGACGGAGCGGATGTTAGAGACCTGGCTCCAAACGTTCACTTTCCATGAAATGCCGCAATTGACGCTAAAACAAAAATGGCGTCCGCTCATTGAATTTTTAGACGTTTTAGTCACAACCGGTATACTCAAGCAAATTCGCCCGAACAAATGGGCCTTGCAACAATACCCGCAACGGTTTCAGACGCTAGAGTGTAAATTTCTGTAATCGCGCTCAGGATTTTTTAAAAATGATTATGAGTGTGCTATGATAAGAGTATTAAAATGTTTGGAGGAATTTAGATGACAGACAGTAAACAATTACCGACACGTGAAGAAGTCCCGGTAGAACTGACTTGGGATTTAACAACGATCTATGCGAATGATGACGAATGGGAAAAAGCTTTTAATACGGCCGCTGAAAAAATTGCCGATTTTAAAAAATATGAAGGAACTTTAGATCAGGGCGCCCAAGCTTTCCAAGAAGCACTGGAAACGATGCTGGCCGTCTTTCGTGAAGTGAGTGTGGTCTACACGTATGCTCATTTGAAAAACGATCAAGACACAGGTAACAGTACATACCAAGCGATGAGTGACCGGGCTTTAACGTTAGTCACAAGCGCGACCGAAGCTTCATCATGGTTTGAACCGGAATTGCTTGAATTACCCGAAGAACAGTTAGAAAATTATTTCGAAGAAAATAAAGAGCTGGAACAATATCGTCATGAAATTAATAATATCACCGCGAACCGCAAACACGTCCTTTCGGCAGAGATTGAAGGGTTATTAGCGGCAGCTGGTGAGGTTTTAGACGCTTCCTCGCAAACGTTCTCGGTCTTAAACAATGCCGACATTGAATTTCCGATGGTGACCGATGAAGATGGGGAAGAAGTGCAACTTTCACATGGTTTATATGGCCAATTACTTGAGAGTAAAGACCAAGACGTGCGAAAAGAAGCTTTCACTAAATTATATGAAGTGTATGAAGGTTTGAAAAACACGTTCGCAAGCACTCTACAGACCAACGTGAAGAAAAATAACTATTTAGCAAAAACGCATAATTACGACTCAGCGCGTCATCGTGCACTGTCAAATAACCATATTCCTGAAGCGGTACATGACACGTTAATTGAAGTCGTCAATGACAATTTACATTTACTGCATCGCTACATGAAATTACGTAAAAAATTACTCGGACTGGACGAGTTAAATATGTATGACTTATACGTCTCCATGATCGGGGATGCCGATATGAAATATACGTATGAAGAAGCGCAAGCAGAAACCTTTAACGCGTTAGATATTTTAGGTGAAGAATACCGCGAAATCCTCGAAAATGCTTTCGGCAATCGTTGGATCGACGTGAAAGAAAACAAAGGCAAACGAAGTGGGGCGTATTCGTCAGGAACGTATGACACGAATCCGTATATTTTATTAAACTGGCATGACTCATTGAACCACTTATATACGTTAGTGCATGAGTTAGGGCACAGTGTGCATAGCTATTTCACACGCAATAATCAACCGTATGTCTATGGCGATTATTCGATTTTCTTAGCAGAAATTGCGTCGACTACGAATGAAAATATCCTAACCGATTATTTACTTGAAAATGCCGAGTCCAATGAACAAAAAGCCCAAATTCTGAACCATTATTTAGATGGGTTCAAAGGCACAGTGTTCCGTCAAACCCAATTTGCGGAATTTGAGCACTGGGCGCATGAAACCGCAGCGGAAGGAACACCGTTAACTGCCGACTTTTTAAGTGAAAAATATGGTGAAATTAACGATAAATATTACGGACCAGCTGTTGAAAATACAGACGGGATCGAATATGAATGGTCACGTATCCCGCATTTTTACATGAATTATTATGTGTACCAATATGCGACCGGCTTCTGTGCCGCGACGGCCTTAGCGGACCGAATTGTTAATGAAGAAGAAAATGCGCTGGAAGAATACTTGGCTTACTTAAAAGCTGGAAGTAGTGACTTCCCAATCGAAATCATGAAAAAAGCCGGCGTCGATATGACGAATAAAGAGTATATCGAACGGGCAATGAAAGTCTTTGAAGACCGTTTAAACCAACTCGAAGAAATTGCCGAAGAGCTGTAAGTTAAATACTAAAATAAGAAAGCATCCACTTAATTTAGAAAAACTTGTGGATGTTTTTTTATGGAATTTAATGGAGTAATATAACTTATATTTAAGAAAATTTAGAATAGATATATATATTTAATGTAATAATGGTACAATTATGTAAGAATTGATTGAATAGGAAGAGATATATGGAAAACAAAAAAATTATTAAACGTTTCTTATTGTATGTTTTTATCGGGTTAATTGTATCTTTATTATCGCATTTCATTATTGAATTATTATATTATAATTACAATTTCGAACATGTGGTAGATTTAATATTTAATGTACGAACAGAACTATTTTTATTGGGCTCAGCAATTTTATTCCTTTTTTATAGTTTGTTTACTTCGATCTTTGGAAGTACAGTTATGGGAAGTATATTAGTCCTTTTAATGTCGTGGGGATTAGGGATTGCGACGAAATATAAGAGTGTTTTTAGAGCAGAACCTCTATATCCTAATGAGTTATATATGGCAAAAGAACTACCCTTTTTATTGAATATGATTGGTACAAAAAGAACTATTATGATTGTATTTGTCGTTGTAGCAACAATTATTCTGTTAGTTTTATTTTATAAATATATACTGAAGCCAAGAAGAAACAATCGATCGACTAAACGACAATATATATTGAGGGGAGTCGGTTTCATTGTATCGTTAGCGTTACTTATATACATAGGTAGATTTAATTATCCAGATAATAAAGTCAAAGCTGTTTATAATGATTATGCCTCTTGGGTTACTTATAACCAAAGCAAGAATTACTCAGATAATGGTTTTGTAGCTGGGTTTTTATCAAATTTAAAAGCACCGCCGATGGAAACACCAGAGAATTATTCGGAAAGCTCCGTAGCTACTCTTTATGAAAAGTATAAAACGTTAGCACAAGATATAAACACCGAACGAACAAATGAGAGGTCAGATACAAATATTATCTTTGTTATGAATGAAAGTTTTTCTGATCCTTTCAACTTAGATGGGGTGGAAAGCGAGAAGGATCCTATACCTCATTATAGAGAGATAAAAAAGAAATCTTTAAGTGGAAATGTTTTAGCACCGAGTATTGGTGGAGGGACAGCTACAAATGAATTCCAAGTGCTTACAGGTCTTTCGATGGAACCATTTGCACCACAGATGACCTCGCCTTTTATTCAATTGACCAATTTAATGACAGATTTTCCGGCGGTCACAAACAAACTGAAACAATTTGATTATAAAACAACAGCGATTCATCCTTATACACCAACCTTTTATAAAAGAAACGATGTCTATGAAAATTTAAATTTTGATGAATTCCGTCATCAAGAGAATGTAGAATATCGAGAACAAATATCTGAAAAACATCGATATATCTCTGATTTTGCAGCTTATCAAGAAGTGTTTCATGTACTTGAAGCATCTGAAGAACCGGATTTTGTTCATTTAGTTACGATTCAAAATCATATGCCTTATGCTAATAAATATGATCATGTAGATTTTGAAGTGACAGGTTCTGGTGATGATGCAGAAGCCAGTGCTTATTTTAAAGATTTAGAAAACAGTGATATTTCTTTACAGTTATTAATTAATAAAATTGATGACTATCCTGAACCAGTACTGATGGTTTTCTGGGGGGATCATTTGCCAGGGTTTTATCAAGGGGATGTTTTAGAAAAAAATGATAATCAAACAATGCGTGAAGCACCTTTTTTAATTTATAGCAATGAGGTTGAACTAGAAGAAGAGGTTGGTCTTATCAGTCCAATCTATTTAGAAAATTATGTTTCAGAAATACTTGATACCAAAGTCAATCCTTATGAAGCATTACTCTTAAAGCTTGAAGAACAATTACCAGTGTTTGCTGAAGGACTGTATCATGACAATCAAAGCGAGAATATTGTAAATTCACGTGATGAATTAGACCCAGAAACTTTGGAAATCTTAGAAGATTATTCTTTCCTAATGTATGATGTTACAACTGGAAGCCAATATGCACAGGATCTTGGCTTTTTTGAAAGGATAGAATAAAAGAACAAAACACGTTCCTTGACTCTTTAAATAGAGGGGAACGTGTTTTTAATTTATACATCATTATCAAAATTTATTCTAAAAATTCAGCGGAAATGACTTCGTTTACTTTCTGTTGGTACTTCTCCACATTGATCACATTGTCTTCAAAGCCCACTAGCGCATGCTGAGCAGCTTTTTCTTCTGGATAATCAGCTAAGGGATAAATTTCAAAATTGGTCCGCGATAAAATATCACCGGGAATCGCTTCTTCATAATGAATCACATGCGGGTTAAAAGAGACATTTTCAATCGAAAGTTCCTCATCTTTAGCAACGAAATCGAATTGAATACTCCCACCTAGTAAATTACGATCAGAAATAGTACTCGCGAGGGCATTGCCTAAGGAATATATAATGAGCGTTTCATTGCCATCTGCGCCAATGACCCATTCAATGGGTTGAATGGTATGCGAATGGTTTCCAACGACTACATCAACATCCAAGTCCGCAAACAACTGTGCATAATCATGCTGCATTTTATTCGGCTCGAAAGCATGTTCATCGCCCCAATGAGCAGAAACAATGACAAAATCACTTAATTCTTGCGCTTGTTTGACGTCTTGGATAATTAAGTCAGGATCAAAATAATTGAGTTGGTAAGCTTCATCAGGGACTAAACCATTAGTGCCATAGGTATAAGCTAAGACCGCAAACTTTAAGCCGTTCTTTTCAACTATTTGAATCGTATCTCGATCTTCTTGACTCGCAAAAACGCCTGCAAATAAAACATCCTCACTATAGGGTTCCCAATAATCTAAAGTGTTTTGCACACCGGCTGTTCCTTTATCCAGCGTATGGTTATTGCTACCGTTGACAATATCAAAGCCTAAATCCACTAAATTTTCAGCCATATCACTAGGCGTATTGAAAGCCGGGTAACCGGAAAAACCTAAGGTATCGCCTCCGATAATTGATTCTTGATTAATAAACGCGAGATCCGCATTCGCAATTTGTTCCGACAGAAGATGGTAAATAGGTTTAAAGTCATAAGTTTGGTCATCGTTTCGGGCATATTCAAAGATTTGCTGATGAATTAAATTATCTCCTAAGGCATAAAAAGAGACCGTGTTTTTGGCATCTTTTTCTGTAGTAGGATCTGGTTCTTTTTCAAGTGACGCTATTTCTTCAACATCTTCAGTACTCTTATCAGGTGTTTCAGTATTTTCTGTCTCTGAAGGAGAAAACAAATGGCAGCTGGTCAGTGAAAGGCTGAATAGACTATACATCAATAACAAACGATTTTTTGTCATGGGAAAACCTCTCTCGATAATTTAATGAAACCCTTTTCTTTAAATTATAACAGGTTTTGGCAAAATAAAAACACGTTTCGCTTCTGGTTTCAGAAACAAAACGTGTCTATTCGTTTGGGTTATTAATTTAGATTAAAGACATTGTGTAATTCTTCTTCGACTTCTTCTTGTATTTCTTCGCCATCTTTTACTTCTTTGATTTCCTCGAGTCCACAAATGGAATGCAAAATTTCTCGTTCCATTTCTTCGCCTAAGCGAATGGCTTCTTCATGAACGCCATCTTTATAAATAACGGCTGAAGGCGTTCCTGTAATTTTCATATCAGAAGCTATTTTTAAGTTTTTTCGATAAACTTTCTTCGTTAATTCAGAGGCGAAATCTTCGGCAAACATTTCGATGTCTAAACCAATTTCTTTCGCTACTTCAAAAGCTAACTCTTCTGTAAAATCACGTCGTTCATCCACAACGTATTCTTGGAGTACATCTAGAAATTGATGTGCTTTGTTTTTTCCCTGCATAGCACTCGCATGGAAAGCTAAGCAAGCTTGATAAGTGTTTGCTGAAAATTGGTTATTTCTTTCGACAATAGAAGTACGATTTTCGCCGAATCTTTTACGCGCGTGTCCATAGACACGTTTAAAGTTTACAATGGGGATAATACGAAGTTTTATTTTTTCTGGTCGTTCTGAACGAAATTGTTTGATTGTTTCTCTTGCGTCACTACAACGTCGACCGAGTGGATCGAGAAAAAGAAAAATCTCAATAAACTGACTTGTCATATCTAACACACCTATATTATTATGATTTTCTTTACAGAATTTTATATGATTCGTGATGTTCGTTTAATTATTTTTATTTAATTGTGTTCATTTAATTACTTATAATTACTTACTTATTTCTTTCACTTCGTTTACCTTATCATAAATTCGAGATAATTTAAACAATAATGCTTTTTATAGAAACTACTCTTAAATGAGGTCACTAACGTTGATTTTCTACAGCACGCGCAATCTTTGGTGATGCTGAATGGACGGGGATCCCATGCTTTTCTAAATAATGATCAAAAAATTCTTTTCCTAAAGTAGCATCTGTACTTTCAACTTCTAATTCATAATCAACCGTTCCATTTTGAAAAGTTGTCTGATCGAGCACAATTAAATGTTCTCCGACTTGTTTTTCAAAACGCTTAGTTTCAAAAGAATTAAACAAGTAAAAAATAGTCTCTTGATCGATCCCTTCTAAATCGGGCAGCTGGTCCTCAGTTGTCAGGTAAGAAGAGAGGACGATTTTTTTTGCCTGCTTAATTTCAGCCACTTGTTCATCTGTTAGTGGGATATTTGTTTCCATTAGAAAATTATTGTGTGGAACTTTAAACGTCAACTCGTTATAAGAATCCGTTACTCGAACTCGCAGAGCCGAGTCTTGGTTCCTTAGAGCAGAATTTATTGTATCAAAATAATGGTTGGTTTGTGTAGTCATATGTTTCGTTTGGGGAAATTTTTGGAATTCTTTTTTATAAATTTCGTGATACTTTGTCGCACTTAATATATTTTTAAATTCAATTTCAAAGTTTTGGCTCAATAAAATCACCTCAATAAATGTCAATATTAATAGGATACTACTAATTAGAGAGAATTACAAAAGATAGATATAGAGTTCCTTTTTTGAGCAAGATCCACCGACGAACACTTTATAAATAAGATAATTATAAAGTTTATAATTCTTTTTTATATGATAAAATAATATGAGTAAGAAAATATAAAGACAGATATTTTATTGCAATCATTGCCTTACTCATTATTATAATTAATTGATAATGGGTTATATAAAAACGGATTATTAATGGAGTTGAATAAATATGGAAAAATTATCGATCATTGTACCATGCTATAATGAACAAGAAATGATACCGATATTCTTTGATGAAGTTGAAAAATTAAAATTACCTTTAAAATTGGAATATATTTTTATAAATGACGGTTCAGATGACAATACGCTGGAAGAATTAAAAAAATTATATGTTAGAGCTCCGGAAAAAGTTCGGTATCTATCCTTTTCACGTAATTTTGGTAAAGAAGCAGGTATTTATGCAGGTTTAGTAGAATCAACGGGTGATTATATTGTTTTAATGGATGTAGACTTACAAGATCCTCCTCAACTTCTCCCTGAAATGTACGATTTACTAAAAACGACTGACTATGATTCGATAGGAACCAGAAGGGTCTCTCGCGAAGGAGAGCCCGTCATTCGCTCATTTTTTGCTAGAATGTTTTATAAAATAATCAATAAAATAAGTGATGTTGAAATTGTAGATGGTGCTCGTGATTATCAAATGATGACGAGGAAAATGGTAAATGCGATTATTGATATGCAAGAGTACAATAGATTTTCTAAAGGAATATTCAGATGGGTAGGCTTTAAAACAAAATACCTAGAATATGAAAATATTGAAAGAGTTGCAGGGGAAACGAAGTGGTCATTTTGGGGGTTATTTAGATATTCAATCGAAGGGATCGTTTCTTTTTCTGTTACACCTTTACGAATTTCTTCAATACTCGGAATTTTCACATTCTTGATCGCTATTTTTATGGCCTTGTTTTTTATGATAAGAACTTTGGTTTTCGATAATCCTACATCAGGTTGGACTTCGTTAATAGTTGTGATTTTAGGATTAGGAGGATTACAATTATTTTCAATTGGGGTACTTGGTGAGTACCTAGGGAGAACATTTATGGAAACTAAAAGAAGACCTTTGTACTTTATAAAAGAAACTGAAAAAAATTTAGAAGAGGGTAAAAATGAATATGATTAAAAATAGAAGATATCACAATATGAAAAAAAGAAACATAACAAAATTTTCATTGATTTTTGGCATAACATTATTTTTAGTAGTGTTATTTTTATTAACACAAATGATTGGCAAAAATGGTTTTCATATAGATGAAATTTACAGTTATGGATTAGCTAATAGTAATTATCACCCGTTTCCTTGGGAGTTCGATACTTGGTTGTCAGGTGACTATTATCAAAATTATTTAACGGTAGCTGAAAATGAAGCTTTTAATTATGGTTCAGTTTATTATAACCAAACACAAGATGTGCACCCACCATTGTATTATTTTATTTTACATACTATATCATCTCTTTTTCCGGGGATGTTTTCAAAGTGGATAGGTCTGTCTATAAATTTAGTGATTCATATATCTGTGTTTTATGTCTTGTATAAACTATTGGATAACATTATTGAAAATAAATGGATTTCTTTATTTGGTTCAGTTTTTTGGATACTAAGTAAAGGAGCAATTGATTCTTTACTATTTATTAGAATGTATCCGTTATTGACTTTAATACAAGTATTCCTAATATATATATCTTTGCGTTTTTATAAGAAAAAAAATAAAAGAGATTTATTCTATTTGTTCTTCATTATTATTTTAGGAGCATTAACCCATTATTACTTCTATATTTATGCTTTTTTATTAACTTTAATAGTTTGTATAATTTTATTGTTCGAAAGAAATATGAAGCAAATGTTTATGTTTGGATCCACTGCATTGGCTGGTGTAGTTAGCGCAATAATAATATTTCCTTCAGTTATCACTCATGTACTAGAAAGCAATCGAGGACAAGAAGTCTTGGATGGTTTTGAAAATAACATAACTGCTGGAGAAAATACTTTTTTTGAATTTGTCCGAGTTGATGTTCTACGAGATATACCATCATATATGGTAATTATTCTAGGCGTAGTTTTGTTTGCTACAGTTTTATATAAATTAATGCGTAATAAATCATCATTTAAACATAATAAGATTTTACTTAACAAAAATATTAAAAAAATAATAATTATTATTTTACCTGTTTTACTGTATATTTTCACTGTGCAACAAGTATCTTATTACAAGACTTCGAGATATATTTTTTCGATATACCCTATAATTGTACTAGGATTGTTTATAACACTTTATTTTCTGTTGCGATTACTTGTGAATAAAAAAGAATATGTCAATATTATAATTGGTCTATTTACGCTTATCTTCGTGTTTATTGGAATAAAAAATCAAAACTCTGATTACAAGTTTAATTATATTGAATACATGAATGAATATATTGAGGATATAGAAGAACAAGAAATATTAGTATTAATGGATGAGTATTGGAAGGTATCGAACTATGTTATAGACTTAAGTTATTTTAAACAAATTTACCCCGTAGAAATTGGGAACAACCCTGTGGAAAATTTACCAACTGATAATTCGTTCAATAACTTAGAAGATTTATATGTTTTGTATAGCAAAAATGATAATATAGACACTACTAAAGAGATTGGAAGTTTGCTTTTATCAGAATACAATTTTGAAACGATAGATAAAATTTCAGAAAATTCCTCAATGATATTATATGAATTAAAATAGGATTCAAGTTAGAAAAAAATCATAAAAGACAGATAGGTTTTTTCACAAACAATCTATCTGTCTTTTATGATTTTAAAATAACATGATAATATTTAAATTACATTTTAACTGCGATTTTTTTATATTGAAATGGAATTTTAATGATATTATGCTATACTACTCAGAGGATAAATTAATTAACAATATGTTCAAATTCTTAGGAGGATATAGAAATGCCTAAAACAGGAGGCTTTAATCGGACGTTAAAAATAGCTATTGGAGTTGCTGATATTCTTTTATATCATCTATCTTTTGTATTAACTTTTTACTTAAGATACCAAGGAACACGTCCAGTTTTTAACTATTCAGCTTATCAGAGCGCATTACCTTACATTATCATTGCGTTTGTTTTAATTAATATTTTTTCAGGAATATACGTACTTTATAATAAACGATTTATTGATATGTTTTCGACAACCTTAATTTCTCAAGTGATGATGTCTGTCATCATTATGGCGATGACCTTTTTCGGTCGTTGGTTTGCTTTCCCGAGAACAATCATATTTATAAATTTCATCATAAGTACGATTCTTTTAGTGGTTTGGCGAGTGATTATATTAGATTTCTACATGAGAGAATCGGGGACTAGTCATGTAATGATCGTTGGACCAAAAGATTTATGTAGAGAAGCTGTACATAATTTTAAAACGTCAAAAACACGACAATACAAAGTAACATCTGCTACATTTGATAATTACTTTGAGAATATTAAAAAACATATAGATGAAATTGATGTATTTTATTTATTAGACTTCAATTCGATTGAAGAAGAACGAAAGGTTTTATCCTATTTAACGTTGCATAATAAGCGCATTTTCTTAGGAACAGACTTTGGAAATCTTATTCGTATTAATAATCGAATAATGAATATAGATGATGAGAGTTTGATTGCGATATCAAAATTTGAAATATCACCTGAAGATGACACGATTAAGCGAATGGTGGACATCTTTATTTCGCTGTTTCTGATTATTATAACTTCACCAATTATGTTGATAGCGGCACTCTTGATTAAATTGACTTCAAAGGGGCCTGCTTTATATAAACAAATTCGTATTACTAAAGGGCAAAAAGAGTTTGAGATTTATAAGTTTCGTTCTATGCGAATTGATGCTGAAGAAATATCAGGACCGGTATTGGCTCAAGCAGAAGATCCACGCGTGACAACTGTTGGAAAATATTTAAGAAGTTTACGTATCGATGAACTTCCCCAATTATTTAACGTGTTAAAAGGAGATATGTCACTCGTCGGTCCTAGACCAGAACGTCCATATTTTGTTGAACAATTTAAAGAACAAAACCCTTACTACTACTTAAGACATACTGTTCGAGCAGGAATTACGGGGTATGCGCAGGTTTATGGGAAATATTCAACGGACTTTAACAGTAAATTAAAATTCGATTTATTATATATCAAAAACTATTCATTGATTATGGATATACAAATTTTATTCCAAACAGTCAAAATACTATTTGATAAAGTCTCTTCACAAGGATTAGAAGAAGAGATGTCATCAGAGAAGATCTTTAAAGGGGTAAATATTTATGAATAAAAAAGGGGCCTTACAATGAGCAAACCAGAAGTATCCGTCATCACGCCTGTCTATAATGCAGAAGCATTTTTAAGCGAGACGATGGAATCTGTCTTAGAGCAGACCTATACAAATTTCGAGTATTTACTTATTGATGATTGTAGCACGGATAATAGTGCTGTACTCATCAAAAAATATGCTGAAAATGATTCGCGTGTTAAATATATTAAACTCGCTGAAAATTCTGGCGCTGCTGTTGCCCGAAATACAGGCTTAGAAAATGCACAAGGTCGTTATATAGCATTTATAGACAGCGACGATATGTGGTATCCAGAAAAACTAGAAAAACAGCTAAAATTTATGAAAGAAAATAATAAAGCATTTACGTATACAAAATATGAACGAATTACGGAAGAAGACGGGGAAGTTATTGGAGCACCTGACTTTCCAGAAAAATTAGATTACTCAGGACTTTTAAAAAATACAGCAATTGCTTGTAGTACTGTTGTCATTGATCGCCAAATCATTGGCGATTTTCGTATGCCTTTAGTTCGTAAAGGACAAGATACAGCGACGTGGTTAAAGATTCTAAAAAAACACGATTATGCTTATTTAGTGGATGAAGTATTAAACCAATACCGTGCACGAGAGGGTTCATTATCGAGTGACAAATTCAGTGCTTTAAAAAGAACTTGGAATACGTATCGAAACATTGAGAAGTTACCACTACACAAAGCTCTTTATTACTTTAGCTTTTATGTAGGAAATGCAATAAAAAGAAGATTATAAAAGGAAATTAATTAGACTCTGTTCAATTTAGTGTTGAAAAATATTGTATATTTTAATTACTATTGAAAAGAGAAATAAAGGTGAGTATAAATTGGAGAATAAGTATATATTTTCAAAACAGATTGATGACAGATTTAAACATAATGTACAATTAAATGATTATTATTTTAATCATAATTATAAAACTTCACAAATCAGTTACATAATAAAAGAAAATTCTTTTATCGTAGTAGTTGGAGATTTTATCCATGCACACGCTCCATCTCAGACGTTAAATGAAACAACAGCAAAACTTTTTGAATGTAAGAATATATATGAATTAGTGGAGCAGACAAAATATTTAGCAGGACGTTATCTCATTTTAGCGAGTGATGATGTGTCACTAAATTATGTTTTAACAGATCCAACAGTATCGATACCAATTAACTACACCTTTAAAGAAAATGAAGTTATGCTTGCTTCCCATGCTAAATTTATAGCAGATAAATACGACTACGAACATTCTGAAGATGCAATAAATATAAAAAAAGGAGCTGAACAACAACAGCCCTTACCTTATAATATAACAATGTTTAAGGAGATAAAAACACTTATTCCTAATCATTATTTAGATATTAATCATCAAAAAATGAGAAGGTTTTTTCCGTTACATCCTGTAGATACGGTCTCTTTAGACGAGGCAGTTGAAGAAACGATTGAATTATCTAAAAACATTATAAAAGGGTACTTTAATACTAGAAAAGTGGCTCTTCCTATAACTTCTGGTGTAGATAGTCGAGCAATTTTAGCTTTAATGAAAGACCAAGCACAAGATTTAGAAATGTATACTTATTATCATAATGAATTTACTGAAAAAACTGGGGATATAAGAATTCCTAAAGGTCTTTCGGAGCGTCTGGGTCTTAATTATCGAACATTGCCTATTCAAGAAATGCCTTCTGAATTAGATGAAAACATAACACAAGAACTTACAGGGTTAGAAAATCATCGGATTTTAAATAATGGTTATACATTCGCGAATTCCGATCTTTCTGCTTATTATCCAGCTCAAGGAGATATCATTTCATTAACAAAAAGCCCATTTGGGAAAGACCTACCCGAATCGCGTGCGACATTGAATTACTTTTTAACAAAAACGCATAACTATTCTTCTGAAATAAAAGACTATCTGAGTGAATGGATGGAAAATGCTGCTCCATATGCTAAAAAAAGTGGCGTTTCAATGTTTGACTTATATAATTGGGAGTACCGTTTAGGTAGATGGCTACCAAACAATATTAAAAACTATGATTACTTTATTGACCCAATTTATATTTTTAATTGTCGATATTTAGTTGAGTTATGGGTAAGGATCTCTCGGAAAGAACGGACGGAACGTTCATTTCATTTAGAGATAATGAAAAGAGAATGGCCTGAACTATTAGAAGTTCCATTTAATCCAGATGAAAGAATTATAGGTAAGGTATTTTCAAATTCACATATGTTTTACTTTGGAAGCTTTGCAAAATATTATGCGGAGAAGTGGTTATAAAATGAATGTTTTACACATTAATTCGAATTATTTAACATCAAAATTACATGAAAATCTTTTAGATAAGATTGAATCTGAGGATTTACACAACACAGTGTTCATGCCGATTAAATTTGAAACACAGGATGATTTTTTATATGAATCAAAACATGAAGTGCATTCTCCGGTAACTTTCAATAATAGAGATAAATATTTCTTTACGTATAAACAAAATAAAATTTATAAAAAGTTACTTGAAACGTTAGAAGTAAATGACTTCGACGTAGTACATGCGCACACTTTGTTTACAGATGGAAATAATGCATTGAGATTATATAAAGAATATGGCATTCCTTACGTGGTTACTGTACGAGGTTTTACAGATATTGAAAGTTTCTTTAAAATACGGATAAATTTGCGGAAAAAAGGACGAGAAATTTTACAAGAAGCAAGTAAAGTGATCTTTTTATCTGCACTTAATCGTGAGCAATTATTGAATCAATATATTCCATCTGAAGCATTAAAAAATGAAATCATGAATAAGTCGATTATTTTACCAAACGGTATTGACGACTTTTGGTTTGAAAATGAAGGTCCTGTTAAGACCTTAAAGCCTAAACAAGAACTTAGTTTTATTCAAGTGGGTAAGATTTACAAACGAAAAAATATTCTTGGAAGTATCGCAGGAATAAAAATTTATGACGAAGAGAACAATAAAAATTCTCAATTAACGGTGGTTGGTGGTGTTGAAGACGAAGACTATGCTAAAAGTGTGCAAAGTGAGACTGAATTGACTGTTAACATGGTCTCTCAAACGGATCGAGAAGAATTAATCCAAATATATAGAGAGAATGATATCTTTATCATGCCCTCTTTCCAGGAAACATTCGGCCTTGTTTATCCTGAAGCAATGAGTCAAGGATTACCTGTCATCTATTCAAAAGGCCAAGGGTTTGATAATCAATTTCCTGATGGCGAAGTAGGGTATGCGGTGGAAGCTGATAATCCTCAGGATATCGCCCAGAAAATTGAATTAATATTGAATGATTATGAAAACATCTCAAAAAGAGCTCTTGAAAAATATAAAAAATTTAACTGGGACATTCTATCAAAACACTATGTTGATATTTATAAAAATCTGTTAAAATAACTATTAATCATAAAAGAATGGATCTTTTTTGAATGGAGGAAATAATTACATGAGAGTCTTACATATAATGAGTGGTTTTGGTGGAGGTATTTCCTCTTTCATTTTAAACAAAGCATATTATTTCAAAGATAGTACAACAATCTTTGATGTGATGACATTTGATGAAGTCCCTCAACATTTTTTAACTGCGATCGAAAATACAGGTGGAAGAGTGTATCGGATTTCTAATCCAAAAGTTGCTGGTTTCAAGACGTATTATGAAGAAGTGAATAGTATTATGAAAAATCTTCCGACTGATACATTTATCCATTGCCATATTAGAGGATATAGAGCTCTTCCTTTTTATTTAATTGCTAAGAAGCATAAATTTAAAAGATTTGGCATACACGCACATACTACAGGTTTGCCTGAGGAAATGAATACTTTAGAAAATAAACTGGTACGAGGGATTAACAATTTTGTAGCAGATGAAAAAATATCTTGTGGCAGAGAAGCCTCGAGATATTTATTTGGAGAAAAGTCACTTAGAAATAAAGAAATTGTGCATATTCCTAATAGTATTAATGCTGAAAATTTTATTCAGAAGTACTCTGTTTCTAAAGAATCTTTACTAGGTTCCGAAATAAAAGATAAGTATGTGATCGGTCATATCGGACGATTTAATGCTGTAAAGAACCATATATTTATGTTAGATGTGATTGAAAAATTAAGTGAAACTTCACTAGCCTTTGTTTGGTTATTTATTGGCGATGGGGACGATTTTGATAAAATAAAGAAAATAGCCAAAGACAGAGAATTAGATCCGTACATTAAATTCTTAGGTCGACGAAACGATATTCCACAGCTTCTACAGATTATGGATCTTTTTGTTTTACCTTCCAAATATGAAGGTTTTCCAACAGTTGCGGTAGAATCTCAAGCTTCAGGGACTAAAACTTTATTGTCAGATACTATTACAAAAGATGTGGATCTACAATTAAATTTAATCGAATTTTTAACAATAACGAAGCCTGATAGTTGGGTGAAATCTATCTTGAGTAACATAACTTATGACAAGGTAGCTCCGCCAGTTCGTTTAGAGCGCTTGAAAAAGCAAAAGTTAACAAACAAAGAGTCAGCAGAATTATATCAAGCATTTTTAGAACAAAAAATAACACATTATGAATTGAATTGATGAGAAGAGAAGGAGATAACCAATGAGTTTACGTTCTTTTATTAAAGATATCTGGCAACTAATTAAAGATTATAAATGGACCATTCTAATTATAACGATAATAACGACAATACTGTCTCTTGCTTTAGCTGTATTTGTAAACAGACAAGATGAATTAGCGGAACAAGATACGAGTGCTGAAGATAGAGAGTACCATAAAGTAGGGATGGTTGATATCTATGCAGATTCTGATAATGAAAACTTTCAACTAGAACCCCATTTACCTCAAACGGTCATTGATGAAATTCATAATTGGGACACTTTCCGTGCTTTCTTTTCATTAAATTCATCGGACCCAGAAATTACTGAAAGTGAGCCACTCAATAATTACTTTGAAGATTCATCGAACCCTATCGAAGACTTTTTAGGAATCGATCCTACGCAGCATGAAAACATTAAAATACATCCAGATACTGGGAATGCCTATATGACATTAGAGATTGATCCAGACAACGGCAGTATGCGGATGGTGAATGTTCAAGAAGGGTTTAATGATTTCCGTATTCAATTAGATGTTGATGCCGAAGAGGGAACATTTGCAGAAAATATCGGGGAAGATACAGATGACTTAGTGAACTTTAAGATTGGAATGACCCCAGGTGCAGAACAATTAGGTTATATTGAATCAGCTTATAATTGGACAGGTGGGTTAAACTTCCCACGTATGTTTGCTCAGCGAAAAAACTTTTACATTACGGATCCAGTAGCTTTTACACCATCACCTTCAATTAATCAGGATAATGGTTTATCTGTTCAAAACTTAATCCTACCAGCGTCCATTTCTGTTGTTATCGGATTAATTTTAGGGATCGCTTTTTCATTCGTATGGGCTATCTTCAATAAAAGAATCCAATATAGTTTTACTTATGGCTGGAGTGCTGATGATTTATATCTAAAATATGATGACTATGATAGTCCTAAACAGATTACTTATGATATGTTACAATCGAATTTTCAGCGTTTAGCGATTATCTCTGAAACAGAATTACCGGAAGAAATTATGCAGTCCATTCAACGTTCGAAAGGTAAAGAAGTACAGTTCTATAACGAAATTTCTGATATTGGCTTAGACCAAAAAAATGAAGAGTTTGTACTAATTATTCAAAGAAATCAAACAACAAAAGATTGGTATCAACGACAACGAAAACATTTAAAAGCCTATAGACAAAAATCTATAAAAATTGTCGAAATTTAAAACAACCAATTTTAGAGGAGAAATCATTCATGAAACGACTTGCTTATTTATTAGTTGCTACAGTGCTTTTAGGGGCTCAAATTTTAGCGATTCCTTTAGGTGTTGCACAACTTTCAGCTTATCGTTTCATGATTTTTTTATCAGTAAGTGTCTTATTTTATCGCATAATGATTAAAGATCCAGATTTGGAAATCTCTTTTGGACATAGAGGACAGTTTTCTCCTTATCAACTTTTTTATTTGTTTTGGCTTATTTACGCAGCTATATCAATCATATGGGTAGAAAATATCAGTCGATGGTTTTCTGGAATGTTTTTTGTGGGCACGGGTATTTTTTCTATTCTTTTTATCTCATATTTTATTCGAGAAAAATATGAGATAAAGAATTTATTTACTATATTTTTTGTAATGTCTGTTTTCCATCATTTTTATGCTTGGTTTGAGTCTCTTTCAGTCCCATTTCCAAAAACAACTTTTGGAAACCAAAATGATCTTGCCACCATGTTGTTAGCAGGCTTCTTCGCGGGACTTGTCATCTTTATGAACACAAGAAAAGCTTGGCTCAAATTTTTATTAATTTTATATTTTATCTCTGCCTTCTTACTTATTCAAATAACAGGTTCTAGAGGGAACACTTTAGCGCTTTTAGTTGGCCTCTTTGCTTTAGTTGGAATGAAGCTGGTTGATTATAAAATGAGTCAAAAAGGATTTTATATTTTAGTAAGTGGAATCATTATATTTCTGCTCGCCTTAATAATCTTGCCCGCATTTAGAGAATGGCTAGCAAGTATATTAGAAGTGTTATTAACAGACCAATTCCGTCCGAAAGCTTCAAACAGAAACCGTATTAATATGATCTTAAATGGCCTCTATTTCTTACTGAAAAGTTTTGGATTGGGCGTAGGTGCTGGAAATATTGAGCACTACCTAACGAATGAAGCGATACTCTATGTAGATGCACCAAATATTCACAATTGGTTCATGGATATATTGGTTGGGTATGGTATTATTGTATTTGCTCTTTATATCATCATGTATATTTATATTTTAAGAAGATTATTTTTGAATTATTTTTATTCTAAAGATTCATTTATAAAAAATACTTCATTAGTATTATTTTCTTATGTCGTTGCTTTTGTTATATCTTCTATGTCGTCCGCTACCAACATCATTATTGAATGGCAGTGGGTGTTTTGGGGGATGATCATTGCATTTGTACAGTATACAGAACGTTATGATTTAAGAGTGACAGAATCCGAACCATTAGAAACGAATCAACCTGAGATTTAGAGGAGAAATAGTATGAAGTTACTAAAAAATATTATAGGGGTTGCCTTTTCAAATATAGCCAGTTTTGGAACAAGTTTTATTATTGGTTTTATTTTACCGGCTATTCTATCGGTGGCCGATTATGGTTACTACCGTGAATATACCCTATACTTAAGTTTTGCTTATTTATTTAATTTAGGATTTAATGATGGAATTTATATTAAATATGGTGGAAAAGATCAAGAGGAGCTAAGCGAAGAAGTAGTCAATAGCGAGCATAATTTTGTTATGATCTTTCAGCTCATTGTTATGGGGCTGATGTTGATCTATTCCATTATCCAAGGAAATATGGTATTAGCTTTATTCTCAATCGCAACATTTTTTGTATCGATGAATACTTATCATCAGAATTTCTTACAAGCTACGGGAGAATTTAGTGTCTATTCTAAAGGAAACATCTATAAAAGTGTCTTTTACGTGGCAATTTTACTGGTCGCTACTTTGTTACTCCAATCAGATAATTATGCCTTTTACATTGCATTAAATGTTCTAAGTTTAGTCTTTATCTTTGTGTTTTATGAGTGGCATCGATACAAACAATATGGACTTCCGAAAAATGTGAGTACTAAAAATAAAGGCACGATTTTCAGAATTGGAATCTTTGTCTTAATTGCCAATATGTCCTTAACTTTTGTAGGAAATGTCGGAAACTGGGTCGTGAATTTTGGCTTTTCTATTGAGGAATTTGCTCAATATTCTTTCCAAAACTCTGTTTTAAATGTTATGCTGCTTATTATTAATGCAGTAGGTATGGTCTTTTATAACGTTATTTCAAAACATGAAAATCGTTCAATTTTAAGGGTGATTAAAGAACTGAGTCTTCTGCTAGGAATCTTTGGAGGAGCCGCATTCTTTATCTTCGCCTTTATTATTGAAGTGTTTTTACCAGACTATGTACCAGCGATTCCATTATTATCAATGACTTTTATAGCGATTCCGTATATTATGATTTCAAAGATTCTAATCGCGAATGTCTATAAATCAAAACGAAGTGAAACAAAATACTTTAGAGACAGTTTGTTATTCGCAGTCTTTTCGTTCTTGCTTGTTGGAGGAGTTTTTCTGATAACAAATAGCATGACAGCAATCGCTTTAGCAACTACATTTTGTTATATCTTTTGGTATATTTATACATCAAGAATTGAG
This sequence comes from uncultured Atopostipes sp., assembly GCA_963558565.1. Taxonomy (GTDB): domain Bacteria; phylum Bacillota; class Bacilli; order Lactobacillales; family Carnobacteriaceae_A; genus Atopostipes. The sequence goes on from CAUWGX010000004.1 coordinate 93,233, forward strand.
TTTCATTATTTAAGTGGCGGAAGTAGAGAATTTATTCTTCTTGCTTCGCATGTTGTTTGGTTCTATATCACTTCAAATATATTCTCAATAAGAATAGGGTTTATTGCTTACTTAGTTTACTTAGGAATTATCCTATTTATGTATAAAGACCGAATGAAGGAGATTGTTACTGAACATTTAATTACTGAATAATAGGGCACTAAAATCTAAGACATCCTTGAATCGAAACGGTTCAAGGATGTCTTTTTCAATTTTTATTTTGTAAAAACGGCGAAGAAGACGAGTAAATGTTGAAAATAATCTCATTCATTATCCAACACTCTTGATAGTGTTTCTTCTTGATTATTTATTGTGTGTGCTAAAATAGATGAAAAGGAATTAAAACAGTAAGGTGGTCAAGATGTACGAACAAGAAGGTTATGAATTTTTAAAAGAAATTATTGGAATGAATACCATTAAAACAAATGAAAAAGAAGTGGCGGACCGGATTGAACAAATTCTAGCGCAACATGGTATTGAAAGTGAACAAATAGAATTTGAACCGAATCGAACGTCATTAATTGCGACGATTGAAGGGCAAGAACCGGGACCGACATTAGCATTTTCCGGTCATATGGATGTTGTTCCTGTCGGTACTGTTGAGTGGGACACTGATCCTTTTGTAGCGACTGAAAAAGAGGGGCGCTTATACGGTCGGGGTGCTGCGGATATGAAATCAGGAGTTGCGGCCTTATTAACAGCGGCTATCCGGATTAAAGAAGCGGGCGGTCCTCAAAAAGGGCAGCTAAAATTAGTCTTTACACCAGCTGAAGAAGAGGGTGGGATTGGAGCAGAACACCTGGTTGATTTAGGTTATTTAAAAGATATCGATGCTTGTATTATCGGTGAGCCATCCAGCGTGGGTATCATTCGTGCTCACAAAGGTGTCTTATGGACGAACTTTACGACTTATGGGCAAACAGCGCATGGGTCTAAAGCGGAGTTAGGAAATAATGCCGTAGAAAGAATGTTAGAGTTCTTAACAATCTTAAGAGAGCGCTTTGACTTAGAACAAGCGCATGATGAATTACTCGGACATTGTACGGTCAATGTCACCGTCTTTAATGGAGGCGACAGTGTCAATGTTGTGCCTGATAAAGCGAGTGTGGACATTGATATTCGGACGGTACCTGGGCAAAGTCATGAAGAGATCTACAATGACTTTCAAGCATTGATTGATGAACTCCAGGAAAAAGATGAGCGTTATAAAATCGAGATGAAGAACATCGCAAATTTATTACCGCTGCGAACACCGGATGAGCACCCACTGATTCAAACCGCGCAAGAAGTGATCAAAGAGGTAACGGGAGAAGATAAAGAGCTTTCTTTTCTAGAAGGCGGTACCGACGGTTCAGAATTTGTCCGCGCTAACCCGGATATGGCGGTTATCATTCTAGGACCAGGCTCATTCGATATGGCACACCAACCCAATGAATATGTTGAAAAACAAGAGTTCTTTGATGCGATTGATATCTATGAACAAGTAGCGACAACTTATTTAAGTGAGGCATAAGAACTGTTCTTGGGCAAGAGTTCATTTAAAGAACTATAAAAATTAAACAAAACAGAGAAATAATGGAGCATTTGATAACTGAATCATTTATAATATGGCTTGCTTAACAGAAGGTTGTGATCTGTTAAGTAAGCCTTTATTGCGAATACAACAAAAAGAATTTTTGATAGTATGTATAGAGAGTGACCTATAAGTAGAAGAAATATAGTGAGGAGGGTAACGTTGAATATAAATAATCTAGGATTATTGAATGCGTTAGGGGCTATCATCAATGAAGAAGAAGACAGTAGTGACAAGGCGATTAGTGAGTATTTACTACAACATTTAGAGACGATTGATAGCCTCACTATAAATGAGATCGTTGATCAAGCGTTTGTCTCGCATTCATCGATTAGAAGATTTTGTAATAAATTAGGTTATAAAAATTTTAGTGAATTAAAAGATTCATTTACTGATATCGCATTCCCTTCGAATTTACATTTAAGAGAATTTGAATCTTTGGGAAAATATCGGGAAGAATTAAAGTTAGAAATAACAAATATGATGACTGATATGAATCAAATGGTTGATAATCAAACGATTGAATATGTAGTTGATCTTATTTATAAACACAAAGAGATCTTTTTTATTAGTGCAAACAATACGACCAGTAATTTATTGAAATTCCAGCAAGAATTATTTTATGTGAATAAAATAATTCGAGTGGTCAATAGTAATTACAACAATGATTTTATAAATAAAATTTCTAAACCAGAATCTTTAATATTTGTTGTTTCTGTTTCGGGTGTTTTTGCAGAACAAGTTTATAACATTATGGATGAAATCAAAGGACAAAAAATATTAATTACAGCAAACCGTAATGAAGAATTTACAAATCCTTATCATGAAGTTATTTATTTAAGCGAAAAAGATGTGAATTCAGATTCTTTGGGAGCCCTTGGAAAATATGGGATTACTTACTTATTTGACCTAATTTCTGAACATTATATTTATAAATATAGAAGTTGATATATTTTTAGAAGATAAGTTATTATTTATATTTTAAAGGTAGTCGTTCAAAAAATGAACGACTACCTTTTTCTATTATCGCTATACTACAATTAAGAAAGCGGTTAAATAATATACAGGAGGTATATGAAATGAGAAAGATTAGTGACGTTTTTAAGGACCGAGATTTTTTATGGGGATCAGGAACGGCAGCTTATCAATGTGAAGGTGCTTGGGACGAGGATGGAAAAGGTGAAGGAGAATGGGATTACTTCAATCATCATAGCGCCTTAAATATTCACAATGAAGATGGAGATGTGGCCAGTGATTTTTATCACCGTTATAAAGAGGATATCGACTTAATGGCGGCTGGTTCACAAAATACTTATCGTTTTTCAATTTCGTGGGCACGCATCATGCCAAGTGGGACTGGAGAAGTGAACCAAAAAGGAATCGATTTTTATAACAAGGTTATTGATTATTGTTTGGAGAAAAATATAGAACCAAACGTTACTTTATTCCACTTTGATTTACCTCTTGCATTAGCTGAACAAGGTGGTTGGTTAAATAATAAGATGATTGACTACTTTAATGAGTACGCCAAAATTTGTTTTGAAGCTTTTGGTGACCGGGTAAAAATCTGGTCAACAATTAATGAACCAAGATATTATAGTTATTGTACAAACATGGTAGGAAATTATCCGCCAAATCGCCATCAAGATATTCAATCTTATTTCCAATATCAATATCATTTAATGCTATCTAGTGCAAAAGCTATTCATTCTTTTAGAGAGATGGACATTGATGGAATTATCGGCATTGTGCATGATAACGGAAATGTTGAATTAGATCCTGATACTAAAAATAAAGATGAAGTATTTAAATTAGCTGATTTCTTCTATAATCGGATGATTTTAGCGCCAGCACTGGAAGGTAAGCTACCCGATGAATTTGAAGAGATGCTGAAGAAATTTAATTTTATGGTTTATCGATACGAGAATGAAGAAGAAGTGTTTAAAAATGGAAAAGGAGATTATTTAGGACTTAATTTATATAACAGACAATATGTAAAGTATTGGGAAGAAGGAGAAACAGAGGTCTTCCATAACAATAAAGGTTCTAGAAGTAACAGTTTAGAAGGTATTCGTCTGGAAAACTTATTTGAAAGTTCATTTGACAAGCATGTAAAAAGAAATAAATGGGGAAGAGAAGTTAATCCGCAAGTTATGTATACAGCATTAATGGAAATTAAAGAACGATACAATGATCCATTGATCTTAATTTCTGAAAATGGACACGGTATTTATGAAACACCAGATAGTAATGGCTATGTAGAAGATGATGAACGTATAGAGATTTTTGCTGAATTCTTAGAATATATGCTAAAAGCTAAAGAAGACGGTGTGAATGTGAAAGGCTATTACCATTGGTCAACAATGGACTTATATAGTTGGATTAACGGTTATGAGAAAAGATATGGCCTTGTAAGAGTTGATTTTGAAAATGATCTTCAACGTATCCCTAAAAAAAGTTATTACTGGTATAAAGATTTTATCGATAATTACGATAAAAAATAGTTTAACTAGAAGGTTAGGGGGTAGTGTATGAAAGTTTTAATGGGTCATTTTACACTCGAAAGTAATGAACATGTTGAAGGACTGACGGAACTTGATAACTTTAATTTAAAGTTTGGAGAAGACTTAGTACAAGCTATGCAAGTTGGGGATATCTTTAGAGACAATAATATTGGGATAGTACCAGCGATTTTTGCGAATGGTCATACAGCGACCGTTTTAAGTCGGGAAAGTTACGATTATGTTCACAAGAAAATGCTTAGAGCTGTAAAAGAAAATCTAAATGATCTGGATGGAATATATTTATTTCTTCATGGGGCTAGTAAAGTCGAGGATTTACCTGAAGGTTCTGGCGAGCGTCAATTACTAAAAGACATTCGTCATCTGACTGGCCCGTATTTGCCGATTTGTGTAGTTATGGATCCGCATGGTAATTTAACGGAAGAATATGTAGCTAATATGACGATCGGTCGTTGTTATAGAGAGTCTCCTCATACAGATATGTTAGAAACAAAAAGAAAAACAGCCAGCATGTTTGTAGATGTATTGAAAAGCAAAAAGTATTTAAAACCACAATATAGAAAATTACCATTTGTTTTAGGCGGAGAGCGTAGTGTATCAACGGATGAACCAATGCTAACGATCAATCAGAAACTAGATGAGATTGAACAGGATGATAGAATTTTAAGTGCGTCTTTTCATGTGGGCTATTTAAGACATGATAACTATGCTGCAGGATCAGGTTTAATTGTTGTACCATCTGATAATCAATATATTGATTATGCAAATGAGATATTAGAAGAAATGTATACCTTTTGTATTGAAAAATATAGTGAATTTCACTATCACGGGAATACTTTAGAGGTACCAGAGGCTGTAGAACACTCTATAGGAAAGAACGATCAACATATAGTCGTGACTGATTCTGGAGATAATGTGACATCAGGTGCTACAGGAGAAAATACTTATTTATTAAGACAATATTTAGAATTAAAAGAGTATAATAATAAAAAAATATTGTTCGCAGGTATTACAGATAATGAATTATTTCATTCTATGTATAAAAAAGAAAAAGATACGTATTTCGATTTCGAGCTAGGAACAAATAGAGATGAATTGTCTGAGAAAGTAACTTTAACTGGGAAAATTACAGGTCGGGGAAATCTCCAGCAGATATTTGGTGATACAGACAGTTTTGGAGAAACAATCACAGTGTCATTAAAGAATAAACCAATCGACATCGTTTTAATTGATCAATCAGTTAGTTTTGCTGAGATTCATCAATATGAAGCAGCGAATATAAATATGAATGATTACAATATAGTCGTAGTTAAACAAGGATATATATTTCCAGAATTAAAAGAGTATTGTGACGATTCAATTATGGCATTAACAGATGGAGCAACGAATCAAAAGACAGAAAATCTTATATTTAAACAAATTATGCGACCGATGATGCCATTTGATGAATTAGATGGTTGAATAAAAAATGCACGCAAAGGATAGATGACAATTAAAATAAGGATTAAAGAAACAAAACATCCAGATTTAGATAATCCAAGCTTAAGGACACCGCTTTTTGATGAAACGATTAAAGAAATAAAAGAGATGTTACCTTTAATGAGTACATTAGGCTATTATAGACCTTTTATGTTAAACAAAGATTTAGCATTATATATATAAGATTAATCCCAATCTTTTTGAAATAAACTCTCCTTAACTCGGAGAGTTTGCTTCAAATAACAATTGTAAGCGAATACAAATGGACCGAAGTCCAAAATTCCCGATAAGTAAGACTTTAGTATGGAAGATTTAGAAAAAATCTTTTAACGATAAGAAGAGATTAAGGAGGATATGCGACATGAATTATAAAGATATGGCAAAAGAAGTTTTAGAAAACATTGGTGGAACAGAAAACATACAGTATATTGGACATTGTGCTACAAGGCTTAGAATTAATGTGAAAAATGAAGACGAAATAAATAAAGAGGCATTGGCAGATATTAAAGGCTCGCATGGAGTAGTATTTAAAAACGGACAAATTCAATTAATTATAGGTGCAGATGTGGGACAAGCTTATAATCAAATGATTGAAGAGTCAGGATACGATACTGAATCAAGTCAGAGTTCAAAGAAAGCCAGTTCTTCAGGATCAACTAAAAAAGATTTTAAATATTATATTGATATCGTGGGTGGTTTCTTTGCAGAATTATTTATGCCTATTGTTCCTGCGCTCATTACTGGTGGTGTGATACTAGCAGTAAACAACTTCTTAATTAACTTTTTTGGAATCTCCGCTGAGAGTGGAACAGCTCAAATTATATTAGCTATATTTGATGCAGCCTTTAGTATGCTTCCAATTTATTTAGGGTTTACGACAGCCAGAAAATTAAAATTATCTCCCATTTTAGGTGCATTTCTAGGTGCTATTTTAGTAAATCCTTCGATTAGTGGGGTAGAAAATTTAAATTTCTTAGGGTTGCCAATAGTTACCGTTGAATACGGAGGCAGTATTATACCTGTTGTTCTAGGTGTAGGTTTTATGTATTATGTTGATAAGTTAATGGATAGAATTATACCGGAATTTGTTAAGTATTTATTGAAACCTTTCTTAACAATGTTGATTGTTGTTCCTTTTACGCTAATCATTTTTGGACCGATCGGTACAGTAGCCAGTCAATATGTAGGAAACTTTATTATGTGGTTAATGAATAACGCAGGGTTTATTGCTTTGCCTCTATTATCTATGCTTTATCCTTATATGGTTATGTTAGGTATAGATAAAGCAACAATGCCTATTGGCTTCCAAGCCATTGAATCTTTAGGCTATGATCCCGTGCATATTGTGATTGGTTTTATCTCGAATCTATGTATAGGAGCAACAGCTTTAGCAGTGGCAAGATATGTCAAAGAAGATAAAGAAAAAAGTGGCGCATATTTTTCATTTGGATTAACTGGTCTATTTGGAATTACTGAACCTGCTTTTTACGGCGCCCTAATTGGCCGACCTAAAGTATTAATAGGAACTGCAATCGGTGCGGCGTCAGCAGGTTTATTCGCAAGCTTGTTCTCGTTAAAAAGCTTTGTGATGGGAGGAGCACCAGGTCTCTTTACAATTTTATTCTTCTTAGAGCCAGACGGGGGATTAAATAATATGTTGATTGCTGTTATTACAGGAACTATTGGAGTAGTTGTGTCGTATATATCAGCTACCTTGATATTACGGCATGAAAAGAAAAAAGAAGGGGTAGCAGAAGTAAGTAAAGTTGATATAGAAAATGTATAGAGTGCATAAAGTAAAATAATATAAAAAATAGAGAGACAAAAGTACCAGTCTCTCTATTTCGTTATTTTTAAATGTTTGTTTAAACCAATCCTTGGTTAATCATAACTTCGGCTAATTTAGCAAAGCTGGCAATGTTCGCGCCGGCTTGCAGGTCGTTTTTATTGCCGACATATTTTTCGGCAGTGGTGCTGACGAGTTCATAAATTTCAGACATGATCGTTTGGAGTCTTTCGTCAACAGTTTCGATCGTCCATTGTTCTTTTTGCGCATTTTGCGCCATTTCTAAAGCAGAGACGGCAACACCCCCGGCATTGGCCGCTTTCCCTAAGCCATATAAAATATCATGTTCTTTATAGACTTTAATGGCTGCGTCCGTGCTCGGCATATTGGCACCTTCAAAAACCGCTTGGATGCCGCAGTTTTTGACTAAGTTTTCAGCGGCGTCTTGGTCGATTTCATTTTGTGTCGCACAAGGGAAGGCAACGTCATATTTTAACTGTGCCGACCAAACGGATACATCTTCATAATAAGTAGCATCTGGCTGATACTCATTATAATATTTTAAAGCACCACTTCCACGCGCGGATAGTTTCTTCAAGATCTCTGCGTCCACACCATTTTCATCGACGACATAGCCTTGGCTGTCGGAGACGGCAATGACGGTAGCGCCTAATTGGGTCGCTTTTTCCACGGTGTAGGTACTCACATTACCGGTACCGGAAACAACGACCTTCTTCTCGCTCAAGCGTTCGTCGGAATCCCAGAGCGCATTTTCGGCAAAGTAGATTAAACCGTAACCGGTCGCTTCGGTTCGACCAAAACTGCCCCATTGGTTCGTCGGTTTTCCGGTTAAAACGCCAGGTTCTGGTTGGTTCAAGCGTTTATATTGACCATACATATAACCAATTTCACGGTGGCCCACACCAATATCTCCGGCTGGTACGTCAATATCAGGGCCGATGTGTTTTTGTAGTTCCGACATAAAGCTCTGAGTGAAACGCATGATTTCCCGCTGAGATTTTCCGTGGGGATCAAAGTCACTGCCTCCTTTACCACCACCTAAGGGTAAACTCGTTAAGGCATTTTTAAAGATCTGTTCAAAACCTAAAAAGCGTAAAATACTTTCGTTAACACTCGGGTCAAAGCGAATCCCCCCTTTATATGGGCCTAAAGCGGAGTTGTACTGTACGCGCCACCCGAGGTTGACTCGCCACTGGCCGGCATCGTCTTCCCAGGGAATTCTAAATTGAATAATACGTTCCGGTTCAACAATCAATTCTAAAATATTATGCCCTTCAATTTCCGGATGTTCGGCTAAATAAGGTTCCAAACTCGGGAAAAATTCATTCACCGCTTGGATAAATTCGGGTTTATCGGCATGTTTTTCTTCAACAGTTTGAAGGATGTGGTTAATATATTGCTTGGCTGACATCATTATTTCTCCTCTCCATAATGAACATTCAGTATATCATAAATGAAGGTTTGAAGTGAACGATGAGAAGAAAATGAACGTGCCCACCTAAAAAAATAATGGGCTTTGTTATCTAAATGAAAACAGAGTATGTTACAATTAAATGTGCGTAATAAATAAAAGAAGTTTAAAATAATTATGAAAGTAAAGGAATATGATATGACTACATTAATAGAAGAATACAAAAGCAGATTTGATAATGGCGATATTCGTGCTGTAAGGTCGCCTTTACGTGTGTGTCCCATTGGCGCGCACTCCGACCATCAGGGCGGATTCGTCACCGGTATGGCGATTGAAGCAAGTGTCAATTTAGCCTATTCACCGAATGAAGAAGGCAAGGTTCATGTATTTAGTATTGATTTCCCTGGAGAAGAATATTTTGATTTAGATGAAGAACTAGACTTTATTCCAGGATTCTGGGGGAACTACTTACGTGGAGCTGTGGCTTCGCTACAAAAAGATTTTGACTTAAAAGTAGGGATTAACGGCGTGTTGCGTGGAGAGTTACCGATTGGTGGTTTAAGTTCTTCAGCAGCGGTTGTTTCAGCGTACTTAATGGCTTTATGTGATGTGAACGACATTGAGCTGTCAAAACTTGAACTAGTCAAATACAATTCAGAAGCCGAAACAGGATTTATGGGACTTAAAAATGGAATTTTAGACCAATCTTCCAACGTCTTAAGTAAAAACAATCATTTAATGGTGATGGATTGTAAAACAAACGAATACGATTTAGTAGCAAAAGGGGAAGACTTCCCTGAATATGAAATCGTTGTTGTTTACTCAGGTGTGACGCAACAGTTAACCGACTCTGGTTTTAATAACCGAACGGATGAGTGTCGCGTAGCGGGTTGGATTATTCAAGAGTTGGATGGGATTTCAAGTGATGATGCACCAGCGCTTGAAGATGTTCGTTTACGCGATATCTCTCCTGAACTTTATGAAAAATATAAAAGTGAAATTCCTGGACGCTTTGGCCGTCGAGCAGAACATTTCTATACCGAACAAGAACGTGTGAAACGCGGAAAGAAAGCGTGGGCAGACGGTGATATTGAAACGTTTGGTCAATTAATGTTTGCTTCTGGGGACAGTACATTCAATAACTACGAAACAGGGATTCCAGAAATGGCGACTATTTTTGACGTTTTACGCGAAACCGATGGCGTCTATGGTGCACGCCCAAGTGGTGCTGGTTTCCGTGGTTCAGTCATTGGAATTATTGATCCTAAATATAAAGATCAAATCAAAGCAAGAATTGATGAGATCTTCCCAGAAAAACATCCAGAGTATGCCGACAAATACGAAGTGAACTTCGTAAAAACAGCAGACGGTGTGAGTTATGTCGATAATTTGGAGGAATTAAATTAATGAAAGCTTTAGTCTTAGCGGCGGGTTATGCAACGCGCTTATACCCGCTCACAAAAAATACCCCAAAACCCTTATTAGAAGTGGCGGGGCAATCCATTTTAGATCATATTGTCGAAAAGATGGAAAAAGTCGATGCCATCGATGAAATCATTATTGTCACCAACAAAAAATTTGCTGGTCATTTTGAAGAGTGGACCGAAGACGTGGACTATTCCAAAAAATTGACCGTCGTCAATGACGGCACTACGACGAATGACAATCGTTTAGGAGCGATTGGCGATATTCAGTTTGTGATTGAACAACTGGGTGTTGACGATGACTTGATGATTTTAGCGGGGGATAATTTATTTGATTTTGAATTATCCGATTTTGCCAACTACTTTGAAGAAGTAGGCACCGACGTGATCACCGCTTATGCGGAAGAAGATGAAGCACAATTAAAACGGGCCGGCATTGTTGAATTGGACGAGAACTCCAAAGTGCTTTCTTTTGAAGAAAAGCCGGAAAATCCAAAATCAGAATATGCGGTCCCAGCGTTTTATTTATACCAAAAAGAAACGCTCCCTAAATTTAAAGAATATTTAGAAGCGGGCCATGATCCGGATGCACCGGGACACTTCATCCCGTTCTTACTCGGACAAAAACCGATCCACGCTTTCCGTTTCGAAGGGCACCGATATGACATCGGAACCATGGAAAGTTATGAACGCGTCCAAGAAATTTTTGAAAATCGTTAAAAAGGAAGAGAATAGCTCTCTGGAGACACTGCCGGTGTTTCTTGAGGGCTGTTTTTTGTGTAATTTCGTGGGTGGTAGTCCCAGCAAGCGACTGATGCCACGACGTTGCTCTGTGAAAAGCTATTTTTTAAGAGGACAAAAGGCGATGATTGTTACGCGAGAGACTAATATCCATAGAGGGCAACAGCTAAAAAACTAAAAACACCGACATCGCTGAATATTTTGCAGTAGAATGTATCGATCTTTTTGAAAGGATAAAAAGATTAGAGATTAAATTCTAATTATAATTGAACCATACGCTTAAAATAGCATTAAAAAAATAAACGGAAGACGTCTTATAAACTAAGATGTCCTTCGTTTTTTTGTAAAAACTTTAATGTGTTTTTATTGTTTATGTTTTTCATAATCGGTAATTATTTCTATTAATAAATCGCTTCTTCTCAACAAAGTCGGTTTAATATCGCTTAATTTTTTATAAATATAGTTTTATAAATATAAAAATACTTATAAAATACCTTTTCTTTTTATTACAAAGTGTTACAATGAAGCAGTGTTAAAATTTTAAATAAATTTTAATTAAGAACAAATTAATGTTTAAAACCTTGTAGGTATCATCATTTTGGGAAACAATTAGAAAAAGTGTAAAAACTTATGGTCTTATACAATATAGTATGCTAATATATTCTACAGTGTACAGATACAATATTGTACTTTGTTGAATAGAATCAAGTTTTGCCCTTATATATACATAAATAAATTTGAACTTTGGGAAGGTAGTGGAAGGTTTTAATGGAAGAAGAAATTAGTTTAGTTGAACTGTTTGATATTTTAAAGAAACATTTCAGACTAATTATTATTACAACACTAGGAGCGGCCGTGATTGCGGCGATTTATACATTCTTTTTAGTAACACCTACTTATGAATCCTCGACGGAAATTTTAGTCACACAAACATCAGATGAAACCTCAGCTGTTTCACAACAAGATATTACAACGAGTATTTCGTTAATCAATACATATGAAGATATTATCCGAAATGATGTTGTTTTAGATCCTGTGATTGAAGAGTTGGATCTGGATGCAACAACGGATGACTTACGTCAAAGTATTTCCGTTCAAGTCAATGAAAACTCCCAAGTGTTTTCAGTCTTAGCACAAAGTGAGAATCCTTATGAAGCAGCCGAAATTTCTAATACGATTGCGGATGTTTTCCAAAAAAACATTTACGATATGATGAATGTCGATAATGTGACCATTATTTCTGCAGCAGTACCGAATATGGACGCCGCATCACCGAATAATTTACTGAACGTTGTAATCGGTGTATTACTAGGTGCCATGATTGGTGTTGGCCTCGTCTTTATTCGTGAATTGATGGATAACACAGTGAAATCAGAAGAAGTTGCGAAAGAAATTACTGGTTGGAATAACTTAGGCGAAATAAAACTTTTTGAACAAGAAGACTTAGCGATTAAAACTCAATTACCGGTTAACCAAGATCTAGAACAAAAATCGGATCAAGAAACGGAACCTACTTTAAAACGTACTCGACGTAGAGTGTAAGGAGCAGAAATAATGTCTTTAAAAAATAGAAGAAATAGAAATAAACAAGCAGGCGTTATCGTTGCGGATAATCCTACTTCAATTGTATCTGAAGAATTTCGCTCTATTCGAACGAATATTCAATTTTCGATGGTGGACAAAAAAATACAAACATTACTTGTCACATCATCAACAGCTGAATCAGGAAAGACCACTGTTGCCGTAAACCTAGCAGCTGCTTTTGCAGCTGAGGGTGTTCGTGTTTTAGTGGTCGCAACAGATATGAGAAAGCCTCGAATTCATAAGATTTTTAAATCTGAAAAGACCCAAGGTATAGCTAATTTAATAACGAATCGTAACTTGTTATTAGAAGATATTGTTCAACAATCACCGATAAAAAATTTATCTTTTTTGACTTGTGGACCAATTCCACCAAATCCCTCTGAATTGTTAAATTCAAATCGAATGACAGAAATAATAGAGGAAATGAAACAACAATATGACTTAGTTATTTTTGATAGTCCACCTATATTAGCAGTTACAGATGCTCAAATTTTGTCAACAAAAGTGGACGGGACTCTCTTTGTTATACCAGAAGGAGAAGTCAAAAAAGAAGAGGTTCATGCCGCGGCAGAACGCTTGAAAAAAGTGAATGCAAATGTTTTAGGCACGATTATGAATAAAGTAGAGTTGGACGCAGACGCTTATTATTATTATGAATCTGAGTAAAGAGTGATTAAAAAATGATTGATTTACATTGTCATATTTTACCTGGGATCGATGATGGGGCACGCGATTGGGACGAGTCATTAAAAATGGCTCGTCTTGCTGTTGATGAAGGGATTACGCACATCTTAGCGACTCCCCACCATATGAACCGAAGCTGGATCAACCCTAAAGGAGTGGTCGTGCCGCTTGTGGATGAACTGCAAGCCCGCCTGGATGAAAATGAGATTCCTTTAACGATTTTTCCCGGCCAAGAAGTGCGGCTCCATGGTGAAATTTTACAAAACATCAATGAAAATGAAATTTGTTTTATTGACGAATGGGAACAGTATGTATTGATTGAATTTCCGACCCCGGAAGTTCCGGCTTATGCGGAGCGCCTATTCTACGAAATGCAAACCGCCCAAATCACCCCGATTATTGTTCACCCCGAACGAAATCACGCGATTTTAAAAGATCCAAATCTCTTATATGATTTTGTATCTCGCGGAACCTTAGCGCAAGTAACGGCTGCGAGTTATTTAGGTGCTTTTGGGAAGAAAATTGAAACATTAAGTCATCAGTTGATTGAGGCCGACTTGGTCCACTTTATCGCTTCTGATGCACACAATACCACCAATCGAAAATTCCATATGCAAGAAGCGTATGAAAAATTGATGGATGAATTTGGAGCCAAAAAAGCCAAAGCATTCGACCAGACCACCCGTGCCTTAGTGAATGGAGATCCGGTTGTGGTTCCAGAACCGCGCAAAATCGAAAAGAAAAAACGATTCTTTGGTTTATTTTAGAAGGAGGCTGTCCGATGAGTCGTAATGCCAAACGTATTACCTTAATGCTTTTTGATGCCTTAGTTATTATCGCATCACATATTTGTTCTTATTTCTTTTTAGATCCTTTGATTGATATTTCGAACCGAACCTTTATTGTCCATGTTGTATTAGTGACCTTGTCTTATGTCACTTTAGGTTATTTTGTCAAAATGTTCGATAAAATTAATCGCTTTACGAGTATTCGCGAAACGATTAATCATGTCTTACTCGTCACGTTATCTTTCGTGATCGGAACGCTGATTTATACGGTGATTGCTGATGGCGTTAGTTTCCGCTATGTACTCGCTGCTTTTATTCTTTCAGTTATTATTATTCCAGCGAGCCGTATTGTGTGGCGTTTGTGGATTGAGCACCAACGAAAACTACAAAACGATGAATATACCGCCCTTGATCCTGTTCGGACTTTATTAATTGGCGCAGGGGATGGGGGCGCAATGTACGTGAATGGTCTACGTAACCGACCGGACGTAGAGGTTGTTGGTTTTTTAGATGATCACCCGGACAAACAAAATACGACCCTTTATGGTTATCCCGTCATTGGTGCGACGACTGATTTAAAAGAAGCCGTCGAACAGTATGCCGTCGAACAAATTACGATTGCGATTCCGTCTTTATCCAATGATGACATGCAGTCTATTTTAACGGAAGCCCGCAAAACGAATGTAAAAACCAACCAAATGCCTTACATAGAAGATATTTTATCGGGAGCTTATCAACTCGATGAATTTAAAGAAATTGAAGTGGCTGATTTACTTGGCCGCGACGAAGTAGAATTGGATATGGAAGTTATCCAAGAACAAATTGCCGGTAAAACCGTCCTTATATCAGGGGCAGGTGGCTCAATTGGTTCTGAAATCAGTCGCCAAGTTGCAGGCTTTAATCCGGAAAGAATTATTTTACTCGGACATGGGGAGTTCTCTATTTATAGAATTGACCGTGAATTAAGACAGTGGCCGAACCGCACCTTTGAAGTCGAGCCCGTAATCGCGGACATTCAAGACCGCAAGCGCGTCTTTGAAGTGTTACGTCATTTCAAACCAGACTTAGTTTACCACGCCGCGGCACATAAACATGTGCCAATGATGGAAGCCAACCCACGTGAGGCCGTGAAGAACAATGTATACGGTACGAAGAACTTAGCGGAAGCCGCCAAAGCTGCCGATGTCAGTTCCTTTGTGATGGTGTCAACCGATAAAGCGGTCAATCCACCGAATGTGATGGGCGCGACCAAACGAATTGCTGAGATGATCGTCACCGGCTTAAACGAAACGGGCCGAACTCGATTTGAAGCCGTTCGTTTTGGCAATGTGTTAAATTCTAGTGGTTCTGTGATTCCAGTCTTTAAAGAACAGATCGAAAAGGGTGGACCAGTCACAGTGACTGACTTCCGTATGACCCGTTATTTCATGACGATTCCTGAAGCAAGCCGTTTGGTTCTCCAAGCAGGCGCCTTAGCGGATGGCGGAGAAATTTTTGTGTTAGATATGGGTGAACCGGTGAAAATTGTCGATCTCGCTCGCCAAATGGTATGGCTCAGCGGTCATTCCGAAAATGAAATTAAGATTGTTGAAACTGGTATTCGACCAGGCGAGAAATTATATGAAGAATTACTCGCAACCGATGAAAACACCGACGAACAAGTCTTTGAAAAAATATTTGTTGGAAAAGTACATAATCTACCATTGAACCAAGTCTTTGCCTTCATTCGTTCATTAGACGATTTAACGGATGAAGAGTTGAAAGATGTCTTAGTGACATTTGCGAATAACACGAATGAAGAAAACAGTATGAAGATCGAAGACTTAGGATTAAATTTATCACCGTTGACTGAAATGTAAGGATATGTAAGTAGAAAGCAGGGATGGTATGGAAAGAATATTTTTATCTTCACCTCACATGAGTGATGAAGGCTACGAACAAGAATATGTGCAAGAAGCTTTTGACACAAATTGGATTGCTCCCTTAGGTAAAAATGTCGATGGTTTTGAAGAAGAACTAGCAGAAATGGTAGGAATTGACCATGCTACCGCATTATCTTCGGGGACAGCGGCGATTCATTTAGCTCTAAAAGCGGTGGGAGTCGGTGAAGGAGATATTGTATTTTGTCAAAGTCTTACCTTCTCTGCGACGGCTAACCCCATTGTTTATGAAGGAGCAAAACCGGTATTTATCGATTCAGAACCAGGAAACTGGAATATGGACCCAAAATTACTCGAAGAAGCTTTTGAGAAATATACACCAAAAGCTGTTCTAATCGTCCATCTATATGGCCTTTCAGCCAAAATCGATGAAATTAAAGCAATTTGTGAGAAACACAATGTACCTTTAATTGAGGATGCTGCTGAAAGTTTAGGAACTATCTATAAAAATCAATGGACAGGAACATTTGGTGATTATGGTATCTTTTCATTTAATGGTAATAAAATAATCACGACTTCTGGTGGTGGTATGCTTGTTTCTAATGACGAAGAAGGCATTCAAAAAGCAAAATTCTGGGCGACACAAGCACGTGAACCAGAGAGACATTATCAACACGAAGAAATTGGTTACAACTACCGCATGAGCAATATTGTTGCGGGAATCGGCCGCGGTCAGCTAAAAGTTTTAGAAGATCGAGTCCAACAAAAACGACATATTTTTAATACATATAAAGAAGGTTTAGCAGATATTGAAGAAATTTCATTTATAGATGAAATGGAAGATGAACGAGCAAACTTTTGGCTAAGCGCTATTTTAATTGATTCAGATGAAGTAACACCAACAATGATTATGGACGCGCTGGAAGAAGAAAATATAGAATCACGACCAATTTGGAAACCAATGCACATGCAACCAGTCTTTTCTGATTATGATTCTATTGGTGGAGAAGTGTCCGAAGAGTATTTTGAAAAAGGTGTTTGTCTGCCAAGTGATACGAAGATGTCGGATGAAGATTTAGAACGAGTCATCCAAATCATCAGATCGCTTTGGAGTTGATAAAAATTGTATGAAAAGTATTTTAAAAGATTATTAGATATCATACTTTCGTTAGTTGCTCTAATTATTTTATTCCCAATATTATTGGTTATTGCACTACTAATTCGTATAAATTTAGGCTCACCTGTAATCTTTACTCAAGATAGGCCCGGTAAAGATGAAAAAATATTTAAACTTTATAAATTTAGAAGTATGACGGATGAGCGAGATGAGTCAGGGCAGTTATTACCTGATTCAGAACGATTACCTAAATTTGGTCGAATGCTTCGATCAACAAGTCTAGATGAATTACCAGAATTATGGAACATTTTAAAAGGCGATATGTCTATTGTTGGGCCACGTCCTTTATTGATTCATTATCTTACTTTATATAATGAAGAACAAAAAAGACGCCACGAAGTTCGTCCTGGTTTGACAGGGTACGCCCAAATAAAAGGACGTAATACATTAAAGTGGAAAGACCGTTTTAAATATGATGTCGAATATATAGAAAAGTTAAGTTTCATTATGGATCTAAAAATTGTGGTACTGACTATAAAGAAAGTAATTGTCAAAGAAGGAATTAGCTCAGAAACTTCTCAGACAATGGAGCCATTTAAGGGGAATTTAGATGAGTAATAAAACATTGGTGATGCTTGGAGCAGGAGGACATGCAAAGGTTTGTTATGAAATTGCTGTTGCAATGGATCAATGGGAACAGATTATCATATTAGACGATCATCCGACAAATGATTTTTTTGAAACCTCAGGAAAATTAAGTGATGTAGAAAACTACCCAAATGCAGATTTTTTTGTTGCTATTGGAGATAATAAAAAACGCAAAAAATTATTAAATGACATCCAAAATAAAAATTATAAAATTATATCACTCATTCATTCTTCAGCAATCATAAGTCCGACTGTCAATGTTGAAACAGGTACGGTCATTATGCCCGGTGTAGTAATAAATGCAAATACCAAAATAGGCAAAGGATGTATACTAAACACTTCTTGCACTGTAGACCATGACAATAACATTGGAGATTACGTTCATATTTCTCCGGGGGCTAACCTAGCCGGAAATGTAACAATAGGGGCTCTTTCATGGATTGGAATAGGAGCCACTATTTTGAATAACCTTTCTATCGAAAAAGAAGTTATTTTGGGGGCTGGTAGTTTAGTTATAAAAAATCTCCTTAAAACTGGGACTTACATTGGTAGTCCTGTAGAAATAATTAAATAGAAGTCGCTAAAAGAACTAAGGTGGGAATTATGAGCAGTAAAATATTAATATTAGCCAATCATGATGTTGGACTATATAACTTTAGAAAAGAATTACTAAAACGACTGGTATCGGACGAGCATAAAGTAATAGTTTCTTGTCCTCCAGGAACTAACCTGGAAAAAATAAGAAGTATGGGATGTACTGTAATTGAAACAGAAATGAATAGACATGGTACAAATATCTTCGAAGAAATAAAGTTAATGAGGTTTTATAGAAAATTATATAAAAAAGTAAAGCCAGATATTATTTTTAGCTATACAATCAAACCAAATATCTATGGTGCTATGATAGCCAAAAAATACTCAATACCTTTTGTTCCCAATGTAACGGGACTTGGTACCGCAGTACAAAATCCAGGTATTAAAAAAAACATAATAATTAATTTATACAAAAGAGCATTCACCAAAGTACAAACAGTATTTTTCCAAAATGAGACAAATAGGGAATTTTTTAAACAAAATAATATAGCTCTAAATAAGCATAAATTATTGCCAGGATCAGGAGTTAATTTATCTGATTTTACATTAATAGATTATCCAGAAGAAAATGAGAATATTAATTTTGTATATATTTCTCGAGTGATGAAAGATAAAGGAATTGAAGAATACTTAAATGCAGCAAAATATATAAAAGAAACACATGAGAATGTCTGCTTTCATATTTATGGCTTCTTAGATGGAGATTATAAAGAAATTTTAACTACATATAATAAAAAAGGTATCATACATTACCATGGTATGACCAACGATATTAAAGAAGTATTTAAGACTTCTCATTGTATCGTTCATCCATCTTATCACGAAGGTATGTCTAATGTACTTTTAGAATCTGCAGCAAGTGGGCGACCAGTTCTTGCTTCCAATATTCCAGGCTGTAAAGAAATCTTTGAAGAAGGAATAAGTGGAATTGGTTTTGAGCCACGTGATGCAGACAGTTTAATAAAAGCTATTGAAAAATTTATAACTCTATCTCATAAAGAAAAAGAAAGTATGGGAATAGCTGGAAGGAAAAAAGTAGAAAAAGATTTTAATCGTGAAATAGTTATTGAAAAGTATTTAAAAGAAATAGAACTAGCAGTGGAGGGAAAATATAATGCCAAATTTATATGAAAAATTAGTGAATCATGAAGAAAAAATCTCTTTAGTAGGATTAGGTTACGTCGGGATGCCAATTGCAGTTGCGTTTGCTAAAAAAGTAGATGTACTTGGTTTTGATATTAATACTGAAAAAATCGAACAATACAGAAAAGGTTTTGACCCTACCAATGAGGTTGGAGATCAAGCGATACAAGAGACTACAGTAGATTTTACTTCTGATGCTAGTCGACTTCAAGAAGCAAAATTTCATATTGTTGCAGTTCCCACTCCTATTACAGAAAGTAATACTCCTAATTTAAAACCACTTGAAGGAGCATCTAAAACAGTCGGACAGAATCTTACAAAAGGATCTATTGTTGTCTATGAATCTACAGTATATCCAGGAGTTACTGAAGAAATATGCATTCCTATTTTAGAACAAGAATCAGGTTTAAAGCATGGAGAAGATTTTGAAGTTGGTTTTTCACCAGAGCGTATTAATCCTGGTGATAAAGTACATACGTTAGAAAATATTGTTAAAGTTGTTTCAGGGTCTAGTGAAGAATCATTAGATATTATTGCTAAAATTTATGAATTAGTAGTTGATGCTGGCGTTCATCGAGCAGCATCAATCAAAGTGGCTGAAGCTGCTAAAGTTATAGAGAACTCTCAACGTGATGTAAATATTGCATTTATGAATGAGCTTTCTATTATTTTCAACATGATGGATATAGACACACAAGCAGTGTTAGAAGCTGCTGGTACGAAATGGAATTTCTTGCCGTTCTCCCCTGGTTTAGTTGGAGGACACTGTATTGGTGTCGACCCTTATTACCTTACTTATAAAGCAGAACAAATGGGGTACCAATCTCAAGTAATCCTATCTGGACGTCGCATTAATGATGGTATGGGTAAATATGTAGCTGAAAATACGATTAAGCAATTAATTAAAGCAGATCACAACATTCACGATGCAAAAGTAGGTATTTTAGGGTTTACATTTAAAGAAAATGTACCTGACACAAGAAATACACGTGTAATTGATATTATTAATGAGTTAAAAGAATATGATGTCACTCCTTTAGTCTATGATCCTGTAGCAGACAAAGCCGAAGCTAAAGAAGAATATGGACTAGAAATGAATGAAATAGAAGAAATGAAGGACTTAGATGCAATTATCTTAGCAGTTGGACATAAAGAGTTCAAAGAAATGTCAAAACAAGATTTCACCGGTATGTATAAACCGGGTTCTAATGGTAATAAAGTGATGATAGATGTTAAAGGACAATTAGATCGAGAAGAGTTAGAAACAGCTGGCTATAATTACTGGAGACTGTAGAGAGAAGGAATTGATTTGGGTTATGAAGATGTAACTTTTGATAAAAATAGTATATTTTTAATTACAGGAGGGGCCGGTTTTATCGGTTCCAATCTTGTTGAAGCGTTATTGAATAAAGGTTATAAAGTGCGAGTATTAGATGATTTATCTCAAGGGAAACAAGAAAATGTAGAAATATTTTTAGACAATGAAAACTATACATTTATTAAAGGGGATATCCGAGACTTAGAAATCTGTTTAAAAGCAACAGACGGGGTAGACTACGTGTCTCATCAAGCTGCTTGGGGAAGTGTCCCTCGAAGTATTGAAATGCCTTTATTATATGAAGAAATAAATATCAAAGGTACCTTAAATATGTTAGAAGCTTCTCGCCAAAATGGTGTGAAAAAATTTGTATACGCCTCTAGTTCATCAGTTTATGGTGATGAACCGAATTTACCAAAAGAAGAAGGACGAGAAGGTAATGTATTGTCACCTTATGCTTTGACGAAGATGGCAAATGAGAAGTATGCACGGTTATACTCTGAAATTTATGGATTAGATACTTATGGCTTACGATACTTTAATGTTTTTGGAAGACGGCAAGATCCTGAAGGAGCTTATGCTGCAGTGTTGCCAAAGTTTATCAAGCAATTATTAAATGATGAGCAACCTACAATTAACGGTGATGGCAAACAAAGTCGTGACTTTACGTATATAGAAAATGTGATTGAAGCAAATTTAAAAGCTTTCCAAGCGGATAGTAAATATGCTGGAGAAGCATTTAATATTGCATACGGTGGCCGGGAATATTTAATTGATGTCTATCATTTTCTAACAAAAGCTTTAAAAATAGCTACCGAACCAAAATTTGGTCCTGATCGTCCGGGAGATATTAAGCATAGTAATGCGGATATTAATAAAGCTAAAGAATTATTGGGCTACAATCCGGAATGGAGTTTTGAACGAGGTATTGAAGCAGCTATTGATTGGTATGAGGAGAATGTATAATGAATATATCATCAGAAGTTCGTGGAAGAGACAAATTTAAAAAAGTAGAATGGCTACTAAATCTTCTTACAGAATGCTTAAATGTCTTGCCTATGTCTTTTCGTAAATTTCTTTTTGTCCTTTTTAGAAATATGAAAAGTATTATTGGACTTGGCATAAGATATATTTTAATTAAGTCAATTGCAGAAAATTGTGGTAAAAATGTCTCTATACATCCTGGAGTGTATATATTAACACCTGAGAACATAAATATAGGTGATAATGTGAGTATACATCCTATGTCATATATAGATGCAGCAGGTAGTATTTCCATAGGTGACGATGTTTCTATCGCTCATGGAACCACTATATTATCTACAACTCATAGTTATGGGAAAAAATCTATTCCCATAAAAGATCAGAGTATTAAGTTTGAGAAAACGGTTATTGAAGATAATATATGGATTGGCTCAAAAGCAACTATTCTCTGCGGTATTACTATAGGACATGGAAGTATAATCGGAGCTTCTTCAGTCATAACTAAAAATGTAATTCCAGAATCAATAATGGTCGGGATTCCTGGGAAAAAAATAAAAACCAGATAGAAAAAACCTAAGTTTTATTAAGGAGTAATATTTTGAAGTTAGGAATAGTTACAACTACATATAATAGAAGCTTGTTACTAAAAAGATTATACAACAGCTTAAGAGAACAAACTGATCAAAATTTTACATGGATTATAATTGATGATGGTAGTTCAGATGATACTTCTTCAATAATTAATGATTTTGATTCAAGTTTTGATATTGAGTATTTTTATAAAGAAAATTCTGGAAAAGCTAAAGCATTAAACTATGCTTTTTCACACAATAGGGATATAGATTTATATGTAATAGTTGATAGTGATGACTACTTATTAGAAAATGCCGTTTCTACTATTAGAAGAAGAGCATTTGAGTATGAGAATGAAAATATAGGTGGGTTTTTCTTTAAATACCAATATGAGAGTGGAGAAATACTTGGAGAAAACAAAAAGACTTATTCAGAACCTGTAATTCTTTCTAGAATAGAACATGATTCAATATTTGATAAAATTGACGGATGTATATGTTATTTTAATAAAGCAGTACAAAAATATAAGTATCCGGAATTTAACCATGAAAATTACGTTGGACCGATAGTTATTCAAATGAAGATGAGCGCAGAATATAAAATTGTCTTTTTAAATGATGTGGTAGGAGTTGCTGAGTACCAACATGGCGGATTAACAGATTCAGGCAGGTTGCTTAGATTAAAAAGTCCAAAAAGTATGATGGTATACTGCCATTATATGCAAGATGAAAAATTTAGTTTTTTGACTAGAGTTAAGTATGGAATAATGGCAAATGCATATTATTATGTTGATAAGAAAATTAAGGGAAGTAAAAACATTATGTCTTTGAATAAAATTAGATTACCAAAAAGATTTCGTTTTCTAGGAGTTGTTTTAGGACGGTACTGGGTTAATAAATACCAAATTGAATAACCCCTTAATAGTATGTTAGAAAAAAAGCTTTATGATGAATAATTTAAATTTAGGATATGTAGTATAAATTATAAAAATATACTACATATCCATAAAAAGGAAGACATTAATGCTTAAAGAAAAAAAATTAGTTTTTCAAAAGAGAGCTCTAGTAGAATATTTAATATTGCTGTTTATGGTTTTTATTACTAACATCGCTCTATTGACAAGTGATAATCCGACAGTTCATGTACTGTTTTTTTGGATGACCACAATAGTTGCAATTTTCATTTGTCGCTTTGATATTACTCATCCATACTTTTGGTTTACAGCGGCATACACATTATATAGCACCGCTTATCCGTTGATTTTTATAATGGGGTACCCACTAGAAGTAAGGTACACTGAAGAAAATTTATTGTATTCTTTTCTTGGTATGGCAATTTTACTATTTATACTAGGTATAAATAGTACCGATCAAAATTATATTAGTTTAAATAAAGACAATAGGTATAAAATAAACTTTCATAGTAAAAAGATAATTTCTTTAATAATAATTTTGTTATGTCTTGTATTATTTGCGTCGTTAATTTACGTAGCATCATCTTCTTATACACATAAGAATGACATGTTAGGAGATAGAAATATCTTTTTCATTTCTGGTGTGTATGCAACTAGATTTCTTACAGTATTTGTGTCTTTATATGTATTACTATTTATAAAATCATATAAAAAAAATACTGCATTTTTAGTGTTGTTAACCACAGTACTTATAGTTTCTTTTTCTATGTTTACTGGTGATAGAGATGCGATGTATCGTTTCTTAATAGTCTTATTACTTTCATTATTTATTGTAGGTAAAATCAATAAAAAGCATATAATTATTTTGATACCAACAGGAATATTATTCATGGTTTTATCTAGATATTTAAAGTATTTTTTTGTTGATGGCAGTATTAATACTAACTTAACTGATCAGAACTTGTTATACAATTTTTTAACTTCTGATTTCCATGCTGCAGGACAAAATCTACAAGTTTTAATTAATAATCCATGGACTCGTGGGTTTCATGATTTGACATTGATTGTGGAGGACTTTTTATCTGCTATACTACCGTCAAGTTTTTTTTTCAATGTAGGAACTTGGTTCAATAATATATTTTATCCAAATTCTTATTCACGTGCCTTTACTTTAGTTGGAGAAGGATATGTAATCGCAGGTGGATTAGGAGTAATAGTGGTTTTTAGTATATTGGGATTAACTATAAAATTTTTATTTAACCAAGCACAAAACAATGTATATTGGTTAGTAATTTATCTATATTCAATTCCAACTATTATCTCATCATTTAGATCTACTCTTTCGATAATATATAAGGATGTTGCTAGAGTAGCTTTCTTAAGCATGGTGATTTATCAAATTACCAAATACATATTAAAGAAATTGAATAATAATTAGAATGTAAAATAAGCCGAAGATAAGACTGTTATTTTATAGAAAATTTTATAACAAAACTAAAGTAAAAGGAAAAAAATATGAAATCTCAACTAAAGGTACTAATAAGAAAACCATTTATACGTAATGTGATATCTCTTTCGTCAGGGACTGTAGTAGCTCAAATCATTAATATGCTATTTTCAGTATTATTAACTCGCTTATATGGGCCAGTGTCTTATGGAATTATGGGGTCTTTCCAAGCAATTATCTCTATAATTATACCTGTAGCTGCACTTTCTTACCCTCTTTCAATAGTACTTCCTAAAGATAATAGAACTGCTTTAGGGCTATCGAACATCTCACTTCTAATTACTGGAATAAATGCTCTTGTAGCAACTATTCTTTTATTTATATTCAATGATAAGATAGTCCACATACTCAATATAGAGGGTGTGTCAACGTACATATATTTGGTTCCATTAGTTTTAGTTTTTTCTGGTATATTCCAAACATTGGAAAAATGGCTGATGAGACAACAAGAGTTTAATATTTTAGCAAAGAGTGTTGTTACCGAATCATTATTCACTAACTCTAGTAAATTTTTAATTGGTTTGATATATCCTTCGGCATCAGTACTTACTTTTTTCACGGCATTAAAAAATGGAATAAAAACTTTTGTTATTATTATTTATACCAAAATGTTTACTTTTAAGAGTAGTAATTTGTTAAGTTTTAGTTTAAAAGAATTAATAAGATTGGCAAGTAAATATAAGGATTTCCCTCTATATAGAGCACCCAACCAATTTTTAAATTCAATAACTAGTAACCTGCCCTTATTATTATTGACTAGTTTATTTGGACCCGCTTCAGCTGGTTACTTTTCAATAGGCCGAACAGTTTTAGGAGTACCATCTACATTAATAGGTAAATCAGTTGGCGATGTGTTTTACCCTAGGATTTCAAAAGCTGTTAATAACAAAGAAAGAATAGCTCCTATGTTAAAAAAATCTACTATGTATTTAGCCATTATAGGAATTATCCCTTATGGAATTATAATATTATTTGGACCTCAATTATTTAGCATTATATTCGGCAAAGAATGGGTTACCGGAGGTAAGTATGCCCAGCTATTATCTATTTGGATATTTATGGATTTCCTTAGATTACCCAGTGTGAATACTTTACCTGTTTTAAAAAAACAGAATCTCTTACTGTTATTTACTACCTTACTTCTATTAATCCAGACTGTTTCTTTTTTTATAGGCTATTATGTTTTTAATAGTGACGTTACAGCAATTTTGTTGTTTAGCTTAAGCGGAGCAATTTTAAACATGCTACTGATAGTTATAACTTATTTTCAAAGCAAGAAATACGATAAGCTACACCTGTAAAAGGTAGTACTAGCAAGAGGAATATCATTTCTAAAGTATATACTCTTTCCAATAAGAAATAGATACGACAATTCTCTAGCCAAACAATAAATCTTTTGTTCTATAAAGTGAGAAAACGTTCTATCAACCTGTTGGCCACGGTGCTTTGAGTGAAAATTTGAATGATTTAGATTTAGATATTATTTTTATCAAAAACATCAATAAAGTTTACTACAGCAATCCTATTGAAAAGACAATTGAATCTAAAAAATGCTAACGTCAATTGAAATGGATGTGAAGTAACAAATCAAACGATCTATATGGGTTTAGTAGAAGGGGATTTCTTCTAGATTGGAATCAAAATATTCATTTTTGAGTATTAAATATCACTTTAAAATTCAATCTGACAAAGGAGTTTGCTTTAAAGTTCTTGAATCATCCAATTCACATCTATGGCGTAGTTAAGAACGAAGACTAACCAGGTGGTGGCCAATTTGTTTTAGATAATGGTGATTATCTGGATTTACAGATCTGTGAGACCACCGAAATTAATCTCGAAGATGAGAAACAAGTTGCTGTTTTTAATGACTCGAAATACTTTAATCTAATAGATTTTGTTTGCTTTGTTAAAGACTATAAAGGCAATAAATTTAATCTATTGGATTGTGTTGATGAAGATAGATACATTATTAGTGAAAAAATATATAAAGGCCAATCGCTTAAAGCATTAGAACACCTTATTCGTAGAAGTTCCGCTATCGACTTTCAATCCAGTGAAGACTGTGAATGATTTGTTGAAGGAAGGGCATCAAACAGCACAAGAAATCGTCAGTAAGTAGAACATTGAAGGATTTGAGCGACCACTAATGAGGAATATTAGTGGTCATTTTCATAAGAGACCAAGTAGTTAAAGAATACTTGGTAACCGCAAAAAAACATACTCTATTATGAAAGCGTTGTTTGTTAATTAATTATTAGAAGAAAATTAATAGGTTGAGCTAAAACAAATAAGATAGGTAAAATAAGTAAAGGGAGAAGTAATAATGGTTGAAAATACTAGCACATTAAAAGTAAATGTTTTTTTACATAAAGATTCCGTAGATGATTATGAGGATTGTTTGAACCCTGATATCGACTTAAGTGATGTTAGTGTAAAAACAGTGAAAAGCGATATCGGTCTACCTGGAAAAATTTATATTCATGATGCAATTCGAAATCCTGTAGAATGGGAAGCTGATCTTGAAAAATTGACTGATGAACCTGTTTATATAGAAGATAATGTATCTAACCGAGCTGTAGTGATATTCGAATATAATGATCTATATTTTAGTTTAACTTTTGGTTATGGTAGATATATGTTGGACTATAGTACAATAGTTAATAACTTTGGGCTGAAAGTTGCTGCTAACATTATTGATTCTAACAAAGTCAAAAGTTTAAATTCAACATCATATGAAAGTAAAATACTACGCATACAAAAAAATGTCCCAATTCACATGAATCAGGATCAATTTGGGATTAACAAAAACTTAGAAATGCTAAAATCAGTCGCTGGATCTCCATCATCGGAGTCTACAGCTAAATTTATTGCTGGTTCTGACTCGCTCACTGTAAATCGCTTGATGAGTATTGAAGACATCAAAGAATCCATCATTTTTTACTATGATAAATATCATAGTAATGAATATGTCGATAAAGGTTTTGAATGGATTGATAATGTAAATGAAGTAGAAGATAAAAGCATCATTGAAGATTTAGATAACAAGCTTTATGAAAATCTGCTTACTGAAGATAGCAGAGTAGTAATTGCAATCAACGAAATAGTTGATATAGAGATGATAGAAGCTTTTACGATATCAGGAATTAGGGAAAATATTCAACCAAGTTTAGATTTAAACTACAAAAATTATATATCTTATTTATTTGAAAATTATCAAGATAAGTCGCATACCCAACTCATTGGCAAATTAAAGAGAGATGTAATTCAGAGTATAGATAATCAGGGGATTAAAGCAGATATATCTAATGTGTATGATGGGATTATTTTTGAAACGGAACTAAATGATGCTTCATTTTTATTAGATAGTGGTTCTTGGTTTCAAATAAATCCTGATTTTTATGAAAGAATTATTAAGGATCTCAAAAACATATCAACTAACAATATCTCTTTGAAAGAATATGAAACTAGATTAGACAAAGGAGAAGGGGATTATAATAAGAGACTAGGAGGCGAACCTAATCTTGTAACGTTGGATACCCAAAATTTTGTAATCAAAAATTTTGGCAATGATAGTGTAGAACCAGCCGATTTAATCTCAAGAGATAAACAATTAATACATGTAAAGAGGAGAGATAATGGTGGTTCATCTGTAT
Source organism: uncultured Atopostipes sp. (assembly GCA_963558565.1). Taxonomy (GTDB): domain Bacteria; phylum Bacillota; class Bacilli; order Lactobacillales; family Carnobacteriaceae_A; genus Atopostipes. Next base: position 121,615 of record CAUWGX010000004.1, read on the forward strand.
TAAGTCATTGGGCAGCTCAAGGATTAGTTTCTGCTGAACTGTTAAATATAGAAATGGAGTTTAGAGAACATATTAATGACAAAGTAGAAGATAAATTTGGTAAGGATTTCATTACACAGGAACACAGAAATAATAATTTTGAAATAGTATATGCTTTAGTAATTGAGGATGATAATGAAATAATTGAAAGTATACCATTTTTTTCTCTGGTTAATTTACATCAAACTATTGAGAAGTTGAGAAGCAGAGATTTCCAAATTTCATTTAGTAAAATTCAAAAAATTGATAATAAACCAGAATGAATTACATAAATTTGAAAAATTATAGTATAAGTTCTTCCGGTTTATTATACAAAGTATTTCCACTAATAACTTTGAGAAATTATTAAGAATAAGTATACTAGGAGAATACTATGAATTCCGAGAAATCAAAAGAGATCTTAAAACTAGTGGATAGTTTTTTTATAAAAAGTAATCATGATATTAATAATCAAGCTGATATCTTAAACAAGTTGACGGAACAATTAAAAAGCTGGGAATCTATAAAGAGATTCATTGGTTCCTTTTCTTCTGAAGAAGATAAGGAAGTTGTAAAAAGAAAAATTTATCCTCTCTATGTAGTTGAAAGAAGTTGACTTAAAATTAATCGAAGAAATTTTAACATTAAGAAATAACATCATCTTACGAAAGGGCAGTCTTATGAATTATAAACAGATGGTTTTGTTGGAGGATTTGGTTAGTCAGTTGTGGAATGATTCGGTCGAAGTGGTATTCACGATGGATTATGATTACTGTATGGGAACTTTTAGGAAGTTGGAAGTGAATGAATCTGAGCCGGGTGAGTTTGCGGAGTGTTGGATTGATTCTGAGAAACTGCTGGAAGATTATCAGCAATTTGCGCTTGGGTCCCACGAATACTTTGAAGATTTAGTGCATAAGTTGAATGAGAGTGATGTAGAAGCTAAAAGAGATAAAATTCAGAGTAGTATTTTAGTTGACTGCGAGTTATTTCTTATAGAACAGGGCAGTAACATCGATGACTACTTAACGGGTTACGATGGACCAGAAATCGTTTATAATCTATACAAACTTGGTGAGCATCACGAACGATATTTAATCAAAGAACCTCACATCGAGCCGGTGTTTGTGTTTGAGAAAGAGAAGTTGAAATCATAAGTTGTTCGGAAATTATACTTAAATATTTAATCATTGAAATACATAAAAACAGACCTTAGATAGTGACTGCTTTAGATTAAACGTTACTTTTCTATGGTCTGTTTTATTGATCTTCTAGAAAGAATTACATATATAAACTTACTTCATAGTTGAGTATCTATTCTTCCTCATCTACATATTCTATGCTCATAATTTCATTGATATCTGTAATATCCAATTCTTCAGCAATTTTGGTAATATAGCTTAACTCAAGTTGTTTTCTTTTTCCATTTGCGAGTTCACTTAATCGAGCAGGTTCTATTGCAGCTTGCATAGCTAATTCAGCTTGGGTGAGACCGTGCTTTTGTGCTAATTCTTTGATATGGAATACTATTTTTCTTGGTCGATACATTTCATTTACTCCTTTATTAAATGCTTATATAAGCAATTTTAAAGAAGAAATTAAAAATACCGTTGCCTAATTAGGCAATAAGTGTTATTATATAATTATAATTGTTCAGAAGGGGAGCTTAAATAAAGATATGGCAGGTTATATTAAGATTATCTCTTATTTTGGAATGTTTATTGGAACTTTCAATTATTTCTAAACGGAGAGGCTGAATAATTTTGAAAGCGCTGTATATAATTAGTCACAATGCTGTTTTGCTGAGAGATGAAAATGGAAGGAGGTGTATTGTAACAGGTAAAGGCATTGGCTTTATGAAGGAAAAGGGGGATCAGATCAATCAAAATTTGATACAAAATGTATTTGTGGAAGAAGATAATTATACAGAAGGAAAGATGGTTTGAAAATTGAATATCGGGGAGTTACTTATACCAGGAGGCTTTAACCCAAATTCTTAGCTGGACGTGTACGTTCGGAGAAGAGTTTGGGTTTTTTGTATGGATGAATATAAAAAAAGAAAAACTAAAATAAAAACGTTTTACGACGGAGGAGTAAAAAATGAATGAAGAAGTAGCTATTCAAGAAGAAAGATTGATAAGTACTAAACCCTTTGGGCTTAAAGATAAATTAGGTTACTTAGCGGGTGACTTTGCTAACAGTATGACGTTTATCTTGGCTAGTTCATTCTTGATGGTATTTTACACGGAAGTTTTGCATATTGAAGGGGCAGCTGTTGGAACTTTATTTGTTATTGCACGTGTAATGGATGCCTTTACGGATGTCATGATGGGAAGAATCGTCGATAAAGCAAAATCAGTAGAAGGTGAAGGAAAATTTAAACCCTGGATTCGGAGGATGGCAGGGCCGGTTGCACTAGCGAATTTTCTTATGTATCAGTCATCTCTAGTGAATGCTCCGATGATTGTACGAATTATTTATATGTATATTACTTATTTATTATGGGGTAGTATTTTTTACACAGCTGTTAATATTCCATACGGTTCAATGGCAGGAGTTATGTCGCCAGATCCAGATGAGCGAACATCGCTTTCGGTATTCCGAGCAACCGGAGCGACCATATCGAGTATGCTCATTGGTGTAGTGACACCGTTATTCATTTTCGAGACAGATGCAATAGGAAATGAAGTTGTACGGGGAGGATGGGTGTTTCCAACAGTAGCTGGCGTGTTTTCTGTACTCGCTATTCTTTTCTATTATATTTGCCATAAATGGTCAACAGAACGTGTTAAAGTCCCGGAAGAAAGTGAAGAAGAACAAGTACCATTTCTCCAATCTTTCAAACAAGTCTTAACGAATCGTTCACTGGTGGGGATTGCGTTAGCCTCTATTTTATTATTAATGAGCATGATTTCTATGCAGCAACTCATAAATTATCTTTTCCCATTTTATTACGGGGAATCATCTGGTATTTCCATTATGACGTTTCTTATGACTGGGCTTTCTTTAGTAGTTGGAATGCCTATCGCTAACTGGTTAGGAAAATCGATAGGGAAAAAAGAAGTAGGGACCCTTGGAATGTTTGCTGGTTCTGCATTGTTCTTTCTTCTCTATTTTATGCGTCCGGAAAACATGTTTATTTTTATCGTCATTGCGTCCTTTGGGTTTTTATCCATTGGTATTTTTAATGGCATTGTCTGGGGAGCGGTGACAGATGTTGTGGATGATCATGATGTCCAAAAAGATGAAAGAGCAGATGGCGTCATTTACGGAGTGAACTCTTTCGCACGTAAAGTTGGTCAAGCATTGGCAGGTGGAATGGGTGGTTATGCGTTAACCTTTATTGGCTATGAACCTGGAGCTACTGAACAAGCAGCAGGCGTTTTAGATAGTCTTTATGATGTGACGATATTAATACCAGCCATTGGTTCTCTCATTTGCGGTTTTGTTTTACTTTTCTTATATCCGTTAAGTAAGAAACGTGTGGAAGAAAATCAACGTCTTTTAAATGAAAGAGCGGTCGAAAGAGAATAATGGTATAAAATTTAGAGTGTCTTAAAAATGAATCTGGCAGTTAGCTATTTTCCATAAAAAAAGAATAAAACAAAAATATACTAAAGGAGAGAAACAAATGAAATTAGAAGAATATATTAAACACGATGCGGTAGGTTTAGCAGAAATGGTTAAAAATAACGAAGTTACACCGGAGGAACTGAAAGGTTTAGCATTCGAAATGCTGGATAAAGTAAATGCTAGATTAAATGTGGTTGCTACCTTAGTACCTGATGAATTAGCAAATCAAGAGGATTGGGTAAGTTATGACGGCCCGTTTGCAGGGATTCCTTTCTTTATTAAAGATGTTCCACCTCTGGCAGCGGGCTTGGAAGCAAACAATGGGAGTCGCTTTTTACAAGGAAATAAAAATAATTACGATGCAAATTTAATGAAAAGGTTCAGAAAAGCAGGACTAAATACGATTGCGACAGGTACTGTTCCAGAATACTCAGCTAATTTCACTACCGAATCTGAGCTATATGGCATAACACGCAACCCATGGAATACGGAATATAGTGTAGGTGGTTCGAGTGGAGGTTCGGCTGCAGCTGTAGCGGCAGGAATTGTCCCTATTGCTCATGGTGGAGATGGGGGAGGCTCTATTAGAGTCCCGGCCGCGAATAATGGATTAATTGGTTTAAAAACAACTCGTGGTAGAACGCCAAATGGCCCTGATCGGGGTGAAACTGATGCAGGTACAGCGGTTCAATTTGGTATGACGAAATCAATAAGAGACACTGCTTTATATCTGGATGAAATTAGTGGACCAGATATAGGAGCTTATGCATATGCGGAACCTCCAAAGCAGCCTTATAGTGAAACATATTCGACACCTCCAAAAAAATTAAAGATTGCTTGGACAGATCAATTATTAGCGGATGAACCAGCAACAGAAGAAATGCAGAAAGTTTTACACAGCACAATAGAATTACTTGAAGACTTAGGACACGAAGTGGTTAAAGATGCTCCAGAGGTCGATTCAGAAGAGTTTTGGATGCATTTTGATAATATCGGAGCCCCATATAAAACAGTGGGTATTGAAGATAGTGCAAAAAAACTACAGAGAGAACCTTCTCTTGAAAATTTAGAACCTTCTACTTATGAAACCTATCAAAGAGGTCGAGAAGTATCAGGTATGGATCATGTAAAAGCACTTAATTACCAAAATAGCGTTTCACGTCACTTAGGTGAATTCTTTACAAAATATGATTTGCTATTAACCCCGACTACAGGAAGAAGAACGCCAAAAATTGGAGAGTATTATCCTATGGAAAAATCAAACCCGGAACATAAATCTCAGTATGCGCAATTTACACCACTATTCAATTTGACGGGCACGCCAGCAATTTCTCTTCCTCTGGAGGAGACAGAAGATGGTTTGCCGCTGGGTATACAATTTTCTGGAAAATTTGGTGACGAAGAAACATTATTAAGATTAGGAAGACAGCTTGAAATTGAAAGACCATGGAAAGAGCGACACCATAAAATGTTTGATAAATTAATTAATTGAGCAAAATAAAATGATTATAAAGAAGGATGATAAAAATGGAAAAAACAGTAGTAGTAGATAAAGTAGACAATAATAAGGTTTATATTGATCGACTAAGTATTGAGGTTGAAGAAACGGAAAGTTTTACAGCGAAAACAGATCTATTTTGTTATATCATTGCAGGATATGGACTCATGAGTATTGAATCTTACGGTTATAGTTTTGAACCAGAAGTGGGCGTTTATATTCCAAAAGGAACAGAATATAAACTTACAAACACGGGAGATGTAAACTTTGAAATTGTCTCCTTTGGCGTGCAATAAAACAATTAAAGGCACAATCTACACGGACTATAAATAACTAAAAGAATAGACCTAATAAAAATTAAAATCATGAAAAGGATGGATAAAATGGGTGCAAATATTATAATTAAAAGATTAAGTGATACAAATCATGAAGAAGAAACGAGTAGAATTCCAAGAAACTTTATAAAAGCGATAGATATTGATGATACTTCATTTAATAGTTGTGATCATGTTTCGTACTATACTGGTGGAGGAGTAGCTCCTCACAGTCATGAGGATATGGAAGAAGTTTTCTATTTTGTTAGAGGTACGGGAGTTTTATTTTTAGATGGGGAAGAAATTCCAGTAAAAGCAGGAAGTGCCGTAGTGTCCCCTCCAAATACGACACATGAAGTCAAGAATACAGGAGATGATATATTACAACATGTCGTTGTTTCGGTTAAAACAGACGGTTAATTTTAGATAACTTTATAAGAAACAAAAGATGAACTTTCATCATAGAAACCCTCAAAAGTTCGAGTTTATTTAATTCTATATTATGGAGCTCATTGAGTGGTTATTTTCGAAACGCAATCGGAAATAACCACTCAATTTTGCTTTAATTCGTTCTGTATTTTAGTTTTGAAGAGGTTTCTTTTTAGATTGAATCAGTAGACAGCGCAAAAGCAGCGCTTTTTTTAGTGCCGATGATTCCTCATATAAGACTGGGACTCGTTGATTGTAGACGGTGCTATACGAACAATAAACATAATAAAAGATAGAATATAGAGTGCTAGTGATTTTCGTTCATTGGCGCTCTATTTATTTTTACGAAGTGGAACGGTTATTTACACAGTAATGGATCGATATATGCTATGATGGAAGCGAAAATATCTTCTGTGTAGAAAGTTATCATTTTAGCTATTCTTTTTAATTTGCAGCATTTTTACGGGCTTCATTTCACGGAAGAGGGTTTGAGCTTTAAGGTTTTGGGCTTATAAAAACAAGAGATAGGTGAGGGTGTTTATGGAAAATAAGAGGCAACGATTCGTGACGTTTTTAAGTCTTTTGGCGATTTTATTGGTGGGTTGTGGGGAGAGCGCGGAAGAAAAAGCGACTGGAGAAAATAAGGAAGCTTATGAAACGACGGTTCAAAAAGGCGTGGACGAATTACAGTTAGACCATTTTGAAAAGGCCATAGCTTATTTTGAAAGAGCATTGGAGGAAGAGGAAGAAAGTGAGGAAGCCGCGACGCTGTTGGAACAGACAGAAGCTTATATGGAGGCGCGTGAATTATTTGAGGAAGAACAATATGAAGCAGCGCTTGAAAAAGCAGAGGCTGTTCAAGGGGTGGCGGACGGTTCCACTTATCTCTCGCAGCAAGCCAATCAATTACATACGGAGATCGGCACCATATTAGCGGAAGAAAAAGAAGCGGAGCAACAAGCGAAAACTGAGGAAGAAAGGTTAGAAGAGTTTCAAGGAGTTTTTGCTTTATTTTCAGGCACTCCTTATGAATCGGCCATCGAGTTCACTTTTATGTTGAACGGAGAGACCACTATGGAGGGCTTTAGACAATCGGACTATGTGATGAGTGAGGTGACGGCTCAATCTTTTGAGGGAGATACGCTCATAATGGATATCCATACGCCCGCGCAGCCCGGTTATGGTGAATCCACACACCAACTGGCTATGAATTTAGGTTATGATGAAAAGGGTGATCAATATATTGTCTTCGGAACGGAGGAAAAACTTTATCCGATTACCGTGGATGATTTACTCGAAAGTGGGTTTAATGTGCCGAGTGTTTACGAACCATTTTTTGATGAATTAAGAGCTTACGACCAAAAGGTACCAAGAACCATATCATGGTCAAATACGGAGGCATTGGAAGACTATTCAGCTAAAGAAATTGAGTACGCGCGCGTGTGGCTGAATACGATTGGTCATGTAGAAGTCGATGAATTAAATGTTCAATATGAGCGCGAAGGAACCCCCATCAATACGTACGACGATGAGAGTGCAGTTTATCCGGAAGATGTGACGATAATAACCGGCCGCTATACCGCAGATGGGATGATTGTCTACAGTGGAAATGGAGATGGAACGATAAATATTTACGATGTCCCTTCCCATTGGCATGCGCCACCTGAAGATTGGCCAGCAATTTATGAAGATATTTTAGATACTTCGACCCTGTACCTGGAGCCGATGAATGACAGCGAAGTGGTGCAGCTGATTGAGAAGATGACGATTCATGAGTGAGGGTTTGGGGGTAAAAGACTAAGAGAAGGGTTGTTTTGTAGAATAATGTAGCTTTTAAAAGTCAAAAATTTTAGAGGGGAGGTTATAACTTTTATATGCTAAAAAAATATATTTGAGCACTTTGCCTGACATTATATTTGCTCATATTGTGACTGGACAATCAATATTTCAAGAACATAAAAGTGTTGCTGAAACAAAAGAATGATTATAAAAAGACCTTAGCGCATTCAGGTTGTCCTTCGTTTTTACAGAAGAATAAAAATATTAATTGACGAAAACGTTTACTTATGATAGGGTTTTAATGAGTAGATTGATTAAACCTCATAAAGCAAGTAGTTTCATTTATTTTTACATAAAACGTAAACGTTTACGTAAAAAGTATCGAAGTTATAAATGAAGGCTACTAAAATCATTAGCAGGTTAAACGATTAGACAGGTGCAATATTATAATTTATAAAAGTGGAACTACGCGACTAAATAAGTATCCACTTTTTAATATAACTATTAACGTAAACGTTTAACTCACCTCTTTTATAATCAATTTATAGAGCTTAAAAGTTTTAGTTTATCAAACCCCAAAGCAGCATAATAATGAACAAATAGCAGTATTTATAAAAATAGAGGGGTCAAATAAAATATTCATTATTTTTTACTATTTTACGTAAACGTTTAACCTCTAATAAAAAATCGAGATTATGAGTGTTTAATTTTTTGAAAGTCTTGATATAGAGATTGAAAGAATAAATAAAAGTGTATTTAAATATTGAAAGGTGGAAAATTCGTGCAACAAAGTAAGCAGTGGTGGAAAGAAGCAGTCGTTTATCAAGTCTATCCACGAAGTTTTTATGATTCAAATGGTGATGGTATTGGAGATATAAGAGGCGTCATTAAAAAGCTGGATTATATAAAGGGACTGGGTATCGATGTCATCTGGTTAAGTCCTGTCTATGAATCACCGAATGATGATAATGGCTATGATATTAGTGATTATCAAGATATTTTAGAAGAATTTGGAACAATGGATGATCTGGACGAATTACTAGCGGAAACCCATAAACGGGGCATGAGATTAATTATGGATCTTGTTATAAACCATACATCAGATGAACATGAATGGTTTATTGAATCACGTTCTTCAAAGGATAATCCTTATAGAGACTACTACATATGGCACCCAGGAGATGAAGAAGGTAATAGACCTAATAATTGGGAATCAATTTTTGGTGGTTCCGTTTGGGAATGGGATGAAGAAACTGAAGAATATTTTATGCATGTATTTTCTAAAAAACAACCAGATTTAAATTGGGAAAACCCAGAAGTACGTCAAGCATTATATGACATGGTAAATTGGTGGCTAGATAAAGGAATTGATGGGTTCCGTGTAGATGCTATTACACATATCAAAAAGAAACCTGGGTTTCCTGACTTACTGAATCCATTGAATAAAGATGTGGTACCTTCTTTTGAATATCATATGAACCAACCTGGAATTGGGGAACACTTATCGGAGTTAGCAAATGAAACTTTCGATCAGTATGATGTGATGACCGTTGGTGAAGCAAATGGAGTAGACGCAAAAGATGCAAAAAATTGGGTTGAAGAAGAAAATGGTTACTTTGATATGATTTTCCAATTTGAGCATGTGAATTTATGGGGCGCTAATCAAGGTCTTGATTTAGTTCCTTTCAAACAAATTATGACTAGATGGCAAGAAGAGTTAGAGGGTGTTGGATGGAATGCGTTATACATTGAAAACCACGATTTAGTGCGTGCAGTTTCGTCATTGGGAGATGATGGAGATAAACGTAAAGCTTCTGGTAAAGCATTAGGTATGATGTATTTCTTTATGCAAGGGACTCCTTTTATTTATCAAGGTCAAGAAATTGGAATGACAAATATCCAGTTAGATTCTTTAGATGAGTATGATGATATCGAATCCGTCAATCGCACAAAGATTATGATTGAAGAAGGCATTGTCTTTGATGAAGCGATGGAATACATTTGGGATAACTCTCGTGATAATGTGCGAACGCCGATGCAATGGGATAGTTCTGAACAAGCAGGATTTACTACAGGTACACCATGGTTACAAATTAATAATAATTATGTCGACATTAACGTCCAAGAAGCATTGGCTGATCCGAATTCTATTTATCATTTTTATAAAAAAATGATTGATATTCGTCGTGAATCTGAAACTTTAATCTATGGGTCTTACGAATTAATTGAAGCAGACCATCCATCGGTTTATGCTTATCTGCGACACGGGGAAGATGAGCAGTATCTAATTGTGACTAACCTATTTAATGAACATGAAACGATGGATTTCTCAGACTACCATTTTGAAGAATTAGTATTATCGAACTATATTGTAACGGATGAATTAAAAACAGAGTTTACATTGCGTCCTTATGAAGCACGTTTGTATAGATTATCTAAATAAATTAAAGGGACTTGGTAATGAAAATATTAACAGTAAACGTTCATGGTTGGATGGAAGAGAACACGGAACAAAAAATAAAGTACTTAGCAAAAATCATTGCTCAAAAAGATTATGAAATTATCGCTCTTCAAGAAGTTAACCAACCGATGAAGCAAAAAGAAGTTACGCATCCAAAATTTATAAAATCAATCAATGAAAGTAACCCTATTCCACTCAAAGAGCAAAACTATGCTGGGCTTGTAATCCAAGAATTAGAAAAATTAGGGAAAGAATATTATTGGTCTTGGAGTGCCAATCATATTGGATATGATAAGTATGATGAAGGTTTATCTATATTGTCTAAAAACCCACAAAAAACTGAAGCAATCACCGTTTCTGAGACAACAGATTATAGCAGCATATCAACAAGAAACGTTTTGAAAAGCGAAGTAAACATTGAAGGAGAAAAATGGCATATTTTTAATGGCCATTTTTCTTGGTGGGAAGATAATAAAAAGAGCTTAGTCTTTAAAAATGAGTGGGATAAAGTACAAGAATATTTTAAAGATGTTAATAAAGAAAATGTTATCTTTATGGGTGATTTTAATAATGAAGCGGATCGAGTAGAGGAAGGGTATGATTATATATTAGAAACAACACCATTCCTAAGTGACACGTACGTGATGGCTGAAAAAAGATATGGGGATGCCACGATTGTCGCAGGCATTGATGGATGGAATCATACTTTACTAGGTAAGCGGATTGATTATATCTTTTCTAGTAAGCGCTTGCCTGTAATGGAAAGCAATGTGATTTTCGATGGCAAGAATGAACCAGTAATCAGTGATCATTTTGGTGTAGAAGTTATTTTAGGAAAATAAAGTTATAAAACATTAGAATATATTCAATTTTGGAAGGATTGAGAAAAATGATGAAGAAAATACAACGGTTTGGTGGTGCGATGATTACCCCCGTACTTTTATTTGCTTTTAGTGGTCTTGTTTTAGCTTTATCCATCGCATTCCAAACGGAAGAAGTTGTTGGAAGCATAGCGGCGGAAGGCACGATGTGGAGTAATATATGGGGGATTATTGAATCCGCAGGTTGGACCGTATTTGACCATAAGGAGATATTATTTGTTATTGGGTTGCCTATTGGTCTTGCCAAAAAAGCAGCTGGTCGAGCTTCTTTAGCTGCTTTTGTTATTTATATGACCTGGAATACTTATATTAATGCCATTTTACAAACTTTTGATTTTGGAATAGATGTTAATAATGTCGGAGAGGTAGTAGGACTAAAAGAAATTGGGGGAATAGCGACTTTAGATACTGATTTAATTGGCGCTTTATTGATCTCGAGTTTAGCGATTTATTTACATAATCGTTTCTTTGATACTCCTTTACCTGATTGGTTAGGTATTTTCTCAGGGACTTCTTTTGTTGTGATTCTAGGTTTTGTCATTACTTTACCACTCGCATTTTTAACCGTTTGGGGTTGGCCACCGATTCAGAACATGATTTTCCAATTGCAAGATTTTATGGCGGCTAGTGGTACATTCGGTGTCGGACTCTATGTATTTTTAGAAAAGATTCTGTTACCAACTGGTTTACATCATTTTGTCTATCAACCTTTTGAACATGGACCGGCGGCGGTTGAAGGTGGATTATTAAACTATTGGTATAGTCATCTTCCTGAAATTGCTGCTTATGACGGAACCCTCAGAGAGATTTTCCCTGAAGGTGGATTTATGCTCCAAAATGCTTCAAAATCTTTTTATCCTTTAGGAATCGGAATGGCTTTTGTAGCGACAGCTAAACCTGAAAAAAGAAAAGAAACTATGGCTTTAGTTATTCCGACGGCAGCAACCGCTATGTTGACAGCGATTACTGAACCTTTTGAATTTACATTTCTATTCTTGGCACCTGCATTATTCGCAGTGCACGCGGTATTAACTTCTGTCTTTGCGATGGTTATTTATGCTTTAGGTGTTTCCGGAGCAGCAGCGGCGAATATTGGTGGTATTGCTGGTTTTATTATACCGTTAATCAATAATCACAAAGATTCATTGCTAGTCTATTTTGTTACCGGTATCATTTTCGTTGGTCTTTATTTCTTCATTTTCCGTTGGGCAATTTTGAGATTTAATTTAAAAACACCTGGTCGTGAAGAAAATGAAGAAGTACAGATGTATACTAAACAAGATTATAAAGATAAGAAAACCGGAGAAGAATCACCAGCAGATGAAGTTGAGGAATTAAGTGGCACAGCTAAGAAAGCATATGGCTTTTTAACTGGATTAGGCGGTGCAGATAATATTACGGATATTAATAATTGTACAACACGCTTACGAATTTCGGTAGATGATCCTGAAAAATTAGAAAATGATGCGTACTTCAAACAGTATGGAGCGCATGGAGTTGTCCGTAATGGTGAAGCTATTCAAGTCATTGTCGGAATGGACGTTCCACAAGTACGAGATGAATTTGAAACACGCGTAAATGAAGAAAAAGAATAAAAATAATTAGGTGAGAACTGAAAAAATCTAGTATTAAATAAACAGGCACATGTTATGTATATTGAAACAGAAACGATCGAGAAATAGGTTGTTTCTGTTTCAAATTTGTTCGTTAGTTGTTGCATTTTATTTTATAGAATAAAAATCAGCAGGATGATAAAGATGATTATAAATGCCTTCTTTAAAAGGGAATAGGAGCTTGTTTCTTAACGGGAACTTTATTAAAGGACTTAGAATTAAATAGAGAAAGTGTTAAGATACACCTAGACGCCTAATATTCATTAGGAAAGTAGTTGATTAAATTGATTACCATAGAAGACGTAGCAAAAAGAGCGAATACATCAATTGCTACTGTTTCACGCGTTTTAAATAAAAAAACAGGCTATTCTGAGAAAACGAAATTAAAAGTGCAAGAAGCGATTGAGGAACTTGGTTATGAGTCCAATGCCATTGCTCGTAGTTTAAAAAATAAAAAAACAAATACAATAGGCGTTCTAGTCCCCAATGTTTCAAGTATGCTTTCCAACGAAATTTTAAATGGTATCGAAGAATATGCTCATACCAATGGCTACAGCGTATTGACGAGTTATACGTATTCTGATTCAAATAAAGTGATGAAGTCTTTAAAGACATTTAATGAACAGCGAGTCGATGGCTTAATTTTTGTAAGTGATTTCTTTTTACCTGAATATTATGAGTATGTCCAAGATAGAAAGATGCCCATCGTCTTAACAGCGGCGGAAAGTCCAGATTATCCTTTATCCTTTATTAAAGTCGATGATTTTAAAGCCTCTTATGATGCGGTGTCTTATTTGATTGCGAAAGGGCATGAAAAAATAGGAATGATCAGTGCTAATCCACAAGTACATCCCACTGCTGCTGGAAAATCAAGGTTGGAAGGTTATAAAAAAGCGTTGCAAGATGCAGAATTAAATATTGAGGAACAACGAATTGTCTTTTGTGATGGTTTTACTTTTCCAATCGGAAGAAATAAGTTCAAAGAGTTAATTAACATTGCACCAGATATTACTGCAGTTTTTGCTAGTAGTGATGATCTAGCCGTTGGCGCTTTAAATATGGCCTATGAGTTGGGGATTCAAGTTCCTGAGGAAGTATCCATTATAGGCTATGATAATATACCTATCACAGAAATGGTATGGCCACCACTGGCTACCGTCTCTCAACCCTTAAAAAATATGGGATATAAATCGACAAAAGAATTAATTAAAAAAATAGAAGACCCTGAAAGAGAAGCAAATCATCAGTATATCGATCATGAAATTATTGAAAGAAAAAGTGTCGCTGATTTAAATTAAACGTATAAAAAAACTAGATAGACAGTTCTCATTTTTACTAGATCGTCTGAACAGGATGTTTATATGAATGAGGATGGGAGAATGAACGTATTGGATAAAAAGATAATAGGAATTGACTTAGGTGGAACAACTGCCAAGTTTGCTATCTTGAATCAACAAGGTGAAGTTCAAGCAAAATGGAGTATCGAGACAGATATTTCAAATGAGGGCGTAAATATTGTTCCAAATATGATTGAATCAATAAAACAGCAGCTAGAATTATCCCAATTGTCAACGAAAGATTTTATTGGGATTGGTATGGGATCACCTGGAACCGTGAATCGAGCAGACGGCACGGTTATTGGAGCTTATAATTTAAATTGGAAAACTTTACAACCGATTCGTCAACAAATTGAAACGGCTTTTGGTTTACCATTTTTTATTGATAACGATGCAAATGTCGCTGCATTAGGTGAGCAGTGGGTAGGTGCTGGAAATAATGAACCAAATGTTGCTTTTATTACATTGGGAACAGGTGTAGGTGGTGGTCTAATTTCTGATGGGAATCTATTGCATGGTGCGATGGATGCTGCTGGTGAAATTGGACACTTAACGATTGAAACAAACGGTTATGCATGTACATGTGGCAAAAAAGGATGTTTAGAACAATATACTTCGGCTACCGGTATTGTACGCATGGCTTGCGATATGGCAGATACATTTGAAAATGAATCGTCGCAGTTAAAAAGACAAATCGAGAGTGGGCAAGTAGTAGACGCAAAAATGGTCTTTGATTTAGCTAAAAAAGACGATGAGTTGGCAATTAAGGTAGTAGACCGTGCAGCTGTCTATTTAGGCATTGCTTTAGGGAATGTAGCGAATTTATTAAATCCTTCCACGATTGTTTTAGGTGGGGGCGTTTCAAAAGCAGGACAATTCTTAGCGGATAAAGTCACAAATGAAATTCAACCCTTTTTATTCCCGACCATACGTGAAGTAACAAAGATTAAAATTGCTGAATTAGGTAACTATGCTGGTGTGATCGGTGCAGCCTCACTTGTTTTGAATGAAATACAGAGATAATAAAAACTAGTGCTAGTGGATGGGATTTGATGTGGCCCCCGTTAAGTTAGATTTTTTTACTCTAACTTTCGGGGGTCACATTATAGTTAGAATTTGATTGGTTTATGACAAAATAAAAGAGTTATCGCAGTTGTTAATTAAATATTGAAGGAGCGGAAATTTGAAGAAAAAAAGAAAAGAAATATTAAAAATGAATCATAAAGAAGCTCGAAATTTTCTCTTGAAATCAGAAAGTTACTTTAGTGCTAAATTGCCTGAATATATGAATTTCGATGAGTTATTAAAATCTGCTAAGAGAACCCTTATGACTAAAAAGGGGAAATCTAATGATCTGGGAAATATAATTGAGTCAAATACATATAAAGAGCGTGAAGATTTAAACTATTCTCTTATTATGAATAAAGATAGTAATTATTCATGGCGACCTTTAATGTTACTTCATCCAATTTTATATGTTGATTTAGTAAATCATCTTACAAAGGAAGAGAATTGGAAAGAAATTCAGAATAGATTTATAGAATTTGAAAAAGATGAACGTATTAAATGTTATTCGTTACCTGTTGAGGCCTCGGAAGATTCTAAAAAAACAGACACTGGAGAAACAATATTAAATTGGTGGGAGAATATTGAGCAAGTAAGCTTAACAAAAAATATAAATTTTAAATATTGTATGTTTACGGATATTGCTGACTGTTACCCATCAATATACACCCATTCTATTACATGGGCTATGTATGGAATGGATGTAGTAAAGAATGACAAAAATTATTGTAGAGGATCGTTTGGTGATGAAATAGACAAAAAAATATCCGGGATGCAAAACAATCAAACAAATGGAATCCCTCAAGGATCTGTCTTAATGGATTTTATTGCTGAAATTGTATTAGGTTATGCTGATTTGAGATTATCAGAAGAGCTCGATAAGTTGAATGATTTAGAAGAATTTGAAATCATTAGGTATAGGGATGATTATAGAATTTTTTCAAATAATCATGATGATTTAGAGCGAATAATGAAGACACTTTCCGAGGTTTTATTTGATTTAAACTTTAAACTTAATTCTAATAAAACGAAATTTTCAGATAATATCATTATCGATTCAATCAAAAAGGACAAGCTTTATTGGGAAGAGGTAAGAGCTAGCATAAGAATATCAGGTAATGCTTTAACTGGTGATAAACTGGTTCATTATAGTATTAATCTACAAAAGCATTTATTAGAAATAAAGAAACTAGCTGATAGATTTCCAAATTGTGGTCAGTTAAAAAAAGCATTATCTGAATTTTCTAAAGAACGTATTTCTAAACTAACTAAAAAACCTAAAGATATCTTACCGATGATTGGTATATTAGTAGATATTATGTTTAATAATCCGAATGTCTTACCTCACTGTATAATAATTATAGGACAACTTTTATCATTCGAGAAGAATGGTAATGCTTTAAAGATAATCAAAGCAATTTTTAGAAAATACAAAACAAAACCAAATACAGATTATTTAATCATTTGGCTTGAAAGATTAACGTTGATTTTTGGAGAGGTTGTTTTCGGAGAATCAATGCCAGATCTTGTGGAGAAAATTAAAGATCCAGTAAATAAACAATTGTTTTCAAGCGATTGGTTAAAAGAAGATTATAAGAATAAATTTTACGAAAGTGCTATAACTGATGAAGATAAACAAGAGAAGATGAGTTTTGAAATTTTTGAAACTGAATTAGATGATTTTTACGATTATCCTTTTTGAATTTAATAGTCCTATCTCTTTAATTTTAATCAAAAATTATTCAGTAAAATTAAAAACTGTAATCGTCAACTTTTACTCACTTGAATTGTAATATTAAGCTAAAAAATAAATAAACTATTTGTGGTACACTCTCACCAATTTCCAATCATGAAAATTAGAGGAGTGACCACAAATGGCTTACACGCATCTTACATGAATGGAATCGGTTGGGTAAAAAATTATAAAATTTATTATTGGAATTGTTTTTATAGATTTTGTTGAGTATACTAAATTAGAAACCAATGAGGTTATGGCTATAATACTAAAGAATCGCTTGAATAGAAAGAGGTTTGTGAATGACTAAAATAACGATTAAAGATGTAGCTCAAAGAGCTGGCGTCTCTGTTACAAGTGTATCGAGAGTTCTCAATAATCGTGGGTATATTAGTGATAATTTAAGATCAAAAGTAATGAATACAATTGAAGAGTTAAATTATACACCTAATGAAATAGCGCGGTCCTTTTATAAAAATGAAACAAAATCGATTGCTTTGATTATTCCAACAATTAAAAATCCATTTTTTTCAGAGTTAGCCTTTCATATTGAACGAGAATTATCCAAAGATGGTTACCATCTATATATTGGAAATAGCTTAAATGATGAAGTAAATGAAAGAGAATATCTTAAAATGTTAAAAGAAAAAAGAGTAGATGGCATGATAGTCGGCTCGCATAATATTGATCTTGAAGAGTATGATGAGATAAATGGAAATATTGTTTCTGTTGAACGAAAAATTAACGATAAAATACCAATAATTGAAAGCGATAACTATCTTGGAGGACAATTAGCTACCGAAGCGTTATTAAAACAAGATTGCAAAAAAATTGTTTGTATTACAGGAAGTAAAACAATCAATGCACCCGCAAGTAACCGTGTGGTTGCTTATTCTGAAGTAATGAAAGAAAATAATTTAGAAGAGAAGGTTATAGAGATTCCTTTTGCTGTAACTGAAGAAGAAAAAAAGAATAAGATTAATGAAATATTTGCTTCTTCTTTTAATGCAGATGGAATATTTGCCGATGATGATATATTAGCAAGATATGTAATGAATGAAGCGGCGAAATATGATATAAAAATCCCTGAAGAATTAAAGATTGTTGGTTTTGATGGTACAGAAATGTTAAGAAATCTGTTTCCTGAATTAACCACCGTAGAACAATCCATTGAAGAAATGGGCAAAAAGTCTGTTGAAGTGTTATTAAACTTAATAAACAATAAAAAGGTTGAAAATGTTTATACACTTCCAGTTAAATTAAATCAGTAACTATAAATATTTACAAACGCGATAAAATTAAATGAATTTTAGAGGTGTTTTCATGCCTTTTTAATAACTTTTTATGGAAGCGGTTGACATAAGAAAGTATTTTCTATACTATATACTTAATGAAAGCGTTTGCAAATTTTATGCGTTATATGTTAACCGGTTGACATATTCAATAAATGATAATGGAGTGAACTCATGACGAATAAATACACGTTGGAACGAGCAAATAACTATATTAAAAATAATACGGTAGTGAAAGACTTTTATCCTAAGGTGAATTTTGCAGCACCAGTTGGTTGGATCAATGATCCAAATGGAGTATGTATTTTTAAGAATGAATTACATCTTTTTTATCAACATTATCCTTATGATTCTGTGCATGGAAAAATGCATTGGGGGCATGCAAAATCGAAGGATGGCTATCATTGGGAAGACTTAGATGTCGCCCTTGCTCCAGACCAAGTATACGATAAAGACGGGGTTTTTTCTGGAAGCGCGATTGAAAAAGATGGGAAATTATATCTTATGTATACAGGACATATTATAAATGAGGCTGGAGAAATAAGGGAAACTCAAAACATCGCCATTTCTGAGGATGGCATAAAGTTCGAAAAATATAAAAATAATCCAGTCCTTGATGAAAAGGATGTTCCTGAGGGAAGTTCCATTCAAGATTTTAGAGATCCAAAAGTATTTAAAAAGGAAGATAAATATTATGCAGTAATTGGGTCAAAGACAAATGATGAACGAGGACAAGTTCTTTTATATGAATCTGATGACTTATTTGAATGGAAATTTAAATCAATTATCTTACCTTATAATGAATTTTTAGGCGATATGGTAGAGTGTCCAGACTTATTATTATTTGAAGATAAAGATGCATTCTTACTGAGTGCGATGAATTATACAGATAAAGATACGGGGGAGTTTTATCCTCATATCTCTTGGATAATTGAGGGGAAAGTTGATTGGACAACTTTTGTATTTGATGTAGATTCTATTCGTAAGATGGATGGAGGCTTTGATTTCTATGCACCACAAACAGCGTTAATATCTTCTGATCCGAATGAATATATCGGTATCGCTTGGCAACAAGCATGGCATAGAACTTTACCATCACATGATTTAGAGCATAAGTGGTCAGGACAAATGACTATGCCGCGTATCATTAAAGAACAAGGCGGAGAGATAATTCAAAAACCGTATTCTGTAATAGAAGATGCGGTTAAAGTTACTGATGAAGTAGAAGAATATCATTTAGAAACATCATGGCAAAATAATTTTGAGGATAACTACATTGAGTTTGAAATAGATTCATCAGAAAAGATTAAATTATTATTATCTAATAGCCAAGGTGAAGATATTTCAATGACATTTGATGGCATTCAACAGCAATTAAATTTCAGTCGAGAAAATACTCTGAGAATCGAAGACATCCATGGAAAAGTATTTAATCGATCAAGTTATCCCATTCCAATAAAAAATAAAAAACTACAAGTCAAAATTTTTATTGACGTTTCTTCTATTCAAATTTTTATAAATAATGATTATACATTCACTTCAACGTTTTATACAAAGATGCCACTAGATTTATTAACTATCAGCAGTGAAAGTAATCCAATAATAAATAACTTAAAAATAGGAAAACTTCAATAATACATAAGGAGAATAACATGGCAGAAATAAAATTAGATCATATTCATAAAAGATATGAAAATGCAGAAGATTTTGCGGTAACGGACTTTAGTCTGGATGTGGAAGATAATGAGTTTATCATCTTTGTTGGGCCATCTGGTTGTGGGAAATCAACAACCCTTCGCATGATTGCGGGTTTAGAGGAAATTACAGAGGGAGATCTCTTAATTGATGGAGAAATCATGAACGATGTGGCACCAAAAGACCGAGACATCGCAATGGTTTTTCAAAATTATGCGCTATACCCTCATATGACAGTCTATGATAATATGGCTTTCGGGTTAAAATTACGAAAAATGCCAAAAGATGAAATTAAAGAACGTGTCGAAAAAGCAGCAGAAATGTTAGGATTATTCGATTTGTTAGATCGTAAACCTGCGGCTCTATCCGGTGGACAAAGGCAGCGTGTGGCTTTAGGACGAGCGGTTGTTCGCGATCCAAAAGTATTTTTAATGGATGAGCCTTTATCTAACTTAGATGCTAAATTACGTGTTCATATGAGAACAGAGATCGCAAAGTTACACGAAGATTTGAAAACGACTATGATTTATGTCACGCATGACCAGACTGAAGCGATGACCTTAGCAGATCGTATCGTGATTATGGAAGCGGGCGTTATTCAACAAGTAGGGTCGCCGTTTGAAGTATATAACTCACCCAATAATGCATTTGTAGCTAGTTTCATTGGTTCACCAGCGATGAACTTACATGAAGTAACTTATAGTAATGGGCGAATTAAAAGCGATAGCTTTGATCTTGTGGTTAGTGAACCGTCAAGGAAAACTTTAGAGGATAATGGGTATGAAGGGAAAGAGATGATCTTCGGTATTCGGCCAGAGGATATTCATACCGAACAAATTGCTTTAGATGCCTCACCCGAAACAGTGGTAGAACCTACAATTACAGTTGCTGAATTAACAGGCGCAGAGTCTATTTTATATCTGAATTTAAATGGTACAGAAGTGGTTGCGGTCGTTGATGCGAGAGACTATCATGAACCAGGGTCGACACTCGAAGTAACATTTAATATGAATAAAGCACATTTCTTTGACAAAGAAACAAAGAATGCCATTCGTTAGCAAAGCTATAAAGAAAGCATAGGATTTATAAAGAGAAAGTAGGTTACTTTATGATAAAAGAAAATTGGAAAAAAATATTAAAAGTATTAATACTAAGTCTTTCTCTATTCTTAGTAGGATGTAATAACAGTGAAGAAAAATCTGCTGTAGCTGAAATTACCTATAGTATATGGGATCCTGTTCAATTGCCAGGTATGCAAGAAGTGGCTAAAGCATTTAATGAACAAAATGACGATATCCATGTAAATGTTGAAGTCACACCATGGGACCAGTATTGGACAAAACTAGAATCATCCGCAAAAGGTGGAAAAATGCCAGATGTTTTCTGGATGCATTCTAATGAAATTGCGAAATATAGTGAAGGTGACGTATTGATGGATTTGTCTGAAGTTATAGAAGATAGTGATGAAATAGATATCTCATCATTTCCCGAAGAGTTAGTTGAGCTATATACAGATGAAAATCAGCAATTAGGAATTCCTAAAGATTACAGTACAATCGGTTTATGGTACAACAAAGATTTATTCGATGAAGCGGGCATTAACTATCCTGATGAAACATGGACATGGGATACGTTATTAGAAGCATCCATTGAATTAACGAATAAGGAAGATGGCATTTATGGATTTTTAGCTCCGTTAAACCGTGAAGAAGGCTATCATAATTTTATTTATCAAAATGGTGGTCAAGTATTATCTGATGATAAAAAGCAATCAGGATTTAGAGATTTAGCGACTGTTGAAGCGGTTCAATGGTATGTTGACTTAAGTCTAAAACATGGAGTGTCCCCAACAGCAGGTGAATTTTCAGATAATTCAGATATGTCTTATTTCCAATCAGGTAGAGCAGCAATGTCTTTATTTGGTTCATGGATGACTGCAGAGATCGCATCCAATGAGAATTCGAATGAATTCGCGGATGTTGCTGTGTTGCCTGCAGGCGAAGAGCGAGCAACTATTTTTAATGGTCTAGCAAATTCAATTTCAGCTAATACTAACCACCCTGAAGCAGCCATTAAGTTTTTAGAATTTTTATCTTCTGAAGAAGGAATGACGATCCAAGGAAAAGAAGGTGGAGCAATTCCTGCTTTATATGGAGCTGATACATCATTTACGGAAGCGTATCCACAATTTAATACGGAAGTGTTTATAAAACAAATGGATTATCGAGAGATTAAACCATATTCTAAAAATACTGTACGCTGGGAATACGAAGAAAATGATGGCTTAATCCCTGTATTTCTTGGAGAGACAACTGTGGATGAAATCTCAGAGCAGTTGGTTGATAACATAGAAAGGATATTAGAAGCAGAATAAAACAAAGACGGATAGTTGGCGTGGATTTTAAAAGGAGGTTGTACTTTGAGTATTCAATCTGGAACTAAAAGTAAAGATAGAAGCCATGGAAATAGAGAAAAAAGAAATATGATGTTTTGGGGATGGGTTTTAATTGCACCGACATTAGTTGGGCTTCTCATCTTAAATATTATACCTGTTATTCAAACGTTTGTTATGAGTTTTCAAAAAGTTAGTACACTCGGTGATTCAACGTGGGTCTTTTTTGACAATTATATAAGAATGTTTGAAGATCCTAAATTTTGGCTGTCATTCAAGAACACGTTGTTATATGGACTGATTCAAGTCCCCATTACGGTTATTTTATCTACACTAGCTGCCGTATTGCTGAATCAAAAAATAAAAGGTGTCCAAGTATATCGAGTGATTTATTTTCTGCCAATGATTGCTGCACCTGCTGCGGTAGCGATGGTTTGGAGATGGATGTATAGCTCGGACTATGGATTAATTAACACCTTTTTAAAATTTTTAGGTTTTTCGGGAAACATTCAATGGTTACATGATCCTCAAGTTGTTATATGGTCCTTAATTATAGTAGGAATATGGTCTAGTGTAGGTTACAATATGATTCTTTTACTATCAGGACTTCAAGAAATACCAAAATCATATTATGAAGCTGCAGATTTAGATGGAGCTGGAACAGTTCAAAAATTTTTAAAAATTACCTTGCCGTTATTAACCCCACAATTATTTTTTGTGCTGGTCACAAGCATTATTAGTGCTTTTCAAGTATTTGATTTAATTTTTGTAATGTTTGATGTTACTAATCCAGCGCTTAGCAAAGTCCAATCGTTAGTTTATTTATTCTATAATGAAACATTTGTACTGGATGATAAAGGTTACGGTGCTGCAATTGTTATTGTCTTGGTTGTTTTGATTATGATTGTAACCGTGATTCAGCTGATTGGACAGAAAAAATGGGTAAATTATGATTAGGAGTGAGAATAATGTTTAAAGAATCCACAAATAAATCCAAAAGTTTTATTCATTTAACTTTGATTTTAGGGGCAATAGTAATGATAACGCCTTTTATTTGGATGATCCTTACCTCGGGTAAAACGCAGGCAGAATCGACGATGATACCGCCACAAATTTTTCCGGAAGACTTTCAATGGGGGAATTATTCAAATGTTTGGGGCGCTCTGCCATTTATAAAATTTTACTGGAATACGGGTGTTATGATCGCAGGTAGAGTTTTATTTTCTACATTATTTAGTGCAATGGCAGCCTTTGCAGTAGCAAAGCTAGACTTTCCAGGAAAAAACGTATTTTTTATACTCGTTTTAACTCAGATGATGATACCGGCACAAATATTCATTACTCCTCAATATTTATTAGTACAAAATTTAGGCTTGCTTGATACAACTACAGCCCTTGTTATTCCGGGAATTGTTTCGGCTTTTGGAACTTTTTTATTGCGACAATTCTTTTTACAATTGCCAGACGATATGATGGAAGCGGCTAAAGTAGATGGTGCGAGTATTGGGGAAATCTTTTTCAAAATATATTTACCTTTAGCACGTTCGGGATTAATTTCATTGAGTATTTTTACAGCTTTATTTGCTTATAAAGATCTTATGTGGCCATTAATTGTAAATATTTCCCAAGATAAAATGTCTTTATCTGCAGGAATTACTACTTTGCAAGGACAGTTTACTACAAACTATCCTGAGTTAATGGCAGGTTCAGTTATATCGATCGCACCAATGGTTATATTATATATCATTTTCCAAAAACAATTTATCGAAGGTATCGCCAGTACAGGTGGAAAATAACAAGAAAAAATAGGAAAGAGGAATAAATTTGACGATTGAATTTTTAGAAGAGACAAAAACTTTTCATTTATCAAACGATGTAGTAAGTTACGCGATAGCGATTGAAGAAGATCGATATTTAGCGCATCATTACTGGGGCAAGAAATTGAATCATATAAGTACGGGTGGAGATTATCCTAGACGAGATTTTTCTCATTTTGCTAATCCGAGTCATATAAAAGACCGAAATTTTACATTAGGAACAGTTCTGCAAGAATTCCCAGGAGCAGATATTGGAGATCACCGAGAGTATGCTTATAAGTATACAGACGATAAAGGACATCATGCCAATTCGTTAATTTATAAAGAACATACGATTTATGATGGGAAAAAGAAACTAACAGGTTTACCACAAACTTACGTAACGGATGAAGCACAAGCAGAAACCTTAGAAATTCTTGTAGAAGATTCGGTTACAGGGATGGAAGCTACTTTGATTTATACTATTTTTGAAGATCAACCAGTTGTTACAAGATCTGTTGAATTTCAAAATAAAGGAAAAGAAACGCTGTGTCTGAATAGAGCTTTAAGTATGTCAGTAGATTTTCATGATTCGAATTATGATTTAATACAACTACCAGGAGCTTGGGCTAGGGAAAGAGAAGTTGTTCGTTCTCCTTTAGTTCGGGGCATTCATAAAATAGATAGTAAACGCGGAACAACAAGCCATACGTATCAACCTTATATTGGTTTAGTTGATCCAAATACAACAGAGCACACGGGAGATGCTTTTGGTTTCCATTTTGTTTATAGTGGAGAATTTGTGGGTCATATTGAAGTTGATTCTTTCAGTCAAACACGAGTTCAAATGGGAATTAACCCTGAGCATTTTGAATGGCAATTAAATCCCGAAGAAACTTTCCAAACCCCTGAAGTAGTCATGGTTTATAGTAATGAAGGGCTTAATGGAATGTCTCAAGCTTATCATCATCTCTATCAAAATAATCTTATTCGCGGCGAACATCAATATAAAGAAAGGCCAGTACTTATTAATAATTGGGAAGGTACTTACTTTGATTTTACAGAAGATAAAATCTTAGATATGGCTGATGCAGCTTCTGAATTAGGTGTTGAATTGTTTGTTCTGGACGATGGTTGGTTCGGTAAGAGAGACGACGACACAACCTCTCTAGGAGATTGGTTCATTGATAAAAGAAAGTTGCCGAATGGATTGAAGAAAATAAGCGATGCTGTCCATGAAAAAGGCATGAAATTTGGCTTATGGTTTGAACCAGAAATGATCTCAGAAGAAAGTGAACTATATAAAAAACACCCTGACTGGGCGATTCATACTCCGGATCGACCAAGATCACGCGGCAGAGACCAACTAGTCATTGATTTTAGCCGAAAAGAAGTCAGAGAAAATATCCTAAAACAAATGAAGGAAATTCTTGCTGAAGTACCAATTGATTATATTAAATGGGATTACAACCGCAACATGACAGAGCTTATCTCTGGAGAAATGACCCATAAGTTTATGTTAGGACTCTATGAAGTGATGGAAGACCTTGTTACTTCTTATCCAAATATTTTATTTGAAAGTTGTTCTGGCGGTGGCGGAAGATATGACCCAAGTATGTTGTATTATATGCCGCAGACTTGGACAAGTGATAACACTGATGCAGTTCAAAGATTAGAAATACAATACGGTACAACAATGACCATGCCAGTGAGTTCAATGGGTGCGCATGTTTCTGCAGTACCTAACCACCAAGTTAACCGAATAACGAGTTTAAAGATGCGTGGCGATGTAGCTATGTCTGGGAACTTAGGATATGAATTAGATCCAACAAAATTAACAGATGAAGAAAAAGAAACTGTAAAAGCTCAAATTGAATTTTATAAGAAACATCGAAAATTAATTCAATTTGGAGATTTTTATCGAATTTTAAGTCCATTTGATGGAGGAAATCAAACTTCATGGATCTTTGTGGATGAAGAGAAAAATGAAGCCTTATATACTTACTTCCAAATTATGGATAGAGCCAGCAAACCAAATACACGTGTGAAATTTGTAGGATTAGATCCTGATAAAAAATACAGCTTAAATGACGAAGAAGTTTTAGGTGGAGATGAACTAATGTATAGAGGGATTTATTTAGATCCTGATTTAATTGGAGACTATCAGAGCAAGCAGATTTACTTAAAACAAGTTAAATAATAGAAGCAAATGGGGATAGAGTAGATTATTTTAGCTCTATAATCTATGGTGTTAATGGATCTTTCAGATTCATTAACACCATTTTTATATTATAAAGTAAAAAATAGCTAGTGAATCCCTATAGTTAAATCACCACAATATAAAAGAAGTTGCTATTTTTTACCGAAGAACAAAGCTCTAGCGGAGGAGTGGGAAAAGCAAGTATCTAATTATAAAAAAAGAACTCATAGGATTGAACGGCATGCTCTAAAAGACTCTATCAACACGTTTTGCTATAGAACCTGTCTATGATGACAATCAAGCTCAGTTCCCCCGAGGACTGAGCCCTTTTTATCTATTTTTACCCATCATTTCCAGTTACAACTTTCGAATGTCCAAAGAGTTGGGAACTTCGGAGGGGTCATTTTTGACAAGTGAAAATCCCAATGCTACAGTGCTTATAAGACATGCATGTCTTATTGTTGTAGGTAGAGGAATTTTTCGAAAGGAGAACGATCGATGTTTACACATTCGAAGAAGTTACAGTATAAGGCACAACCGGAGAAAGCAGATCCAGTGATGGCTCGTCGACTTCAAGATATTCTTGGAGGTCAATGGGGTGAAATGACCGGAATGGTTTCTTACTTATACCAAGGCTGGAATGCGACCGGGTATGATCAATATAAGGATTTACTGCTAGATACTGGAACGGAAGAAATCGGTCATGTGGAAATGATCGCTACGATGGTCACACGACTTTTACGTGGGGCTTCAACCGAAGAACAAGAAAAATTCTATAAGAGTGGGGATCCGGCGCTTCAAGCAGCCATGAATGGCACCGATCCTCAGCAAGCGGTAGTTAATGGTTTAGCAGCTGGCCCAACTGATGCGAATGGAAATCCTTGGACAGCCGCTTATGCTGGCGCAAGCGGGAATTTACTAGCGGATATGCGCTACAATGTCGTACGTGAATCGATGGCCCGTGTTTCTGTAACGCGTCTATACCATATGACAGAGGACAAAGGCGTTCGCGATATGTTGAGTTACTTAATGGGACGTGAAACCCAGCATCAACTACAATTTCTTCAAGCCGCTGAAGAATTAGAAGAGAAGTATGGCGTTGTCGTTCCGCATGGGACAAAAGACTTGGAAAACCAAGAAGTCAGCCACACTCTTTATAGCTTCTCTGATGGTGATGCTTCACGTGCCGTCGTGGAAGGTAAAACCGCAAGAGATGGTGAACCTTTTAAATATCATGATGGTCCATTGATCAGCGACGATCTCCAAGATGTCGGCAAAACCATCAAAGAAATGCATAATACTGAAGGACAAGAAGACAATAAAAACAATTAACTGATTACTTATCAACGTTTAAAAAGGGAAATCACGGCTCATGTGTGAGTCGAGTGATTTCCCTTTTTTATTGCATTCACTTCGAAAAATTAAATGTTATTTTATTCATACTGTCGCTCAGCGATTTTTAATAAGCCCACTTGTTCTAAATAATGGGTAGGCGTTAAGAAGGTGACCGTAGCAACTCCCGGATGACGGCCAACATCGATCGAGCCCGTGATGGTCGCGCGGTTTAAGATTTCGCCTAAAGGAACATCGAATAAACGCGCTGCTCGGTTTAAGCCGTTATCAGTCGCTTCATTTAAAGTGGCGCCTGTTCCAACGAAAGCAATCGGTAAACTGGTTTCGGGTTCAACACCTGGCCATTTGTCTGCGATCTGATTAATCTTTGCTTTCTCTTCGGCACTAAAAGGTTTTGCTAGGTAAGGCAGATCTTCGGCTACCGGGAAGAGTATTGGTCCTTCTAACTCAGCGTCTTTAATAACTTCTACACGCAAGCGAACGATTCCAGCAACATCTGTTGTATGGCCAGCGATTTCGCCGTTTCCTTGCATCGCATGCATATCTCCCAGATACACACCGCCGCCAGCTACTTTCACCGGTGCGACGAGGACAGCGCCTTGGCGCACTTGGTTGATATCCATGTGCCCATCCGTGCGCGCTTCTAATGCTTCTTTGGTTTTGCCAAATTCGTGAGAAGCGCCGATTAAGCTTTGCGCAAAATCTCCAGCATTGTGTGAGTCTGGAAAAGCTTCGGACGGAGTCGTTCCTAGTTGACCTAAAAACGGGCGCATGCGCGCAACTACGCCCACTAAATCGGTCGGGGCTTGGGAGAGAATGCTGTTTTGAATAGAATTCTCTGGCATATTCGCACACTCATTCGCGTTCTCCGCGAGCTTATTCGCATTTTCTTCATCTAAAGTCAGGCCCATCTGTAAGTGATCGTCAAAAGCAATGGTATAGCCGTGGTCAATCGTGAAAGGAGTGAAGGGTTTGCCACAATTTTTACAATAAATACTATCCTTACCAATCCCTTTGATTTCTGTTTCAGGATTGAGCGTGCCACAATGCGGACAAGTGCCGTCAATAAACGGATCGTCGCCAAAGGAACCTTCATTGGGCTTGTCCGAACCTGACGCGGTCGCTGTAGAAGTCACATGAATATCTTCGATGTAAATCGCAATCGCATCGCCAACTTCTGCATTTTCAACGTGAACCGGTTTAGTGACTTCGTGGCCACCTTTTAACTGCGGCGTCATCATAGGCCCCCAACAACCAGGGGCTGTATTCGCGACAATGTGACCTCCATCTTTCACAGCATATTCAAATTCAAGTTTAGGGTCTAACACCCCGTTTGTAAATTGGTCGACAAAGACGGTTTGTTTTGCTTTCATTTCTATCACCTCGAGCCTATCATACCAGTAAATAAAAACGTTTTCAAAAACTATTCTTTCTTCTTTAAATGATTTTTATTCCGTTCCTTTCCTTTTATTTTATTCTCCGTTTCGTTCATTCCCGTTTTATTCCTTTTTTTCACAAATCCCGCGAGAAATTCCTGAGAAGTGCCCAATGTTTTTCACAATTTGCGCAGAACTATTTACAATATATACAAAGATTGATATTGTGAATCTAAGAACAAACATTTTTGTTTGCTTTCTTGATTGACCTGGAGAGAGGAGTGGATTTAGGAGGTGAATACCATCGATCATGAACGACTGCAAGAAACGATTAATGCGAGTGGTTATAATTACACAATGATAGCGGAACGTAGTAACATTTCTCGGAACACTGTCTACAATATTATGTACGGAGTGACGGACCCGAGTCATTATGTGATGAACAGCTTGGCCCTCACTTTAGAATTAGCCGGCGAAGAATTTATCGCAATCTTTTTTCCGGATTTGAGAATGGAAAAGACGCAATAAAACTCTCTTAAGAAAAGAGTGTTTTTATTTTTGTCAAAATGAAAGCGGTAACGATCGAGCTAAGTTTTATAACTGAAGTGAAACAAGCATTCCAAGGAGGTAGAAATGGTTAAACGAATTGTAGATACAGCTTTTTGGACCGATATGCAGGTGATCGACAATTATTCCGTCGAGGACAAATTTTTTTATCTTTATTTATTGACGAATGATAAATCGACGCAACTAGGCATTTATTCATTACCGAAGAAGGTGATGAGCTTTGAAACAGGCTTTACCACCGATGTCATTCAAGTATTGTTAGAACGTTTCGCTGAAACTTATAATAAAATTCGCTACAGCGAAGAAACCCAAGAAGTGACAATCTTAGAAAGTTTGCAGTTTAGCGTTTTGACTGGCGGCAAACCGGTTCAAGATCTTTTGGAACGTGAAATTTCTAGGGTCAAAGATGGCCAGTTAATTCTTGCGACTTATGAAAGCATGCAAAGTTATTGGCAACTGTCAAAAAGAAAATTCGACCACACAATTATGCGACTTTTTGAAAAAGAACTGACGACCCGACAAATCACTTTCCCTGCCACCAAGACACAAAAACAGAATCAAAATCAAAAACAAAGTCATTATCAAATTCATAATCAGAGTCACAATCATAATCATAATCAAGAATCGTCCCCGACGAGTCGTCCACCGGCCAAAATAGATGTCGCGGAGAAGACGATTGTTAAACGCTATCTGCGCGTTATTCAAGAGGCGAGTCCGCATGTAAAAAGACAGATTACATACCAAAATATTTTAGAAGTCTTTTACGAAGAGTTGATTGGACGAGTGAGTCCGGAAGTTAAAGTACGGTTGGAGCAATGGGAGGTGGACTATCCAAAATCCTTTATTTTAGAAGCTTTGCATCGTTCGATCAAAGCACAAAAACCGATTGCTTATGCGGCTTCCATTATCGAACAATGGACTGAACAAGGGGTGATGACTTACCAAGATATTATTAAGGAAGACCGTGCTTTTTCAGGATGACATCACTAATGAACGAAGAGAGGAGGCAGCTTTTGAAAGAAGAGCCAGAAGACTTAAATGCTTTGTTGCGGCAATTTGAAGCGTTGATCCACAAGACGATGAGCCGGTTGAATATCCCGCAGAACAATATGTTTTACGAAGATTTTACGCAAGAACTCTCACTGGAACTGATTGAAATTTACCAGAATTTTGAAGGGGAGCCATTAACATCGGAGATCGATCGCTATAAGTTTACGGCATATGCGGGGCGAGGGTTGTATTGGCATGGGTTGAATTTATTGCGTCAGGAGCAGCTCGATACTTTTTACGCGACCGATGAGGAAGAGCTGGACTGGTTACAAGAACAAGGAGAGGACGCTCCAGAACCTTTTGCGACGTCGGTTTATATTGAGGACTTTTTAAAACAAGCCCAAGTGCGCTTGTCGACAGCCGATTATCAATTACTTCTTTATTTGATGGAAGAAAAATACACAATGCAGGAACTAGCGGAATTGATAGGCGTCAGTCGCGATACGATCTACCAGCGCCGGAAGAAAATACAAGGGCGACTCAAGGATATCAAGGAATGTTTAATGCATTAGACAGACAGTCGGGTCGATTTCTGTGTTGTTAGTAGTGTAATAGCTATTACAAAACAAAGGAGGAAACCACATGATAAAAGTTTTTGAGAATGCGCGAGTGCAGTTCGGCATTTACGATGAAGAAACGGATGAAACAAACAACTTTTCTTTAGGGAATCTCATCGAAGATGCGGATGAGGAACGAATCAGTGAGATTTATGAGGCACTAGATACACTCGTTGATGGTCAAATTGATTTCGCAAAAGTCACCCAAACCCACCGTATGATGGTTTAAGAAGGAGGAAAAAATAGATGAATGAAACATATAATTTAGAGTTGTTGTTTGAAAACGAAGAAGGGAAGAGTCGAAAGATTACCTTGCGTCATGCGCTGAATGACTTGACGGAAGAGGAAGTCTTACCAGCAATGCAAGTGATTGTCGATAGTGATGTCTTCGATGATGACGGCTTGGACCGTTATGCCGCTGTATCGGGTGCGCGTTACGTCCGTACAACGATTGAAGATCTTTTCGAAGCAGATGAAGAACAATAATCGCATAAGATTTTAGGCTCTTAAGTGAGTCACTAAGCCCTCGCTTAAATCAAAGTGGGGGCTTATTTTTATGAAGAAAGGAGTTGGGTATCGATGGGTATCATTGAAATCGGCGGGATTGCAAGTGGCTTGGTCGCAGTCATTACTTTAATCAGCAAGATTATTAAATTAATTACGACGATTCAGTCTCTGATCAATCGCCTGGATCAATTACAAAAAGATATGACAACGACGAAGGAGCTCTGGGAAGAAACGTCTGAAAGAATCGTCTCTTTAGACCAGCGCTTACGTTTAATTGAATATGAACTAGCGATTGTTTAGGAAGGAGCAGGAGATGAAATTAAAAAATGAAACGTATGACGTGGGGAAGTGGTTGGTACTCATTTTCTTACCAGCCTTAGCAGTGTTACTCGGCGGT
The DNA here is from genome assembly GCA_963558565.1 of uncultured Atopostipes sp. Classification (GTDB taxonomy): domain Bacteria; phylum Bacillota; class Bacilli; order Lactobacillales; family Carnobacteriaceae_A; genus Atopostipes. The sequence goes on from CAUWGX010000004.1 coordinate 153,500, forward strand.
TTAGGCGACTTATACGGCTGGACAAACACAGCAACGATTGTGACGACGGTGAACTTAGTGACCATTTTCTTAGGTTCCGTCTTACAAATTTCATCGAGTAAGTTTCATGGCGAAAAAGAAAGCGGAGGAGGTGAGAGGGATGAAACAGAAAATACTCAATAGTGCGCGTTCATACTTAGGCACGCGGCAAGGAGATAATCGACATAAGGCCTTGATTGATCAATACAATACGGTAAAGCCCCTTCCTGTCGGTTATCCGGTGAAGTATACCGATGACTGGTGTGCCGCTTTTGTGACCGTTGTTGGGGATATCGCTGGCGCTGCTAAATATATCGGCCGAGAATGTGGTGTCCAACGGTTTAAAGCTATTTTTAAAAAGAAAGACATCTGGCAAGGACTCGTTAAACCCGCTTCAGGAGACGTTGTAGTTTTTGATTGGCAAAAGAACGGCTGGGCAGATCATATTGGCTTTGTCGAAAAAGTAGAGGGAAACACCATCACAACGATTGAAGGCAATACATCGAAGCAAGTGGCCAGAAGAACCTATCCTTGGAATGATTGGCGGATCGCTGGCTACGCTCGTCCTAAATATCCTCATAAACAGACCGCCAGTCAATCTATCCGAGAGCTTGCGAATGCAGTGATTCGTGGTGATTGGGGCGATGGTGACGAGCGGCTAACGCGTTTGAATAATGCAGGATATGACGCTGGAGCGGTCCAGCAGGAAGTGAACCGACTGCTTCAGGGAAGTAGCCACCGCAAATCGAATGAAACGATCGCTCAAGAAGTGATCCAAGGAAAATGGGCCGATGGCGATAAACGAAAGGACTTATTGACAGAGGCAGATTATGACTATGAAGAAGTGCAGAAAATTGTAAACCAATTGATGTAGGAAGCTATGCCGTAAGAAGATCGTGATAAAAAAGAAAAGCAGCTACAAGCGGGGAGAAATTCGCAGCTTGAGCTGCTTTTTTTGTGTGTTCAATCAACATGATTGTATTTCTAAAATGAAAAAAAGGGGGCTTGATGAAACGTAATCGATATTCGTTTCGATAAGCGCACTTCTCGGTAAAACGAATTTAGGTTTCGCTTCGATGAACTGATTCCTTAGTAAAACGAATTCCAGTTACGTTTCGCCAAGAGTGGTTGGGCATGTGAGAAGAGGCCGTTTTGTTACTATACTAAATAAAAAATATTTTTGTAACAGGGATCAATGTTATAATTGTTAACAGAGACTATTTAAATCCCAGAAAAAGGAGCATGGATCTTTCAAAGAGGATATAGAATGTAAAAAAATAGGTTGAACATTTGATAAAAAATATGTGCAGCTATAAATGCTATGAAAAATAAAGTAGGTGAATAACAATGGATTTCAAAAATATATTTGAAAAATATCATTTAACGCATACGGAGCAAAATGTTTTAGAATATTTGCTTGATAACATGGACCGAGAATTGACTATTCGTAATTTAGCGGATGAGACACACGTTTCGACCGCTTTAATCAGTAAAATGGCAAAGAAAATGAGTTTATCTGGGTATACGGAAATGCTATATTACATACGGCAAACGAAACAAAATTATGAAAAGTTGCAACAAAGTGATATGGTCAAACAACATGGGGATGCTTTTTTAGAAATTTTAAAAGAGTATCAAGAAAAGCTTATTACAGTAGTAGGGATTGGATATTCTCATAATATCGCAAACTACATGGCTGATTATTTTAATTTATATGGCTTTCGTTCAACGTCTAATTTTCATCATCAATTTTTACGAGAATCATTGAGTAAAGAACTATTAATAATATTTATATCAAATTCAGGAAATACAAAAGAGCTATGTGACTATGCGAAAGAAGCTTCTGAAAAGGGTGTAGAGTATGTATTAATTACTGGTAATCCAAATTCAGAAATGCAATATGAGGCTCGTTATACTATCTGTACCAATGATTATTATGTGTTTAGATATACAGAGTATAAGCCTCAACTGTTTTTCGGAAATACCTTAAATCTATTTGAAAGTCTTATGGCCTATTCTCTTCAGAACCTGCAGTAATTTTTCAGATTAAACAGATAGAAGTTATAGGGCTTAATTCAGTCTTCTATCTGTTTTTTATGGTGTTACTTTGTTTACAATTTGAGTAAACAAGTTAAGTAATGGCAAAAAACGTCTAATTTTTTATTTTTATATGCTAATCTATAATTACAAAAGAAAAGCGCTTTCTAAATAAAGTTTAAGGAGAATGACATTTGGAAAAAGAAATGAAACCGATGAATAAGTTTGCACTGCTGTCAATATCTTTTTTGTTGACAACAGCATACGCGATCAACCCGGGAATCCCTCAGATGATGGAGCACTTTCCGAATCAAACAGAAGCACAGATACAGATATTAGCGACAGTTCCAGCCTTTTCTGTCATGATTATAGTGTTGCTGAGTAACGAAGTGACTAAATTAATCGGGAATAAACGTACGGTACAATTAGGATTATTGTTAGCTGGGATATTTGGTCCTTTGCCCGTGTTTTTAAATAATTATTATATGATCTTAGTTTCTAGAGTATTATTAGGCGTTGGATTTGGATTAATTAATTCATTAGCTGTTAGTTTAATCAGTTATTTCTTTTCAGGAACAGAAGAAGCCTCGATGATGGGGCTACGAAGTGCATCAGAAAGTATTGGCCAGTCCTTGCTGACATTATTTGCAGGCTATTTAATTTCTTGGGGCGGATGGAGATATTCATTTTTAGTCTATTTGATAGCGATTCCAATTCTTATTCTGTTTACGATCTATGTACCTAAAGTTGATGGAGATGATGAGGAAGAAGAGGGAAGTAAAGAGACCTCTAAGTCTAAGTTAAACACCAGCGTGATTTTTTATGCAATAGCTTTATTTATAGTCGTTGGTTCTTACGTCGGAATTCGTGTTCGTATTCCATTGATTATGGAACAGAGAGGTTTAGGGACTGAAGTAGCTTCCAGTCAAATATTAAGTATGATCCCATTCTTAGGGTTAATTATTGGAATTATCTTTGGAAAAGTTTATGCGTTATTAAGAAAATACTTACTCATGACCGGAGCAGTTTTAATGGCTATAGGTTATCTTGTTATTGGTTTAGCTACTTCTTATTGGCTCGTATTTTTAGGAGGATTTATCGTAGGAGTAGGTTACCCATTAATTATTAGTGGTACGTTTACTTTTGTTTCTACCTTTGCTCCGGATGGATCGGAAACTTTTGCAACATCGATTATTTTATTTGGGATCAATATGGGGTCGTTTTTATCCCCCTACCTATTACAATGGATTGATACTCTTACAAACAGTACCAGTTTAATTACACCATTTTATGTTTATGCAGTATTATTAATTATCTTTGGAATACTTAGCTATATCAACCTTCGAAGAGTAGAGAATAATCAATTAAATTAAAAAATAAATAAAAGGAGAAACAGAAATGATACCTATAATTTTAGATACTGATCCAGGAATTGATGATGCAGCAGCAATAGCTTTGGCCCTTAAGCATCCAGAAATCGATGTCAAACTCATCACTACGATGGTTGGAAACGTGGATGTTAATAAGACTACCGACAATGCTTTAAGATTAGTTGAGTTCTTTGATTCAGACGTTCCTGTGGCTAAAGGCGCAGCAGAACCACTGATACGAGAAGTTGAAGACGCTTCATATGCTCATGGCGAGACGGGTATGGACGGCTATGATTTTCCTGAAATTACTAGAGAACCTCTTGAAATTCATGCGGTCGAAGCCATGAGAGAAACTTTGGAGCAGTCTGAAGAACCACTTACATTGGTGGCCATTGGTGCACTTACAAATGTTGCCTTATTAGTAAAAATGTACCCAGAAGTGTTAAAAAATATTAAAGAAGTTATTTTAATGGGCGGCGCATTAAGTGGTGGGAATACACAAAGTGCTTCTGAATTTAATATATATGCGGACCCACATGCTGCCAAAATTGTATTCGATTCGGGACTTCCGCTAACTATGATTGGATTAGATGTGACAGCCAATACTTTGCTTCAAAAAGAAGTTGTTATGGAGATTAAAGACGCCAATAAGGCAGGGAATATGTTCTATAATATTTTTAATCACTATCGAGGAGGCAGTATAGAAACAGGTTTGAGAATTCATGATGCTTGTGTGATTTATTATTTACTGCACAGAGACAAAACAGAAACAGAAGATTACTATATTGATATCGCAGTAGATGGACCAGCAATGGGAGCGACGGTAGCAGATATTCGAGATGCTTACCATCCTGGGAAAACGAATTGCACAGTCGGTCTTCAATTTGACGTAGAGCATTTTAATCATTGGTTCCTAGAAGAAATTAAAAAATAAGTCGTTAAATATGACCAGACCTCTTGTTTTCAAAGAGGTCTGATTTTTAGAGGAGTGAGATTTATGAGTCGTGTAATTGTAGTCGGGAGTATAAATATAGATATGGTGATGACTACTGAAAAATTGCCTAAAATTGGAGAAACGATTTTGGGAGAAAATATGAATTATTATATGGGAGGTAAAGGTTCCAATCAAGCTGTAGCTTCTGCACGTATGGGTCTGCCCGTAAAATTATTTGCTAGTGTAGGGGATGATACATTTGGCGAAAAAGCACTGAAACATTTGGCTGCCGAATCTGTTGATACTTCAGATGTTTCAATAGAAAAGAACGTTTTTACCGGCTTAGCCTCAATATTTAGTATAAATACTGATAATTCAATTGTTGTATTACCAGGCGCAAATATGCTCCTTGAAATGACCCAAGCCTTTAAAAATTATATTCAAGAAGGAGATGTTATCCTTTCACAATTGGAAGTTCCTATTCCAACGGTGAAAGAATACTTTGAAGTTGCTCAAGAAAAAGGTTGTACAACGATATTAAATCCTGCTCCTTTTCATGAAGTCTTTCTTGATTTTATACATTTAATTGATATTATCACCCCAAACGAGACAGAATTTGAGCATATGATCGGGAAAGAAATCCATTCAGAAAACGTTGAAGAAGAGATGATTAAGTGGAGTAAACAATTTTCAACAACTTTAATTTTAACGCGAGGCTCTGAAGGAGTATCTTATGTAGAAAATAATGAAGTTCATACAATAAATGCTCATCAGGTAGCGGTAGAAGATACGACGGGGGCTGGCGATACTTTTAATGGAATTTTGACAAGTCTATTAGCTAAAGGGTTTAGCCTTAGAGATGCTGTCCGCTATGCCAATTTTGGAGCAGCTTTGTCCACGACAAAAGTAGGAGCTCAAACAGGAATGCCCTATTATGAAGACCTCATGGAACTACTAAAAATGACATCAAACTAAGTTGTTTTGGAACAGACATTGTTTCAAAATCAATCAAGAGATTTTTAATAGTAACAGAACAATGGTTTGAACGTTTTGTTACTATTTTTGTCTTTAAAATATATTCCAAAATCATGATCGTTATCTATTAAATTTAAGCTTTTTCAATATAACGATGTCATTAGCTACAAATATAAGTATAGTTATAAGGGGGTAATATTGGATGATGATGACACCCATAAAGGTTAATTATAGGAATGAGTGGTACGGCTGTTAAATCATCTGTCGGAAATAAAACAGAATCTCCTTATGAAATAGATTTTAATAACATAGTAATAAACGGCCAAAATTATGGTGAATTATATTCTTTCGGTACCATCGCACCTAGTTCCAATAGAATGTTAAAAATGGAGATCCCTAGACTTTCAAATAATGAAGAAGTACATCAATTGGGGACAGAGGAGAACTTAATAGTGTCGAAAAATTTTCGCCTATTTAATCGTTCGAGTTTAACGATGTAAATATTAGAATATAACCAAAAGAGTCTCGTCGGAAATATAATTCTGACGAGACTCTTTTTTATTAATCTATAATCCTCTAGTTAAACTCGAGAACTTTTCTAATTATAATGATTATCAAATTAATGATATGTTGCTTTAATTAATATATTAAAAGACCGCTCAATGAAATTATACTTCATTTTCTAAAGAAGACAAAAAACTTTCTGAGAAATCGGGATGGACAGATTCATTAGTTTTAGTACTCAATAGAGCTCCCTCATAAGCATACTTTAAAATAACTTCCCATGAATGGTTATAAAACAGTCCCCAAATAACCACAGCAGTGAAGACTGCAGTAGTCCCGTTCAAATTGTATTTTGATACTACTTCTCTTTTTACATTATAGCTTTCTTTTTCAGAACTAAAAAAGAGACCGTCTTTTATTGAAAATACAATTAAATTTTTTACGTTCTTTTCTCGAATAAATTTTCCAGCGTCCTCTAAATTATTATAAGGCTCATTATAATACGACATAATTAACTTTAATTCTTCAAAAGTAATAATTAAAGTATCTATTTTATCTAAAACATTAAAAATGCGATCAATTTTATTTAAAGAAACTGATTTAACAATTAGAGGGATAGTGACATGGTTACAAATATACTCAATTGTCTCTTCAGATAAACTGTCATCAAAGACACAATAAGTAGAATTATTTATTCTGTCTAAATATCTGTTTATAAAAGTGGGAGTTATGTTTTTTATAATATCCATATCATCAATACCAAATTTTTCATTTTCATGCATACTTTCAAAATATAAATATGAGGAAGTATTCTCACCCTCTATTCTTTCACAACATTCTATATCTAGATTATTTAACTGAGAGTCATTTACAAAAGCTTCACCATAAGCATCTTTTCCATAAACAGATATAAAATTGTTAGAAATACCTAGTTTCGTTAACGATAACGCCGTGTTTCTACCTACTCCTCCTAAATAATGTTCAATTTTCCCAGGATTTGAGTTATTTAAAAGAATTTCTTCTTCTGGCACCCCAATAATATCAATATTAATTGCACCTATAACACTTACAATTTTATCTTTATTAAGTAAGTAGCCTCTACCTTTAATGTATCCTTTTCTAAATAAATTATGGATATGTGTTGCAATTGCGGCTCGTGAAACACCTAAAATACTTGCTAATTCTTTTTGTGAAATTAATGGGTTTTTTTCGATGATTTTTAGTATTTCTCTTTCGCGATTTGTCATTAAAATATCAGCCCTATCTATAAATTAAAGTGTTCTAATTATATTTACAACTATACTACCACAACTGTAAAAACTAAACAATGGTTTAGTTTTTAAACTATTGTTGACTTAAATGAAAGCCCATTCTACAATTATATGCGTAAGAGGAAAGCGCATTCCGAAACGAAATCCAGAAGAGAGGACAAGATAAAAAATGGAAAATGATTATGTAGTGGTTATAGGAGGTTTGAACTTAGACTTAGCTGGTTTAGCGAAAGGAACATATAGAGGAAAAGATAGTAATATTGGCGAAGTTAAAATTAATGTTGGAGGAGTAGGACATAATATTGCGTTAAATCTTACACAACTAGATGTACCAACTCATTTAATTACAGTATACGGAGACGATCATTTTGGAGAAATATTATACAACGAAACCATTCAAAGTGGTATTAGTCTAGATTATGCTGAAAAAATTGAAAATTCTAGAAGTTCAATTTATTTGTATGTAGCAGATGATGAAGGTGACATGGTAACGGCAATAAATGATATGAGCATTGTAGATAAAATTACACCAGAATTATTATCGGAAAGAATTGATTTTATTAATAATGCGAGCATTTGTGTTTTAGATGCTAATTTATCAGAAGAAGCAATTGATTGGCTAGCAGAAAATGTTGACGTTCCAATTTTTGTAGACCCGGTATCTGTCGCTAAAGTAGGTAGACTAAACGGTGTCTTGCATAAGGTAGATACAATTAAACCGAATGAACATGAAGTAGAAGTGTTAACAGGTATTAAAGTACATGATTTAAGTTCTGCCGAAGAAGCAGCGAGAGAATTAAATAATAAAGGTGTAGAGAATGCATTTATTTCACTTGGTGCTAAAGGCATTCTATGTTCAAGAAATAAAGAAGTAGATTTAGTTCCTCCAATTGCTGAGGAAATAGTTAGTACTAATGGAGCAGGAGATACCACTATGGCAGCATTAGTATGGGTTAGGTATCTTTATAGTGATGTTTTACCACTTTCAGAAGTAGGCTTATTTACTCAGAGTGCAGCTTGTATAAACTTACAATCTCCTGAAGCAGTTAGTCCTGATTTAAATGTTAGAAATGTTGTTCTAAAAGCACAAGAATATTATGAAGAGGTGTAGAAATGGTTAAAAAACAAATTTATTCAATCGTAAATTATAATGAGGCAGTTGCAACTATGGAAGCAGGTGCTGATCATATTGGTTTAGTACCAATGCAAAGTGGAGGAATTCCGGCTCATCGTGTCCCATATGATGTGGTTGACAGAATTTATGCTGAAGCTAAAAGACGAGGAGTGAAGTCTATTGCAATCATGCTGAATAAAGATATAGAAGAGATATTCTTTATTATTAAACGTGTAAAACCAGACATTGTGCACATTGCTGGTATGGATTTCACGGCTGATGAAGAGTTTGCAGAACGTTTAAGGAAAGAGTGTCCGGGTGTTGAACTCATGCAGGCTGTTTTAGTTGATGGATCTGGTGCAATTGATAAAGCTAAAAAATATGCAGAATATTGTGATTATTTATTAACAGATACTGGTTTAGCAAAAGATACTGGTATTGGAGCGAGTGGTCAAACACACGATTGGGAGATCGATGCCGAGATTGTTCGTTCAGTTGATATACCAGTGATTATTGCTGGTGGATTAGGTCCAGATAACGTTGAAGAATGCATTAAGAGAATTAAACCTTACGGAGTAGATTCTTTATCAAAAACATCATATAAATATGAAGATGGAGTCATTGAAAAAGATCTACCTAAAGTTAAAGAGTTTTGTGAAAGAGCAGATAAAGCTGCAAAAGAGATTAGTAAGTAAGACTTTAAATTTCAAAGGAGAAAAAAATGGATTATAAATTAGAACAAAAAGTTAAAGTAGCAGTAACTTATGAACTAAATTTAACTCTGTTGGAAGTACTCAACAACAATAACTATCAAAAACCATTGATAGTTATTGATGAGTTTTTATTAGATTCACCAATTATTAAAAAAGTATTCTCTACATTTAAAGATAATGATATTGAATATGTTATTTATGACGAAATAGTCCCTAATCCTCCAATTAATTTAGTCAATCGAGGAGCAGAGATATTTGATGATAATGAGTGTGACGCCATTCTAGCTATTGGAGGCGGAAGTATTATTGACGCAGCGAGAGGGATAAATATCGTGCGGACCTTTGGCGGAAGTATTGAGGAATATGTTGAGGACAAGGAAGTGACCGAATTTTGTCCAGGTTTAATTTCTATCCCTACAACTTCTGGTACAGGGAGTGAGCTATCTAATACTCTTGTTGTCACTGATACTGAGAGCAAGCAAAAGTTGGCTGTTATTTCTGATAACGCTGTCAGTGAATATGCAGTATTAGATCCTAATCTTTTAGTAACTTTACCTAAAAGCTTAACCATTATGACAGGCTTAGATGCGTTTTCACATGCTGCGGAAGCATATACTTCAGTACTATCTAGTCCAGTTGTTGATGCAATTTGTGAAAAAATAATGTTTCTAATCGTTAATTATTTACCAAAAGCTGTTAAAAATGGTGATGATTTAGAAGCACGAGAACAAATGATGGTTGCAGCTGCATTAGGGGGATGGGTCATGAATAACGGAGGTACCCACATTGGCCATTCTATCGCTCATGTTGTAGGAGCAAAACTAGACATCCCACATGGACAAGCTTGTAGCTATTCATTACCAGGCACCCTCCTATACACCGCACAAGCTAAACCTAAAAAGATTAAAGAGATTGGTTCTATTTTAAACGCAGTAATTCCACAAGATGCTACAGATTTGGAAATTGGTGAAATAACTGCAGAAGCATATAAAGACTTCAGAGATAATATTATAGGGATGGAGCCTTTTGAGAATTTAAATATTACTCAAGAAGATCTTCAATCATTAAGTGATGATATCATCAATGAACGTTTTGCAGTTAATACTCCAATGCCAGTAACTAAAAGATTGGTTGAGTCATTGCTAAAAAGTTTCGGATAGGAGGAACTTATGAGTATTATTCGAGGGATAGTAGGATTACTAGTTGTTTTTATCATTGCATGGCTCTTTAGTACGAATAAAAAGAATATAAATTTTAAAAATATATTGGTAATGATTGGTGTGCAGTTGGTAATGACATTTCTGTTTTTACAAACTACCGCAGGCATTACAATACTGACTAAAGCATCGACTTTCTTCACATGGTTAGTTGACCAAGGTATAGAAGGCGCTAAGTTTGTGTTTGGTGGACTTGTTATAGAAGGCGGTACTTCAGTATTCTTTTTACATGTATTAATGCCATTAGTATTTATCTCTGCCTTAATTGGTATCTTGGATTACACAGGTATTTTAGGTTTTGTTATAAAATGGGTAGGAAGAGCTATTAGTAAAGTTACAGGAATGAAAGAATTAGAAAGCTATATGCCAATTGCAACTACTTTATTAGGTTCTCCCCAAGTATTTTTAACTATTGCAGATCGTATACCGAAACTAAATTCTCAACGGTTGTTTACAGTCTGTATGGCAGTTATTTCGGGTGCTGGAGCCTCAATGTTAGGATCGTATATGAGTTTGATAGAGGGAGAATATGTTGTAATAGCTGTTTTCCTTAACTTTTTCTCAGGACTAGTTATTGCTTCAATAATGGCTCCGACTCCAGATGAAAATGAAGAAGTTGTTAATGAAGAAGCTAATAATGAAATACAAGATACAGAAAAACCTCCATTTTTCTCAATGCTTGGAGATTATATTACTGATGGTTTTAATTTAGCTATTAGTGTTGCTGCAATGGTTATTGGTTTTATTTCGTTAATCTCTTTCTTAAATAATGGTTTAGAAGCTATCATTGGAATATCATTTACTGAGATTCTTGGCTATGTTTTTGCTCCATTAGCTTTTCTAATAGGTATTCCAGCTGATGATATTGTTAATATTGGAAGTATTATGGCTACTAAATTATTAACAAATGAGTTTGTCGCAATGGGAGAAATTGTAGATCTCACTTCTGTTTTATCAGCTAAATCAGTTGCAATGATTTCTACTTATGTAGTTAGCTTTGCTAACTTTGGTACATTAGGAATTATTTCTGGAGCAATAAAAGCAATTGATAATAAAAAAGCTACTGAAGTAGCAAGATTCTCATTGAAATTAATATTAGGTGGTACCTTAGCAGGACTTTTAACTGCTGCAATAATGGGCTTTTTCTTTTAAAGATTGGATATTGTTTATCTTGCAACGATTTTTCTACTAGTCACCAAAAGATGTTTATCAATTATGACCATAAACATATAGCACTGTAGACTTCAAAGCTATATTAGGTAGGTATATTAAATACTTACCTTTTGGTCATATATTGGTAGTAAATAGAATAATAGAGAGTATTAGTAAATTTTGGACGAAGAAAGTAAGAGGAGGAGTTTTGAATGAAAGAGTACAAATTATACTATGACGGACAGTGGAAAGAATCTGATGGAAATGAATTTACTGAAGTTGAAAATCCAGCAACAGAGGACATCATTGCTAAAGTTCCTAAGGGGGTTAAAAGTGATGTAGATAAAGTCGTTCAATCAGCTTCTAATGCATTCAATGAATGGAATGCTACAGAACCTAGTCAACGAGCAGAATATGTAGAACAAATTTTGGATGGTATTAAAAATAGACAAGAAGAATTTGTTGAAGCTATTGTAAGTGAATTAGGAGCTCCTAAAACATTTTCGGAGAAAGGACATTTACCTTTAACGCTTAATGAAATGGAAGCTACTTTAAATGAATTTAAAACCTTTAATTTTAAAGAAGAAACAAAAGGGTCTACAGTTATTAAAGAAGGTTTCGGCGTTGTAGCGTGTGTAACTCCATGGAATTATCCGCTAAATCAGATCCAAAGAAAAATAACCCCAGCTCTCTTAGCAGGAAATACTGTAGTCGTTAAACCTGCAAGTATGACACCAATTAGTGCAATGATTCTTGCAGACATTATTGACAATACAGATTTACCTAAAGGAGTATTTAATTTAGTCACTGGAAGTGGGAGTGTTGTTGGTGATTATCTCACAAAACATAAAGATGTTTCTGTAGTTTCTTTTACAGGCTCTACTTCAGTTGGGAGTGATATGTATAAAAATGCAGCTCCAAATATCAAAAAAGTCGTCCTTGAATTAGGTGGTAAATCACCATTAATTTATTTAAAGGGTGGGGATGTAGAATTAGCTGTGAATAAAGCTGCCACTACATTTTTAGATAATGCAGGGCAATCTTGTGTTGCTCTTACTCGATTACTTGTACCTAATGATCAGTTAGATGAATTCAAGTCTGTTATCAAAGATCAATATAAAAATATTATTGTTGGTGATCCAACAGAAGAGGATGTTGACGTAGGTCCATTAATATCTGCAGGACAAAAAGAAACAGTATTGAACTACATTGAAAAAGGAAAAGAAGAAGGTGCAGAAATTTTACTAGGAGGAGACGAAATAGATAGAGAGGGATATTTTGTCGAACCTACTGTATTTGTCAATGTAACTAACGATATGACAATTGCACAAGAAGAAATATTTGGGCCAGTTCTTTCTGTAATTACTTATGACAATGTAGAAAATGCTGTTGAAATTGCTAATGACTCAGATTATGGTTTGTCAGGAGCGGTAGTAGGTCCTCATGAACAAGCGATTGAGGTAGCTCAAAAGATGCGTACTGGGAATATTACAGTGAACGAAGCACAAGTATCCCCAGAAGCACCGTTTGGAGGATATAAAGAATCAGGTTTAGGACGAGAAAATGGGGTGTACGGTATAGAAGACTATCTTGAGATAAAAGCAATTTTTTCTTAATGAAAGTTGGAAGAATATTGAGAAATATAAACCATTAAGAAAAAATTATAGATATTTTTGAAAGCGATTAAACTAAGTTGTAAGTATGTGTCATAAGATTATTTATCCCCATATTATAAAAATCTACTATTATGAGCAAGAATTGCATCATAAATAAAAAGAGAATAAATATTGTGAACTTAGAAATAAATATTATAAAGGAGAAGCTTTTACAATGAGTAACTATAAAAAAGTAATTTTAGATTGTGATCCTGGGCATGATGATGCAGTATCCATTATACTGGCTGCATCAAAGGTTAGTACATTAAACATTGAAGCGATTACTACTGTAGCTGGGAATGTGGAAGTTGAAAAAAATACACTAAATGCCTTAAGAATATGTGATATTATTGGCTTAGATGATGTACCTGTAGCGCAAGGAGCAGATAGACCTCTTATACGAGAAAAAGAAATTGCTGAAGAAATTCACGGTGAAACAGGTTTAGATGGCCCCAATCTCCCAGATACCCCAGTAAAGGAAAAAGTTGAACAACATGCTGTTGATTTAATTATTGAAAAAGTACTAGCTTCTGATGATGATATTACGCTAGTCCCAACAGGACCACTAACAAACATTGCTATGGCAATGATTAGAGAGCCAAAAATCATTCCGAAAATTAAAGAAATAGTTTTAATGGGCGGAGGTACATTTGGTAACTGGACGCCGACTGCTGAATTTAACATCTATGTAGACGCTGAAGCTGCTAAAATAGTCTTTGAAAGTGGCGTTCCAATTACAATGTTTGGCTTAGATGTAACTCATCAAGCACTTGCCACACAAGATATCATTAGTGACTTAGCTAAAATTGATAATGAAGTTTCAGAATTTGTGGTAGAACTGTTGAAGTTTTTTGCACAGACATATAAAGATTATTTTGGATTTCTAGGCGGACCAATCCATGATGCTTGTACAGTTGCTTATCTTATTGATCCTTCGATATTTGATATTCAACATACACATGTTGATATTGAAACAAAAGGAGACTTTACATATGGAGTGACATCCGTAGACTTACTTGAAACTACTGGTAAAACACCAAACGTACAGTTTGCAACTCAATTGGATGAAGAAAAGTTTTGGGGCTTATTTACTAGTGCGCTGGAATCTTATTCTAAATAATTACGTAATTTATTTTTAGAATAATTTTCATATAGGGTATCCATAGAAAATAATTAAACAACTGTTAATACATTTGAATATAAACTGTATTTAATCATGAAAATTTATAAAAAGGTTCTAGTATGATTGAGTAATCTCAGGAGTACTATGAATCTTTTTTGATTATAGAATAGGCATAGCAATTCTCAATTTATGGTCTTGCAGATAAATTATAATATTTTTGAATTATAAAAAGAGCAAAATAAATCAACATTGGAAATTAAAGTTAAATATCGCAGAAGCAGGAGAGATTATAAATGGCAAATTCACTGATAACAGTTATTGGAAGCATTAATATGGATATGGTCACTGTTACTAATTCTGTGCCAAAACAAGGAGAAACGAAGATAGGAGAAGCATATAGGCTTAATCCTGGAGGAAAAGGAGCAAACCAAGCGATATCTGCTGCGCGTCTAGGAGCAGATATTCAAATGATTGGCATGGTGGGTGATGATCAGCATGGTACTCAATTACTTGAAAATCTAGATAATGAAGGTGTTTCCACGGAAATGATAAAGAAAACACCTGAGGAGCATACAGGGATTGCGAATATTATTGTTTCTGGTCGAGACAATCGAATAATCGTAATACCTGGTGCAAATGATAAAGTAACTTCAAATTATGTAAAACAATTTGAAAAAGAAATCCTTCGGAGTGATCTTGTACTCTTACAATTTGAAATTCCTTTAGAGACAGTTTTATATTGTTTAGAATTTTGTAACTTGAATGGTATTCCGATCATTGTCAATCCAGCTCCGGCTAAAAGTATTGCAAAAGATCATTGGATGAAAGCCACTTATATCACTCCAAATGAGAATGAAGCTTATCAATTATTTGATAAGAAAAACACAGTTAATCAACTAACTGATCGGCTAGTTATTACTAAGGGAGCATATGGCGTCTCTTATTATATAAAGGACAAACAGATGAATATTCCGGCACACTTAGTCACTCCAGTAGACACAACAGGAGCAGGTGATACTTTTAATGGAGCATTGTCGGTTGCAGTATCTGAAAAAGAAGATTTAAGTACAGCAATTAGATTTGCAAATGCAGCATCGGCATTATCAATTCAAAAATTTGGAGCACAAGAAGGGATGCCAACTCGAAAAGAAGTTGAATATTTTCTGAGAAAAAATAAAAAATATTAGGACATTGATTACTTCGACTATTCCTATTGATAATAAAGTATAAGATCCCAGAAAATTAGTATTCAAAGCCAAAGTGAAAAATATTGAAACCATTAATTTTTTTCTTAGTTGGCCCATTCCACATCCTAAATAGCTCTTATTAAAAGAGAAGTAAACACCTTTTAATGAGAGCTATTTATTATTGACTATGGATGCTGAAATTATTCTTTTTCATAATAGTGATTAAACCAATTTATAATACCTTCTAAACGTTGAATCCGTTGTTCTGGATGACCTGAACGGGATAGTTCATGGCTTGCATTATGGAAAACAAGCATTTCCGTTTCTTTTCCAAAATATTTTAAAGAGGTGTAGAATTGTTGTGCTTGTTCAAATGGACAGCGATAGTCATTTAAGGGATGCAGTAACAAGAGAGGAGTCTCCACTTGATCAGCGTAGGCTTGAGGTGAATTTTTCCACATTTTCTCTATTTCTGTAATATCTGCACCAATTTGATCACGAAAAAAGAAATAGCCAATATCTGAAGTGCTAAATAGGCTAACAAAATTCGACATTGATCGTTGAGAAGCTGCTGCTTTAAATCGATGGTCACGAGTCACAATCCAATTGGTCATAAATCCCCCATAAGATCCTCCCGTTAAGAAAAGGTTCTCTTCATCAATAAAGGGATATTCTTTACAAGCTTCGCTAATAGCAGTCATTAAATCCGTATAATCTTCTTTTCCATAGCGTTCGTAAACGCCTAAGACATGATCCTGTCCATAACCATAAGAACCTCGTGGATTAATTAATAGCACACAATAACCATTCGCAGCCATATATTGAGCTTCATGGTAGAAATTAGAAGCATGCATAGCGTAAGGACCACCATGAATATTTAAAATGAGCGGATATTGCTTGTTGACATCAAAATTTGGTGGCTGTAC
This sequence comes from uncultured Atopostipes sp., assembly GCA_963558565.1. Classification (GTDB taxonomy): domain Bacteria; phylum Bacillota; class Bacilli; order Lactobacillales; family Carnobacteriaceae_A; genus Atopostipes. The sequence goes on from CAUWGX010000004.1 coordinate 169,696, forward strand.
GAAATAACCATGAATAATACCTCCATCTTCTGCCTCATATTGAACTTCTTGGTAATTTGCTAAAAGATAGTCGCTGTAATGAGCTTCTATATCTGAGCTTAAATATCTCCAAATTTTTCCATTAAATAATTGCCAAGTAAAAGGCTTGTCAAAACGAGAAGTAGACGCTAATATATCTCCATTTTCTAAAACTAGGTATTCCTTTAAAACTTGTCCTTTTTCTGAAATAAGCTTCATGTTACCTTTTAAAGAGACCTGGTATAACAAAACATCTCCATATTCAGAGGTTTGAACATAAAAACTTTGACTATCAGGAGCCCATTGAATAAGTGACCGAGTGATATGTTGATAAAAATCAGAAACACTATTGTCTGCGAATTGTATATCCAAATCTTCAGAAAGGTTTTGAAAGTCTTTTGTTTTGGTATTGTAAAGATAAAGGTTGAATTGGTTATTGGTCTCGTAAGGGAGTTCTGAACCAACCATCGCTACAAAATGACCATCAGGTGAAGGAGCAGCTTCACTGAAAATACCTTTTTCAAATTGTGCAGTCAATTTACTAGTTTCAGCAGTCTGGCGGTCGTAAATAAAAACAGCAGAGTCTTGGTTCCAGTCACTATTAGGGTCAACTTGTCCTTCATAGTAAATGTAGCGACTGTCTGAACTGACGGAAACAATCCGTCTAAGACCATAGCCAGTGGATTGAGGATCAATGACGGTATAATTTTCTTCACTTAATTTTTGTTCACAAAGATAATTTTTCTTTTCCTTATCTACAAAACCTATTCCGTCTGCTTGATAATTTAATGTTTTAATTTTACGAGAATAAGGATTTTCTTTTGGATCTGTCTCTTTTTCTTCTAATCGAAGAGAAGTTGTAAATAAAAAGGACTCAGTATTCGGAATCCATTCCACATGATTTATACCAGATTCAGTTTGCGTTAACACTTGCTGAGTGTGGCTTTTTAAATGATAACTATGTACCTGTGGCTTTTGTGTTTGATTATCATTCGATAAATAAAGTAGATAGCCATTTTGATAAGTGGGGGAGTAATTCTCTTTTCCATTGCTAACTAGTAACTCATCAGCGCCTGAATGGAGATCGTAAAATCGAATGTCTGATCTATAAGCTTCATTGGCTTTATCAAAGTAAGAATAAACGTAATAAAAAGCTTCGTTTTTAGGATCATAAGTAGGAGCCGATCCATATTCTAGGTCATATATAGTATGAGCATTTTTAAATGTCTTCATCAATTTAATTCCTTTCAGTCCTCATAATTTTTTGTCTAATCGGAAGGGTAGCGACTCTTATTAAAAAGAACCAGGATAACAGATATCCTGGTTTCGTTTTTAATGATTTAATTATTCGTTAGTGAAACGTTCGTGCCATCATTACCAACAATAACAATAGAGCTATCTGCTCTGACGGTATATCCCTCAACATCATTAGAAATTCCATCTGCTTTTTCGCTAGCTTCTAACTCAATACGTGTGAAATCTGACATGATGATTTCCAATGCTTCTTGGTATAAGTTATAGCGACTTTCTTGATCTAATTCAATTTGCGCAGCATCAAGTAATGCATCAACTTCCTCATTACTATAACCTTTCCCATTTCCTAAAGCTCCAATTTCATCAGAATGAAAGAGCTTATTCAAGTAAAAGTATGGATCTGGCCCCCATGACCATCCACCTAAGTTCATACCTGCTTGTCCTGAGGCTACTGTTTCGCTATACGTACCCCATTCTTGTGGGTGGAGATTAACATCGATATTTAAATTGTCTTTCATTTGTGCTTGGAAAATGGTTGCATAATTCATTCTTGATTCTGAAGCGTAAAAGTCGATTTCAAATCCATCTGGATATCCAGCGGCTGATAATAATTCTTTAGCCCCTTCAGGGTCATATTCAACAGCGAATTCTTCAGGGTTTTCTGGGTAGCCCCATGACGCAGGGGGTATTGGTGAGAGAGAAGCTTCAGCACCTCCCCATTGGTTAACTCCTTGGATAATATCTTCTTTATTAGTAGCCATGATAATTGCTTGGCGAACTTCAGGATCTGCCGTTGGTCCTTCCACATTATTCAAATCAATATAGTTGGTAGAAAATCCGGGTACGCTGACTAATTCTACTTTGTCATTTTGTTCAATGATTTCACGATTTTGGCCGCTAACATCAGTCGCTATATGAATATCGCCCGCCAAAAGTGAATTTGACATTTGGGTAGGATCTTCAATCACTCGGAATGAAACGCCTTCTAAGTGAGGTGTTTCTCCCCAATAGTTTTCATTACTTACTAAATCAATGCGTTGTCCGGCAGTATAGTTATCGAGTGCGAATGGTCCTGTTCCAATAAAGTTTTGCCCAAACTGATCGCCCCAACCTTCAACTTCTTCTTTCGGGATAATAACATTTCCTGGATCAGTTAACATATTCAAAAATGGCGCATTAGGTTCTGTTAAATGAACGGCTACTTCAAATTCATTTAAAACTTCTACATTATCCACACCCGTTAAGCGATTTAAAGAAGATTCAAAAGCGGAACGTTCTAATGAATACTTCACATCCTCCGCTGTCATTTGACGGCCCTCTTGATATTCGCCTGGTTGGAAATAAACATCATCCCGTAAGTTAAAGGTATAAGTGCTTCCATCTTCTGAAACTTCCCAATCAGTCGCTAAATTGGGTTCGAAATCTGAATAATCTTCATTATAGATAACAAGTGTGTCTCCTAATTGTCGAATGACGTTTGATTCGTATACTCCTGTATATTTTGTTGGATCTAAATTATTAGGGTTAGCCGATAGCCCGATATTTAAGATGCCGCTAGCTTGATCCTCCCCATTTGCTGACGAATCAGTGTCGTTTGATGGACTAGTACAAGCGACTAGTAAGCTCAAACCCAAAAAAGCAGCTAATACATATTTTAGTTTTTTCCTCATTTTCTTCCTCCTGTAAAAATATTATAGCTCAGATTGTATCACTCAATGTGAGTGAAGTAAATAATTAGTTAGAAATAAATTAATTGAAATGCGGTTTATTTTAATTTAATTCTAATAATCTCTCGATTATTTAAAAAGACTGTGGTAGAATTCAATTTATGAATTTTTATCTATTAAAAAATGGGGGTTATTTTAGTGGGAAGATATATATTTAGACGAATCATGAATATTATCCCAACTTTATTTATTGTTGCGGTTATTATTTTCGTCATCACTCGTATTATTCCTGGGGATCCAGCAGCTACTATATTAGGACCACAAGCGGGTGTAGCGGAAATAGAACAAATGAGAATTGAGATGGGTTTAGATCAATCTTATTTGGAACAATTTTTTTCATTTATAAGTGGTTTATTCCAAGGTGATTTGGGGTACTCTTTTGCATATCAAATGGATGTGAACCAGCTCATTTTAGAACGTTTTCCAAATACGATTATCTTAACCGTTGCTGCACTTATTATTTCCTTAATTATTGGGGTTTCTGCTGGAATTTTTTCAGCTTATCATAAAAATACTTGGATGGATTATTTGATTACTACTCTATCTTTAGTCGGTGTTTCCATGCCTATATTTTGGCTGGGCGTCATGTTGGTGCTTGTATTTAGTGTTAATTTTAGTTTGCTACCAGCAACCGGTATGGGGTATTTAGATCAAGGGATTGATGTTTTCGTCCAGCATCTCTTATTACCAAGTCTGACCCTAGCGACTATACCCACTGCTTATTTTGCACGAATTACACGTTCAAGTATGCTAGAGGTGTTAAATGAAGATTATATTCGAACAGCACGAGCTAAAGGCTTAAAAGAAAATCTAGTAATATGGAAGCATGCTTTGAAAAATGCTTTAAATCCAATTTTATCTGTTTTAGGTATGCAAGTGGCCGGATTACTTGGCGGATCAGTGGTTACCGAATCTATTTTTGCTTGGCCAGGTATGGGAAATTTAATCGTTGACGCTATTGATCGTCGAGACTTTGGCGTTGTTCAAGGCGTGGTCATTTTTATAGCGTTTATTTATATTGTTGTAAATCTAATCATTGATATTCAATATAAAGTTGTAAATCCGAAAATCACTTATGAGAGCGGTGAAAAATAATGGAAAGTACAAAAAGCGTAGAAATAGAAGATGTCCAAATTCGACCTGGCTTCTTTAATCGCTTATTTAGGAATAAATTAGCTATTATCGGTTTTGTGATTGTTGTTATTTTAATTCTGATTGCAATTTTTGCACCACTTATTGCCACACATGAACCAAATACGATGGATGTGACCGTACCTTTTCTAAAACCTGGTGAAAGTGGTCATATCCTAGGAACGGATAACTACGGACGTGATTTGTTCAGCCGTATTATATATGGCTCTAGAGTTTCTTTAATCGCTTCTTTGTCAGCTGTTGCGATCGGAGGAGTCGTTGGTATCATTTTAGGGTTAATTTCAGGTTATGCCGGGGGCTGGGTAGATTCTCTTATTATGCGAATAATGGATGGATTTTCAGCGTTCCCATTTGTTTTATTAGCCATATTTTTAATGACAGTTTTTGGTCAAGGTCTAGGGAATGTTATTTTAGCTATTGGAATTGGGAATGTTCCTGGATTTACTCGTATTGTAAGAGGGCAAGTATTAGCAGTGAAAGAGGAAGAGTTTGTAGAGGTTCTACATTCATTAGGCGCTTCAAGTAATCGAATACTTTTTCTGCATATTTTTCCAAATGCTGTAGCACCTATAGTTGTTCACGCTACTTCAAGTATCGCTGGGGCTATTATTTCTGAAGCTACTTTGAGTTTCTTGGGATTAGGTGTAGCGCCACCGACTCCTTCGTGGGGATCTATTTTAAGCGAAGGTCGTAATTATTTAGTGTTAAATCCAGAAATTGCTACCTACTCAGGTCTCGCCATATTGGTTACTGTTTTAGGGATTAATATTCTCGGAGATGGTATTCGCGATGCGCTGGATCCAAAACTGGAAAAATAGGCAGGAGGTAAAGAATGTCGAAATTATTAGATATACAAAATTTACATGTCACCTTTCAAAATAGTTATGGAAAAGATTTTCATGCTATTAAAGGTATAGATGTGGTAGTTAATAAAAACGAAACCATTGGGATTGTGGGAGAGTCTGGATCGGGTAAGTCGGTTACTGCAACTTCTATCATGGGTCTTTTACCTGATAAAGCAAAAATTGAAGCGGACGTTATGTATTTCAAAGACAATGATTTATCTGTGATGAAGCAAAAGGACTATCAAAAAATTCGCGGAGATCAAATGTCTATGATCTTTCAAGATCCTTTAACCACCTTAAATCCAGTATTTACTATCGAAGACCAGATTGTTGAGACGATTTTAGCTCATCAAGATAAAACGAAAAAAGAAGCTAAACAAATGGCCATTGATATTTTAAATAGAGTCGGTATTAAAGATGCTGAAAGACGGATCAATCTCTATCCTCACGAATTTTCTGGTGGTATGCGCCAGCGTGTAATGATTGCCATTGCTTTAGTATGCAAACCTGAGCTCTTGATTGCAGATGAACCAACGACGGCTTTAGATGTGACGGTCCAAAAACAAATTTTAGATTTATTAAAAGAACTGCAAGAAGAAGTAGAAACTTCTATTATTATGATTACTCACGATTTAGGGGTAATTTGGGAGACATGCGATTCTGTGATTGTCATGTTCAAAGGGCATGTCGTAGAAAAAGGATCAGTTGTACAGATTTATGATAATCCAGTCCATCCCTATACGAAAGGCTTGTTGGATTCTCAAATCAATCAATTCACAGTGGAGAACGAGAAATTAAATACAATTAAATATGGCAATTTCGTAGAAGATATGAAATCCGAAAAAAAGCTAGACATGTATGAAGTAGAACCAGGGCATATGGTCGCAAACTTTACAAAAGATGATGGAACAATGGCATGGTAAGGAGTGATTGCATGAGTGAAAAAGAGTTAATGATTCGTGTGAATAATTTAAAAAAGCATTTTACACTTCCTAAAAAAACAGTTTTTCAAAAAGAACGAGATGTTGTAAAAGCGATCAATGAAGTTTCATTTGATGTGAATAAAGGAGAAACTTTTGGAATTGTAGGAGAATCGGGATCAGGAAAATCAACCATCGCCCGTTTAATTAATTTACTCATTCGACCAACGGATGGAGAAGTTTACTACAAAAAACAGAATATTTTAGAATTTGATTCGAAAGAAAAAGCAGAATTTCGAAAGCAAGTACAAATGGTCTTTCAAAGTCCATATGGTACGTTAGATCCTCGGCGAAGTATTGGATACTCATTAGAAGAACCATTTACTATTCATAGCATAGGGACGAAGGCAGAACGAAACCAAAGAATAAATCATTTATTAAATTTAGTGACTCTCCCTCAATCGAGTTTGAATAAGTTCCCTCATGAACTTTCAGGAGGACAATTACAACGTGTAAATATTGCACGAGCCATTGCTTTGGAACCAGAGGTTGTGATTTGTGATGAATCAGTATCTGCGTTGGATGTTTCTGTACAAGCTCAAATTTTAAATCTATTAAATGATTTGCAAGAAGAATTAAATTTAACGTATATTTTCATTTCTCATGACTTAAATGTCGTCCGCTACATGTGCGATCGGATCGCTGTGATGAATTCAGGAGAGATGATTGAATTGAATACAGCTGAGGAGATCTATAATAATCCACAAAAAGATTATACAAAAATTTTGTTAAATGCAACGCCAATAAATACACCACACGAAAGAAGGACATAAAATGAGTTTAAGACATGTTATGGAAGTTTACGACCTGATGGATAATATAAATGTTAACGGCAGCATGATACAATCCTATTTAAATGAAATAAATTCAGGAGGTGAGATCGTCGTTGAAACCGTAAAAGGTGAGCAAGGGAGTACAGATTTTGTTCAAATAAAAATTGCAGGTTCAGCCGGAAAGATGAAAGGAGGGACTGCTCCTACACTGGGCGTGGTAGGGCGCTTAGGAGGAATCGGTGCCAGACCTGAAGTTAAAGGATACGTTTCGGATGGAGATGGAGCTTTATCAGCGATTGCTACTGCTGGTAAACTATTAGATATGCAGTTGAAAGGAGATACTTTAGTGGGAGATGTCATCATTTCTACACATATTTGCCCAACAGCTCCGACGCAGCCGCACGAGCCTGTTCCTTTTATGGGCTCGCCAGTTTCTATTGCTGATATGAATAAATATGAAGTGACGGATGAAATGGATGCCGTTCTTTCAATAGATACTACCAAAGGAAATGTGATTACTAATCATCGAGGATTTGCAATTACCCCAACTGTTAAAGAAGGCTACATATTACGTATTAGCAATGATTTACTAGATATTTATCAACAAGTCTCAGGGACATTACCAGTAACATTACCCATCACTTTTCAGGATATCACTCCTTATGGAAATGGCTTATACCACGTGAATTCTATTCTCCAACCATCTGTTGCAACAAATGCACCAGTGGTAGGAGTAGCGATTACAACGGAAGTAGCTGTCGCTGGATCTGCTTCTGGGGCTAGTCGATTGACAGATGTTGAAGAAGTGGTCCGCTATAGTATTGAAGTAGCTAAGCGTTTTGGAGAGAAATCGTGTGCGTTTTTTGATGAAAAAGAATTTCAACTCATTCAAGATTTATATGGATCGGCAAAACATGCACAAACATTTGGAAAAAATAAAAAAGGAATGAATCAGGATGTCTGAGATCCAAGTATTAAAAAAAGAAGTTATTGAAGCGATCGATAAAAATGCGGATGAATTAATTGATCTATGTTCAAAGTTAATTCAAACCCCGTCTGAAAACCCCCCAGGTGATTCAACGGAGATCACCGAATTTATCAAAGAATACTTAGAGAAGAACGGTTTATCTGTTGATATTCATGAAGCTTCGGAAAATATGTATAATATTATTTCTTCATATGGTAATAAAAAAGGAAAGAACCTTATTTATTGTGGACATACAGATGTCGTTCCAGTAGGGGATTTAGAAAAATGGGATTTCCCCCCTTTACTAGGCGAAGTTCGAGATGGTTATTTATTAGGACGAGGCGCTTCGGATATGAAAGCTGGTCTTGGGGGACTTATTTTTTCAGTGATTTTAATGAAAAAAATGGGAATTGAACTAGATGGTCAAGTGACTCTCGCTATTGTACCTGATGAAGAGACTGGCGGACGTTATGGTGTCCCATGGATCCTTGAGAAAGGTGTAATCACTGGAGATGGTTGCTTGATTGCTGAGCCATCATCTACTTATAATCCAACAATTGGTCAAAAAGGCTCATTTGCTTTTGAATTGGAAGTATTTGGTGAGCCTGGTCATGGAAGCTTATCCCCATTCATTGGAGGAAACGCGATTACAGATGCTATAAAAGCAATTGATCGTATAAAAACAGTGACAGAAATTGAAGTTGATTTACCTGAAGAAACGCGAGAATTAATCGAAATTTCTAAACAATACATGCGCGAAGTTGAAACGGACAAAGCACCATTTCAAGATGCACTGGATCACATTTCTTGTAATGTAGGAATGATTGAAGGAGGAACGGCGTCGAATGTTGTCCCTGAATCATGTAAAGTAAATATTGATTGTCGTTTACCGTTTGGTGTGAGCCAAGATTCTATTACTGACTACATCCATAATGAATTAGACGCATTAGGGATAGCCTATACGTTTAAACGTACAGGCTTTGAAAGTGAAGCAAATTATACATTAGCTGATGATCCTATATGTGATGCGGTTGTTAAGAATATTGCTGAAATATCACAGCATAATGCATATGGAGTTATGCAATGGGCATCATCTGATGCTCGTCATTTTCGTGCTTATGATATTCCGGTACTCCAATACGGACCAGCCGATTTAAATACGATCCATGGTTATAATGAACGAGCTAGTGTTGATGAAATAATACTAGCTGCTAAAGTATATGCAGCAACCATTATTGATTTTTTGAATACTTAAATGACTAAAGCCTTTATTTAAAGGGTATAAGATTTTTGGAAAATAGAAATAACGATAAAAGGCATTCAATTTTTAAAACTCTTTTTGAAAACAAGAGAGTTAAAATAATAAATAAAAAATATTTCTTTAAGCAGTCAAGGATATGAGGAAATCATGTTTTTGGCTGCTTAAGTTTGTCAAAAATATTTTCTTTGTAAACGATCTATTAATCATACAACATCATCAGGACTACACGAATTAAATAAATGCCTGAAATAGGACTAAAAAATATGAATGTTTTTCTTTTTATGTACTCTCTGATTCAGACTTTCAAACTGTATCAGAAAGTTTGAAGATTTTTTATAAAAATACAACTAACAGATAAATTGCAAGAAGAGGTGATAGTTGTTGCAATTATTAGTCATTTAGAAAGCGCTTAATAAACTATAAGGTATATACATGGAGGCGCTGACAATGACCGGGTTATTTAATTAGGAGGGATTATGTGTCTTCAAGTGAGCGTCGAAAAAAATTAATTGAATATTTAGAAATTATGGATGAGTGGGTCACTATTAAAGAACTCTCAAGAAATTTAGGGGTCTCTGAACGCACAGTGCATACTGATATAGAAAAAATAAGTAAAAGTCTAGTGGGCACGGGCTCTTTAATAGAGAAAAAGAGAGGAGTAGGGATTAGACTTTTAAATCATGTAAAAGATAAGGATCATAATCAATATCATCAAATCACTGAATTGGCTGATAGAGAAGTAAAAATATTAGACTTATTATTAATCCAAAATAAAGTAGTTACTTATAATGATTTGTCAAAATTATTATTTGTTAGTCCAACGTCGATTAAAAATGATTTAGAAGCAATAAAAAAGAAACTAGCCGAAAATACTAACGTGAAAGTAATAAGCGATATGAATGGCACTAAAATTCAGGGAAATGAAGTAGCAATTAGAGAAGCTTTGATGTGGTTTAATCAATATATTATTGGAAGACAAAACTTGCTAAAGAAATCGAATATAAAACAAGTAAAACAGATATTTAAACAATTTTACATTAAAGAGATTATTGATGTAGCATACGATATTCTATTTAACTTTGTCAAAAAGAATAATAGTCTTTTATCTGATTATTATTTTTTAAATATATTGAGTGTCTATATTGTGCAAATTCACCGATTAACAATGGATAAAAACATAGATGAAGTTAATATTGAAGTAAATACAAAGGGGTTAGTTGATTTAGTAGAATTTACATCTGGAGCAAGCGAATTATTAAAAAGAGCGGCTTCTAGATTATCATTTTCTTATTCTGAAGAAGAAATTAGTTTTTTGGAAAAACATTTGATACTAAACAGATTCGAAATATTTCCAGTTGAAGCTACTAATAGCCAATTTATTGATGAACTAGTGACTCATTTGAGTGCTGCATTGGATATTGATTTTAAACATGATAAACAACTAATAAAAGAACTCAAACAACATGTTCCTCCGATGATATATCGATTAAAACTACAAGTTAAATTGGATAATCCATTTGTGGAACAGATCAAAAATGAATTTGGACAAACCTTTAGTATTATTTGGTTAGCTATTAATAACTTTGAATCAAAGTTAGATTTTGAATTTAATGATGATGAAGTAGCTTTATTAACTATATACTTTCAATCAGCTATAGAAAAGCAAAAAATAAATAAACGGATACTGATTGTTTGCCAGTATGGAATTGCGACATCTGAATTATTGGTCAATCGCTTAAAAAATGAATTGCCAGCAACTAATACAATAGAATCAGCATCAATTGGTGAATTAGAATATTTTGATTTAGAAAAATTTGATTTAGTTGTTTCTTCTACAGATACATTAAAAGGAGAAAATATTATCAATGTGACTCCCTTCTTGAATGCACAAGATATTGATTATATTAAACATAAATTAAACACAGACTTTAATAAAACAATGCATCCTCAATTAAGCGTACAAAATCTATATAATTTTTTAAATACTGAATATATATACTCAAACGCAGAATTTGAAGACAGAGAGGAATTACTAGAATTCTTCAATAAGAAACTAATTCAAGATAGATATGTACACGAAGGTTATATGAAGTCATTAATTGATAGAGAAGCAGTTGGAAATACTGATTTACCTGAAGGGATAGCTATCCCTCATGGCGACATTCATTTAGTTAATAAATCACTTATTATTTTAGTCAATAATAAAGAAAAGATATGGTGGAATAAATACTTTGTTGACAAAATATTTATCGTGTTAATCAGTAAAGATGATACTAGTTGGACCAAAAAAATAATGAAAGAACTATATGCATTAATAAATAATAAAAATGTAATATTAAATTTTGCAGATTTTCTAAATGAAGCAAAGGAGAGGATTATATAGTGATCAAAGAAGATGTTATTTTTAAAGATTTGATATTTTTAGATGAAGAACTAGATGAAAAAGAATCGATTATTGATTTTATATTAAATAAAGCTTATGAAAAAAGAATAATTTCAGAAGTAAATAAGTTAAGGCAGGCTGTGATTGAAAGAGAGAACGAGATTTCAACAGCGATAGGCTTTGATATTGCTATGCCTCATGGGAAAAGCGCAACAGTCTTACAACCATTTATAGCTTTTTTAAGAACAGCTGAAGAATTTCATTGGAGTGAAGAGAATAAGGAGAAAGTTAGACTCATATTTTTGATTGCTGTTCCCAGTGAGAATACTAATAATATGCATCTTAAATTTATTTCTCAGGTAAGTAAGAAACTATTAGATGATAGTTTTCGAGAGTCACTCTTAATAGAAGAAGACAATAATAAAGTATATGAATTACTAAAATCAATACAAAAAGATTAAGGAGAGAATATAAATGAAAATAGTAGGAATTTCAGCATGTCCAACAGGAATTGCACACACATACATGGCTCAAGAAGCGATTGAAAAAGAAGGAAAAAAACGTGGACACGATGTGAAAATTGAAACTCAAGGTAGTATGGGAATCGAAAATGAACTAGAACAAGAAGAGATTGACGCAGCAGATGTAGTCGTATTTGCTACATCGATTGGGATTGAAGACGAAGAAAGATTTGAGGAAAAACTAGAAGAAAATAAAGTAGTTTCAATTGATCCTGGTGAAGCAATTAGAAATGTAAAAGAATTATTCGATGAACTTGAATCATTATAAAAGGGAGTAGGAAAAAGAGAATGGCTAATAACAAAAAGAATTTTTTGAATGATTTACAAAAAGCTTTTAATACTGGTGTATCTTTTATGTTACCAGCAGTTGTTGTTGGAGGAATTTTCTTAGCAATAGCTTTGGCAACAGGAACACCTACAGATACGGGGATGGAAATTACAAACCCATTTATGGAGAACTTAAATGATCTGGGTGCTGCTGGGTTTGCCATGATGATCCCCTTACTTTCAGGTTATATTGCTAATTCACTAGCTGGAAAGCCAGCATTAGCTCCGGCTATGATTCTTGGGTTTGTTGCTAATAATCCAATTGGAGAATCGCAAGTGTCAACAGGATTCCTTGGAGCTATGATTTTAGGTGTTGCAACAGGCTATTTTGTACGCTGGATGAAAACATGGAAAACACCGGCTACAATAAGAACTATTATGCCCATATTAATTATTCCAGTAATTACTGTTTTTGTGTTAGGAATGATTTACATTTATGTAATCGCTGTCCCGATTGGTAATTTAATGAGTTGGTTAGTCAAAGTTTTGGGTAGTTTGCAAGGTAGTAGTGCTGTGTTACTTGGTTTGCTTATAGGAGCTATGACAGCGATTGACATGGGAGGACCAATCAATAAAACAGCAACAGCATTTACAATTGCACTAATGGCTGAAGGAATTTATGCACCAAATGGAGCCCATAGAATTGCAGTAGCAATCCCACCATTAGCGATGGCAATATCAACATTTATTGATCGCAAAAAATACGAAGCTGAAGATAAAGATTTAGGTATATCTGCTTTCTTTATGGGATTAATTGGGATTACTGAAGGAGCAATTCCATTTGCAGTTAAAGATACAAAAAGAGTTATACCAGCAATTGTTGTTGGGAGTGCGGCAGGTGGTGCTTTAGGAATGATAAATAACGTTGAAGCACTTGTTCCACATGGGGGATTAGTCATTTTACCAGTTGTAAACGGTAAAATATGGTATGTATTAGCAATGTTAATTGGAACGTTAGTATCTGTTTTAATTTTACATTTTACTAAATCAGATATTGAAAAGAATAATAAGGAGAGCGTTTAATTATGGAGAAAATTTCAATAAAATCAGTAGTAGAAGGCTTATTGAATTTACAAGAATCAGGTGATAGTGCGACAATATTAGGAATTGGGCCAATGTCACGGAATGCAGTCCAAGCAGCACTAGAATTATCAAAAGATGATGATTATCCCGTAATGTTTATTGCAAGTCGTAACCAAGTTGACAAAGATGAGTTTGGTGGAGGATATGTAAACGGATGGGATCAATTTCGTTTTGCTAACGCTGTAGAAGAAGTAGCTGAAAAAATTGACTATGATAATTTATGTTACTTATGTCGTGATCATGGAGGTCCTTGGCAACGAGATAAAGAGCGAGATGAACATCTACCGGAAGAAGAAGCTATGAGAATTGGAAAAGAATCATATCTTGCGGATATTGAGGCAGGGTTTGATCTACTAATGATCGATCCAACTAAAGATCCATTTGAAAGAGGAAAAGTAATTCCATTAGAAACAGTTATTAATAGAACTGTAGATTTAATTGAATATTGTGAAAAAGTAAGAAAAGAAAGAAATTTACCTGAAATAGGTTATGAAGTAGGCACCGAAGAGACCAACGGTGGTTTGACTTCGACTGAAACATATGAAACTTTCATAAATAGATTAGAAGAAGAGTTGACGAGTAAAGATTTACCAATGCCTACTTTTATTGTAGGACAAACAGGTACTTTAGTTCGAAAAACAGAGCAAGCTGGCGAATTTAATTTTGATAATGCTTATGAGTTAGCAGAAATGGCTAAAAAATATAAAGTAGGATTAAAGGAACACAATGGTGATTACTTAGACGATGTTTCACTATTAATGCATATTCCATCTCAGATTACTGCAACGAATGTAGCACCTCAGTACGGTACAGAAGAAACTCGAGCTTATTTAAAGCTTGCTGCGGTAGAACAAGAATTAGCTGATAAAAAGCTCATTGATTCGCCATCGAAAACTTATGATGTACTCCTCAACCATGCTATAAAAAGTGAACGTTGGAGAAAATGGATGGTTGGAGACCAAATTAATTTAAGAATAGAAGATATTGTTAATGATAAAGAATTATCTAATGAAATTTTAGACATCGCTGGGCATTATACATTTAATAATGATGAGGTTAAGAATGAAATTGAAAAGCTATATAAAAATTTAGAAAAACATCATATTAATGGACAACGATTTGTAATAGATCACATTAAACGTCCTATTCGAGACTATGCCGAAGCTTATAATTTAAAGGGAGCAACAACGAGAATAAAAAATCAATTAGATTAGAATCTATTAAATGATGATTTAATTTTTATAGATATGATTGTAGTGATTAAAAGTTCAGAGTAAAATTAATTGCCAACATTCTTTACTTTGAACTTTTAATATTTAAAATAAAAAATAAGATATTAGTCATAAACAAAAGGAGAAAATAAAAATTAATGACCCTTAAGGCAGTAGGTTTTGATTTAGATGATACATTATATGATCGAAGAGAATTTTATCGATATATTTTTGAAACCATGCAAAATTCAATCGTAAAATTAGACGTTTCTTTCGAATATTTTTATGAAATCTTTCAATATTTTTCTGATATTGAATATGAGAAGTTTATGCAAAGGACTAAATCTAAAGAGGCTTATAAAAATGATCGTGTTATTGATACATACCAAGAATTGGGAGTAACTATTTCCCAAAGTGATGCTATTATATTTAATAGTCTATATTTATACTTTAGAGATCAAATTATCTTAAGAGATGAAGTTGAAAAATTATTTACTCTATTATTAGAAAATCGTTATGAGCTATTCATTTTAACAAATGGTCCGAGCTTCGATCAAAGAAATAAATTAAACCAGCTCAACATTACTCAGTATATATCAGAAGAAAATTGGTTCATATCTGATGAATTAGATTGTACGAAACCAAATAAAGAAATATTTAAAAAGGTAGAAGGCTCAATTGGATATAAAAAAGAGGAAGTATTATATATTGGAGATGACTATGTAAATGATGTAGTAGGAGCTAAGAATGCTGGATGGGAAGCAATCCTTTTAAATACGAATCCGTATAAGAATAAAGGAGTTAAAGATGACGTGATCGTCACCTCAAGCTTTTCTGAAATTATACAATATTTAAAAGGCTACCAATTTTTTATAGAATAATATGTTTGTATGAAGTTCTATGAGTATTTATTATTTACTAGAATGACTCTATAGTTAACAATCTTTTTAGAAAAACTAGTGGTTTAAAGTAACTATACTAATAGTGAAAAATAATATAATTACAAAAAGCATATATTATATATTTATACTAAAAATATGCTTAAAGTGTTTTAAAATTACTTTACTATCAGGAGGAATAATTTGTTTGACAATATTGATCAATTAGCAGTAAATTCCATTCGAACATTAAGTATCGATGCGGTTGAAGCTGCGAACTCAGGACATCCAGGACTTCCAATGGGGGCAGCGCCGATGGCCTATACTCTATGGACGAAACATTTGAATGCGAATCCAAAAAATGCCGAATGGTTTAACCGTGACCGTTTTATACTTTCAGCGGGTCATGGTTCGGCAATGCTTTATAGCTTGTTACATTTGTCAGGTTATAACGTTTCGATTGACGACTTGAAAAACTTCCGTCAACTAGGCAGCAAAGTTCCTGGACACCCAGAAGTGCATATGACGGATGGGGTGGAAGCGACAACAGGACCTTTAGGGCAAGGGGTTGCCAATGGCGTCGGCATGGCGATGGCTGAAGCACATCTTGCAGCGACTTATAACCAAGAAGATTACAACTTGGTCGACCACTATACGTATGTATTGTGTAGTGATGGAGATCTACAAGAAGGAATTTCTCATGAAGCGGCCAGTTTAGCGGGTCACTTAAAGTTAGGCAAACTGATCATGCTGTATGACTCGAATGATGTACAGTTAGACGGCCCTACAAATAAAGCCTTTAGTGAAGACATCCAAAAACGCTTTGAAGCTTATGGCTGGGACTATGCGCGTGTCGAAGATGGTAACAATTTACAAGATATCGATGAAGCGATTGAACAAGCCAAAACCGTCACGGATCAACCTTCCATCATTGAAGTACGGACAGAGATTGGTTATGGGGCAGAAAATGCCGGCACTTTTGAAGTTCATGGCGCTCCTTTAGGACCTGATGGAACAGCATATGCGAAAAAAAGTTATCAATGGGAAGAAGAAGATTTCTTTGTCCCAGAAGAAGTCTATAATCGTTTCCATGAGAATATGGTTGAAAACGGCCAAATAGCTGAGGAAGAATGGAAACAATTATTTAAAAATTATAAAAATGAATATCCTGAATTAGCTGAACAATTTGAACAAGCAATTGTTGGGGAATTACCAAAAAATTGGGAAGAATATTTACCGGTCTATGAAGAAGATGAGGAAGGAATAGCTACGCGATCAGCTAGTGGAGAAGTTATTAATAAAATTGCAGAAGGAGTTCCAAGCTTCTGGGGTGGTTCAGCAGATTTATCAGGTTCAAACAAAACAACTATCAATCATGGTGGAGATTTTTCGCCTGCTAATTATGCTGGAAAAAATATTTGGTATGGAGTGCGCGAGCATGCGATGGCTTCTGCATTAAATGGTATTTTATTACATGGCGGTACGAAGTCTTTTGTTGCAACATTCTTTGTGTTCTCTGATTATTTGCGTCCAGCTATTCGGTTAGCGGCACTCTCTCAGATACCAAGTATCTATGTTCTTACTCATGATTCAGTAGCGGTCGGGGAAGATGGACCAACTCACGAACCAATAGAACATTTATCGAGTTATCGAGGCATGCCTAATGTAACAATGATGCGGCCCGCTGACGCGAATGAAGTAGTAGCTGCCTGGAAAGTTGCTTTAACATCCAAAACACGACCGACCTTATTAGCTTTAACACGACAAAACTTACCAGTCTTGCCAAACACAGATAAATTAGCTCCAAAGTACGTAGAAAAGGGTGCTTATGTTTTATCACCTGCAGAAGAACAATCGGATGGCCTATTATTAGCGACCGGTTCAGAAGTACAGTTAGCAGTTGCTGCCCAAAAAGAATTATTAGATCATGGGCATGATGTGACGGTTATTTCGATGCCAAGCTTTGAGTTATTTGAACTTCAAACGGAAGATTACAAAGAATCTGTATTACCGAAAAGGATAACGAAGCGTGTAGCTATTGAAATGGGCACGCCATTTAGTTGGCATCAATATGTAGGGCCAGAAGGTAAAATTATTGGTATTGATCGTTTTGGAGAAAGCGGTAAAGGCGATGAAGTCGTGAAAGATCTCGGTTTTACCGTAGACAATGTGGTTGAAGAATATTTATCCTTATTTGAGTAAGAGATAAATTGAAACTATAATAATATAAGAAATTCTAACAGTTGCAAATCCCCTTTGTAATTTTTGAAAAATTACAAAGGGGATTCTTTATATTAATCATTTTCTTTTTTTACAACATTCTCAATCGATAAAATTTCGTTTATATCATCAATATCTAAAGCTTCTGCGATTCTTTTTATATGGCCTAAATCTATCCTTTTTCTGAGACCTCTACTTAGGGTACTCAACGCAGAAATATCAATGCTTGCTAAGCGGCCTAGCTCTCTAAGTGAAATGTCGTTTTTATTCAGTAATTGATTGATATTTACTACAATTTTCTTCTCTTTATACAAAAAAACCCTCCTTTTTAATAAAAAGTGTTGACTATAACAACATCATGCGATAATATATAGTTATGAGTGATGTATATATAAACATCATTATGTTGTGGTACTATTCGTTGATCATTCGATTAATTACTCTAAATAAGAAGGAGTAGGATATTTTGAAAGCGGTTCATATATTTGGTCACAATGCTGTTTTAGTAAGAGATAAAAAGGGAGAACAATATATGGCAACAGGTAAAGGAATTGGCTTTAAAAAAGAAGCGGGAGACAAAATTAATCCTCACCTCATTCAAAATCTATTCATCGAAGATGAAAATTTTGATCACAGATTTGTTACTAGAAACTAAGTAACGAAAGTATTATCGAAAGATAGCACGATTTAAAATAAAAAAATTATATTGAACAATTAATTATTCTCGTCTTCAACGTTCACAATAGTTAAAATTTCGTTTATATCATCAATATCTAAGGCTTCAGCAATACGTTGAAGGTGTCCTAAATCAATTCGTTGTTTTTCATTGTTAGCAAGTCTACTAAGCGGCGAAATATCGATATCAGCTAAACGACCAAGCTTTCGTAACGATATATCTTCTTTTCTAATTAAATCATTAATCTTTACCACAATTCTTTTCTCCTTAAACATGCATATTGCTCCTTATATCTATGATGCGTTTGCTATATAACCATCATGCATTATTATTGGTGTCTATGTGTTGTAGATATAGCCAACAATTTTATTTTTAAGGGCTTTTTATAAAATTAAAATATTATATGGAATACAAAGACTAAGATTTATGGAATAGAAGATGTAGAACAAATTGTTATTAGATAAAAAGATTTATAAAAAAGAAAAACAGAAAGAGGTGTACATGAGTGATCCGTGCAATACCTATTGGTTGAAGATGAAAATTATATAAATAAAAGGATGGTTTAAAATTAAATATCGGGGAGTTACTTATACCAGGAGGCTTTAACCCAAATTCTTCACTGAGGACAAGTGTGTTCAGTAAAGTGTTTGGGCTTTTTTTATTTAACAGACATTATATATATCAATTAAAAATTCACATTTAAAAATACAGAACTATTCGAAAGGAAGAATGTAGATGACTGATAATAAAGAATATGTCGTTGTTCCAATGGGAGATCCTGCAGGGATTGGACCAGAGATTGTTGTGAAATCTTTTGCTAAGGATTCAATATTTGATGATGCAAAAGTGATTGTCGTTGGAGATGCAAAACTTCTCGAACAAGCCAATGAAATTTGTAAAACAAATTTAAAAATTAATAGTGTATCTGCTTTAGAAGACGGAAAGTATACAAATGGAACTCTGGATGTTTATGATTTAGATCTCATTGATATAGATGAATTTGAATTTGGAGAAGTACAAGCACAATGTGGGGAAGCTTCTTATAAATACATCGAAAAAGCAGCAGATTTATGTATCAATGGAGAGGCAGCAGCAATGGCTACCACGACTATAAACAAAGAATCCCTCGCAGCTGCAGGCATTAATGAACTAGGGCATACAAGTATATTGGCTAAAATTACGGGTGTAGAAGATCCTTTGACAATGTTCCAAGTGAAAGATTTACGAGTGACTTTTTATTCTAAACATGTGTCACTGAAAGAAGCATGTGACTTAATATCAAAAGAAGGGATAAAACATTATGTCAAAAGAACAATGGATTCGTTAGATACTCTTGGTGTTCAAAACCCTAAAGTAGCAGTAGCAGGATTAAATCCTCATAGTGGAGAACATGGTTTGTTTGGTACAGAAGAAGTAGATTCCATCATTCCAGCTATTGAAGAACTGAAAAATGAAGGTGTAGATGTTCATGGCCCGATAGGAGCAGACTCCGTTTTTTACCAAGCTTTAAATGGAAAATATGATGGCGTATTGTCTCTCTATCATGATCAAGGACATATTGCTACAAAAATGGTTGATTTCCATCGAACCATATCTATTACTCATGATTTACCGTTTTTAAGAACTTCAGTTGACCATGGAACAGCTTTTGATATTGCAGGACAAGGAATTGCAAGTGAAGTTAGTTTAGATGAAGCCATCAAACTTGCTGCTAAATATGCAAGTGCATTTAAAGAAAAATTTGAGGACTAATAAAATAAACACTTACAAATAATAATAGGATTTCCTTTGGATCCAAAATACGTGGAAGAGATATTCAAGGGGATAATTAGAGAGTAAAAGAATTCTCCACCGATTATTATTTGTAAGTAAACATCAAGAAATGGAAGCGCTTTATAATGAGGGGGATTAAATTTTGAAGAGCATTATTATTGCTGACGATATGACCGGTTCAAATGTTTCAAATTCTTTGCTTGCTAAAGATGGATTCAAAGTTGGGACGATTAGTAATATGAAGGATTTAAACTCTTATAAAAATTATGATGCGTTAGGCATTCATACGGATTCAAGAGGACTTACAGGTAAAGAAGCTTATGAAATTGTTAAAAGTAAAATGAAAGATTTAATGGCTTTAGAAACATCATTCTATACAAAAAGAATCGACTCTACACTGCGTGGAAATAATGGCGCCGAATTAAATGCCATGATGGATGTACTTGATGACGATAGGGTGGCAATTGTTGTTCCTTCTTTTCCTGATTCTGGAAAGATAGTTATCGGAAATTACATGCTCGTTAATGGAATACCACTAGAACTAACAGATGCAAAAAATGATCCGACCAGTCCTGTGAACACATCAAGAGTTATCAATATATTTAAAGAACAAACTGACCGCCAGGTTGCGGTGATCTCGATGGAAACTATTTTAGAAGGTGAAGATGCAATTAGGGATACTATTTTAGCTGTAAAAGAAAATGGGGCAGAGATAATCTTAATTGACGCATGTACGAATGAAGATATTGAAAGTATTGCTCAAGCTACCTTAGACAGCAACCTAAATTTTATTGCAGTGGACCCTGGACCATTTACTTACTATTTAGTGAAAAAATCTGAAGAAAATATACAGCAAAAAAATCGGCAAAAAATATTATTCGTTATTGGAAGTGTAAGTAACATAGCAATTTCACAAATTGCTCACTTGCGAGCAGAACATGATCCCTATGTAATACGTATTAACGCAAGAGCATTTTTAGATACTAGTGAGAGAGAAGCAGAGAAAAAACGTATTGAAGAAAAAGTGTTAAATCATCTAAATAATAATGAGATGTTTTTGCTATCAACAATGGTAGAAAAAGAAGAAAAACTGGATTTAGATGTTGAGGCAAAAAGATACGATATAACAAAACATGAAGCTTCTACAATCATTAGTCAAAATACTGCAGATGTTGGAAATCGAGTTGCTAAAGCAATGGGAGATAGTTTGGGTGGACTTTATACTTCAGGCGGTGACATTACTAAAGCATTCTTAGAGTTAACGAATACAGCTGGTATCCAGATTAAAGATGAAATTATTCCGTTAGCTGTGTATGGAACGATCATGGGCGGAAAACTGGATGGCAAGTCAATTGTGACCAAAGGAGGGCTTATCGGAGATGAGTATACCTTAACTGAATGTGCGGAATATCTACAAACAAAGATCTCTGGTCGTTATTACGAAGAAACTGGAGAGAAAGAACTAAGTTTCGCTTAAAAATTTAGACATATTATTGAGGAATATGAAAGTATGCGTAAAATGAGGGGGAAAATTTTTGGGAATTAGTATTGGAAACCAAGCAATTTTAGGTTTAATCATAGCAGTTATAGTACTCGTCTTATTAGTTTTGAAAACAAAAGTACACGCTTTTCTAGCACTTATTATCGCTTCATCATTTGCTGGGATTGTAGCAGGTATGGTTCCAACAGAAGTTGCAGGAGCTATTACGGATGGTTTTGGTAGTACATTAGGTTCTGTGGGAATCGTTATAGGCTTAGGGGTTATGATGGGGAGGATTTTAGAAGTTTCAGGAGCGGCTGAAACATTAGCTTACACTTTAATCAAATTTGTCGGTGAAAGGAAAGAAGAGTGGGCGATGGCTATCTCAGGCTTTATTATATCTATTCCTATATTTGTAGATTCAGCTTTTGTTATCTTAAACCCTTTAGTAAAATCATTATCAAGGAGGACTGGTAAATCTGTAGTAGGTATTGGGGTTCCTTTAGCAGCTGGTTTAGTCTTGACGCATAGTTTGGTTCCACCAACTCCAGGACCCCTAGGTGTTGCAGGGATTTTTGGAGTTGATATTGGAGTTATGATTGCTTTAGGTCTGGTTTTTGCTTTACCTATGTTGATTGCAGGTGTTTTATATGGGAAATACTTAGGAGATAAAATATATCAATTACCTTCAGAAGAAAACATAGAAGAGTTTATTCGACCTGAAGAGAAGAGACCTTATCCTGAAATGAAGAAAGCAATTGATGAAAGAGAAGATGCATTACCTTCTTTTATGCGCTCAGTTTTACCAATCCTAGTGCCTATTATTCTCATATTTATGAGTACAACTTTAAATGCGATGGATTTAACTAGTGGGTTTTATGAGATCATTTTATTTTTAGGAGAACCTATAATTGCGGTATCTATTGGTCTTTTATTTGCGATCTATGGTTTAGCAGGTGACATGGATAAAGATGAAGCCATTGATCAAATGGAAGAAGGAATGAAACAAGCTGGAATCATCTTATTGGTAACAGGTGCAGGTGGTGCTCTAGGTGAAGTAATACGTGCAAGTGGAGCAGGAGATCATATCGCTCAACAAATTGCTGGATTGAATATCCCTGTACTGTTGGTACCATTCTTTATTGCAACAATTATTCGATTAATTCAAGGGAGCGGAACAGTTTCAATGATTACAGCTGCTTCTATTACAGCTCCTATATTGTCGCAATTAGATGTCAATATGACTTTAGCGGCTGTAGCTGCTGCGACCGGATCGCTTGCATTTTCATACTTTAATGATAGCTTCTTCTGGGTAGTCAATAGAATGTTGGGAATACGAGACGTAAAAGAGCAGATTCAAGTTTGGTCAATACCGACCACTATTATGTGGGGAGTAGGCTTTATTGAATTACTTATTGTAGGTTTGTTTATTTGATCGTTCTTTCTTTAGATATAAAAACATAAAATAGATAATTAAAAAGGTCACTAGTTAATTTTGGAAAATTTAACTAGTGGCCTTTTAAGTGCCAAGAATACTAAATTCGTTATATTCTACTATAAATAAATGATTTGAAAATACCTTTTAATATCACAAAGTGTAACTTTCATGACAATTGCATGTATTTTGCACTTATTAATTATTCTAAAATGATAAAATTAATTAGCTTTGATCGAGCTTCAGAAATGAGAGCTATGTGTGGTCCTGTTTTATGTAGGAGAGCTTTGAGTTATTCTAACTGAAAAGGCTGCTGAATATATATCTAGGACATCAAAAAATGATTAAAACTTTGTCCCGCCATTTGGAAAAGGAAAATGAATCAGTTGCAAGACAAATCGTCGGGGAATATAATCGAGGTAGATAAAAAGATAGGAACAATTGTTAAGATATTGGAGGTAGAAAAATGCTGAAAAAAAGAGTCCTTTTCACAGCAATTTTCTCGACGATGTTGTTAACTGCTTGTGGGAATAATGGATCAGAAACTAGTGAAAATACAGGTCAATCAGATGAAGAAAATACGGAGGAAGTTGAACCGAATCAAGAAGCTGAGGATTCGAGCGAAGAATTGGATGCGGAAGATACAAACGATTCAGAGCAAAAAGACGAAAGCGAAGAAACAGCTTCATCCGCTGAAAATAATTCGTCTGCACAAGAAACGGATCCAGTACAAGAAAAAGACTATGCGCGCGAAGAAGAAGCTATTGAAGCCCTTGAGGATTATCAAGAATTGGAAGAGACCAATGTGGACTTAGGTCATGGCATTGAAGGCTTTATCGAAGGGGCAGCTGGTCATCAATATGTGACTTGGAATGAAGGAAAATGGTATTTTGAGATCGATTTTCCATCTGATCCGCAATATGCAGTCGCAGGCTATGACAATGGCGAAGAGATGGCAAGAGCGATTGTGGAATATTTAGAGGACAATATGCTTCCACCGCCAGATGAACGGGGGCTTGTTAAAATTCGGGCGTTTGCGGATGATCCAGAAACATTGATTCAATGGCAAGAAGGGACGACTGTCTATGAAATTAATGGAGAAACTTCCGATCCCATAGATACTATACAAATCGCTGTGGATGCTCAAAATAAGCGACAAAAAGAATAAAACCTGATCTCCTTCCGGTCAAGGAAACAGATAAGAAAGTCCATGCATAAGATTGTGTGGTCTTTTTTTAGTGCTTCCGTAAAGCTTTTTAAATTTTTTCCATGGGAATGGCTGCTCCCATGTCCAAGGGGATTCATTCATTATTGAAGAACTTGCTCGATTTTTCGTGTATCTAATCAAATCGGTAATTTTGGAAAAAAGGTGCGAACCTCGTTATAATGAAAGAAGGAATTCATAGAGGAGAAAAGAGATTTAAATGGCAAAAAATAAAAAGACAAATGTCATGCGTTTATTAGAAGAAGCAGAGATTGCCTATAAACCGTACAATTTGCAAGAATCAACAGAGGACAAGTCGGCGATAATGTATAAAACGCTCGTTACTGAGGGAAAAACCAATGCGCATTATGTTTTTCTTGTGCCGGTTGAGGGCGAATTGGATTTGAAAAAAGCGGCAAAGGCAGTAGATGAGAAGAATATAGAAATGATTAAAGAAAAAGAACTACGCCCTTTGACAGGCTATGTTCATGGCGGTTGTTCTCCTATTGGGATGAAGAAAGAACTGCCAACCATCATTGACCAATCGGCCTTTTCCAAAGAAACGATTCTTTTTAGTGCCGGTAAAAAGGGGATATCCGTGGAAGTAGATCCTTACGATCTATTGGATTATTTATCCGCAGATACCGCTGACGTTGCTAAAGAACGTTAATCCGTTGGCTATAAAATCTGATCTTTAGCATTTCGTTTACGAATTTTGGCATGTTAAATGAAGTGTTTTTCATTTCTTAAATGTTGAGGAAAGCGTGGGCATTTTGAGACCAATCGTTTCAGTATCGGTTCATATGAGGACCCAAAAAATCCCAAACGAAATACAAGCATGAATCAAAGACGAGTGTTACACTCATTATAAATTGAAGGAACGAATGAAGTTTTATGAAATAAGGAGAGGATTCTTGATGAGTAGTGGCCAAACGAAGTCTATCGTTAAAAATAAAAAGGATTTATTAAATGGGCTTCCAGACCGACCGTTTTTAAAATTAGATTATCGTTTTGCGACCAATGAAACGTTGGATTTGGAAGAGCCTAAAACGTTTGACGAAAAAATGAACTGGTTAAAATTATACAATCGAAGACCAGAGTATACGCAGATGGTGGATAAATACGAAGTCCGTCAATATGTCGAAGAAAAAATCGGCGCGGAGTATTTAATTCCACTATATGATGTGTGGGATTCAGTCGAAGAGATTGAGTGGGAGAGCTTACCCGAGCAGTTTGTTTTGAAAACCACCCATGATTCAGGCGGTGTGGTCATTTGTGAAGATAAGGAATCTTTCGACCGAGAAGCGGCGAAAGAGACGTTAAGTCAATCCCTCGACTATAATTATTTCAATGAAGGGCGAGAATGGCCATATAAAAATGTTACACCGCGTATTATTGCGGAGAAGTATATGGAAAGCGCGAACGAAGAATTTAAAGATTATAAATTTTTCTGTTTTAATGGGAACGTGAAAATGACCCAAGTATTGACGGATATTAATTCAGACGAAAAGGTCTCGCAGAATTTTTACGATCGAGACTGGAACTTAATGCCGCTAAAAGAAGGCAGCTTTCCTAACAGTTCAGAGGCGATGGATCCGCCTTATCATTATGAAAAAATGATCGAAATTGCGGAGACATTAGCGGAAGATATTCCTTTTGTGCGCGTGGATCTTTATGAGATTGATCGCGAAATTTATTTTGGTGAAATGACTTTCTTCCCTAATAAAGGGCAAAACACCTTTGAGCCGGAAGAGTATAATAATATATTAGGTAGTTGGTTGAAATTACCGGAGAAGAAAGTAGAAAATGAATAGAACTTAACCAACCTCCCCAGATAGTAATGACCTGAGGAGGTTTTTTTGAGCAATAAAAACGTCAGAAGCTCACAGGAACAGTGAACTTCTGACGCTGATAAGAATACTGAATATTGAATAGCTTTTTTTATTCCGCTTTATAATCTCCTTCGGTGGCTTTTTGGAGCCATTTAGAAGTGGGGGTGTTTTGGTTGAGTAATTCTTCCGGTGTGCCTTCAAAGATGACATATCCCCCATTTTTACCGCCTTCAGGTCCTGTTTCGATGACATAGTCACTGTTTGCGAGGAAGCGCAGGTCGTGTTCAATCATAATGACGGTATTTCCTTGGTCGACTAAGCGGTTAAAAAGTTTGAGCAAGTGTTCTGAATCTTGCGGATGGAGGCCACGAGAAGGCTCATCTAAAAGATACACTTCACCTTCGTGTTGTAATTCACTGGCTAATTTTAACCGCTGCAACTCTCCACCGGACAGAGTACTGGTTGATTGCCCTAACGTGAGGTAACCAAGGCCCACATCCATCAACGCTTGTACCCGATTTAAGATCCTTTCATTCGTGAAATACTCTAAACTTTCTTGCACCGTTAATTCCAACATTTCATGAATGTTTTTGCCTTTATAAGTATAAGACAATGCTTCTTGTGAATAACGTGTGCCGCCACAATGTTCGCAGGGGATAGTGACGGGATCCGCAAAAGCTACATCTGGCTGCAGATAACCTTTTCCGTCACAGACCGGACAAGCGCCGAGGGAATTGAAACTGAATAAGCCGGCTGGTTGTCCGGTGGCTTTCGCAAAGGTAGCACGAATCGTGTCCATGATGCCCATATAAGTCGCTAAGGTCGAGCGAGTGGAAATGCCAATTCCTTTTTGGTTAACAACAATCGCTTCGGGATAACGTTCCGTAAATTCGTTAATCATTAAGGAACTTTTACCAGAACCTGAAACACCCGCAACGGTAATTAGTACCTCTTTCGGCACCTCAATGGAGAGGTCTTTCAGATTGTTTTTCGTCGCATGGTGAATCGGATAAGTGTCCGACCATTTGCGCGGTTCAGCTTTTAACGTTAACGCTTCATTGAGTGCTTGACCGGTTGGTGTGTCCGCAATATCTGCCAGTGGTCCTTGATAAATCACTTCACCGCCATGAACGCCTGCTTCCGGGCCCATTTCAATGATCTGGTCGGCTTCATGCATGATTGCTAAATTGTGCTCGACGACCATGACCGTATTGAACTGTTCTTTGAGTTGGTTGAGCGTATCAATCAGTTGCGCAACTTCTTCTGGGTGCAAGCCCGCGCTCGGTTCATCCAAAATATAAGTAAAATTATTTAAATTGGATCCTAAATGGCTCGCAATTTTAAGGCGTTGCGCTTCACCGCCGGAAAGGGTTGCGATTGAACGGTTTAAGTTTAAGTACCCTAAGCCCATATGATTCAGTTGTTCGACAATCGGAATCGCTTGTTGCGTGAGTGGTGTCCCTAAAGGATCGTCAATTTTTTGAAGTTCCGTAAGTAAATCTGAGAGCTCCATTTGATACATATCAGCAATATTTTGGCCGTTAATTTTAGAAGCTAAGACTTTGGGATTTAAACCAGTCCCTTCACAAGTCGGACAAGGTTTGGTAGAGCTGACGGCTTCTACATCCTCTTGATCGACTTCTTTCAGTTTTGAAATATCGCGGTCAATATAAAGCCGTTGGAAACGGGGCAATAAGCCATCCCATTTGGAACGATGATCACCATTCTTGGTGCGAAAAGGCATAATGACTTCTTCGCCTGCTGGAGGCCCATACAGAAAGAGCTCTAGCTTATCTTCCGGCCAATCTTTCAAAGGCGTATCGGGATCAAAAATGCCGCCTGTCATCATCCAGCGACCTTGCCACCCTGAGGGGGATAAAGGTTTGAACTGGACGGCATAATCGCTTAAAGATTTGTCGAAATCCACGAGCTTATGCAGGTCAGGGGTAATAATTTCTTTATTTCCCGAACAAGTCGGACATTGCCCGAAAGAACTTTGACTAGAAAAGTCGATCGCTTCGCCGATTTGTGGTTCCCCAATTCGAGAATAGAGCAGTCGAATCAATGGGCCTAAATCCATATAACTACCGACATTGGAACGCTGATTTCCTTGAATTTGCCGCTGTTCAATCACAATGACCGAAGTGAGGTGTTTCATCACATCCGCTTGCGGCCGTTCATGGAGTTCCATATGGCGGCGTAAATATTGAGAATAATTTTGTTCCATCTGTCGTTGGCTTTCCGCCGCAATCGTATCAAAGACCACCGAACTTTTTCCTGAACCTGAAATCCCTGTAAAGACGAGCAATTTATTTTTAGGAAGCGTGAGATCAGCGTTTTTTAAGTTGTTTTCACGCATTCCTTGTAACCTAATTTGATCTTCCACACAATAACCTCCTAGACTAAACTGTTCTTTTACTATAACACTAAAAATACCGCCTGTAAGTGCCTGTGCTTTACGCTCTTTGTTTGTTTTAAAAAAAGCAGAGGTGAAATAAAATTTTTCTAGTCAACACCGAAAAAAATCAAAAACCTATAAAGCTCTCGCTTAAAAACGAGGGTTTTATAGGTTTTGTTTCCTGCATGAAAGAATTTATTTTTCGAAATTCTCCATGATCTGGAGGGCTTTTTGAACAAGCTTTTGGTCACTGTTTTGGGTGCTGAGGAGCGAAAGCCCTAAAGGCACTTGGTCAAATTCCGCTAAAGGTAAACTAATTTGTGGGTTGCCAGAAAGAGGCGAGACACACAGTAATTCACTAGTCTGTAAACGCGACGCATTGATTTCTGCTTCCGTACTGGTTCTTAAAGGCGCTACCGAAGCGGCAGAAGGAAGACACATGACAGTTTCTTCATCAATCACTTCATCGATGCGTGCTTTAATCTTTTCTCTTTCAGCTAAAGCTTTTCGATATTCCGTTAACGTAATTTGCGAAGCCGCTTCTAAGCGACTACCTGGCCCTTCCGATAAACGAGGACGATATTTGCGAATCCAACCGCCATAATTTTCCCACACTTCATAGGATTGAATCGTTTGGAGCGTGTTAACCCACTGTTCTAAATCCACATCACTAATGTCGGCATAAATCACTTCGTCGAAGAAGCCTTTGGCGTGTTCAACAGCCGGTTTTAGGGCGTCTTTCAACTCTTGACTGACACAATTAAAGCTATCTTCGGCGACGAGTAATTTTTTGAAGGGCGTTTCTTTTTCATCTGCACCTAATATCACATTAGCGACTTTTCGAAACACTTCCGGGTCCTGCGCCACAAAGCCCGAGGAATCTAGACTAGCAGAGTAAGGCGCTTGGCCGTCGGTAGGGATTCTGCCGATCGAAGCTCGAAGCCCTAGAATCCCTGTATAAGAAGGTGGGATGCGGATCGAACCTAAACAATCGGTCCCGATCGCAAAATCGACTAAACCACCTGCAGCGGCCGCAGCTGTTCCACTCGAAGAGCCGCCACAGTAACGCCTAGGATCTTGCGGGTTGATCGGCGAACCGTAATGCCAATTTTCCCCACTCAAACTAAACATCAACTCATCGCAGACCGTCTTTCCCACCAAATCTGCGCCTGCTTCCAGTACATTGGTCACTAGACTCGCCGTAGCTTCTGCCGGTTCGTGCGTTCTGAGCCATTCGGGATGGCCGATACTATAAGTCGAACCTAAAATTTCAAAAGCATCTTTAATCCCAAAAGTTAAACCGGCTAAAGGACCTTCTTCCAAACCTGACAGGGCAATATGGTTATCGCGCACAAAAGCTTGCAGCGGATCATAAGGCGGTTGTGCGGATACCGACAGTTTTTGATTATTCAACATTTTATTGATTGACAAATGAACAAACTCCTTTCAAAATCCAGTTTCATTCGAACGAAAATGAGGACCGTTTTCATACGCAGCATACTAATAAAAACGAGGAAATGCAACGAGAAGGAGTGAGGAAGAAAGTTAGTGTAATTTTGAAGCAGGTAGAGATGCGTATAGTAATGGTTCATATCATTTAAAAGACAGGGGAGAGAAGTTTTGATTTTGTAATTGACTTCTATTTATCCAATCCCTTTTCATGCTAAGATACGTATAGAGTATTGATGAACGCTTCCTAATGTACAAAATAGAGAAAATAAAAACATGAAGATTTCGGAAAAGGGGATATTGTGTAATGAATGATAGAGTGTTAGAGGCTTGGCTGTTGACGGAAGCTTGTCAACCGGGTGAGCTTCCTGACTTGAAAAATAACATAAAAGGACAAGATTTTTTAATCAATCAGAAGCAGCAAAGAAAAAAAGTACAAACATTAAAGACAGATCAGATACTGCCTTGGAGTAATAAGTATTTTGAGCTCAATCCCGCCGTGAATAAAGATGAAAAAAAGCACTATATAAGACAGTTTAATATTTATGGCGCTTGCTATCCAAAGTATTATATCGAAAGATTTTTGAAAAGCCACTTTAAAAATACTGAAGACGTTATAAATGAAGCGCGTGGGACATGTTTTAGTTACGTAATGACTGTTGATGAAAATGGACGAGTGATTGACGAGACGATAAATGTACCAATGATTGCTACTGTTTTAAAAACTTTAAAAGAAAAGGGTCAATTAGAAAACGTAACAGAAACTCATCAAAAAGCTCTAGAAGATTTTGAAGCAGAAGTTTCAGAGCTGGTTTCTGAGAATAAGTTAGATCAAGAAATTTTAAAGAAAATTAATCAAGCATTTACTCGCTATTTTTATGTATTTCCACATATTGAACATGGACATAACAACTATTTTAGCATTGAAAAGGTTAGAGAAGGTATGGCTTCTAACCAATTTTTTAATAGTTTTTACATAAAAGATTTGGAAAAAATTAAGGAATATGGATTAAATGACACACTCAAAGATTTCATCAACGGTGTTCCAAAAGAGGATAGAAAGGATATTGATGACAATCCGGAATATATTGAAAAAATCTTAGAACCTAAAAATTTACCAGATGGACGTTGGCCTTCTTTAGTCGAACATCGTTTATCTTTGATGCAACAAGTAGCTGTTAATCAAATTTCTACTACTGAAACGACTATTTCTTCTGTAAATGGACCACCTGGTACAGGTAAAACAACTTTATTAAAAGATTTATTTGCGGATTTAGTTGTAAAAAGAGCTGAAAAAATGCTTCAGTTTGATCAGCCATCAAAGGCGATCGTATCTGGAAAATTACATAGTACCGATCAATACACTACTTATCAACTTGCTGAAGAATTACAAGGATTTAAAATGGTGGTAGCTTCAAGTAATAATGGAGCAGTAGAAAATATATCGAATGAATTACCTTTAAAAGAAGAAATCGCTCGTTTTTCATACAACTCTAATGACCATACGTTGCAATTTCCTGATTATGAGAAGCAGTATACTGAAGTTGCGAAAGATTTAGAAGAGCTTAATCGCTTTTCTGAAGCAATGACAGGGAAGCCTTCTTGGGGATTATTTTCTGGTGTGTTTGGAAAGAAAGATAATATTGACAAGGTGATGAAGGTCCTACAAAGCCAGAAGGACAAGGAAGAAAGTGAACCACATACACTGGCGGACTGGCTCATGTATCGTTCTGAAGAAACAGCGTATAAGGTTCAGCTTGAAGATTGGAATAAAGCGCGGAAAGATTTTAAAAATGAACTTCAAATCGTTCGTCAGTTAAAAGAGGCGATGCAAGAGGGATATCAGCTTGTCCAAGAGATGAACGAATTATCTATAAGATTAGAGCCACTTAAAGACGAATATCAAGAAATAGATAGAAAAATTCAACAAATGAAACAAGAAGAGCATGCACTAGCGAATAAAGTGAAACAGCTGAAAAGTGAGGAACCAAATTGGCAAGAGCATATTGATGACTTGTCTATCCAAGAAGAGGCTTTGCCTAAAGAAAATTTCATTAAAAGAATTATTCATTCACTTGCTGGGGAAACGACTGCAGAAAGACAGAGAATTAAAAATAAAAAAGCAGAAGTGATTAAGGAGAAACAATCCTATAGAAAAGAGATCGAACAAAACAAGCAACAACTTTCTTCTATTGAAAAGAAAAAAGGAAAACAAATGAAAAGACAGGAAAAAATAACATCAGAATGGCGTATGATGAAAAGTAAGGAGACGGAATTAGAAAGATTTAAGGAGAAAAATCCTGATGTAACTGTTCCTGATTCAGAATTCTGGCTAGCGGAAAACTATGATCAACGTCAAGAAACAGTTCTCTGGATTTCAGATGAATTGCAATTTCATAGAGGTTTACTTTTCATTCGTGCGATGATTTTACATAAACATTTATTAATTGCTAATGCCTATAAAGTGAAGAGAAGTTTGGATAACTTAGCTTTTAGTCGTAAAGATGAAGTGGAAAAGAAAAAACATGCTTGGGAAATTTTACATTTGATCACGTCAGTGATTAGTACAACCTTTGCCAGTTTAGGAAGAATGTATGAAGAAATGCCTCAAGACTTTATTGATTATCTTTTTATTGATGAAGCAGGACAAGCCGTTCCGCAAGCTGCAGCAGGTGCATTATGGCGTTCTAAAAAAGCGATTGTTGTTGGAGACCCTATTCAAATTGAACCTGTTTTTTCATTAGAAGCGTCCTTGATCGATGAAATTCGTAAGTCGCATGCTATTGATGAGCGCTTGTTAAGTATAGAATCATCGGTGCAATCAATCGCTGATCAGGCGAATTTTTATGGAACAATGAAAAACCCAGAAACCTGGCTTGGTATCCCGTTGTGGGTACATCGTCGCTGTGTGAATCCCATGTTTGATATTGCTAATAAGATTGCTTACGAAAATAAAATGGTGCTTCCCAGTTATGTAAAAGAAGCAGAGAAGAAGGACCAAATGGTTCGTTCTTATTGGTATGACATCAAAGGAAAAGCTACCCATAAACAATTTGTTCCTGAACAACAAGAAAAAATAATCGAACTACTGACAGCAGATTGGAAAAATAACTCAAAAGAAACACCTGATGTCTACGTTATTACACCATTTACTGCTATAAAATCAAAAATTCAATCGGCAGTAAAGAAGATGCTAGTAGAAAAATTAAAAGTAAGTAAAAAAGAAGCCAGTAGATGGGTTGAAAGCTCCATTGGCACGGTTCATACTTTTCAAGGAAAAGAAGCGGAGAAAGTCTATTTTGTTATTGGAACAGATGCTAGTCAAAAAGGGGCGGCTAATTGGTCCTGTATGAAACCTAATATCCTTAATGTAGCCGTTACTCGAGCTGAAAAAGAGTTTCATATTATTGGAGATTATCAGCGTTTTAAAACACTTAATTTTTATCAGACGATTGCTCAATATAGTCAGGTGGTAAAATGAGTCTTTAAGTAAAAAACGAGACTGCAGGACAAAAAAGAGAATTAAAACACAAGGTGCATGATAAATTTTAAAAAATCACTAGAAGCTGGAGAAAGATCCAATTCTTTTCGGGTTTAAAAAATAATAATTAAAATACTCAGTGCTAAAAACAATAATGTATAGTATAATAATATGTATATTATTTTAAATAGGTAGAGGAGTATGAGGATGAAAAATTGGATTGTGATCGCTTGGCTGATCATATTTTTTCCGGTAGGTTTATACTTAATGTTTAAGCATACGGATTGGTCGAGGAAAGTAAAGACAGCGGTGACTGTTATTTTTAGTTTATTTACTGTGCTTTTAATCACTACTGGAGCTGTCCTGGATTTTATATTTGTGCAGTCATTCTTTAGTATATTTATTGGATTTATCATGCTTGTTTATTCGCTAATCACGAAAAGAAATAAACGGTATGGCGCTATTGTTCTAGTTTTAAGTGTTCTTCTAACGGGTTGTTTAGCTCCAGATACAGAGGCAGATAACGCGGATCAAGAAGCGATTGAACAAGAAGAACAAAGATTAGAAGAGGAAGAAGAGGAAAAAGAACGACAGGCAGAAGCTGAACGGCTGAGAAAAGAAGCAATTGCTGCTATTGAAGTCGTTGAAGAAGAACCTACCCAAAAAAATTACGATAAAGCCGTCCAACAACTTGAAAATATGTTGGATACGGATGAAGCACTCGAAAAAAGACTAGAAGAAGTCAAAGCGGATGTTGAGGAATATGAGGAACAACTCGCCCAAGCGAAGGAAGCTTTAAAAGAAGCGGAAGAGGACAAAGATCGAGCTACTTACGATAAAGCTTATGAACTCATTCACTCTTTAGCAGTCCCAAATTCTCTTTTAGAAAAGAAATTAACGAAACTAGATGAAGAACTCACGGAAATTGAAGAAGAAGAGCAACGAATTGCTGAAAAAGAAGAAGAGGAAAGAAAAGCTCAGGAAGAAGCTGAAAGAAAAGCCAAAGAAGAGGAAGAGGCAGAAAAAGAACGAATCGCTGCGGAACAAAAAGAGGCAGAAGAAGCCGAAAAGAAAGCAGCTCAAGAAGCGCAAGAAAAGAAGGCGAATGAAAGTCGTTCAAGCGGAAATGCTGGTGGCTCTAGCGACTCTCAATCAAGTGGAAGTTCTAACAGCTCTAATCGCTCACAATCAAGTGAAGCCCCTGCTTCTACCCCAGCACCTGGTGAATATGTTGACGAAAATGGAAATGGGTTAATTAAGGGAAGCAGCGGCGGCATCTATCATGTGCCTGGAAGTACCTACTACGATCGCACAACGAATCCCGTTCAAATGTTTAAAACGGTAGGAGAAGCTCAAGCAGCTGGATATCGAGCGCCGAAGAGGTAAAAAATATATCAACGTAAAGAAATACATGAACTAAATAATCTATGTGAAGAATAAGGACTGAGACCTAGAAATGGTTTTAGTCCTTATTTTTGTTTCTATTGCGGTCAGAGTAGGGGCAGCGGATATTGGGGATCCGACATTGGTCGAGGATATTCCTTTAGCCTTTGCTGAAAAAGTTATGCAAAAAATACAAACCATGATCGAAATTGAAGTCGACAAGATGAAAACAAGTGCGGAGGATGTCGATTTAATTTTAGTCGGGGGCGGAGCTGTAGTGGTTCCTCAGACCTTAAAAGGAGTCGCCCATATTTATAAGGATGAAAATGCGGGGGTCGCTAATGCGATTGGCGCTTCTATTGCTCAAATTAGCGGCCAATTTGAAAAGATTTATATTTATTCCCAAACTCCGCGAGCGGAAAGTATGCAAGATGCCCAAGAAAATGCGGCGAAGCAAGCCGAGTTAGCAGGAGCTGAAACAGGTTCGACAGAACTTGTGGAGATTGAAGAAACGCCGTTAGCTTATTATCCAGAAAACGCGACGCGTATCAAAGCGAAAGTTGTCGGTGACATGAAAGGGCTCGTCCCTTAAAATAGCCATTAAAAAGAAACGCAGGAGCTGCAACATGGCTTCTGTGTTTTTATTTTTAGGCCACGGGAAATGCCTGTTGTTCCTGATTGTGCTGAAATGAAAAGATTGGTACAATTATTTTAAGTATTTTTTGAAAGCGTTTTATAAGAAAGGAGGTTTGAATGAGAAAGACCATTTAAAAAACGGAGGAGAAGCATTATGATTAAAAAAATATTCATGACGTCTTTATTTATTGGTTTAACCCTTGCGGGCTGTGCAGAAGTTGAAAGTCCCGCAGAAGAACAAGATACGACGGTGCCGGTCACGGAAACGCAAGAAAATCCTACCCAAGTAGATACGACGATGGAAGAACAGACCCCAGAAGAGTTGTTTGAACAAGTACAAAATAATTCCCCTACGCAAGAGCGCCTCGATGCTTTAGAGGATATTGCGATGTATTACTATTGGTACGGCGGTGATCTGAAAGTTGCAGAAGAAGAATTCTTTCAAGGCATTACTTTACACGGCGATTATGATGTGGTGGAAGAATCCTTTAGACAAGCGACCACGATTGACCCCTTAGATACTGATTTAAAAAGATCACTCGCTTCCGCCCAAATTTTACAAGATGATTTACCGGCAGCTTTAACGACCTTAGAAGAAATTAATCATCTAGAACCAGATAACGTTGAAGCGTTAGTGCTCCATTCGGTGTACTCGAAAGTTTTAGGCGAAGAAGCGACTTTTGAAGACGGATTTGAACGCTTACGCGACATCGATTCGGAAAAAGCAGAAGATTACATTGAATTGGTCGATTCCGTCGATCAGATTAAAGAGACGGAATTGAATACAGAAGTGCCCGACGATTTACCAACGACTAATCATACTTTTATTACGCTCGGTTACGCTTTGTCGGATGAAGGGGAAATGGAAGAAACCTTAATCGAAAGACTCAATGTAACGTTAGAAGCGGCGGAAGCTTATCCTGACTCAACGTTAATTGTCACCGGGGGCGTGCCGAAAGCTGGAAACACAGAAGCAGAGCTGATGGCGGAATGGTTGGTGGAGCAAGGGATCGATGAAGAACGAATTATTCAAGAACCGCTCTCGACCGATACCGTCGAAAATTCTTTATTTGCGATGGACATTGTTCAAAATGAAGAACTAGAAGATGTTACGCTGATAACGAGTGCCAGCCATATGCGTAGAGCTTTGGCGACT
Organism: uncultured Atopostipes sp.; assembly: GCA_963558565.1. Lineage (GTDB taxonomy): Bacteria > Bacillota > Bacilli > Lactobacillales > Carnobacteriaceae_A > Atopostipes. The sequence continues at coordinate 206,199 of CAUWGX010000004.1, forward strand.
TTCAATGAAGCCAACCAATTATTAATGGAAATAGCTGGAGAAGATTCAGAAAGAGACTTTACAAATGTCGTTTATTTAGATTATGATAGCCCAGAAGAAGCCATGGAAATCACCTCCGAAGAAGAGATGACGATTTACCGTGACTTATTGCGTACTTCCGGTATTTGGCAATTTCCAGGGATTCAAAGATAAAAATAGAAACAGGTTTTTATCCTGCCTTTTTCTGTTGTACAAAACCTTTTAGAACCACTAGTAGATTTCTTTCTCCTACTAGTGGTTTCGTTTGTGCTCAGTAAACAGATAAAGTATTATTAAGAAAATGATTCAACAAAAGGAATGATAAAAATAAAATGGATTTACACATCGACTATATTTGTGCCTTAACCAATTTATATGGGCATGTTTTACCTGAAAAAGTATGTGAAATACATAACCAGCAAAACCACAAACAATTAGAACCGGTAGAAATCGAAGTCTACCTCACGAACCCTGGTCAAAAAATGGAAAATCGTTATATTTATATTAAAGAAGGCGAATTTATCGAGGAAGCTTTCTACTTATTCGAACAAAAATACAAAGAATTAGTCGCAAAACAAGAAGGGAAACCGCATTATGTCCCGGTAAAAGAAGAATTATTAAAATATGCGAAACTTCATTATTGGGAAAAGCCGGCTGAATATGAAGAATTAGAAACTTACATCTTTACCAATTATTTCCCAGGCAACGAGCAGATGGGAGAACAACTCGCTGAAGAGATCTTCTATCATATCCAGCACGATAAAGTAGAGACAGCTTTGGAAATTTTTAGCCATTATGAAATAAACTTCAAAGACGAAACGGAATCCGATCCTGTCTTGTATATTATGCAGCGGTTGAGTAATAATACACGCATGAAAGCTCATAACGGGCACACTCCCTTGGAACTCAGTAAAATTACGGGGGAACCGATCTATACACTACCGAACCAATTACCCGGAGAAGACGACGATTGTCATTGTGGCAGCAAGAAGAAGTATAAAACTTGTCATATGGAAGATGATAACAAAATTAAAAGACTGAGTAACTATCGCGTACCTGAGTGATTATTGTGCGTAAGAGATTGTAGAGTGAGAGCTCTTTTTTGAATGAGTTATCCAATCAAATATTGTTTAAAAACATAAAGTGATGTTAGTCGTTCTAATAAAATAACTAACATCACTTTTTCGTATTTTTTAAGTTAGTATCGATTAAAGAACTTATTCGATAAATGTAGTATACTAAAACTAGTATTTGTATCGAACGACAAAAGGAACTGGGGGAATTAGAATGAATGAAGCTTTAAAAATTGAAAATATCAAAAAGTATTTTGCGGCTATTGATCGTACAGTGACCACCAATTTTACATATGGGTATAGAGAACCAAAGAAGCGTTGGTTCCTATTAGGGGGAGCACTTGCGGCTTTTAAGTATAAATATTATATTATCGCTTTTTATCCCGACGAGATCGTTCTTGCGCCGTTGACTTCCATGGGGAAATTTAAAGAGGATTACCAAGTCATTCCAAAAGAGGATATTCAAACGATTGCGGTCAAAAAAGGCCTGATACAATATAAGGTCACAATCCAAATGAACGAAGAAAAGATAAAGCTAAAATGTAATAAGTTTATTTTGAATACACCTTGGCAAAAAGAAAATACAACTTATTTGGAAAATAATCATTGGTATATTGAAAAATTAGAAAAGTGAATAAATAAAAAGTAGCCTGATCTACAAACAACTTGTAGATTAGACTGCTTTTTTTATCGCTTATGGAGCATCCGTTAAAGTCCATTCAATGGTTGTAGAATATTCTGTATTCGTACGGACATTTGATTCCTGGGGATTTAATTTGAGGAGGATTCCTTCATCTGTATCCCATTCGATATCCATTGTTTCGTTAGTTCAATACTTCTGATAGTTGTTAATGCTTCAAAACCAGCAAACTGTTAGGGCTTAAATAACGCCAATTCTATCCAAGAAATGAGCCTGAGCGATGCGGAAAGTCAAGGATACGACTTATGTGGATTTGAATAAAAAAATTAAATAATTGAAAAAGTAGAGCATAGAATCGCATTTTAAATGAGGGCTATGCTCTATTTTTATAACATGTTAGGATAAAGATACAAAAACTATATTAAAAGAATATCGAGAAAGCGGGGGAAGATTTAATGAGGAAACATTTATTACTCGGCTTATTATGTTTATCACTAGGAGCTTGTGCAGTGGAAGCTGAGTTAGAAGAAACGGTAGAGGCCACGGACATAAAAACAGTAGAAGAGGCAGCCCCTAAGGAAGAAAATATTTTAGCGACTGAAATGACCACGACTTTTAAACCAAGGGTTACAGAATTAAGAGAACTAACAAGTGAAGATCGACAATTACATAAAGAACTTTCAGCAGTTGTCAGTGAGCATGCCGGATTAGATCGAGAAGCTATTTATCATGTCGCTCCTGAATATGGCGTAGATCCTCAAGAATTATGGGAAACTTGGTTAGAAATTATTGATGCTATTATGCATAGTGATCAAGGAAGTACGGCGATCCTCCCACAAGATTACAGACTGCTTATAGGGGAAGTACTAGAAAAAAATATTAACGGGCACCAAATTGAGTCAAAAGGTGCGACGTGGGAGATGCAGGATAACCATCAAACTTCTGAAGCGTCTACGAATATTATTGTTGACGAAGAAAAGTACCATGTGTTGATGAAGTTCGAACACAGTGCTGATTTGGAGATTGCTGACTTGACGCATTTCAAAATAGACGGAAAAACGATCGAATTATAAATAAAAAAGCCTGGTCAGTGACTGCTAGAAGAAGTTTCAAAAAATTCTAAAACTGCAGTCGCTCACTCGGCTTTTTCTTTTTTATTTGAATGAATCACTGTTGATTATAAGTATCAATCAAAAAGTGACTAATGGTGTTGCCGATCAATTCAAACCCTTGGTCGTTAGGATGCACATGATCTTCAAAAAAGGTCGCATGGTTTTCTTCGTTTAAACCACTCGTACGATAGAGATCTAGAGTGGGAATTCCGTAATAATTGCCGCGGCTGATGATGGCATCCACAAATTCGATTAAATAATTTTCACGAGCGTTGGGTTGATCTGCAGCACTTTCACCGCCCATGTCTTCATGATTCATCCGCCAAGTCGGTGTGATCAAGACGAGTTCGAGATGGGGATAATTTTCATGCATCGTTTGGACAAAATAATTAATCGATCCATAAAAAGTCTCGCGCGTATTGTCTGCTGGGTCTCCTAAAGGAACAACACCTGCTTGATTGCCCATATAATCATTAGTGCCGATCAAGACGGACACTAAATCGACCGTGTTGAAATCGATCGTTTTTAATTGCGCGTAATGTTCTTTGAAAGCGGCAGAATAATTTCGATCTTCTTGAATCGCGACATCTTGTTCACTAAAATCGCCGGTAACGATCGCATCAACTAATTTGGTCAAGGAGAAAGAATCATAAGCGGAGTAAGGATGATAAGCTAAACGAGTGCCTTTAAAGCCCATGTTATGTACGGTCATGCCCGTGTTTTGAGCAATAATAGCCGGGTAGTTGCCAAATTCAGTGACCGAATCACCAAAAGCAACCATTGTTTTTCCATCCAAGATATCTTGTTCTTCCGGATTTGCAGAAGCAGTGGTTTGCGGTGCTTCCGCGAGTGTTTGATCAGCAGGGTTTGATTGATAGTGTAAGAATAAACTTAAGGCAATGATAGCGACGAAAGGAAGGGTCCATAAGCGAAGGGTACGTTTCGTTTTATTTTTCATAGGCATTCAGTCTTTCTTGTGAGGTAGATGTTCTCATTATAAGTATGTAGAGCGCTTCTGTAAAGAGGAATTTCAAATACTAAAAAAATTACGAATGAATCCTGCTGAACGCCATCTTTTGTGATATATTAGTAAGGGTACACATCTTATCGGATGAATAAGTAGTAAGGAGATAATGAAATGGTTGAACAATTGAACCAAAATTTAGAGGATGAAACATTAGACTATCTAATTGTAAGAATTGTCGAAGAGACTTTAGAGCAGTATGAAATCAAAAAATTGCCTCAAGAGAGTCGTTTGGCTGCTTATTTAGAAGCTTATACAAAAGAAAAATTACTTAAATTAGCGGATGATAACAATATAGATGCGAAAAAGAGCTGGAAGAAAGCACAAATCGCTAATTATTTGAACGATCGTATTCTAGAAACGCTGGCAGCGCGTTACTTAATCCTTGGAGAAAGAAAGCTAAAACTGTTACAACAATTTAGTGACGGAGAATTTCCTTCAGAGGAAATGTCGCTTGAAAAAGCAGATTTTTATGTGAGTGTTTATCCCGTCGCTGTTCGCATGGGCTTGCTTTATTCTTTAAATAAAAAAGATGAAGTGACGGTTACGATGCCGGAAGAAATAAAAGAATCACTGGATGAATTCTTAAGGAACTACGAACAAGAGCGCAAACAATATCGTTCTCAAATGAATGTCTGGGCACAGATCGATGAAGTGCTGAAAGCAGGTGTTCATCTTTATGGAGCGCTGTCTGCAAGTAAAGTGATCGATCTTTGGGAGCGCCACTATCCAGATTCTAAGCGCACAACAGAAGAAGTGCTTGAACGTGTACATCAAATTCTACCCCTATTGGCGCTGAACAATGGTTATTATTTCATAGAAAAATCCATCATTGCGAGTCCGCAGTTTATGGATGAGGAAGAAGTGGCCGAATTTTATACAGAACGTTCAGATAAAATGGAGGGTGACTATTACCAACCGACCAGTCGAGAAATCCAATATTACGCTCAGCATTCCTTTGAACGACGAACGCTTATTTATAAAAAGCTCAAGCAATTTGTTTCAAGAATCTCCACAGACGTCGACACGGCGATGGAGTTTATTGAACATAATATTGTGATGGGAGAGAGCCTTTCGTATTTATTGGACGATGTAGGCGAACTGGAGTTGCTGGCGTTTAAGACCAAAAAACAGGTACAGCAATTCGCGCAGCTTTATACACAATTGTATAATGATGCTCGCTTATGGGAAAATGGTGGCTATACGCCGAGAGAACTGTTCAAACAAGCACCGGCTCATTCAAATACTCCTGAAGCTCTTTCCCCAGCGGACAAAAAGCAAGTGGAGAAGGCTAAAAATAATAAACAACAGATTATCCGCGTGCAGAAAGTAGGACGTAACGATCCTTGTCCATGCGGGAGCGGCAAAAAATATAAAAAATGTTGTATGCGAAAAAGTAGCTAGAAAAATTGAACAAGCTCAAAAGCTTATCTAAGACGTTTATTGCTTAGGTAAGCTTTTTTATTTCGTTACCCACTGAAATAATTATCGTGATAGTAACGGAATAGAAAATCGATTAAAACGTTCAACGAACTATAAAAGTTATATTCGGTTTCATTGGTCTTTGTAATATCCAATTTCGTCGATTTAATTGCTGAGAAGAGAGAGTTGAAACTTACTGCGACCGGTGAGTATTTATAAAAAATCCTTTCTAGTTCCGAGCGAAGAGTTGTTCCTTTTGCACAAACTAAAATATTCTTTTGGACAAAACAGCTCATGAATAGTGAAAGCGCTTTTATTATAATGGGAGGTAGAAAATAATTGGAAAGATGGCCCATCGATTGAGATCCATGCGAAAAACTATTTCACATCAAGGGGGTTAGTCGAGGAGACAAAGAGGACTTAAAGCAATAACAATGAATCACAATCCAGAAACACACAGCTACTGAAGATAGAACACAAGTTACAGACGTATTTTAGAAAGCGCTTGCGATTTTATTGATTAAAAACTAGAAGTTAGGAATGATACTGTGTTTGAAAAAATGAAAAATATTGGACTTATTAATTGGATTATGATTGGCATGGCTCTTGGTGCAGTGGTGGGTATCCTTGTGGGACCGGCTATTGAGCCGATTGGTATTTTAGGAGACATTTTTATTCGACTGATTCAAATGTCCGTGACCGTGATGATTTTCCTTGCGGTGATTGAAGCTGTCGGAAGTTTAGATCCCGCTGATTTAGGGAAGTTAGGACTTAAAATGTTTGGTTGGTTTGCGGGTTTAACGGTCATCGGCGCCATTATTGGGGTAGCTTTAGCGATCTTCCTCGAACCAGGAGTAGGAATTGCAACGGATGTTCCGATGGATGCTGTTGCGGGCACGGATATGACGCTTTATGATACGATCCTTGGCTTTTCCCTGATAACATTGCGGGTGCTTTAGCTGAAGGGAATATGATTCAAGTCATTGTGTTTGCGATTCCTTTCGGTTTAGCGATTGGCTTAATTTTGAAAGAAAACCCAGACAATATTATGTTAAAAGTGGTGACAGATGCGAACGAAGCGGTGCAAAAAGTGATTGGACTGGTTATGAATTTTGCCCCTATTGGTATATTTGCAATTATTGCCCAAGTCGTGGGGACAAGTGGTTTAGATGTGATTTTATCCCTCGGAAAATTCTTATTGGTCTTCTTAGTCGCCGCAGTTATTCATATCATTATCGCCTTCTTGCTTACAAGCTTTAAAGCGGGTGTAAATCCATGGCATGTGGTGAAAAAGACGAAAAATATGTTTATTATTGCAGTAACAACTACTTCTTCCTCCGTCGCTTTACCGACAAAGATGGAAGATTCCGAAAAATTATTTGGAATGTCTAAACGAATCAACGGTTTAGTGAATCCTTTAGGCACCGCACTGAACAGTAATGGCTTATCGATGTTCCTAGGTATTGCGGTGGTCTTTTTAGCTCAATTCTATGGAATTGACATGCCGCTCAGTTATTTGATTTTTGCGGTCGCCCTTTCTTCATTAGCGACCTTAGGAACGGTAACTGTCCCAGGTGGTGGAATCGTTGCTTTAACGGTAGTCGTGCCATACTTAGGACTCCCAGCGGCTTCGATCGGTTTGCTTGCGGGAATCGACTGGTTCTCAGGCATGATTCGTACACCGCTTAATACCATTATCGATACATTAGTCGCAATGGTGATTGCAGCGGATGAAGATGAATTAGATTATGAAGTGTTTGCTGAAACATTGTAGGTATTATTTTTAAATGAAATCCCCCTTTAAAATCCTTTAAAGTGATGAACAAAAGTCGCTTTAAAGGATTTTTTTATGTGTAGGAAATTCTTTGAAAGATTGACTAATTTGAATAGATTTCTTATCACATCAATCGATTAAGTTTGGAACATTATACAGAGAAGTGTTTTTAATATTGAGACTCGTTCTTGATTTTTAGTGTATACAAGTATATACTATATGTGTAGATTATTAAATTATTAGGGAGGTTTTTTGCATGCTAATAAAAGATATTTCTTTAACTAAATGGGGTAATTCTCATGGATTGAGAATTGGCAATGATATTTTGAAGGAATTGAATGTTGAAAATGATCAGTTAGAATTTCGTGTTGAAGTAAAAGAAGAGAAAATTATTCTAACGCCCAAGAAAGTGTATCCTCAAACATTAAACGAACTCTTTGCAGATTACGAAGGAACACCATTAGATAAAGAGGACAAATATGATTGGGGAGAATCGGTGGGTCGAGAAATCTTATGAGAAGAAGTGTACAAAACTTTAGAGATTTAAAACAAGGCGATATTATTTTTATTAATTTGAATCCTACTAAAGGACATGAGCAGAGAGGACATCGCCCTTGCATAGTTCTCACGAAAAATAATCCGAATCTCAATTATATGTTTGGAGTAGCACCAATTACTACTACGACTAAAGAATTTCCGTTACATGTTGAATTACCTGAGGAACTTTCGACTTATGGAAAAGTTTTGTTAGATCAACATCGAATGATTGATATAGAAACACGAGGGTTTTCTTTTGAAGAAAGAGCTCCAGAAACTTTTGTAAAGAAGTGTACCCACTTTCTTAAATTATTATATGGATAATTAATCCATAAAAAAGCGACTGCTAAGGGTTATCTTAGGAGTCGCTTTTTTTTTTACAGACTATTTAAAATGATTTATTTTCATTTATAGACCACAAAGTTGAGCACTAAAATTTTGATGAAACGTCATTATTCAGGGACCACTTTTCCTGGATTTTGTGGTTTTTCTTGTTTTTGGTGCATTTTCATTTGATCATTATAGCCCCAAAAGTAAGTTAGCAAGAAAGCAACCGCTAAGGTAAGGATCGTAATCATCACCGCATACCAAAAGTTCGCGTTGATGCCATTGACGGGGTCGATATAAGAGGGCAGACCAATAATCGAACCGATAATACTCCACATATTGACGTGCAATAAGCCGGTAAAGAAACCTCCAACGGCACTGCCGATACTTGCACAGATGAAGGGGCGGCGAAATCGCAGATTAATCCCGTAAATAGCAGGTTCTGTAATACCACAAAAAGCAGAGATGGTTCCAGCATAACCTAATTCTTTAATATCCGCTTTTTTCGTTTTGACCGCCACTGCTAAAGCAGCTCCGGCTTGGCCGACGATGGAGAAACTGACGATCGCGGATAAATAACTATAACCTAACAACGCAAAGTCATTGACGTAAATAGGGATGATGCCCCAATGCAAACCAAAAATCACGAGGATTTGGTACAGACCAGCGATAATACCACCAAAGATAGCGGAGTTCCAATTTAATAGCACTTGTAGACCATCCGCTAAAGCAAACGAAATCCAAGTAATGATCGGACCCGTCAGTAGGAAAGTCACGGCTGTCACGAAACCAATAACAACGATCGGAATAAAAATCGCTTGAATATAAGTCGGCACCCATTGTTTCAACCAACGCTCAGTTACTTTGACTAACCAGGCCGCTAAAATCATCGGAAAGATGGAGTAAGTATAAGACACATAAGGAAAATCTAACGACCCAATGCTTAAAATAACCAGCTCATTTTCCGCTGCTTCCAGAATCGTCGGATACATAATCACGCCACCAATCACCGCGGTTAAGACCGGATTGCCACCAAGACGTCTGGCCGCGTTGTAACCAATTAAAATCGGTAGAAAATAAAAAACCGCATCTGCCATCGCATTCACGATTAAGTAGGCATTGCCTGTTTCGGTAATCAGTCCTGAACTCGTCCCGATGGCTAGGATACTTTTAATAATTCCAGAAGCCGCTAAAATATTAATAATCGGCATCACGGCACCAGTAACGATGCCAATAACCTGGTTAAACCCATAGCGCAATTTCCCAGTAAAAGTCTCTTGGTCTTTAAAGCTAGACGGCGTGTTTTCAGTTGGTTCCGCCTCCGTTGTTTGATTCGGAAGCAACGCTTCGACCTCAGCATAAATATCATCCACTGCTTGCCCGACCACGACCTGGAATTGATTATTGGCTTCTACAATCCCCATAACGCCTGATAACTCCTCCAGCGCTTCCCGATCTGCTTGATTCTCATCCTTTAAATAAAAACGCAGCCGTGTAATACAATGAATCACGTTCTCAACATTTTCTGGTCCACCGACTCGTGTAAGAATCGCTTGGGCTAATTCTTGGTATTCTTTTTGTTTATTTTTCATTGTCCTCCACCTCTTTGCTGATGCATTTTATAAAGTTAGTTTCTCACATGAAAGGGTTTTAACCTAACCAAAAGGCTTGAGGGAAGGGCGATCATATTTTATTTATCTAACTTATTTTATAATCTCCATGATATTTTCAAGACGCAAGAAATTTTAAAAACATTTCTATATTTAATAGAGCTGAATGAATATTCTAAAAGTGAATATTTATTTTAAGTGTTTATAGAATATTGTTATGCATTAATAGCAGTGATAATGTGAAAGTATCAAAAGAGGAGGAGAAAATGAATGTTAAAAACTAATTTTGAGAGAATTAAAAATGATATTATCAATTTATCGGAGTTTAATTCAACACCTGGAAACGGAGTTACTCGTTCATCATATTCTAAAGAAGATAAACAAGCTCGAGAATATTTAATTAAAGAAATGGAAAAAATTGGTTTAGAGATATACGAAGACGGTTATAAAACACTGTTTGGTCGAAAAGAAGGAAAACTAAAAGAAGCTCCAGTTGTTATGATTGGGTCGCATTATGACTCTGTAGTAAACGGAGGAGCATTTGATGGAGCAGCTGGAGTTGTTACTGCTTTAGAGACTATGCGTGTATTAATAGAGAATGGCTTTGAAAATGATTATCCCATTGAATTAATTATTATGAATGCAGAAGAAGGAGAAACATTTGGTTCAGGGACAGGAGTTTCAAACTCACGAGCAATGGTCGGAACGTTAACAGAAGGTGAATTAAAAAATGCTAAAAACCGTCATGGCCAGACAAAATTTGAAGCAATGCAAGAATATGGTTTTACACCAGATCTTAAAGCCGCCAAACGTCCTGAAGATTCGATAAAGAATTTTATTGAATTGCATATTGAACAAGGTCCAGTATTAGAAAAAGAAAATATAGATTTAGGATTAATTGAATACTTACCAGGGATTGGACGATTTAAAGCTCGTTTTTACGGAGAATCAGGGGATTCAACTGTTCCAATGTCGGAAAGAAGAGATGCTTTAGTAGCAGCGTCTAAATTTGTTTTAGAAGTTGAAAAATTAACGCGTGATCATGAAGAGAGTATGGCAGGAGGAGTTGGCTCTTTAGATATTTCACCTAATTCAAATCAATTTGTTCCGGATTTTACAGAAGCTTTTGTCGAACTCCGAACTTTTAAAAAAGAAGATATTGATGTAAAAGAAGTCATGCAGAGCATCTTGTCACAAATCGAAAATGAAACAGGAGTAAGCACTGAGTTAGAAGAGATTGCAAGAATAGGGTATAGCAATCCCACACCACCCAGTGTTATGGACACTGAAAATATAGAAAAAATGAAAGATATCTGCGACCATTTCCAATATTCATACATGATCATTAATAATGGTACCGGACATGATGCAATGATAATGACAGATTTTGCTCCTACGAATATGATTTACGTACCAAGTAAAAACGGAATTTCACATGATCCTGCTGAATGGACCGATTATGAATATTTAGAAAAAGGAGCCGATTTGTTATTGAATTTAACAATTGATAATGCCACAAAATAATGCTCAATTAACGCAACAAAAAAATAGTCACCTAGAAGTACGATGTCTATAAA